>JBOZRS010000088.1:0-137252 GCA_050789065.1 Microvirga sp.
AGCCTGCTGACCGGCAACGATGTGGTGAAGGATTTCGAGGCGGGCGACGTGCTGTCCTTTGCCGGGGTGTCGCGGCTGGACGTGCTGACCCACAGCGCGATCTACGCTTATGGGGCGAACACCTACATCGTGTTCGACGGGCTCGGGGTGCTGACGATCGAGAACTGCAGCAATGTCAGCCTGGTGCGCAACGCGATCCAGGGCTCGCAGACGATGAACCAGTGGACCGACTTCTGAGCCGAGCCGAACAGCCGGCCAGACCGGGCAACACACCACACACAAAAGGCGGCGGAGCCGAAACTCCGCCGCCTTTGGCGTCATCCTCGCCATGCCTGGCTCCCTGAAGGGCGTGTGCACGACTCCCGCAGCGGGCAGGTTGTAGCCCTGATCCAATGCTCGTGCCCTCAAGCGGCGCGTCGTAACATCCGGTTTTCCGTATCCACTCTTCGCTGACCCGGATCTCCGGTTCCGCCCAATGCGCGAGTCGCCAACCCGGGGCGGCGTTTGCGTGTGGGATCGACTGCTTGCTTGCGGGCACCCTTTGCAGCGTAGTTCACGCGCTGCCGCGCGGGCTCGCTACGTTCTGCGTCGGTTTCTTAGAGCTTCGTACGCCGCCTTCGGGCGGCGTGCCCAAAAGTGGACTCGCACTCTTGGGATCAGCTCCGATGCGGCTTCTCTGGGCTGGCGCATCGTACGAGCGGAAAGCCGGATCCACTTTTCACGGGCGTGGCCCTTCGGGTCGCTAACGCGGACCGCCGCTTCCGCACGATGCGCTAGGCCGCCGCGTCGGCGAGGGCGATATCGGCGCTGGTCGCTTCCATCAGCGGAAGGTGCACGAGCACGATAGTGCCGAGGCCTTCCTGACTTCTGATGCGCAGGTTGCCGCCATGAAGCTCGGTGAGCGAACGGGCGATGGCGAGACCGAGGCCGGAGCCCTTGTAGCTCTTCGAGAACTCGGTCTCGACCTGCTCGAAGGGCTGGCCGAGCTTGTGCAGCGCATGCGGCGGAATGCCGATGCCGTTATCCTCGACATAGATATTGATGGCATCGCCCGCTTGGCGCGTGCGGACCGTGATGCAGCCGCCATCGCTCGTGAACTTCGTGGCGTTCTGCAGGAGATTGACGAGGATCTGGTGCAGGGCGCGCTCGTCCGCCGAGATCACGATATCCTCCGGGCTCACGTCCACCGTCACCGAGAGGTTCTTGGCCTTGGTCTGCTCGCCGACGAGCTTGAGCGCCCGCTGGATCGATGCATGGACCTCGACGGGCTGCCGGGTCAGCGTCGTGCGGCCCGCCTCGATGCGCGACATATCCAGGATGTCGTTGATGACCGACAGGAGATATTCGCCGCTCGAGCGGATATCGGTGCAATATTCCTCGTACTTTTCGGAGCCGAGCGAACCGAAGATCCCACTCTGCATCACTTCCGCGAAGCCGATGATGGCGTTGAGCGGGGTGCGCAGCTCGTGGCTCATGTTGGCCAGGAATTCGGACTTCGCGCGATTGGCGCTCTCGGCCTGGGCCTTCTGCTCGAGATAGCGCTCGGCCAAGTCGGCAAGCTGCTGCGCCTGGGCTTCGAGTTTCTGGCGGGATTGCTTGAGATCGAGAACCGTCGCGATGAGTTCCTTCTCCGACTCGACGAGGCGGTGCTCGTGGCGCTTGAGCGCGGTGATGTCCGTGCCGACGGAGACGTAGCCGCCGTCCTTCGTGCGGCGCTCGTTGATCTGGAGCCAGCGGCCGTCCTGGAGACGCGCCTCGTAGGTGCGGGCTCCGACATCCTGCTGTTCACGGCGAAGGAACTGATGCTGTACTTCCGGCGGGCGGCCCAGGGCCATCACTTCCGCATAGGTCAGGCCCTGCACGGCCGCGTCCGGAGGCAGCTCATGCAGCTTCTGGAATTTCGAGTTGCACAGCACGAGCCGGTTGCTCGCATCCCACAGGACGAAAGCCTCGGAGATCGCCTCGATGGCATCGTGCAGGCGCGCGTCGGCCCTGGCGGTCTTTTCCTCAAGCCCGCGCTGTTCGGTCACATCGACCGCGATCCCCACGAGATGGCTTGCCGCGTCGTCGGGATCGTTCATCAGTTCGGCGCGGGCGCGAAGCCACACCCATTCGCCGCCGGCGCTGCGGATGCGGAATTCATAATCGACAAGCGACGTGCTGGCCGAGGCAAGCTGCTCGGCGAGCGTGTAGAGGTCCTGATCCTCGGGATGGATCATGGTGTTCACTTCGCCGAAAGACAGGAACTCGTCCTGCCTCTCGTAGCCGAGAAGCTCGTACATGGAATCGGACCAGTAGATCCGTCCGCGCCCGATGTCCCAGTCCCACAAGCCGCAGCGCCCACGGTTGAGGGCGGAGTCGATCCTGTCGCGCACCTTTTCGCAGACCTCGTCCGCGGCGCGCGCGCGGTTAGCCTGCATCACGTAGGCCAGCCCGATTCCTAAAAGGACCACGATCGTCGCAGCGAGCAGCGAAACATGCCCGATGGTGCGCGCCCACCAGCCGGAAAGAACCCGCGGCAGAGGCTGAACGATGGCGATCTGGCCGGATGAGACGGGAAGCGCGCGCACCGTCGCGATGCCCTCGTCGCCGCCCGGCAGCCTGATCGTCATCACGCCGGCGCGGTCGGCAAAGAGCGCGAGAGGCTGCGCGTCGCCCAGGACGTCGCCGAGCGTGCGTGGCGCAACCTCGGAGGCCGGATAGGAGGCGAGGACCGTGCCCGAGTGATCGACCAGCAGGAGCGTGCGGCTCTGCGTCAATGCGCTGGCCGGCATGCCCTTCGCCAGCTCGTCGAGCTGCGCGGCAGCCTGACTGCGGTCGGCCGGGGCCCTGTGATTGCCGAGTTTCGCGGCCGACAGGGAGGCGATGATGTCGATGTCGTTGATGGCGTCGAGAAGGGTGTCCTTGCGGCCTTCGCGCACCTGGATCCAGGCGCTCATTGCGAGCGTTACAAGGAAAACGACCAGAAGCGCTGGGACAGCGAGCCTCAGGAGCGGTTCGTATTGTTCAAGCCTGCGATAGGCCGGGTTCGCGTCAGATCGCGCCACCCCCAGAATCGTACCCGCACGCGCGGGTACGCATGCGGTCACCGCCCCCGCCATGCGATGCTCCCTTCGGAACCGTTTGCGTCCTATATCGGAGGACGTGCCGCATCTCTCCGAATCACTAACAATAGAATCATGGGCAGGTGATTTGTCTAGTTATGTGAACGGGCAGGTTAACAAAAAATTTCCAACCTCGATCCGGGTCTGGGGATTGCTTGGATAACCTAAGGGAACCTGCCCCTGTCCGGTCGTCACGCCGCTTTGCTGCCCTCAAGTGCGCGGCTCACGATATCCCCGACATCGCGCGACAGATTCGATTTTTGTGCAATCGAACGGAGGGCCTGCTCCGCATGGGAGCGGCGCGTCGCCTCCATCATGCGCCACGTACTGAAAGCGGTCAGCAGGCGGGCCGCGAGCTGGGGATTCAACTCGTCGACACGCAGGACGATCGACGCAAGGAAGCCGTATCCGGCTCCGTCGATCCGGTTGAACTGTACCTGATTCACCATCGCGAAGCTGCCGATCAGCGATCGAACCCGGTTGGGGTTGTTGATCGAGAAAGCGGGATGTCCCATCAGGTGCTTCACGCGGTCGAGGGTGTCGCCCTCCGGAATGACGGCCTGGAGGGTGAACCATTTGTCGAGGGCGAGCGGTTCGTCGCGATAGCGCTCCTCGAACCGGGCAAGCGCCTTCTCGCGTGCTTCGCCCGGCAATGTCATGAGCACGTTGAGCGAAGCCATGCGGTCGGTCATGTTGCTGGCAGTCTCGAACTGCTCGCTTGCGAGCCGCTCTCCGAGGCTCCCATCTGCGGCGGCCAGGAGATCGAGGCAGGCGTTGCGCAGGGCGCGGCGCCCGGCGCTCGCTGCATCCGGGCTGTAGGGTCCCGCGTCGGCAAGCGCCTGGTAGAGTTCCGGCAGGCTTTTGGAGCAGCCCTGGCCGATGCGCCGACGCATATCCATGCGCGTCCGGTGAATGGCGTCAGGATCGACATCGGCGCCGATCTCCTGCGCGATGTCGGCTTCGCTCGGCAGGTTCAGGACGAGCGCTGCAAACGCCGGATCGCGCAGCGCGTCCGCGCTCATGAAGGCGCAAAGCGCGGAAGCAAGGGCTTCGACACCATCATCGGCTGCGGCCGCACCTGTCGAGAGCCCGACCAGCAGGCGCATGGCGACGGTCTGCGCCGCCTGCCAGCGGTTGAAGGCGTCCACGTCATGCTGCAACAGCGCGAGAAGCTCCTCGTTCGACATGTCGAGGGACACCTTCACCGGCGCCGAGAATCCCCGGAACAGCGAGGGCACGGGCCGGGCGCTCACGCCCGAGAAGGTCAGGCTGTCCGAGGCCGTGTCGAACACGAACACGCCTCGCGGATCCACGCGCTCGCACGCAGCCTGAAGCGGGGATCCGTCCTCCGCCACGAGACCGAGGACGATGGGGATCACCATGGGCTGCTTTGACGGCTGGCCGGGCGTCGGAGGCGTGCCCTGCTCGAAATCGAGCCTGTAGGTCTGCGCCGCGGCGTCGTAATGCCCTTTGACATCGACCCGCGGCGTGCCTGCCTGTTCGTACCAGCGCGAGAAGTGGGACAGATCCTGGCCCGTGACGTCGGAGAAGGCTTTCAGAAAGTCCTCGACCGTCGCAGCCGTGCCATCGCACCGCTCGAAATACAGATCCATGCCGCGCCGGAAGTCGTCGTCGCCGATGATCGTCTTGAGCATCCGCACGATCTCCGCGCCTTTCTCGTAGACGGTGGCCGTGTAGAAGTTGTTGATCTCCCGATACTGGGTCGGCCTGACCGGGTGGGCGAGGGGGCCCGAATCCTCGAGGAACTGCCTTGCCCTCAGGGTCTTTACCTCGGCGATGCGATGCACCGGCCGGGAACGCTCGTCGGATGAGAACTCCTGATCGCGGAAGACCGTCAGCCCTTCCTTCAGGCAGAGCTGGAACCAATCGCGACAGGTGACGCGGTTCCCGGACCAATTGTGGAAATACTCGTGGGCGATGATGGCCTCGATGTTGGCGTAATCCGCATCGGTCGCAGTTTCCGGACTCGCCAGCACGTATTTGTCGTTGAAGATGTTGAGGCCCTTGTTCTCCATCGCGCCCATGTTGAAATCGGACACGGCGACGATGTTGAATACGTCGAGATCGTATTCGCGGCCGAAGACCTTCTCGTCCCAGCGCATGGAGCGCTCGAGGGCGTCGAGAGCATAGTCGGCGCGCCCCTCCTTGCCGGACTCCACGTAGATCGCGAGTTCGACCGTGCGCCCGCTCATGGTGGTGAAGGTCTTGCGGACGCTGCCGAGACGGCCTCCGACGAGCGCAAAGAGATAGGACGGCTTGGGATGCGGGTCGTGCCAGACCGCATAATGCCGGGCAGTGCCGTCGATGGCTCCGCTCTCGACGGGATTGCCATTGCCCAGAAGAACGGGCGCTTCGTCCTGCTCGGCCTCGATGCGGGTCGTGTAGACCGCCAGCACGTCGGGACGGTCGAGAAAATAGGTAATGCGCCTGAATCCTTCGGCCTCGCACTGCGTGCAGTAATTGCCGCCGGACCGGTAGAGCCCCATCAGCTTGGTGTTCGCCGTCGGGTTGATCTCTGTCTCGATCGTCAGGGTGAAGGGCTGCCGGGGAGGCTGGGCGATCGCAAGGGATTGCGGAGAGACCTCGAACTCTGCCACCGGCAGGGGGCGCCCGTCGAGCGCCACCGCCTTCAGGTTCACCTCGTCGCCGTCGAGAACCAAGGGGGCATCGCTGCGCCCTTCAGGGTTGGGCCGGATCGAAAGCGTTGCCGTGACCCTGGTCGCCGTCGGGTGGAGCTTGAAATCGAGTTCGACGCGATCGATCAGAAAATCGCTGGGCCGGTATTCGTCGAGGCGGACAATCTGGGCTGTGTCGGTGCGCATCGGCAATTCTCTTGTAACGTAATTTCGTTAAATACTAGGGTCGCGACGATAGGGATCAAGTTCGGCTGAGGCTATGTGCGTTAGAAATCACTTCTTGTTGAGCAATTCCAAGGCTTTTTACGTGCCATTAGAAGGTAGCTCTTGATCTCCCCAGGAAATGCGCCATCACCTAGGGCGGCTTACGGCCTCGGGAGCCGAGGGTTGCTCCGAAGCTTCCTCCCGGCAGGCTCCCATCCGGCGCACCGGCAGCCGCCTCGCTCCATCATCCTCCAGTCTTGAGCTTCAGGAGAGACGACTATGGAATACCTGCACACGATGGTTCGGGTCTCGAACCTCGACCAATCCCTCGACTTCTTCTGCAACAAGTTCGGGCTCGTCGAGGTCCGCCGGACGGAGAACGAGAAGGGCCGCTTCACCCTTGTGTTCCTGGCAGCCCCGGGAGACGTGGAAAAGGCCAAGGACACGAAGGCTCCGCTTCTGGAACTCACCTATAACTGGGACGAGCACGAATACGCGGGCGGGCGCAATTTCGGCCATCTCGCCTACCGGGTCGATGATATCTACGAGACCTGCCGGAAGCTGATGGACGCGGGCGTCACCATCAACCGTCCGCCCCGCGACGGCTACATGGCCTTTGTCAAGACCCCCGATAACATCTCCATCGAACTGCTGCAGCGGGGCGAACCAAAGCCCGTGCAGGAACCGTGGGCGTCCATGCCCAATACGGGCACCTGGTAAGCCAGGCCGCCGGCTTGCTCTTCTGTTGAGGATGCGCTGGCCGGCACACTTGGCGAAAAGGCCTTGCTCCGTCATTCTTCCCGGCCCACCATAACAGGCCGGGCTTAACCCGGCGGAGGATCATCGTGACACGGGAAGCGATCCGCTTTTGGCGCAAGGGCCAGCCGGTCGAGGTTTCGGGCTTTCATCCACAAACGACGCTTCTGGACTATCTGAGGCTTCAGGAACGCCGCCTCGGCACCAAGGAAGGCTGCGCGGAAGGCGATTGCGGCGCCTGCACCGTGGCGCTCGGACGCCTCAGGGGCGGGCGGGTGCATTACGAGCCCGTCAATGCCTGCATCCTGCTGCTGGGACAGGTCGACGGAGCGGAGGTCGTGACCGTCGAGGATCTGGCCGCGGGCGACGATCTGCACCCGGTTCAATCCGCAATGATCGCGAACCACGGATCCCAGTGCGGCTTCTGCACGCCAGGGATCGTGATGAGCCTCTTCACTCTTTATCATCGAAACGAGCGGCCCTTGAGCCGCGAAAGCATCAACGACGTCCTGGCAGGCAATCTCTGTCGCTGCACGGGCTACCGCCCCATCGTGGACGCGGCGCTCGAAGCCTGCGAGCAGCCGCCGAACGACACGTTTGCCGAGGCCAGCGAGCAGACGGCACGGGGCCTCGCGGCACTGTCCGATGGACAGGATGTCTTCATCGGCAGCGAGAACTCCTTCTTTGCTGCGCCGACCAGCGAGGCGTCGCTTGCCACGCTTTACGCCCGGCACCCCGATGCCACGCTCGTCGCCGGGTGCACGGACGTCGGCCTGTGGATCACGAAGGGCATGGCCGATCTGGAGAAGATCATCTGGCTCGGGCGTGTGGCGGGTCTCGACCTCATCGAGGATTCCGCGGAGACGCTCGTGATCGGCGCGACCGTGACCCATGCCGAGGCTTACTCTTCCCTTGCCCGCATCGATCCCGATCTCGGCGAACTCATGCGCCGGTTCGGCTCCGCGCAGGTGCGCGCCTCCGGGACGGTGGGCGGCAACATCGCCAATGGATCGCCCATCGGCGACCTCGCCCCGGCGCTCATCGCGCTCGGGGCCGAGTTGGAACTGCGCGAGGGCGAGAACACGCGGTCCATTCCCCTCGAAAGCTTCTTCATCGCCTATCGCAAGCAGGATCGCCTGCCCGGCGAGTTCGTGCGCCGCATATCCGTGCCGAAGCTGCAAGCCGACGAGGCTTTCCGGGCCTACAAGGTCTCCAAGCGGTTCGACGAGGACATTTCGGCCGCGATGGGCGCCTCCAAGTTCACCCTCGATGGCCGCCGCATCGTGCAGGCGCGCATCGCGTTCGGCGGCATGGCGGGGGTTCCGAAGCGCGCCAGCGAGACGGAGCGGGCGCTTGCGGGCGTATCGCTCGACGAACCCTCATCCTGGGGCCAGGCGCTGGCGGCCATGGAACGGGATTATCAGCCCCTCGACGACCATCGGGCCTCGGCGGTCTATCGCGCGACGGTCGCACGCAACCTCGTCTTCAAGGCCCTGAGCGAGACCGCCTCCGGCCAGACCCGCGCAACCCGGATCATCGGCCGGCGCGAAGGGCTCGAGGCGGCGGAGTAGAGTCATGAACGCACCGGCCAAACCTGTCGATACGGAAGCGCTTCGCCATATCCGGCAACCGCTGCCGCACGATTCCGGCTTCAAACACGTTCAGGGATCGGCGCAGTACATCGACGATATCCGCGAGCCCGAGGGCACGCTGCACGTGGCGATCGGCCAGTCGCCGAAGGCGCGCGGCCGCCTCGTTTCCCTCGATGTTTCCGCCGTGCGCGAGATCTCCGGCGTCGTCGCGGTGCTCACCGCCGCCGACGTTCCGGGCAAGAACGACGTGTCGCCCGCCTTCGGTGACGATCCGCTGTTCGCCGCGACCGAGATCAGCTTCCTGGGCCAGGCGCTCTTCGCCGTCGTGGCGACGAGCCGCGACGTCGCGCGCCGCGCGGTCAAGAAGGCCGTGATGGAAATCGAGGCCGAGAGGCCCAGCATCACGGTCGAGGACGCCCTGGAGCGCGGCGAGACGGTGCTGCCGGATTACGCCTATGGCCGTGGCGATGCGGATGCCGCCATCGCCGGGTCGCCCCGTCGGCTCGAGGGACAGTTCCGCGTCGGCGGGCAGGAGCATTTCTATCTCGAAGGTCAGGTCGCCCTCGCGGTCCCCGGCGAGGATGGAGACATCCACGTCTATTCCTCGACCCAGCACCCCACGGAGGTGCAGCACGTGGTGGCCCGCGTGCTGAATCTTCCCGACGCCTATGTGACCTGCGAGACGCGCCGCATGGGCGGCGGCTTCGGCGGCAAGGAGAGCCAGGCGACCCAGTGGGCCGTCACCGCTGCCCTTGCGGCACGCGTGACGGGGCGACCCTGCAAGCTGCGTCTCGACCGTGACGACGATTTCATCCTCACCGGCAAGCGGCATGACTTCCGCTGCGACTGGAAGGTCGGCTTCGACGAGGAAGGGCGCATCCAGGGCTACGCGGTCGATCTCCTCGCCCGATGCGGCTATTCGGCGGACCTGTCCAGCGGTGTCGTGGACCGGGCGATGTTCCATGCCGACAACGCCTACTGGATGCCGGCCGCCCACATCGCGTCGAAACGGCTGAAGACCAACACGGTGTCCAACACGGCTTTCCGCGGCTTCGGCGGCCCGCAGGGCATGCTCGCCATCGAGCACGTGATGGACCAGATCGCCTGGGCGACGGGGCGCGATCCGCTCGACGTGCGCTACGCCAATTTCTACCGGCCGGGACAGAACCTGACGCCCTACGGCATGGAGGTGGAGGAGACCGACACGCTCCTCGGTCTCGTGCAGGCCCTCGAGCGCACATCGGATTATCGCGCGCGGCGCGAGGAGATCGCCGCTTTCAACGCATCCTCGCCGATCATGAAGCGCGGGATCGCCCTCACGCCCGTGAAGTTCGGCATCAGCTTCACGCTGACCCACATGAATCAGGCGGGCGCACTGGTGCATGTCTATCAGGACGGCTCCGTTCATCTGAACCATGGCGGCACCGAGATGGGGCAGGGGCTCTACATCAAGGTGGCGCAGGTGGTGGCCGAGGAGTTCGGCATCTCCATGGATCGCGTGCGCATCACGGCGACGACGACCGCGAAGGTGCCGAACACGTCGCCGACAGCCGCTTCCTCCGGGTCCGACCTCAACGGCATGGCCGCGCGCATTGCGGCGGCCGCCATCAGGCGGCGCATGGCGGCCCATGCGGCCGAGGCCTATGGCGTTCCCGAGGAGCAGATCGAGTTCCGCGACGACCGGGTCTTCATCGGCAACCGGAGCCTGTCCTTCCCGGAACTCGCGAGCCAGTGCATCCTCGCGCGCGTCAAGCTCTCGGAAGCCGGCCACTACAGGACACCGAAGATCACCTGGGACCGCCAGAAGGCGACAGGCCGGCCCTTCTTCTACTTCGCCTATGGGGCGGCCTGCTCGGAGGTTGTCGTCGATACCCTGACCGGCGAGAACCGCCTGCTGCGCACGGACATCCTCCACGATGTCGGCCGGTCGCTCAATCCGGCTATCGACATCGGCCAGATCGAGGGCGGCTTCGTGCAGGGGATGGGCTGGCTGACGACCGAGGAACTGGTCTTCAGCCGCGAAGGGCACCTGCTGACCCATGCGCCGTCCACCTACAAGATCCCGGTCGCATCCGACGTGCCCGCCGATTTCAAGGTGACGCTTTATCCGAACGCGAACCGCGAAGAGACGATCTACCGCTCGAAGGCCGTGGGCGAACCGCCGATCATGCTGGCGAACAGCGTGTTCTGCGCGCTGGCCGATGCGGTCCATGCGCTCGATCCCACGAAACCCGTGCCGCTGAACGCGCCCGCGACGCCCGAGGCGATCCTGCGCGCCTGCGAGGCCCTGCGGGGGAGGCCCATGGGGTGAAGGTCTGGCGGCAGCTCAGTGACTTCATCAGGCGGCACGGGGCCGCGGCGCTGATCACCGTGCACGATGTGAAGGGCTCCGCGCCGCGCGAGACCGGGGCGCGCATGGTCATGCGGCCCGACGGCGCCTTCCACGGCACCATCGGAGGCGGCCAGCTCGAATTCCGGATGCTCGACATCGCCCGGGACATGCTGGCCCTGGGCCGGGGCGCCGCGCGCATCGTCGATCAGGCGCTCGGTCCCGATCTCGGCCAGTGCTGCGGCGGGCGGGTGAAGATCCTGATCGAAACCTTCGACAGACGGGACCTGGAGGATCTTGCGCCGCTGGTGGAGGCGGAAGGCGAGGGCGGCCTGTTCGAGGTCGAATGCCGCCTCGAGGACAGCCGCGTGAAGCGGGATCTCTCGTCGGCCGTGGGCGACGACTGCTGGACCAAGTGGCGCGAGGTCCACGGCGAGGTTCGCACGCCCGTCCTTCTCTTCGGCGCGGGCCATGTGGGGCGGGCGCTCGTCCTCGCGCTCGCGCCCCTGCCTTTCTCCGTGCGCTGGCTCGACGACCGGGACGGTCCTTTCCCGGCCCATGTTCCGGCCAACGCGACGGCGGTCCACATGCGCGATCCCGAGGCCGAGATCGCCGCCGCGAAGCCGGAAACTCTCGTCCTGGTCATGACCCACGACCATCCCCTCGACATGGCGATCACGGCGGCTGCCCTGAAGCGCGGATTCCCCTATGTGGGGCTCATCGGCAGCGCCACGAAGCGGGCGCGTTTCGAGAAGCGCTTCCGGGAGCTGGGGCTGAGCGAGGAGCGGATCCGGTCCCTGGTCTGTCCGATCGGCCTGCAGGGCATCACGGACAAGGATCCGGCGGTCATCGCGGCCTCCGTCGCGGCACAGCTCCTGCAGGTTCGCCAATCCGGAAGGGTCGAGCGAATCCTCTCGCCTCCCGCCGCTTCAAACGATACATAAACCCTCATGAGCGACATCAAGACTGAAGATCAGCGCTATCTGAAGCGCGCCATCGATCTCTCGCGCGAGCACATGGAAGAGGGGGCAGGCGGCCCCTTCGGGGCCGTGGTCGTCCGCGACGGCAGGGTGCTGGCGGAGGGCTGGAACCAGGTCACCTCCTCGAACGATCCGACCGCTCACGCGGAGGTGACGGCGATCCGGCGCGCCTGCCAGGAGGTGAGCGATTTCTCCCTGGAGGGAGCGACCCTCTACACCAGCTGCGAGCCCTGCCCCATGTGCCTCGCCTCCGCCTATTGGGCGCGGGTCTCGCGCATCGTCTATGCCAATACCCGGCAGGACGCGGCGGAGATCGGCTTCGACGACAGCCTGATCTACGACGAGATCCCCAAGCCCGTCGCGGAGCGGATCATTCCCATGGACCACCTGCCGTGCCTCGAGGCCCGGGCCGTGTTCGACGCCTGGGCGGAAAAGCCCGACAAGATCGCCTATTGAGCCGTGGCCGGCATGGCGTCGCGCCGGCCACGATCCCTATATCCCTTTCTCCGATCCATTTTGCCGAGACAGAGCCATGCCCCGCGTCACCACCATCGTCCGCAAGCCCGCCGTGAAGGCCGACCGTGTCGTCGACACGGTGACCCTCGACCATGAGGCGCGCAACCGCCGCCAGGGTGCCCTGAAAGGGGAGCGCGGGACCGAGATCCTGCTCGATCTCGACATGGAGACCACCATCAACGACGGCGACGCCCTGCGGCTGGAGGACGGCAATCTCGTGCAGGTGAAGGCGGCCGCCGAGCGGCTTCTGGAAGTGAAGGCCGAGAACCCCCTGCGCCTCATGCGCCTCGCCTGGCATCTCGGCAGCCAGCATGGCCTCGCCGAGATCGCGAACGAGGCCCTCTACATCGAGAACACGCCCGCCCTGGCCGAACTCGCACGCGGGCAGGGTTGCACCGCGACCCCGGTGGAGCGCCCCTTCAGGCCCGAGCGCAGCGCGCATGTCTGCGACCACGACCATGGGCACGACCACCACGGCCACGCCCATTCCCATGGGCATCACGATCACGACCATGCCCACGGCCACGATCATGCCCACGGCCACAAGCACGGTCATGAGCACCATCACGACCACGATCATCATCATGAGCATGGTCATGGCTGCGGATGCGGCCACGATCACCACCATGGGCACAAGCACGATCACTGACCGGCTTGCCGCCTTCCGAGGCTGAGTTCATGTCCAAGACGACCCGCGCGACGCTCGCCCTCCAGCAGGCGGGCGTTTCCTTCACGGTCCACACCTACGACTACGACCCGAACGCGGAGCGCATCGGCCTCCAGGCGGCGGAGGCGATCGGGGCCGACCCGAACACGGTCCTCAAGACCCTCATGGTCCTGGTCGACGGCAAGGCCGCCTGCGTGATCCTTCCCTCCGACCGGGAGGTGAACCTGAAGAAGCTGGCCTCGGCGCTGGGCGGCAAGGCGGCTCAGATGATGAAGCCCGCGGATGCGGAGCGGATGACCGGCTACCATGTCGGCGGCATCAGCCCCTTCGGTCAGAAGAAGCGCGTGCCGACCGTGATCGAGCAATCGGCCTTCGAGCACGGGCAGGTCTTCATCAATGGCGGGCAGAGGGGATTGCAGGTCAATCTCACCCCCCAGGACGCCGCCAGGGTGCTGGATGCGAAGGTGGCGGCGGTGATCTGAGGGCAATTGACCCGTTCGGCTGGGGTCGAGCCTAGCCTAGAACGGCCGCCCCGATCCTGTGACACCGAGGGCCCTTATTTTCCTTGTGATCTCCATCCCCATATTGGACAAGGCCTGCTCCGGGCGCCCCTCCCAACCCTATCGTTGAAGATGAAGCAGAAATTTTTCACCGTTGCCCCGATGATGGACTGGACCGACCGGCATTGCCGCTCCTTCCATCGCGTCATGTCGCGCCGGGCGCGGCTCTATACCGAGATGGTCACGACGGGCGCGGTCATTCATGGGCCGCGGGAGCGGCTGCTGGGGTTCAGCGAGGCCGAGCATCCGGTGGCGGTGCAGCTCGGCGGCTCGGACCCGAAGGAACTGGCGGAGGCCGCCCGGATCTGCGCCGATTTCGGCTACGACGAGATCAACCTCAACGTGGGCTGTCCCTCGGACCGGGTGCAGAACGGCCGCTTCGGCGCCTGCCTCATGCAGGAACCCGTGCTGGTGGGCGAATGCGTCGCGGCCATGAAGGCCGCCGTCGCTCTCCCGGTAACGGTGAAGTGCCGGATCGGCGTCGACGACCAGGACACCGAGGAAGCCCTGAACCGCCTGACCGACTGCGTCGTGGCCGCAGGCTGCGACGAGCTGACGGTCCATGCCCGCAAGGCCTGGCTCCAGGGCCTGTCCCCGAAGGAAAACCGGGACATTCCGCCTCTCGATTACGGCCGGGTCTATAGGCTGAAGCAGGCGCGGCCCGGTCTCCCCATCGCCATCAACGGCGGCATCCGGACCATGTCCGAAATCTATGAACACCTGCGGCACGTGGACGGCGTCATGCTGGGCCGCGCGGCCTATCATGAGCCGGAAATCCTTCTTGGCGTGGATCGCGAACTCCACGGCGAGGAGCCGCCCGTGGCCGACGCCTTCGAGGCCGTCGAGGCTTACGAACCCTATATCGCGGCCCGCTTGGCGGAGGGGGAGCGCCTTCACAACATGACCCGCCACATGCTCGGCCTCTTCACGGGACGTCCCGGCGCCCGGGCCTATCGCCGCCATCTCGCGACCGAAGCTGTCAAGGCGGGCGCGGACCTCCAGACCCTGCGGGATGCCGTTGCTCATGTGAAGCGGGCCGCGGGGACCGGGGAGCCGGAGCTTCAACCGCTGGCCGAGCCAGCCAGGCCCCTGAGGCGGATCAGCGCTTAAAGCCGCTGCAACCCGTCAGATCGGCCGGAACGGGCGTGCGCTTCCACACAAGCCTGCCGGTCCAAAATGAAACTTTGTATCTAATGCTTTACTATAACGTATAAAGTCCTATGATAAGCTGTGCGATACAGCCAAGCGCAGGCGAAGCTGGTCGTGACAACCAAAGGACTAACGAAATGACTCGTGCTTTTGCTGTGCTGTTCGCCGTTGCAATCGGCGTGGCCGCTTCTGCCGCCCAGGCGGGCATCTCGGTGAACGGGATCTCCGTGAATGGAATCTCGGTGAACGGACTGTCGCTGAACGGAACAAGCTCCGCCAAGCTGCAGCTCAAGGCTGTCACCCTGAAGTAACGCCTTCCTTCTGCTCCTCGTGAAGGCGAGGGGCAGAAGTTCCACGCTGCTCCGGTGTCCGGCCGATGCCTGCGGGGCCGCACATTCGCGCCTGAGGCGAGTGATCGCGCGAGCTGAAGATCGGTTGGCCTGATCTCCATCCTTTGCTTGCGGGCCGCAGGTCATTGTTCGGGTCAGGCGGCGCTCCGTTCCGCTCAGGCATCCTCCCGCGCTCTCCCAGAACGCGCCTCCGGGCGAAAATCATTGTGCCGCCGATGCGCCATTTCCGTTCCGCTCTCCTCTGGCTGTGCCTCGGTGCCGGATTAGGAGCGCAGGGCACTGCGTTCGCCCTTGAGACCCAGATCGCTGTCGATGGCTCGGAACTCGTGGTCACGCTCGAGGACGGGCGGGTCCTGCGGCGCGAGGGGCTGATCGGCCTGAAGCTGGTGGTGGCGAGCGACGACCGGGATATCCAGGCCCGGATCGACGGGATCGAGGAGGACCGGACGGTTCCGGAGGAGCCCCTGACCCTCTACCGCCTGTCGACGCGCGATCCGAAGACGGGGGAGACCGGCGACATGTGCCAGCCGGATCCCCAGGGGCGCCGGGCCGTCCTGGTCTATCCCGATGGCGCGGGCGGCTTCACGCTGACCTGCACCAGCGGCGCCGAGGGCAAATGCATCGTGCTCGGCTACCGTCCCTGGCAGGATCGCCAGGGCATCCCGATGCGAGACCTGCACCGGGCCTGCATCCATATGATCCGCGCTGATTACGGCGGCGACGACCGGCCGACCACCCGGGACGGGACCCTCGTCAACATCTATGACCGTTTCGGAATCCTCGATCCGGACCCCAAGGCCGGCACCACGTTCGAGGCCGCTTGGGGACCCGACGGCGCAATCTGCGTCGCCCATCCGCGCATCCCGGACAACGTCAGCCTCGAGCAGCTCGCCGAGCGCTATCCGCGATTGAGGGGCCGGCTGGGGCCGCAGGCCTGTTCGGCCGAGGCCGCGCGCTCCGATCCGCAGGCGCTGCTCTTCAACGAGTCCCTTCTGGTTCCGCGGTCGTGACGGAACGCTTTCAGCGCCGTCAGCCGGTGCCGCCCTTCGCGCGAAGAATGAGCCTGTTGCCGCGCACCTCGTAGGAGCCGAGCCGCTCCAGGAAGGTCATGCCGAGAAGGTTCGCGTGCAGCACGCCGGTGCGGGCGATGAGCGCCGGGACGTTGCGCTCCGTGATGGAGCCGACGGACAGGGCGCCGATCGTCACCGGAGCCGCGAGAGCCGCCCCGTTGGCGGTGGAGATGGGCACCGAATAGGTCAGCGTCTCGGGCCTGAAGCCGAGCGCCGCTGCATTTTCCGCGCGCAGGACGACGGCGCTGGCGCCCGTATCGAAGACGAAGCGGGCCTCGTGCCCGTTGATGGCACCCGTGACCATGAAGCTCCCGTCCGACCTGCGGGCGGCCACCACTCCGCCGTCCGGGAGGGCGACGGTACGGCCGAGCGACACGTCCCCGATGATCCGGTCGAACACCATCAGCAATTCGCCCCGGGAGGCATAAACGACGAGCAGCGCCATGAAGAGGCCACTGCCGACGGCGGTCGCCTGCACCCCATAGGTCCAGTGATGGCTGAAGCCCTCGACGATGGAGGCCGCCAGGATCAGCGCGGCGCCGCCCAGACCCAGCAGGGCGGCCGCCTCGAGGGGAGGGACGCCGCCCACGGGCTCCTCGGCGAACAGGGCCATCAGGAGCCCTGCGATCAGGAGAAGCCCGCCCGCGCCGCGCATGCCCGACATCAGGTCGCCTCGCGGCTTTCCTGCGCGAAAGCCTCACGCATGCGCTCCGGCAGTTCGGCCATGATGCGAAGGCGCTCCTCTTCCGTCAGCCGGTACCAGCTTCCGATCTCCTCGCGCGTGCGGCCGCAGCCCTCGCACAGACCCGTTTCGGGATCGAGGATGCAGACGCGGATGCAGGGGCTGGAAACACGGCTCATACTGCCCTTCATGTCGTTACGGGCGGATGACGGTCAAGAGGCCGATCAGCGCGGCAATTTCGGCGACCTGCTGGGTCGCGCCTGCGATGTCTCCGGTCTGCCCCTGGATATGGCGGTCCGCGAGCCGGGTCATGGCCAGGCCCGAGAGCCCCGAGAGGACCAGCATCAGGGCGATCCCGACGGGCGGCAGGTCCCCGAGGGCGCCTAGCACGACCGCGATTCCTCCGGCGAGCCTCGCCGCGAACCAGAACGCCTCCCGCGGCGGCTGGCCGACCGCATAGGAGGCGCCCTCCAGCCGGGCGGGTGGCAGGAGAACGAGAGGCATGAGGCCGGCCGTCCGGCAAAGGGCGGCGACGATCAGGATCGTCGCGAAGGCGGCGGGCCCGTCGGCGCGGGCGACGAGCGTCGCCAGAGCCGCGATCCGCAGGGCGAGGGCGAGGGTCAGGGCTGCGGCCCCGAAGGAGCCGATCCGGCTGTCGCGCATGATGTCGAGGCGCCGCTCCCGCGTCGCGCCGCCGAAGCTGTCGGCCGTGTCGGCAAGCCCGTCCTCGTGGAAGGCGCCCGTCGTCAGGGTCATGACCGATACGGACAGGATCGCGGCGAGCCAGGGGCCGAGGTCGAGGAGGAACGCTCCCGTCATCGCCAGGGCCGGCAGGATCCCGAGAACGACTCCCGCGAGAGGGAGCACGCGCGCCAACCGGGGAAAATCCGGCAGCGCATGGGGGTCCTGCTCCCAGGGCAGGGCTGGCACCGGAAGGCGCGAATAGAAGCGCAGGCAACGGGCGAGGTCGGTCGCGACCAGCCGCCAGCCGCCTGTTGCGACCTCATGGGTCTTCTCGATTTGCTCGGACATGCTTCACCCCGTGCGGATCGACCGCTATAGGTCACGCCTCTTCGATTTCCGCAATGCCCGAAGGGCCGGAGCCCGCCATGACCGAACCCACGTCCTCGCCTTTCGACGATATCCGCCGCCTGATCACGACGATCCCGGGGCCGGACGAGGCGGCTGTCGAGGCCGTGCGCCTGCGGGACCGGCAACTCACGAAACCGGCCGGGAGCCTGGGCCGCCTGGAATGGCTGACCGAATGGCTCGCCGCATGGCAGGGCAAGCCGAATCCGAGCGTCGACCGCCCGCTGGTCTGCGTGTTCGCGGCAAGCCATGGCGTGGCCCAGAAGGGCGTCTCGGCCTATCCGTCCGAGGTCAATCGCCAGATGCTGGAGAACTTCGCGGCGGGCGGGGGTGCCATCAACCAGATCTGCGCGGCCTACGGCCTGGGCTTCAAGGTCTTCGACCTCGCCATCGACATGCCGACCGGCGATATCACCGAACAGGACGCCATGGACGAGAAGGCCTGCGTCGCCACCATGGCCTTCGGCATGGAGGCCATCGCGGGCGGCACGGACCTTCTGGCCGTGGGCGAGATGGGCATCGGCAACACGACGGTCGCCGCCGCCATCTACACGGCCCTCTATGGCGGGCCCGCCGAGCACTGGGTGGGGCGCGGCACGGGCGTCGATGACGAAGGCCTGAAGCGCAAGGTCGCGGCCGTCGAGGCGGCCATCGCCCATCACCGGGATCACCTCAAGGACCCGCTCGAAATCCTGCGCCGCCTCGGCGGCCGCGAGGTCGCCGCGATGGCGGGCGCGATCCTGGCCGCGCGGCTGCAGCACATTCCGGTCGTCCTCGACGGCTACGTCGCCACCGCGGCGGCGGCGATCCTCCACGCGATCCATCCGTCCGTCATCGACCATTGCATCGCGGGACACCTGAGCGCGGAAGGCGCGCATCAGGATGTGCTGGAGCGGCTCGGCAAGATCCCGCTGCTGGCCCTGGGGATGCGCCTCGGCGAGGGATCGGGCGCGGCGCTCGCGGTCGGTCTCGTGAAGGCGGCCGCGGCCATCCATCGCGACATGGCGACCTTCGGTCAGGCCGGGGTGTCCGGGCGCCTGTCCTGAGAATGCGCCGCCGCTCCTTCCCGCGTTCGCGGCATGGCGGAGTCCAGTCCCTGGTGCTGGCGCTCGCGCTCGCCGGGGCGGCCGGGTTCGCGCTCAAGCCGAGCGGCCGCTCGCTGGAAGGCCGGGCCTATGTGGTCGACGGGGATACGATCCACCTGAACGATGCGAAGATCCGCCTCAAGGGCATCGACGCGCCGGAGATGGAACAGAGCTGCTCCCGCTCCGGCCGGTCCTATTCCTGCGGGGACGTCGCCCGCAGGGCGCTGATCGATCTCGTATCGGGCCGGACGGTCCAATGCCGGGCCGCTGGGCGCGACCGGTACCAGAGAGTCCTGGCGCGCTGTGCCGTGAACGGTCGGGACCTCGGCGCCCGGATGGTGGAGGAGGGCTGGGCCGTCTCCTATGGCCGCGATTACGAGCGCGAGGAGACCCAGGCCCGAAGCCGCGCGGCAGGCCTGTGGTCGGGAGAGTTCGAGCGGCCGCAGGACTGGCGCCGGAGCCGCCCGAACGGGAGCTGACCGGGGCGACCATCTGTCCGGCTCCGGAGCTTCGTCCGATCCTCCCCGGGGCCAGCCTCGATTCCCATCTGAGGAGAATGAACTCTCCCTCCGATTTCGACCAACTCGCCACGCGGCTCAAGGCCTGCCGGATCTGCCGGGATGCGCCGCAATACGGCGCGCCGCTGCCCCACGAACCCCGGCCCGTCATCCAGGGAAGCGTCACGGCTCGTCTGTGCATCGTCAGTCAGGCTCCCGGAACCCGCGCCCATGCCATCGGCATTCCTTTCCCGGACCGGTCCGGCGCGAGGCTGCGCGACTGGCTCGGGCTGGACGAGGCGACCTTCTACGATCCCGCCCGGATCGCCCTCGTCCCCATGGGGGCGTGCTTTCCGGGCCAGGACGCCAAAGGAGGCGACCTCGCGCCGCGTCGGGAATGCGCGGAAACCTGGCACTCTCCAATCTTTGCCGCACTCCCTAATCTCGACCTCATCCTGCTGATCGGCCAATACGCCCAGGCCTGGCATCTCGGCGGCGATTTCCGGGGCGGGCTGACCGAAACCGTCAGGCGCTGGCGGGAGATCCTCTCCCATCCCCGGAAACCCCGGATTCTGCCGCTCCCGCACCCGTCCTGGCGCAACAACGGGTGGCTCCGGCACAATCCCTGGTTCGAGACCGAGCTTTTGCCCGTGCTTCGCGCCGAACTCCGCACTATGCTCAAGCTCGACGAGAAGGAACTTGACGCATGAGCCTGACGACGCTGCGCTGCGCCATCACCGGGTCCGTGGCGACCATCACCCTGGCCCGGCCCGAGAAGATGAACGCCCTCAACGCGACCATGCACGCGGAACTTCGGGAGACCCTCGACCGCTGCGAGCGGGACGAGACGGTTCGGGTCGTGGTGCTGACCGGGGAGGGGCGTGCCTTCTCGTCCGGCCAGGATCTGACCGAGGATCTGCCCCGCGACGCGCGGGGGCGCATCGATCTCGGGCCGCCGCTCGCCCGCGACTACAATCCGCTGGTCCTCAAGCTCGCGAATTACTCCAAGATCACCATCGCGGCCCTCAACGGGCCCGCGGTCGGAGCCTCCATGAACATCGCGCTGGCCTGCGATATCGTTGTCGCGGCCCGCTCGGCCTATCTGCAGGCAGCCTTCGCGAAGATCGCCCTCATTCCCGATGCGGGCGGCACCTGGATCCTGCCCCGCCTTGTCGGCCCCAAGCAGGCGCTCGCCCTCATGCTCAGCGCAGACCCCGTTCCGGCCGAGGAGGCTCAGCGCATGGGCCTCGTCTACCGGGTCTTCGACGATGCGTCCTTCGCGGACGACGTGGCGGCCTTTGCGGCACGGCTCGCACAAGGGCCGGGCCTGGCTCATCGCCTGACGAAACAGGCCGTGGCGCAGAGCCTCTCCAACGACCTGCAGGCCCAGCTCACCCTGGAGGCGAAGCTGCAATCCGAGGCCGGGTTCAGCCATGACTTCGCCGAGGGAGTCGCGGCCTTCCGCGAGAAGCGTCCGCCCCGCTTCGAGGGACGGTAAGGAGAGACCAGAATGCGCCCCACCTCCTGGATCCTCATTCTCGCGACGCTGAGCATCGTCATCGGCCTGATCATGTCGCGGGACCCGGAAAGAGCCGAGCGCCTCTCGCAGATGTACCGCGACGCCGCCCTCACGGGCGAGACGCGCCAGATGGTCCTGATGCTGCTCGCGATCGTGATCGGCGGGTTCATCGTCTATCTCACCATGACGCGGCGCTGAGGCGGCTGCCCAGTCCGTTCTGCTCTGTTCAGGGAGCGTTCAAACGCGTTAACCTTAGCTGCTCGCAACATGCCCGCAGAGCAGGTGAAAGGTTCATCAAGACGTGTCTCAGCTGAAACGTGTTACCGTTTTCTTCGCTTTCGTCCTGGCCGCGATCATCGGCCCGGCCTCCTATGCCGCAGCCGAGCCGCAGCGCCTCGCGCTCGTGATCGGGCAGGGCGCTTACGACGCCGGCCAGCTTCCGACCGCCGCCAACGATGCGGGACTGGTCGCCCAGGCGCTGACCAGCGCCGGGTTCGAGGTGATCCAGGGGCGCGACCTCGGCGCCAGCGATCTGCGACGCGTGGTCCGCGATTTCCTCGACAAGGCCCAGGCGCTGGAGCCCGATTCGTCCATTGTGGTCTATCTGTCGGGCCGCGGCGTCCAGCTCGAAGGGGAGAACTACCTGCTTCCGGTCGATGCCCGCATCCAGCGGGACGTGGACGTGCCGATCGAGGGTTTCCGCCTCTCGGATCTGGTCCGCTCCCTGGAGCGCGCTCCCGCGCAGGCCCGCGTCCTCGTCGCCGACATAGCGAGGGACTACCCGCTGGCCTCGACAGGAGAGCCGCTTGCCAAGGGGCTGGCGCTCATGGAGCCCCCGGCCGGGTTCCTCTTTGCGTTCTCGTCCGCTCCGAACATCGTCGCGCCCGACGGGCCGGGACCCTATGGGGCCTATGCGTCCGCCTTCGTCGAGATGATCCGCCTGCCGGGCCTGCCCCTGGACGATGTCTTCTCCCGGATCCGCCTGCGCACGCACGAGGCGACGAAAGGCCTTCAGACGCCGTGGCATGCGGCCAATCTCGGCAACGCCTCCTTCGTCTTCTTCGAGCCGACGGAACCTGCCGCCGCTGCGCCCGCCGTTCAGGTGCGCCGGATCGAGGACGTTCCGGCCGAGGAGGCCTATGCCATCGCGGTCGAACGGGACACGATCCAGGACTATCAGGCCTTCCTCCGCCGCTACCCCGATCATCCCCTGGCGCGGCGCGTGACGGCGCTCCTCGCCGCCCGCCGCGAGGCCGTCGTCTGGCGTCGCACCATCGGCCGCAACACGAGCGAGGCCTACTGGACCTATCTCAAGCGCTATCCGACCGGCCCGCACGCGGCGGACTGCCACCGGCGGCTCGCGCGTCTCTCCGCGCCGCTCGCCCCGCCGCCCGTGTTCGAGGAGGTCGTCTACGACGATCTTCCGCCGCCGCTTCCCGTCGAGACGGTGGAAGTCGTCGAGGTCGTCACGATCATCCGCGACGCGCCTCCGCCGCCGCCGGCCCCCGTCTATCTCCTGCCGCCACTGGACGACGAGGACGAGGTCGTGACGATCATCCGCGAGGCGCCGCCCCCGCCGCTCATGGCCGGCATCCTGCCGATCCCGGCGCCGATCCCGGTTCCCATGCGTGCCCGTCCGCCGGCCATGTTCTACCAGCCCATCGCGCCCGTGACGCCGCGCGGAGCGGTGGCCGTGCCCGTGGCGGCCCCGCCGATCATGCGCGCTCTGATCGGGGGAGGGGCTCAGGCGCCGCGCCCCATGCGCGCGCCGCGTCCGCAGCTGCCGACGCTCCCCAATCAGCCCGGCCTCGTCGCGCCGATCCAGCCCATTCCGGTTTCGACGGCCCCGGCCGCCCGCCCGGCACGGGCGTCTCGTCCGGGCATGCCTCCGCCGCAGGAGCGTTCGCCGCGTCTGCCGATGCGCCCGATTCCCCTGATGGGCGTGCAGCCGATGGCTCCCCGGCCGGGAGACCGACCGGCGGCCTTCCGCCCCGGCCTGCCGCAGGCGGCCACGATTCCCGCGGCACCAGCGCAGCCCCCGCGTTCGGCATTCCCCGCGGGGAGACGGCCCGGTCCCGAAGCCGGTGCCCCGCGTCCCGACATGGGCAGGCTTCCCCCTTCGATGCCTCCTGCGGGCACCCGCAATCCCGGCTCATTCCGGCCTGACCGGAACACCCCTCCGCCGTCGTACACGTTCCCACGAAGCGCTCCCCCGGCGCAGGCGGAGCAGCCCCGGCGTGTCCCGGGGGCGGACGAGCGCCTTGGACGCCCCTCCAGGGACGCCCGCCCCATGTTCCAGGAGCGGCCGATGCGGTCACAGGATGGGGGCCCGGCCTTCCATCAGGAGGTGCCCGGCGGCTACCGCGAGGGAGCGGGACCGGCTCGTGCCGAGCGCTTCATGCCGAGGCAGGAGCGTCCGGCCTCTCCGTCCGCCTTCCAGCAGAGGCCCGCGCCGCGCATGGATATGGCCCCGCGCATGGACACGGCGCCGCGCATGGAGCGGCCCGAGCGTCGGATGCCGCCGCCTGCGATGCAGCCCCGGCCCGCACCTCAGCCCATGGCCCAGCCGCCCCGGATGGCGCCGCCTGCCGTGGCCGGCCCGGCCCGGCCAAGCGGCCCGCCGGCCGCCAGGCCGCATCCCGGCAACCGCCCGCAGGAATGCGTGCCCGGACGCCCCTGCCCAAGGCCGTAGAGCCTGAACGAAAAACGCCGGAGCCCGAAGGCTCCGGCGTTTCGCATGTGCTGCAAAGCAATCGTTTTATCGATCGAGGCGCGCGATGAGGCTCGACGTATCCCAGCGGCTGCCGCCCATCTTCTGAACGTCCGCGTAGAACTGATCGACCAGCGCCGTCACGGGCACGCTCGCGCCGTTCTTGCGGGCTTCATCGAGGACGATCGACAGGTCCTTGCGCATCCAGTCGACCGCGAAGCCGAAATCGAACTTGCCCTGGTTCATGGTCTTGCCGCGGTTCTCCATCTGCCACGAACCGGCGGCACCCTTGGAGATCACGTCGAGCACGGCCTCGATGTCGAGACCGGCCTTCTTGCCGAAATGGATCCCCTCCGAGAGCGCCTGCACGAGACCGGCGATGCAGATCTGGTTGATCATCTTGGTGAGCTGGCCGGAGCCGGCCGGTCCCATGAGGCGGCAGGCGCGGGCGAAGCTCATGATGACCGGCTCCACCTTGGCGTAGGCCTCCGGCTCGCCGCCGCACATGACCGTCAGGACGCCATTCTCCGCGCCCGCCTGGCCACCGGAGACAGGGGCGTCGATGAAGGCGCAGCCCTTGCCCTTCGCGGCCGCATGGAGCTCGCGCGCGACTTCCGCCGAGGCCGTGGTATGGTCCACGAAGATCGAGCCTGTCTGAAGCCCGTGGAACGCTCCGTCGGGCCCGATGGTGATCTGGCGCAGGTCGTCGTCGTTGCCGACGCACGCGAACACGATCTCCTGGCCCTGCGCGGCTTCGCGGGGCGTCTTCGCCGAGCGCCCGCCATTTTCCGATACCCACCGGTCGGCCTTCGCGGCCGTCCGGTTGTAGACCGTCACCTCGTGGCCTTTCGCCTTGAGGTGCCGCGCCATGGGATAGCCCATCACTCCAAGACCAAGAAAAGCGACCTTCGCCATCGTCTGCTCCCGTTTCGTCCTCTCGGTTCTATGAAGAGAGGGCGTGACGGTCAAACGGCCTATTTGATGTCGAAGGAAAAATATCTGGCGCGGATGCGGTCGTAGGTTCCGTCGGCCTTCACCTGTGCGATGGCGCTGTTGAAGCGGGCCCGCAGGGCCTCGTCGTCCTTGCGCAGGCCGATGCCGTAGGATTGGCGCCGATAGGCCGGCTCGACCGGCGTGTCGCCGAGGATGTGGCAGCAGCCGCCCTCCCGGGACTCGAGGAATTTCGACAGCAGGAGCTTGTCGCCGAAGACGGCGTCCAGGCGCCCCACGAGCAGGTCGAGATTGGCCTCTTCGGGCTTCGAGAAGAGCACGATCTCGGAATCCTTGTAGAACTCCTTGAGATAGACCTCGTGATCGCTGCGGTCCGTGGTGCCGATTTTCTTGCCGGCCATCGCGGCCGGAGACACGTCCCCGGGGGGCACGTCCTTTTGGCCGATGAAGACAGCCGGGATCCGATAATAGGGGTCCGAGAAGGCAATTCGTCGCTTGCGCTTTTCCGTGATCTCGAGAGACGACATGATCGCGTCGTACTCGCGGTTGACGAGGCCCTTGATGATGCCGTCCCAGTCGTGCTGGACCGGCACGCATTCGGCCTTCATCGCATCGCAGAGCGCCTTGAGCAGATCGACCTCGAACCCCTGCAGCTCGTTGTTCTGATCGATGAAGTTGAAGGGCGGATAGGCTCCTTCGATGGCGACATGGATCACGGGCTTCTGCGTCGGCGCGGCCTCCTGCGCCAGGGATGGCATGGTGCCGAGCCCGATGAGAAGGCCTGCAAGGACGGTCAGTCTTCGGCCGAAGTTGAGAATGCTCACAGAAGTGCAGCCTGAATGGTCAAGGCTGATATCACTTCAAAAAACTGAATAGTCAATTGACAGGCTGCCTCAGTTCTATGGCGTCCCGAGTAATGGACTGAATTCAGCCCCCGGTCATGCTCATATGACGGCCGACGGCCGGGCGTCCGTGGCGGCGGTCGATGATGAAATCGTGTCCCTTGGGCTTGCGGCTGATCGCCTCGACCACCGCCTCTACGAGAGGGGCGTCGTCCTCGGAGGCCCGGACCGGGGTCCGCAGGTCGGCCGCATCCTCCTGGCCCAGGCACATGAAGAGCTGGCCCGTGCAGGTCAGCCGAACCCGATTGCAGCTTTCGCAGAAATTGTGGGTCATCGGCGTGATGAAGCCGAGCTTACCGCCCGTTTCCCCGACCCGCACATAGCGGGCGGGCCCCCCTGTGCGGTCGTCGATGTCCTCCAGGGTGTAGCGGCTCCCGAGCCGCGCTCGCACGACCGACAGGGGCAGGAACTGGTCGATGCGCTGCCCATCGATCTCGCCCAGGGGCATGACCTCGATGAGGGTGAGGTCCATGCCGCGCCCGTGCGACCACTCCAGAAGGGTCTCGATTTCGTCCTCGTTCACGCCTTTCAGCGCAACGGCGTTGATCTTGACCTTGAGGCCCGCCGCCTGCGCGGCATCGAGGCCCTGCATGACCTTCGGCAGGTCGCCCCAGCGGGTGATGCGGCGGAACTTGTCCGGATCCAGGGTGTCGAGGGACACGTTCACCCGCTTGACGCCGCAATCCACGAGTTCGGCCGCGTGGCGGGCGAGCTGGGACCCGTTGGTGGTGACGGTCAGCTCGTCGAGAGCGCCGGAGGACAGGTGGCGCGAGAGGGAGCGGAAGAGCTTCATGATGTCCCGCCGCACGAGCGGCTCGCCGCCCGTGATGCGAAGCTTGCGCACGCCGTGACCGACGAAGGCGGAGCAGATCCGGTCCAGCTCCTCCAGGGTCAGAAGATCGCGCTTGGGCAGGAACGCCATGTCCTCGGACATGCAGTAGACGCAGCGGAAGTCGCAGCGGTCCGTCACCGAAACGCGAAGATACGTGATGGCGCGGCCGAAGGGGTCCAGCAGGGCGGGGCCGGAATCCAGGCTGTTCGGCGGCGTCGCAGATCCCCACATGGCGGCAGCAATCCTTGTTCTTGGCGGCGGAAGCTTGCTTTAAGCTTAGACACTGAACAAGCGACGTCAAATCACGAACCAAGGAAGAAGGGGTCGAGACCATGACATCCGAGCGCTGGCCCACGGAGCTTCGCCTCGCCAAGGACAAACGCAGCCTGCGCATCACGTTCGATGACGGCGCGGCTTTCGACCTGCCGGCGGAGTACCTGAGGGTGACGAGCCCGTCGGCTGAGGTTCAGGGGCACAGCCCCGCCGACCGCAAGACGGTCTCCGGGAAGCGGGACGTGGAGATCATCGGTGTCCAGCCGGTCGGCAACTATGCCGTGAAGCTGGTCTTCGACGACATGCACGACACCGGGATCTATGGCTGGGACTATCTCTACAGGCTCGGGGCCGAGCAGCCGGCGAAATGGCAGGCTTATCTGGACGAACTGACCGCCAAGGGACTCTCGCGGGATCGGGCGCGATCCTGACGCTCAAAAACAAAAGGCCGGCTCTGAGCCGGCCCTCTGCACCGTCGATCTCGGGAGTTCAGCGGAGGACCACCACGCGGGCGCCGACCTTGGCCCGGTTGTAGAGATCGATCACGTCCTCGTTGGTCATGCGGATGCATCCCGAGGACACGGCTTCGCCGATGGTCTCCGGCTCGTTCGAGCCGTGAATCCGGTATTCCGTGCTGCCGATATAGAGAGCGCGGGCGCCGAGCGGATTCTCAGGGCCGCCGGCCATCCAGCGGGGCAGGTCGGGCCGGCGGCGCAGCATCGCCGCGGGCGGGCGCCAATCCGGCCATTCGCGCTTCATGGTGACGGAGTGGGCTCCGGCCCAGGTGAAGCCGGGGCGGCCCACGCCGACGCCGTAGCGGATGGCCTGGCCGTTGCCGAGCACGAAGTAGAGGCGACGCTCGCCCGTGGAGACGACGATCGTCCCGGGGGCATAGCGCTCACCGAAGGAAACGATCTCACGCTGGACAGGCGATGCCTGGGCCCTGAGTTCCTCGCCGACGCCGTAGAGCGGCTGACCGGTCAGAGGATCGATTGCAGTCAGTGCCGCAGCCGGAGTCGCAAGAGCGACGAAGGCGCAGCCAAGCCCGTACAGGGCAGCGCGAGTGCGTCCCATATTTGCCTCGAAATCAACAAGTTTGGTGGCGGGTTTCTTGATTGCTAAACGCAACAGCCGCGTTTCGGATCCATGCAATATCAGAGGTATGTTGTTCGATCCTAGGGCCGAGCCGCCATGTTTTCGCCCCTTCGTAAGCAACCGGTTAAAGCCACGGCGCCACAATTCCCGGTCTGAAATTGTTCGCGGTCTTTGCGCTTCTTTGGCTTGACGCCGAGGGCTCAACGACTCTAGAAGGCCCTTGTCAGGGCGCGTAGCTCAGCGGGAGAGCATTCGCTTCACACGCGAAGGGTCACAGGTTCAATCCCTGTCGCGCCCACCATTTCCACCTGACGGACAAGCTTCACATCTTCGTGTTCGCACGGGGCGAACCCGCGTTCTGCGCGCGTCACGCCGCCATCGGCTTCAGGATGGCCTCGACGGCGGCGAACAGCTCATCGAAATGGTCGATGACCATGTCGGGGCCGAGATCCTGCACCGGGATATCCGTATAGCCGAACGGCACCGCGACGACCGGAATGCGGGCGTTCCGAGCCGTCACGATATCCGTCCGCGAATCCCCCACCATGACGGCCCGGGCCGGATTGCCGCCTGCACGCTCGATGGTCATCGTCAGGTGGCGCGGGTCGGGCTTGAAGTAGGCAAAGGTGTCGCGGCCGCAATTGGCCGCGAACCGGTGGCCGATCCCGAGTTCGCTCAGGAGCTTGACGGAGTGCTCCTCCATCTTGTTCGTGCAGACGGCAAGGACAAAGCCCGCGGCCTCCAGCCTGTCGAGAGCCTCCGGCACGCCCGGATAGAGCCGCGTCCTGACGCAGATGTTTTCCCCGTAATGGACCATGAACTGGCGGAAGAGTTCGTCGAGATAGGTAGGGGCCAGATCCCGGCCGGCAGCCTCGAAGCCGCGCGCGATCAGGGCCCGGGCGCCCGCGCCGATCATGTCCCGCGCCTGTCCGATGGGCAGGGGCGCCAGCCCCTCCTGCGACAGGATGACGTTCAGGGTCCCGACGAGGTCGCCGGCCGTGTCGGCCAGGGTCCCGTCAAGGTCGAAGACGGCGATGGGCGGGGTATGAATGGCCATCAAGGTCGGCTACCTGCTGAGGGCAAGGGAATCAATCATCGGGATGGTATGGTGCTTATGGTTGATTCGTTCTTACCGGATGGAGTGATGAATGCGGCTCTTTGGTTCTGCGGGGTTTCTTTCTGCTGCCCTGGCGCTTGCGGGCCTGACCGGTCCTGCTTCGGCTGCGCCTTATGATTTCGTCCCCGCGCCCCAGACCGACCTGAACCGGATCTACCGTATCGACCGTGTCACGGGCGAGGTGAGTTCCTGCCAGTATGGGCTTCAAGAAGGCACAATTGGGGTAACGCTCTGCTTCAGCGCGGGCGAGGGGGCCGGGGCCCAGACGCCCGGAGAGTACGGGCTCGTCGCCTCGCGCCACGAGCGCGAGGGGGGCGTCTTCCGGGTCAATTACCGCACGGGCGAGATGAGCATCTGCTACGTGTTCGACGAGCGGGTGGTGTGCACGCCGCAGACAAGCCCGTCGCCCGCGGCCCCGACGGCGGCGGCGCCGGCAGCGACCCCCAGCGTCCGGCCGGGGACGGGCGCTTCGCCGCAACGTCCATAATGGCCTTGCCAGCGACAGCTTTTCCGGCTGAGTTACGCACGAAACATTCTTTCTTGCCATCACCCTCACGTGCTAGAGGCATCCTGCCCTCCCGGTGAGGACAAAATCATTAGAGGTCATCAGTGAGCGACAATCTCAAGCGCGCTGCAGCCGAACGGGCGGCCGCCCTCGTGACGGACGGCATGAGGCTCGGGCTTGGCACCGGCTCGACCGCAGCCCATTTCGTCGCCGCCATCGGCGAGCGGGTGCGGGGCGGGCTCAAGGTCGTCGGCGTTCCGACGTCCGAGGCGACCCGCGACCAGGCGCAGCGCGAGGGCATTCCCCTGACGACCCTCGACGAAACCCCGGAGCTCGACCTGACCGTCGACGGGGCCGACGAGCTCGACGACGACCTGCGCCTCATCAAGGGCGGCGGCGGCGCGCTCCTGCGGGAGAAGATCGTCGCCTCGGCCAGCCAGCGCATGATCGTCATCGCGGATGGGTCGAAGCGCGTGTCGAAGCTCGGGCGCTTCCCTCTGCCCATCGAGGTCATGCCCTTCGGCCTGACGGCGACCGAGCGGGCCATCACCAAGCTTTTCGAGAGCCTTGGCATGAGCGGCGAGCTGCGTCTCAGGCGTGCGGCCGACGGGGCCCCGTATGTCACCGATGGCGGACACTTCATCCTCGATGCGCATCTCGGGCGCATCGACAAGCCGAACGTGCTTGCCTCGACGCTCAACAACATTCCGGGCGTCGTCGAGCACGGTCTTTTCCTGGGTCTTGCCACCGGGGCGATTCTCGCGACCGGGGAGGGCCTTGTCGAACTTGGTCAGGTCTGACCGCTCAGCCTTCACGATTGGAGCCTATCCCATGATCCGTACCGCCTCACGTCTGGCCGCGACCTCGGTCGCGCTGTTCCTGCTCGCCAGCCCGGTTCTCGCGCAGCAGGCCCAGCCTAGCGCCAGCCATATGGCCGTCGCCCGCGAAGTCGCCATCAGCTCCGGCATGACGCGTTCCTTCGAGGCCATGACCGAGCCGCTTCTGGCGCAGCTGCAGCAGATGAACGTGACCCGTCCCGAGATCAAGCAGGACCTCGATCAGGTCGTGGCGCAGATCCGGCCCGAGGTGGAGCAGAAGAAGCAGCAGATGATCGACAATGCCGCCCGCGCCTTCGCGAGCCGCCTGTCGGAGTCGGAGCTGAAGGAGATCGCGGCCTTCTACAAGTCCCCGGCGGGCGTGAAATATGTCCAGACCCAGCCCGGCGTCCTCGACGACATCGTCAGGGACCTGGCCGTGTGGACCCAGCAGACCGCCGAGTTCATCATGACCCGGGCCCGCGATGAAATGGGCAAGCGCGGCCACCAGCTGAACTGACGCCCGGACCCCGTGCGACACAGAAAAAGCCCGGCGAGTTCGCCGGGCTTTTTCTTTTTGATCGGGCCGTTTCGCGCCCCTGCCGGGTCAGCGGGTGAGCAGGATGACCGGCCGGTCCTTGTAGGTGGTGCGGACGAATTCCCGGTATCCGCATTTCCCCGCCACGCGCAGCGACGGCCGGTTCTCCGGGGCGATCAGGCAGACGGTCTGCCGGGGAGAGAAGTGGGCATCCCCCCAGGCGAGGGCGGCCTGAGCCGCCTCCGTCGCATAGCCCCTGCCATGGGCGGCCGGAACCACGACCCATCCGATCTCCGGAATGCCCTCGATGGAAGGCTCAAGAGGCCGCTTGAAATCGCCGAACCCGACGGTTCCGATGAACCGGCCAGTCTGCCTTTCCTCCACCGCCCAATAGCCGTAGCCGAGCAGCGGCCACAGCCCGGCGCTCCGTAGCAGCTTGGCCCAGGCCTCATCCGGTGAGACCGGCTGCCCGCCAATGTAGCGGGTCACCTCGGGATCGCTCCAGAGAGCGGCGACATCCGCGAAGTCGGCGGCCCGGTGGCCGCGCAGAAGCAGGCGCTCCGTCTGAATGACGGGCGCTGCCTCGCGCGGTGCCGGGCCGGACAGGGTCATCTCAGTCCTCGACCGCCTTGAAGCGTCCCATGCCCTTGAGCACGAACGGCAGGATCAGGGCGATCAGGGCAATGCCGAGGAGCGTGGCCGAAATCGGGCTCTGCAGCAGCACCATCGGATCCCCGAGGCTGATCGAGAGCGCCCGCCGCAACTGGCTCTCGGCCACGGGGCCGAGGATGAGCCCGACGACCACCGGCGCGATCGGGAAGTCGAAGCGCCGCATCAGGAAGCCCAGCACGCCGAAAATCGTCAGCATGATGAGCTCCACCGGCGAGGGATTCGCCGCGATGGTGCCCATGGTGGCGAAGACCAGGATGCCCGCGTAGAGCCACGGCTGAGGGATGGCCAGAAGCCGGACCCAGACGCCCACGAGAGGCAGGTTCAGCACCAGCAGCATGCCGTTGGCGATGAACAGGCTCGCGATCAGGCCCCAGACCAGATCCGGCTTTTCGGCGAAGAGCAGCGGGCCGGGGTTCAGGCCGTATTGCTGAAAGCCGGCCAGCATCATGGCGGCGGTCGCGGAGGTCGGCAGGCCGAGCGTCAGCAGCGGCACGAGGGTGCCGGCCGCGGAGGCGTTGTTGGCGGCCTCAGGCCCGGCCACGCCTTCGATCGCTCCCTTGCCGAAATCCTCCGGGTACTTCGTCAAGCGCTTCTCGGTCGCATAGGACAGGAAGGTCGGGATCTCGGCGCCGCCCGCCGGCAGGGCTCCGATCGGGAAGCCGTAAAGGGTGCCGCGCAGCCAGGGTTTCCACGAGCGCTTCCAGTCGTCCTTCGTCATCCAGAGGGAGCCGCGCACTGCCTCGAGTTTCTCCTCGTGGATGTGACGGCGGGACGCGACATAGAGCGCCTCGCCCACGGCGAAGAGACCGACCGCCAGGGTCGTGACCTCGATGTTGTCGTAGAGCTCGGGCACGCCGAAGCTCAGGCGGGACTGGCCGGACAGGATGTCGATGCCGACGAGACCCAGGAGCAGGCCGATGAACAGGCTGGTGAGGCCGCGGACCGGGGAATCGCCGAAGGTGGCCGAGACGGTGACGAACGCCACGCACATGAGGGCGAAATAGTCCTCGGGGCCGAAGCGCACCGCGATGTCCACCAGATAGGGCGCCAGGAGCGCCAGCCCGAGCGTCGCGATGGTGCCGGCCACGAAGGAGCCGATGGCCGAGGTCGCCAGCGCCGGGCCGCCGCGGCCTGCCTTGGCCATCAGGTTGCCTTCGAGCGCGGTCGCCATGGAGGCGCTTTCGCCCGGGGTGTTGATCAGGATCGCGGTGGTCGAGCCGCCGTACATGCCGCCGTAATAGATGCCCGCGAACATGATGATCGAACCCGCCGGATCGAGCTTGAAGGTGACCGGCAGGAGCAGCGCCACGGTGAGCGCCGGGCCGATGCCGGGCAGAACTCCGACGGCGGTGCCGAGGAGAACGCCGACGAGGGCGAAGAGCAGGTTCGTCGGCAGGATGGCCACGGACAGGCCGTGGGCCAGGGAGACAAAGGCGTCCATGACAGGCCTCAGAGCAGGTGTTCGAGCGGCCCGGCCGGGAGGGCCAGGGTCAGAAGCTTGGCGAAGAGCAGGTAGATGAGAACGGCCAGCACGGCCCCGATCAGGAGGTCCGAGAGAAAGGCCCTCCGTCCGAAAGCCGCAGAGGTGGTGGCGAACAGGATCGCCGTGCCGATCATGAAGCCGCCCCCGAGTGCAATGAGGGCGATCAGGCAGGCGAGGCCGCCGAGGATTAGGATGATCGGTTTCCAGTCGAGGCTGTCGCGAGGAGGAAGGTCGCCCCGCAGGGCCCCGATCCCATTGCCGATCGCCAGGATGACGAGGCCGATCGAGACCACGATCGGCATGACCTTCGGGCCGAGATCATAGGGAGACAGAATCTGGAGCTTGCTCATGTCCCACCAGACCACGCCGGCCAGGACGAGTAGAAGGAGGGCGATGACGAGGCCTGCCACGTCGATGCGCCGATGCGAGGATGAAGTCATGGAATGTCCCAAAAAGAAAGCGCCGCGCTTGTGACGCGGCGCTTGAGACGGCATTTATCTTGAAAATTAAGACTTCACCAGTCCCACGGCGGTCAGCACTTCCTTCGTGCGGGTCTGCTCGTCGGCCAGGTACTTGGCGAAGGCGTCGCCCGACAGATAGGAGTCTTCCCAGCCCTTGGCCTTGAGGATCTCCTGCCACTCCTTGGACTTGGCCATCTTGTCCATGGCGTCCGTCAGGGCCTTCTTCTGGTCGGCCGAGATGCCGGGAGGAGCCACGACCGCGCGCCAGTTGGCGATCTCGAGGTCGATGCCCTGTGCCTTGATGGACGGCATGTCGGCCGTCGCCTTGTCGGCCGGGGTGGTAAGGCCGATGAGGCGCAGCTTGCCGGCCTTGATCTGGCTCTCGAACTCGCCGTAGCCGGAGATGCCCGCCGTGACCTTGCCGCCGAGGATGGCCGCCAGGGCCTCGCCGCCGCCGGAGAACGGGATGTAGTTGACCTTGGTCGGGTCGGCCCCCGCCGCCTTGGCGAAGAGCGCCACGGCGATGTGGTCGACGCCGCCGGCCGAGCCGCCGGCCCAGGTGACCTTCGCCGGGTCGGCCTTCACGGCCGCCGCGAGGTCCTTGGCGCTCTTGATCGGGGAGTCGGCCGGGACCACGATGGCCTCGTACTCGGCCGTCAGGCGGGCGATGGGGGTGGTCTGCTCGAGGGTGATCGGCGACTTGTTGGTCAGCAGGGCGCCGACCATCACGTAGCCCATGACCATGAGCTGGTTGCCGTCGCCCTTGGAGTTGTTGACGAGCTGCGCGATGCCGATGGAGCCGCCGGCGCCGGGGACGTTGGTGACCTGCACGCTCTTGGCGATGCCCGCCTGGGTAAGGGCCTGCTGCATGGAGCGGGCCGTCTGGTCCCAGCCGCCGCCCGGCGCTGCCGGAGCCATGATCTTCAGCTCCGTCTGGGCCATCGCCGACGTGGCGAACCCGGCTACGACCGCGGCCGCGAGAGCCCCGCGCCAAAGCCCCTTACGAATTAGGCTCATATTCTATTTCCTCCATTGACGCTGACCTGACGTCAGAGCGTGCTGCGGCAGACCGTAAAGCCGGTTTTCCGGAGCGGCAAGCGCTTGGTCCTTTATTGGTGTTGAACCTTGGCGTAAGAGCCACACCCTATGGAGCCCGGCAGGATGGGGCATTCCTCTGAAATGCCCTTATATCAATCCTTGCAGCGCATGAGCCCAATTGGAGACCAGAGCATGACCGATTTCGATGTTGACCTCTTCGTCATCGGGGGCGGGTCCGGCGGCGTTCGCGCGGCCCGCATCGCCGCGGGCCATGGCGCGAAGGTCATGGTGGCCGAGGAGTACCGGGTCGGCGGAACCTGCGTCATCCGCGGCTGCGTGCCCAAGAAGCTGATGGTCTATGCCAGCCGCTTCCCGCACGATTTCCACGATGCGGCGGGCTTCGGCTGGAGCGTCGGGGAAACCCGGTTCGATTGGGCAACCTTGATTCGCAACAAGGACAAGGAGATTGACAGGCTGGAGGGGATCTATCGCGCCAATCTCGAAAAGGCGGGCGTCGAGATCGTCGACAGCCGCGCGGTCGTCGAGGACGCGCACACGGTCCACGTGCTCAAGACCGGTGCCCGGATCCGGGCGCGCTACATCCTGGTCGCGGTCGGCGCCCACCCGACCCTGGAGCCCGTCATCCCGGGCGGGGAACTCGGCATCACGTCGAACGAGGTCTTCCATCTGGAGAGCCTGCCGAAGCGCATCATGATCATCGGTGGCGGCTATATCGCGGTGGAATTCGCCGGGATCTTCCACGGCCTGGGCAGCGAGGTCACGCTTCTGCACAGGGGCGACAAGCTGCTCCGCGGCTTCGACGACGACGTGCGGGACGCCCTCGGGGAGGCCTATCGCCAGCAGGGCATCAACCTCGCCCTGGGCAAGACGGTGCACCGCCTCGACAAGACGACCGACGGTATCGCCGCAACCCTGTCCGACGGCTCCGTCGTGACCGTCGATCAGGTGCTCGTCGCCACGGGGCGGCGTCCCAACACCAAGGGGCTCGGGCTGGACAAGGCCGGGATCACCCTCGACGAGGTCGGGGCGATTCCGGTCGACGCCTATTCCCGGACGCTGATCCCCTCCATCTATGCGGTCGGGGACGTGACGAACCGGGCCAATCTGACGCCGGTCGCGATCCGCGAAGGGCACGCCTTTGCCGATACGGTCTTCGGCGGGAAGCCCACCATCGTGGACCACGATCTGATCCCCACGGCAGTCTTCTCGACGCCGGAGATCGGCGTCATCGGCTGCGGCGAGGCGGCGGCGCGGGATCTCTACGGGGACATCGACGTCTACAGAACGGCCTTCCGGCCCATGAAGGCGACCCTGTCGGGCGGATCGGACCGGGTCCTGATGAAGCTCATCGTCGACAAGGCAACCGACAAGGTCGTGGGCGTCCATATCGTCGGCCACGATGCCGGTGAGATGATTCAGCTTGCAGGCGTCGCCGTCACCATGGGGGCCACCAAGGCCGATTTCGATCGGACCATCGCGGTCCATCCGACGGCGGCCGAGGAACTGGTGACCATGCGGACGCCGGTCGTGGTGAAGAAGCCGGTGGCGGTGGGCTGACCGGAGCGGCGCTCCGACGCAGCCTCTCTGCGCACTCGCCTTTTCCATTATGTCGTGTATAGGTGCCTTTTCGTGCTGCTTGTTGCGGTCAACGAGTAACGAGGACTTCGAGAGACACGGGGGAATGTGTCATGACTGAGCGGTGGACGCCCGACAGCTGGAGACGGATGCCGATCCAGCAGGTTCCGGCCTATCCGGACCTTGAGGCGCTTGAGAGCGTCGAGCAGCAGCTCGCCGGCTTTCCTCCGCTCGTTTTTGCAGGTGAGGCGCGCAAGCTGAAGCGGACGCTGGCCAAGGTCGCCAAGGGCGAGGCTTTCCTGCTCCAGGGCGGCGACTGTGCCGAGAGCTTCGCCGAGCATTCGGCGGACAACATCCGCGATTTCTTCCGCCTCTTCCTCCAGATGGCCGTGGTTCTGACCTTCGCGGGCGGCTCGCCCGTGGTGAAGATCGGCCGCGTGGCCGGCCAGTTCGCCAAGCCGCGCTCCTCCAACACGGAGACGGTCGATGGGGTGGAGCTGCCGAGCTACCGGGGCGACATCATCAACGACATCGCCTTCACGCCGGAGGCCCGCATTCCGGATCCACGGCGCCAGATCGAGGCCTACCGCCAGTCCGCCGCGACCCTGAACCTGATCCGCGCCTTCGCGACCGGCGGCTACGCGAATCTTGAGAACGCCCATCGCTGGATGCTCGGCTTCGTGAAGGATTCCCCGCAATCCTCCCGTTACAGCGAATTGGCCGAGCGCATCACCGAGAGCCTCGACTTCATGCGGGCCATCGGCGTGGATCCGGAGACGCATCCCGAGATGCGCACGACGGATTTCTACACGAGCCACGAGGCCCTGCTGCTCGGCTACGAGGAAGCCATGACCCGGGTCGATTCCACGACCGGCGACTGGTACGCCACCTCCGGGCACATGCTCTGGATCGGCGACCGTACCCGTCAGGCCGACCATGCCCACGTGGAATACATGCGCGGCATCAAGAACCCGGTCGGCCTCAAGTGCGGCCCGTCGCTGGCGCCCGACAGCCTGCTCAGGCTCATCGATGCGCTGAATCCCGAGGACGAGGCGGGACGCCTCACGCTCATCTGCCGCTTCGGCGCGGACAAGGTCGGCGATCATCTGCCGGGCCTCATCCGGGCGGTGCAGCGGGAAGGCCGCACGGTGGTGTGGTCCTGCGACCCGATGCACGGCAACACCGTCAAGGCGGCGTCGGGCTTCAAGACCCGGCCGTTCGAGCGGGTCATGGGCGAGGTGCGGGACTTCTTCGCCATCCATCACGCGGAAGGCTCGCATGCGGGCGGCATCCACCTGGAGATGACGGGCAAGAACGTGACGGAATGCACAGGCGGCGCCCGTGCGCTCACCGATGCGGATCTATCCGACCGCTATCACACCTATTGCGATCCGCGTCTCAACGCGGAGCAGGCGCTGGAAATCGCGTTCCTGACCTCGGAACTCATCAAGCGGGAACGTCAGTCGCGAGAGCGACCCACCGCGTTAGCGGCGGAGTAAAGTCGAACCAAAAGGGCGCCACTGGCGCCCTTTCCATTTTGGCCGTCTTCCGTGGGCTCCGATGTTGGTCCGATGTCCCGTCTGTCCGGTATAAATATAGGAAAGGAGCGCGTCTGCGCTCCTTTCAGCTTCCGGCTTTTTGATAGCGGAAGTATTCTTTTCCTTAGTGCAAGTAGCCCAGGAAGAAAAGAATAAGAATAATCGGCAGGGGAATGCCGATGAGCCAGAGCAGGCCGCCTTTCAGCATGGGTGTCTCCTCAGTCTAACCTCGTGTGGAAACAACGAACTCGGCTTTAACCGGTTCCGTCGAAGTCCAATCCTGATGAGTGGGCGCGGCTGCTGCCCCATCGACCGCCACGCGTGCTTGCGGGACGCAATGTCTCGACCGCTTGGACACTGGGCTGGCGACTGTTCCGACCGGGTTGAAGGCAATACCGCAGGCGCCATCGAAGATACCCTCGGGAAGATCATCCGGTAGGGCAGAGATGGCTAACAAGGAGTACCCGCCCTTAACCGGACAGCTCTGCAGCGCTAGTCTTTGCGATTGCGTACTGGGGGGCCGAAGAGCGATCGCACCTCCGTCATTCTCTTCTACGGTTCGGAATTTTTCGAGAACCATAGCGCTCGCGGCGCAGATGTTTTGGAAGCGGGGAATCAGATCATGGTATCCGTCAAAGCCGTCTCTGTTGGAGTCGCCGGCGCCACCGTCCTGGCTGTGGCCGGGTTCCTGCTGGTGTCAGGCCAAGGGCTGCGGTCGCAGACCGCTCAGGTTCTCTCCCCGAACGAGGTCCAGAGCAGCAGGACAAGGCAGCATGGAATGGTCATTCACGTGAACCAGAACGATGCCGCGATCATGAAGGTCGCTCTCAGCAGCGCCGAGAACCTGATGAAGTATTACGAGGACAAAGGCGAGGATGTTGGGGTCGAGATCGTGGCGCAGGGCCAGGGTCTGCACATGCTGCGTGACGACACCTCCCCGGTGAAGGACAAAATCGCGGAGCTCAGCCATAGAAGGAAGAATGTGACCTTCTCCGGATGTGCAAACTCGATCCGCACACAAGCCGGGCAGGAGCATAAGGACATCGTTCTCGTGGCCCAGGCGCGCGTAGTGCCCGCGGCAGTAGGGCGGATCATGGAACTGCAGGAACAGGGCTGGTCCTATATCAGGCCATAACCCCCTTGCCGGCGGCGGGGCCGGGTTCGAGGCATCCCTGTCGAAGCCAGGTCCGGCTTCGTCGAAGGATCGACGGCGCTTGGGAAAGCGTCGCGCGGTGCATTGCTGCGCCTCCTGCCGCGCGCTACATCCTCTCCTGCCATGGCTCAGAACACGCTCAAGATCGCTCTCGCGCAGCTCAATCCCATCGTCGGCGATGTGGAGGGCAATGAGCAGAAGGCTCGTGCGGCCCGTGCGGAGGCGGCCCGGCTCGGGGCCGATCTCGTGATGTTCGCCGAACAGTTCCTCGCGGGCTATCCGGCGGAGGATCTCGTGCTGAAGCCCGCCTTCCAGGATGCCTGCCGGGCGGCCCTCGACCGTCTCGCCCGCGAGACGGCGGATGGTGGGCCGGGCCTGCTGATCGGCCTTCCCTGGCGGGAGGAGGGCGCGCTCTACAACGCCTACGCGCTTCTGGACAACGGATCGATCTCCGTGCGCTTCAAGGTCGATCTGCCCAATTACGGTGTCTTCGACGAAAAGCGGAACTTCGAGCCCGGCCCTCTGCCGGGCCCGGTCAATTTCCGCGGCGTCCGGCTCGGGCTTCCGATCTGCGAGGACATCTGGACCGGGGACGTGGTCGAGTGTCTGGCCGAAACCGGGGCCGAGATGCTGCTCGTCCCCAACGGCTCGCCCTATTGGCGGGGCAAGACCGAGGAGCACTTCAACATCGCGGCTGCCCGCGTTACCGAGAGCGGTCTGCCGCTGGTCTATCTCAACCAGGTCGGCGGACAGGACGAACTGGTCTTCGACGGCGCGTCCTTCGTGCTGAATGCCGATTGCTCGCTCGTCTGCCAGCTTCCCGCCTATAAGGAAACCGTCGCCCTGACCGTCTGGGAAAAGGGGGAGGAGGGCTGGTTCTGCCGCGAGGCCCCCATGGCGACCGTGGAGGAGGGGGAGGAGGCCGATTATGCCGCCTGCGTCCTCGGGCTCCGCGACTACGTGGAGAAGAACCGCTTTCCCAGCGTCGTGCTGGGGCTCTCGGGCGGTCTCGACTCTGCCATCTGCGCCGCCGTGGCGGTGGACGCCCTGGGGGCGGGCCGCGTTCATTGCGTGATGCTGCCCTACCGCTACACCTCGGGGGAGTCCCTGAAGGATGCGGAGGCCTGCGCCGATGCGCTGGGCGTCCGCTACGACATTCTGCCCATCGCGCCGGCCGTGGAGGGTTTCGAGGAGGTGCTGCAGCCGATCTTCGAGGGCCGGAGCCGCGACATCACGGAGGAGAACCTCCAGAGCCGGGCCCGAGGCACGATCCTCATGGCACTCTCGAACAAGTTCGGCTCCATGGTGGTGACGACCGGCAACAAGTCGGAAATGTCGGTCGGCTACGCCACGATCTACGGCGACATGAACGGCGGCTTCAATCCGATCAAGGACCTCTACAAGATGGAGGTCTATCGCCTTGCGGCGCTCCGCAACCGCTGGAAGCCGAAGGGGGCCCTGGGGCCCGACGGAGTCGTGATCCCGGAGAACATCCTTCGGAAGGCGCCGACCGCCGAGTTGCGGGAAGGCCAGAAGGATCAGGATTCGCTGCCCGCCTACGACGTCCTCGACGATATCCTGCGCGGCCTCGTGGAGGAGGAACTGCGCGTGTCCGAGATCGTCGCCAAGGGGCACGACCCGGAGACCGTCAGGAAGGTGGAGCGGCTGCTCTACGTTGCCGAATACAAGCGCCGCCAGTCGGCCCCGGGCGTGAAGGTGACACGCAGGAATTTCGGCCGCGACCGCCGCTACCCCATCGTCAATCGCTTCCGCGACCAGGGACTGGCCGCGCGCGGCAACGACGAGGCGCTGGAGCGCGCCATCGGCAAGCCGCGCATCGGTTCGATGGATGTCTGAGGCACCCTGCCATCCGCAGCGCGCGTAGCGCGGGAAGGGGATCCACTTACACGCGTGGCACTAAGGATTCCCTTCCCCTGCGGTGACTTCGTCACCTCCGGCCGGGAATGACATTGAGGAGACCCACCCTGTCATCCCCGGCGGTCCGGAGGACCGGGAAGGGGATCCATGTTCAGGCTCAGCGCTATGGACTCCCTGCTTTGCATCGGCGCATGGGAATGGCAGGTTTACCCTGCCGATCGACCTTCACCCCTTGCGCCGTCCGGCTCCCTTCGCCATAGGGTTTGCTCATGTCCAAGCCCATCGTCCGCTTCGCCCCGTCTCCGACCGGGTACATCCATATCGGCAACACCCGCGTCGCCCTGCTGAACGCGCTCTTCGCGCGGCGGGAGGGAGGCACGTTCATCCTGCGCTTCGACGATACGGATCTCGCGCGGTCCAAGCAGGAATATGCGGACGCGATCGAGGCCGATCTCCAATGGCTCGGCATTCCGCCCGACATCACCGTCCGCCAGTCGGACCGTTTCCCGCTCTACAACGACGCCACCGAGCGGCTGAAGGCGGTGGGCCGCCTCTATGCCTGCTACGAGACGCCGGAGGAGCTGGAGTTCCGCCGCAAGCGCCAGCTCGCCCGTGGCCTGCCGCCGATCTACGACCGGGCCGCCCTCGGGCTGACGGACCAGGACAGGGCCAGGCTGGAATCGGAAGGGCGCAAGCCCCATTGGCGCTTCCGCCTCGACCATACGACCGTCGCCTGGAACGACCTGGTGCGCGGCGAATGCCATGTCGATTGCGGATCGCTCTCCGACCCCGTGCTGGTACGCGAGGACGGCACCTATCTCTATACCCTGCCGTCGGTGGTGGACGATATCGACCTCCGGATCACCCATGTGATCCGGGGCGAGGATCACGTCACGAACACGGCGGTGCAGATCCAGATCTTCGAGGCCCTCGGCGGGAAGGTACCCACCTTCGCCCATCACAGCCTGCTCATCACCGCAAGCGGCGAGGGTCTGTCCAAACGTCTCGGCCACCTGTCCGTGAGGGGCTTGAGGGAGGCGGGGCTGGAGCCGCAGGCGGTGGCCTCGCTCGCCGTCCTGGTCGGCTCGGCGGAGGCCGTGCGCCCGGTCGCTGATCTCGGCGAGCTGGCGCGCCTCATCGACTTCTCCCACATCTCCCGGGCCCCCGCGAAATTCGACGAGCACGAGCTGGAGCACCTGAACGCCCGCCTCATCCACGAGATGCCCTACGAGGCCGTGCGCGAACGCCTGGCGAAGCTCGACGCGGATCTGGGCGAGACCTTCTGGCTCGCCGTGCGCGGCAACCTGACGAAGGTGCGGGATGCCGCCGAGTGGGCGGGGGTGGTGCGCGGTCCCGTGACGCCTGTCATTGGGGACAGGGCCTTCATCGACGCAGCCGTCGAGGCGCTTCCGCCCGCACCCTGGGATGCGACCACCTGGAAAGCCTGGACGGAAACCGTGAAGGCGAAGACCGGACTCAAGGGCAAGGCGCTGTTCATGCCGCTGCGCCTCGCGCTCACCGGCCTCGATCACGGGCCGGAGCTGGGGCCGCTCCTGCCGCTGATCGGACCCGAGCGCGCCAGGGCGAGATTGTCGGGTCAGGCGGCGTGAGGGTCAGGCCTTGATCCTGTAGCCTGTCCGGAAGATCCACCAGATGGCGGAGAGGCAGACCAGCATGAAGACCAGGGTCATGCCCAGGCTGATGCCGACGCCGACATCGGCCACGCCGTAGAAGCTCCAGCGGAATCCGCTCACCAGATAGACGACCGGGTTGAACAGGGCGACCTTCTGCCAGAAGGGCGGCAGCATGTTGATCGAGTAGAAGCTGCCGCCCAGAAAGGCGAGCGGCGTCACGATCATCAGAGGCACGACCTGCAGCTTCTGGAAGCTGTCGGCCCAGATGCCGATGATGAAGCCGAAGAGGCTGAAGGTCACGGAGGTCAGAACCAGAAAGCCGATCATCCAGAACGGATGGGCGATGGTGAAATCCACGAAGAAGCGAGCCGTGATCAGGATGATGGTGCCGATGATGATCGACTTGCTGGCAGCCGCGCCCACGTATCCGATCACCGTCTCGATCGCCGAGACCGGAGCCGAGAGGATCTCGTAGATCGTGCCCGTGAACTTCGGCATGTAGATGCCGAACGACGCATTGGAGATGCTCTCCGTCAGGATGGACAGCATGATGAGCCCCGGCACGATGAAGGCGCCGTAGCTGACGCCCTCGACACTCGCCATCCGCGATCCGATGGCCGAGCCGAAGACGATGAAATAGAGCGAAGTCGAGATCACGGGCGACGCGATGCTCTGCATCAGCGTCCGCCAGGTGCGCGCCATTTCGAAAAGATAGATGGCCCTGATGGCGTAAAGGTTCACCGGCGCCCCCTGACAAGGCTGACGAAGATCTCCTCCAGCGAGCTTTCGGTCGTGCGGAGGTCCTTGAAGTCGATATCGTGCTCGCTCAGGCGCCGCAGGAGATCGGCGATGCCCGTCTCCTCGCCGCTCTGCGTATCGAAGGTGTAGACGAGATCGGAGCCGTCGGCGGACAGCTGCAGATGCTCAGAGCGCAACTCCTCCGGAAGCGCATGGAGCGGCCTCTTCAGGTGCAGGGTCAGCTGCTTGCGGCCGAGCTTGCGCATCAGCACGGCCTTGTCCTCGACCAGGATGATCTCGCCCTTGCTGATCACCCCGATCCGGTCGGCCATCTCCTCGGCCTCCTCGATGTAATGGGTGGTCAGGATGATCGTGACGCCGCTCTCCCTCAGGGAGCGGACCATGGTCCACATGTCGCGCCTGAGTTCCACGTCGACACCGGCGGTGGGTTCGTCGAGGAACAGGATCTTCGGCTCGTGCGAGAGGGCCTTGGCGATCATGACCCGGCGCTTCATGCCGCCGGACAGGGTCATGATCTTGCTGTCCTTCTTCTCCCACAGGGAAAGGTCCCTCAGGATCTTCTCGAGATAGGCGGGGTTGGCCGGCTTGCCGAAGAGGCCGCGGCTGAACTTCACCGTGTCCCAGACGCTCTCGAAGGCGTCCGTGGTCAGCTCCTGGGGGACGAGACCGATGGCCGAGCGGACAGCCCGGTAATCCCGGATGATGTCGTGGCCGTCGGCCGCGATGGAGCCCGTACTCGGGTTGACGATCCCGCAGATGATGCTGATCAGCGTGGTCTTGCCGGCGCCGTTCGGACCCAGCAGGGCGAAGATCTCGCCGCGGCGGATCTCCAGGTCGACGTCCCGCAGGGCCTGAAAGCCCGAGGCATAGATCTTGCTCAACCCGGAAACGGAGATGATCGCATCCGGGACCCCGATGGGGCGTGGCGGGTGAGGGTGTTCGAGCGGCTTCATGCGGGCCTGATAGCATGAACCGGCGCGGACCGGAATTCAGTCTCGGTCCGGGGCAGCCCATCATGAACAGGCCGCGCCGGCTTCACGCCGCTCCCCAGCCGAGACACGAAGGTTCAGTTCTTGGCGTTCGGCACCGGAATCAGATTGGGGGCAACGACGCGCACGGTTTTCTTTTGGCCGTCGCTCGTGACGACCTCTCGCTTCGGCCCTTCGCCCTGGCCCACGATGGTGTTGTTCTCGATGGATTGCGGGCCGATGCCGGCGGATTCCTTGCCCGCCGTCGGGGCAGCGGCGGCGCTTTCGGCGGCCGCCTGGGACTCGTCGTTGGCCTTCTTCTCCGCGGCCTTGCGGGCCTGCACGGCCTTGGGACGCGACATTTCCTCCGCCTTCTCGGCGGTCACGATGACGTCGCCCTTCTTCTGCTCGAGCATGCTCTCGGCCCGACGGAGAACAACGGCCCAGCTTTCATTGCCCTTCTTGCAGGCGCAACTCTCGTCGAAGGATTTCCGGTACTTGAAGGCGTTCGCCAGCGACGTGTAGGGCTTGCTGCCGGAGACCGAGACGGCCCGGGTGATGCCTTCGTCGCCTCCCGGATACGCAAAGGCGACGGTTTCCGTGCCGGGGCAGAGCGCCTGGCACATCTCGTCCGCATTCTGCCGGCCGCCGGGGGCGGAGCTCAGGGGGAAGTAGGAGCCGTCGCAGGTCTTCACGCAGGCGAGGCGCCCGCCGCCGAGGGAGGGCTCCTCGGAGATGATCGGCTGGCCTTCGGGAGCGATCTCCTGCTGCGGCTGCTGGCCGCGCGGGGCGCCGAAGAGGGATTCGAAGAAGCCGCGGGGCTGCTCGGCGGAGCAGGTCTGCTGCACGGCGGCCTGAAGCTGGCGGCGGCGCGACTCGACGTCGGCCGGGTCGACGGACTGCGAAGCCAGGCGCGCGTAGCCCGCCTCGAGCTGGCGGATCTGCTGAGCGATCGAGCCGCATTCGGCGGGCGGAGGACCGGACAGGAACCCGAGGGGGCCGCGCTCGCAGCCGATGTTGCGGTAATAGCCGACCAGGCGGTTGATCTCGGCGCGCTGGGCCTGCATCTGGCCCGTCGGCGCTCCCCCGCCGCTGCGTTCGAGATTCGCGAGTTCCGCGCGATAGCGCTGGCACTCGGGCGATTGCGCAAGGGCTGACTGGCCGGCCGCCAGAAGGGCCGCCGCGGCGATGAGGGAGCGGAAGAAAGAGATCTTTGTCATAAAGCTTGTCGCAGAACCGGGTCCGTTACGGTGCCAATTGCCCTGAGGAAGAGGTCATTTGACGCCGGAATTTGACCCTATTGTGATTAACGCCTTGCCCGCTCCGAGGGAAGCCGACTAGCTTTCCCGAAACGACCCCTGATGAGACCTGCATGTACTCCCATACGACCATCGGATCAAATGACCTTGTCCGGGCGCAGACATTCTACGACGCCGTGTTCGCTCCGCTCGGTCTCGAGGTGCGGTTTTCCGGGGACGGCATGGTCGGCTACGGCCAGCCCGGCGGGCGGCCTCAGTTCCTGGTGGTGCAGCCCTTCGACGGCGGCGCCCCCTCCGTGGGCAACGGAGCCATGATCGCCCTTCTGGCCCCCAGGAGAGCCGTGGTCGATGCCTGCCATGCGGCCGCCATGGCCGCGGGAGGGACCGACGAGGGCGGACCGGGGCTCAGGCCGCATTACCACCGCAACTATTATGGGGCGTATTTCCGCGATCTCGACGGCAACAAGATCTGCGTATGCAGCCATCACGCCGAGTGACCCCTCGCCAAGGGCCGAGACCATCCCCACATAGCGGCTTAACCGTGGGAGATGACACGACATGCTCGCTCGAATCGCTCTGGCTCTGGCCTTGCTGACCGGCGCGGCCTCGGGGGCCGCGGCGCAGGAGCCGGACCTGATCTTCAAGAAGTCCACCGTCTGGCGGGCGCTGACCCCGGACGACAAACTGGCGGTCTACGGGATCGACGACCCCCTCGTGGAGGGCGTGGCCTGCCACTACACCACGCCGGAGCGGGGCGGCATTTCCGGCACTTTCGGGGTGGCCGAGGAGGTGTCCGACATCTCGCTCGCCTGCCGTCAGGTCGGCCCGGTGCGCTTCCGGCAGAAATTCGGGCAGGGCGACGTGGTGTTCAGCGAGCGCCGGTCGCTGATCTTCAAGAAGATGCAGATCGTCCGCGGCTGCGACGCGAAGCGCAACACGCTCGTCTACATGGTCTATTCCGACCGTCCCATCGAGGGCTCGCCCAAGAACTCGACCTCCACCGTGCCCCTGATGCCCTGGGGAACGGAAGTGCCGCCGAAATGCGGGGACTGGCTGAGCAAGTAGGCCTGTCCCGGCTCGCCGCCCTCCGGCGGGGGCTCCCGAAACGACAATGGCCGGGACGAACCCGGCCATCATGATCGAAAGCGGAAAATCTCAGTTCGAGCAGGTGATCGCGACCGGAGGGGCCTTCGTGGTGAGGGCTGCGTTCTGCACCGATCCCGTCACCTCGTCGGCGCCCGTCTGCCGGAAGGAGGTGGCCTTGACGTAGCCTTGCGCCTCGCACCAGGTGTCCGCCACAACTTGGCCACAAGAACGGTCTGAGATGAGGCATTCCGCAACGCCGTAGCCATCGGCGGCGGGAACCAGGAAGGTCGCTTCCGCCGACGAGGCTTGGGTGCCGTCGGGAAGCAGCGCCATGGATGCGGCTGCGAAGAACATGGCAGTACCCAATCCGAGCATGGTGAATGCGCGGCGCATGGAAGACCTCATTGGTTTTGAACGTGATCTATTGTCACGCGATGACATGAATAAAGGTCTAACGTGTTTGGTTAATGCGCGTTTCTTGCATCCGTGCAAATAAAACGTGCTCGCCAGCACGGGAACCTTGACGCGCCAGGCCCAACAGGGCATTGATTTTTCCATGAACACGGCAGCGATCCTCATTTCCGGGATTATTTGCGGCTAGCGCACTTCGCTGGCTGGGGCCGTCTCGTTCTCATTCCAAGATCGAAACCATCCTCCGGCCGGCGGCCTGACAGGGATTTGGTTTCATGGCGGCTCAGCTTCGGCTCTACAACACACTCACCCGGTCGAAGGACGCGTTCGTCCCGATCGACCCGAAGAACGTGCGCCTCTATGTCTGCGGCCCCACCGTCTACGACTATGCCCATATCGGGAATGCCCGGCCGATCATCGTCTTCGATCTTCTCTTCCGTCTCCTGAGGCATGTTTACGGTGCGGAAGCGGTCACGTATGTGCGCAATATCACCGATGTGGACGACAAGATTAACGCCCGCGCCGCACGGGATTACCCGAACCTGCCCCACAACGAGGCGATCCGCCTCGTCACGCAGAAGACCGAGGAGCAGTTCCACGCCGATATCCGGGCACTGGGCGTGCTGATGCCCGATGACGTGAACGAGCCCGGCAGGCCGCCGCGTTTCGTCGAGCCCCGGGCGACCGAGCACATCGCCGAGATGCGGATGATCATCGAGCGCCTGATCGAGCGCGGCGCGGCCTATGTGGCCGAGGATCATGTGCTCTTTTCCGTCTCGGCCATGCAGAAACTGTCAGGCGTGCCGAAATACGGCGCCTTCTCGAAGCGCTCCCTCGACGAACTGCTCTCCGGGGCGCGGGTGGACGTGGCTCCCTATAAGCGCGACCCCATGGATTTCGTGCTCTGGAAGCCCTCGGGCCCGCAGGATCCGGGCTGGCCGTCGCCCGTCGGCATCGCGACGCCCGGGCGTCCGGGATGGCATCTCGAGTGCTCCGCCATGTCGTGGAAGCACCTCGTTCAGGCCTTCGAGACAAGGCTCGCCTGCGACGATCCGGTGGAGCGCGAGATCTTCGACATCCATGGCGGCGGCATCGACCTCGTCTTTCCGCACCACGAGAACGAGATCGCACAGAGCTGCTGCGCCTTCGGACTGCCGCGCATGGCCAATGTGTGGATGCACAACGGCTTCCTGCAGGTGGAAGGCGAGAAGATGTCGAAGTCGCTGGGCAACTTCTTCACCATCCACGACCTCCTGAAGGACTGGCCGGGCGAGGTGCTGCGCTTCAACATGCTCCGCACCCATTACCGCCAGCCCATCGACTGGACGGCGAAGGGGCTGGAGGAGAGCGAGAAGACGCTCGACCGCTGGTATGAACTCGCCGGGCGGGGACGCTCCGCAGGCCTCTCGGACCAGATCGTCGAGGCCCTGGCCGACGATCTCAACACGCCCAGGATGCTGGCGGAGCTTCATGCCCTGGACGGGCAGGGGGCTCATGAGGAGCTTGGCGCCAATCTTCGGGCGCTCGGCTTCCTGCTGGAGGGCGCCGAGGCATGGGAGGCTCGCAAGAAGGCTTCCCTGGCCGTGGACCCCGCCGTCGTCGAGACCCTGATCGCAGCCCGCAAGGAGGCCCGTGCCGCCAAGAACTGGCCCGAGTCCGACCGTATCCGTGACGAGCTCGCCGCTCTGAACGTCGTGGTGAAGGACAACAAGGACGGCACCACCACCTGGGAGGTCGCACGCTGATGGGACAATCACTGCCGAAACCGGGACTTCGTCCCTTTCTGCCCGCCGACCTGCCTGTGCTGGCCGAGATCTTCCAGGCCAGCATCGAGGGGCTGACGGGAGAGGATTACAGCGCAAGCCAGCAGGAGGCCTGGATGGCCCTCGCGGAGGACGACTCCTTCGCTCAGCGCCTCGCTCAGGCTTTGACGCTCGTCGTGACGGTGGAGGGCTCGCCGGTCGGCTTCATCGCCCTCAAGGACAATGAGCTGATCGACCTCTTCCACGTCCACCCGGCCGCGGCCGGGCAGGGCATGGGCACGATGCTCTACGACGCCATCGAGAAGCTCGCCGGTGCCCGCGGGGCCCTGCGCCTCGTGGCGGAGGTGAGCGACAACGCGCTGCCATTCTTCCAGAAGCATGGCTTCCAGCCCCAGCGCCGCAACACGATGCCGCTCGGCGACGAGTGGCTCGGCACCACCACCATGGAAAAGCGCCTGAGCGCCCCTGAAGACAGGAAGCTTTCGTCATGAGCCGCGAGCGCGTCTATCTCTTCGACACGACCCTGCGCGACGGGGCGCAGACCACGGGCGTGGACTTCTCGCTGGAGGACAAGCGCGCCATCGCGGGGCTCCTCGACAGGCTGGGCGTCGACTATGTCGAGGGCGGCTATCCGGGAGCGAACCCGCTCGACACCACCTTCTTTGCAGAAAAGCGGACCCGGAACGCCAAGTTCACGGCCTTCGGCATGACCAAGCGCGCCGGGCGCTCCGTTTCCAACGATCCGGGGGTCGCGGCGCTTCTGGAAGCCGAGGCCGACGCCATCTGCTTCGTCGCCAAGTCCTGGGACTACCACGTCCACGTGGCTCTCGAGACGACGCTCGAGGAGAACCTCGCGGGTATCCGCGAGAGCGTCGAGGCCGCCCGCGCCCGGGGCCGCGAGGTGATCGTCGATTGCGAGCACTTCTTCGACGGCTACAAGGCCAATCCCGATTATGCGCTCGCCTGCGCGAAGACGGCCTGCGAGTCGGGCGCCCGCTGGGTCGTGCTCTGCGACACCAATGGCGGCACGCTGCCCCACGAGGTGACGGCCATCGTCTCCGCCGTCACCCGGGTCGTGCCCGGCACGCATGTCGGCATTCACGCCCATGACGATTGCGGGTGCGCGGTGGCCAATTCGCTTGCGGCCGTGGAGGCGGGCGCGCGCCAGATCCAGGGCACGCTCAACGGCCTCGGCGAGCGCTGCGGCAATGCCAATCTCATCACCCTCGTCGGGGCCCTGAAGCTGAAGGACGGCTATGCGTCCCGCTTCGATCTCGGCGTGTCGGACGAGACCTTGGGCCAGCTCACCCATGTGTCGCGGCAAGTCGACGAGATCCTCAATCGCCAGCCGAACCGTCACGCGCCCTTCGTGGGCGCGAGCGCCTTCGCGACCAAAGCGGGAATCCATGCCTCCGCGGTCCTGAAGGACCCGCACACTTATGAACATGTGGAGCCGGAGGTCGTCGGCAACACGCGCAGGGTGCTGGTGTCGGACCAGGGCGGGCAGTCGAACATCCTGGCGGAGCTCAAGCGCTGCGGCTTCGATCTCGAGAAGGGCGATCCGCGCATCGCGCGGGTTCTCGACGAGGTGAAGCGCAAGGAGGCGCAGGGATTCGCCTTCGAGGGAGCGGACGCGTCGTTCTACGTGCTGGTCAAGCGCATGCTGGGCGAAGTGCCGGCCTTCTTCGACGTGGAGCGCTTCTCGGTCAACGTGGAGCGCCGCTTCAACGCGGTCGGCGAACTCGTGACCGTTGCGGAGGCCATCGTGAAGGTGAGAGTGGGAGACGAGATCCTGATCTCCGCCGCCGAAGGCAACGGCCCGGTCAACGCCCTCGACCTGGCCCTGCGCAAGGATCTCGGCAAGTACCAGAACCTGATCCAGGACCTGGAGCTGGTCGACTACAAGGTCCGCATCTACCAGGGCGGCTCGGACGCCGTGACCCGCGTGCTCATCGAGTTCTCGGACAAGTCGGGCGAGCGCTGGACCACCATCGGGGTGTCGCCCAACATCATCGACGCCTCGTTCCAGGCCCTGACGGACTCGATGGTCTACAAGCTCCTGAAGAGCGGGGCGCAGCTCTGATGCTGCGCCGCCGGTTCAGATCACGAAGAAGTCCTTCTCGGTGAGCTTGAGGTTCTGGGCGAGCTGGGCGAACTCCACGGCCTTGCCCTTGCCGGAGCCGTCGGCATCGTAGGCGAGCACGCCGGTTTTCTTGTTGTAGATCAGGTAGTCGTTCTTGTCCTTGGCCTTGGTGCCGACGACGAAGAAGTCCTTCTTCAGCTTGCCGGGCTTCAGCTCCGTGCCCTTCCCGAGCTTCTTGAACACCGCATCCTCGAGCCAGATCTTGTCCTGGCCCGCTTTGAAATCCGTGATCGTGTCGAAGTTGACCTGACGGTTCGTCTTGGAGGTGCCGAGCTTCGTGTCGAACACGAACACATCCTGGCCCGCTCCACCGGTCAGAATGTCGTTGCCTTCGCCGCCGGAGAGCCTGTCGCGCTCCGCGCCACCGACCAGGACATCAACGTTGGCGGAGCCTCCCGTCGCTTCTGCCGATACGTCTCCGACCGCGATGGTGAAGGTCCTCTCGATGGAGAGATGGCCCGGGTCGCTTGCACGGATCGTCACCTGATGCTGGACCGCCTGCTCGAAGTCGAGCTTGACGCCATCCTTCACCACGAGCCTGCCATTCTCGATTGCGAAGCGCCCGCCCGCATCGTCCGTGAGAGTATAGGAGATCCCCTCCGGACCATTCGGATCGAGAGCGCCGAGTGTTCCCACCACGGTGCCGTTGGCCGCCAATTCGTCAACGGCGGCCCCATCGAGCAGAATCGCCATCGGCGCGTAGTTGGTCGTGACAGCCTTCACGCTGGTCGTCCCCATCGCGACATGGCCTGCGCCATCGTCGACGCGGATCGTGAACGTCGTCGCTTCCACTGTGCCCGCGGCATCGAGCCGGTCGCGCGGTTCGAAGCATAAGCCTCGCACCGCGGCGGTGACCGTGTCCACCGAACCCGTGACCGTATAGGTGCCGCTCGCCGCGTCGTAGATACCCGGGCCGGGATTGGTCAGAATGCCCTTGGTGCTGTCGTCCAGGGTGACCGTGACGGTCAGAGCCGGGCTGTCCTTGTCGCCGAAGGCGATCCCGGGGAATGGATAGACCGTCCCCGTATCCGGAATGACAGGGACACTGCCGACCGGCATGCTCAGGGTCGGGGCATCGTTCTGGGCGATGACGGTGATGCCGAAGGTCTGGTGGCGGGACAGCCCGCCGGCATCGGTGACCTGGATGCCGACCTGATAGGTCTCGGTCCGGTCCGCCTCCAGCAGCAGCGGATTGGCCACCACGAGCTGCCCGTTCTCGATCGCGAAGCGCCCGCCTGCATTGTCGAGCAGCGTATAGGTGAAACCCTGATTGCCGTTCGGATCCATCGCGCCGAGCGTGCCGATCACGGCCCCGAGGCCGGCATGCTCGCCGATGCTCGTGCCGTCCAGGCTGATCACCGTGGGCGCGCGGTTCGCGGCCACGGCCGTGACGGTGGCCGTCTCGAGAACCGGAGCATGGGCGCCGTCGCTCACCCGGATGGTGAAGGTGGTGGTCTCCTGCTCCCCGAGGGTGAAGCGCTCACGCGGGTCGAACTGCAGTGCCTGCAGGGCGGCGCTCACCGCGGCGGCGGAGCCGGTCACGGTGTAGGTGCCGGTGAGGGCGTCGTAGCTGCCGCTGCCGGAATGGAGCAGGGTACCCTTGGCCGGATCGTCGAGCGTCACCGTGAGGGTGAGGCTGGGGCTGTCCAGATCGCCGATGCTGGCGCTGGCGAAGGGCGCGAGAAGTCCGTCATCCGCCACGGTCTGGGGCGACGCGGAGATCCCCAACAGGGCAGGGGCGTCGTTCACCTGATGGACGGTGACGGAGGTCGCCGCCGTGGTCCAGGCGCCGGTGCCATCGGCAAGGGTGATGCTGATCGTCCGCGGGGAGGTTGAGGGATCGACCTCGTTGATGTTGGTATAGGTGAGGGAACGGACGAGCTGCTGGATCAGGGCAGCGGTCGCGTTATCGTTGAAGGAAACCTGAAGCGCATGGCCGGTCGCCGTAATGGTGCCGAAGACAGTTCCGTTGATGGAGATGAGGCTCCCTGACGTGATCCCGGCCGAAAGGGACAGGCCGCTCCCGGTGCTGATCCCGAACCGGTCCTCGGACGCGATGCCGTTGCGGCTCACGAGCACTTCGAGAGACCTCAGAGAGCCCGCATTGTCGACGACCGTGGCGTCACCGCCCGCGTCGATCAGGACTGTCTCGCCATCGGCAACGATCACGCTGTCGCCGTCGAGGCCGCTCAGGCCCGGCGGCTGATTGGCATAGGTGCCGCCGTCGTCGGCAACGGTTTCCATGCCCTGGCGGAAAAGCTGCTGCCGCTCGACGGACGTGAAGACGCCGCCGACGAGGGTCACGCTGTTGTGGTCCTCCACGGAGCCGCGCAGAAGAAGAGCGGTCGCCACGTCGCCGACGGTCACGGCAGCGCCGCCGCCTGTGAGCACGATCTTCTCGATGCCGGAGAAGGTCTTTCCCCTGCAGTCGAACGAGCCGGCGCCCATGAATTGCAGGATGTCGACGCCTGCTCGCCCTTCGAAGGAGGTGAAGGCACCCAGGCGGGCGGCGTTGACCACGATAGTGTCGTTTCCGGCGCTCCCCGCCAGCGCCTCGAATCCGGAGAGCTGGGCTGGCGCGGTGAGGTCGATGGTGCCGGCCGTGACCATCTCAAGGGTATCGGCGCCGGCGCCGCCGGAGAGCAGGTCCCCGGCGTTCAGGCTCCCGGCGAGCACGTAGAGCGTCTCGTTCGCGCTCGTGCCCATGGCAATGTCGGCGCCAGCGGTCAGCGTGCTGCCTCCGGCAGGCGTGTAGTGGCGCTGGAAGATGCCCCATCCGGTGCCGTCCTGCAGATGCGACATCCACGCGACCGTCCAGCCGCCATCGGAGGTCGCCGTTACGGAGGGGGATTGCTGATCGCTTCCTGTGACGGTGTTGACCAGGATGTCGGGACCGACAGTTGCGCCGGAATCCGTGTAGTGGCGCTGATAAACGCCGTATCCCGAGCCATCCTGGAGATTCGACTGCCATGTCACGACCCAGCCGCCGTTCTTGAGAGCGGTGACGCTCGGGCCCTGCTGGTCGCTGGCCGTCGTGACGTTGACGAGAATGTCCGCGCCCGTGGTCGCGCCCTGGGCGTCGTAGACGCGCTGATAAACGCCGTATCCCGAGCCGTCCTGGATGTTCGATTGCCATGTCACGACCCAGCCGCCGTTTGCAAGGGCGGCCAAGCTCGGGCTGTTCTGCGACAGGTTCGTCGTAGCATTGACCAGGACGTCCGGCCCGGTCGTGGCGCCCTGCGCATCGTAGCGGCGCTGGTAGATCCCGTAGCCGGAACCATCCTGCAGATTGGATTGCCACGACACGACCCAGCCGCCATCCGACAGGGCGGTCACGCTGGGATTGCTCTGATCACTGGCCGTGGTGAGATTGACCAGGATGTCGGGGCCTGCGGTAACGCCCTGGGCATTGTAGATGCGCTGATAAACGCCGTTGCTCGAGCCGTCCTGGAGATTCGACTGCCATGTGACCACCCAGCCGCCGTTCTTGAGAGCGGTGACGCTCGGGCTCTGCTGGTCGTCGGCCGTCGTGACGTTGACGAGAATGTCCGCGCCCGTGGTCGCGCCCTGGGCATCGTAGACGCGCTGATAAACGCCGTATTTCGCTCCATCCTGCAGGTTGGATTGCCAGGTCACGACCCAGCCGCCATTGGCGAGGCCCGTGACGCTGGGATAGGTCTGGTTGTCCGCCGTGGTCGCGTTGACCAGGACGTCCGGCCCGGTCGTGGCGCCCTGCGCATCGTAGCGGCGCTGGTAGATCCCGAAGCCGCCGCCGTCCTGGGTAAGGGAGGCCCATGTCACGATCCAGCCGCCGCCGGCGAGAGCCGACACGGCGGGATACATCTGGTCGGATGTGGCGGTGGCGTTGACCTGCGCCTCGCCGCCGATCGTAAAAACGGCGATCGTCATCTGGAAATTGCCCCGGCCGCTATGCGCAGCTAACGTGCAGTAATGTCATAGCCTAACCAGTTACAGAGGCAGGTAAAGAATGACAACCGCTTTGTAGAAGGGCGCGCCGTGCTGGTTAATCAAAGGCTATTGGGGAGCAAGAAGAGATCAGGATCAGGGGACAATAGTCCTTTTGCTCCCGATATTCCTGTCGATGCGACTCTGCGACGACGGATGTGCGAGGCCGTCCGCCGCGCAGGCGCGGACGGCCTCGCCATTTTCTCGCCGTCAGAACTTCTGCTCGATGAAATCCGTATCGGCGCTCACCCCGATCCGTCGGGCTGCCGCCTCGAGCATGGGAAGCACATCGTCCACCTGCTCCGCGACCAGATAGTTCAGCTCGAGGCCGGGACGGATGAAGCCCTGTTCGCGCATATGGGCGAACAGGGTGAGGAGCGGCTTCCAGAATCCCTTGGTGCTGAGCAGCAGGATCGGCTTCGTGTGCCGCCCGAGCTGCGCCCAGGTCATCTGCTCCACGAGCTCTTCCAGGGTTCCGATGCCGCCGGGCAGGGCCACGAAGGCATCGGCCCTCTCGAACATCAGGCGCTTGCGGGTGTGCATGTCGGGCACGACAATGGTTTCCTGCACGTCGTCGAGGAGCTTCTCGCGCGATTTGAGAAATTCCGGAATAATTCCAGTGACATAGCCGCCATTGTCGAGAACCGTCTGGGCGATGGTGCCCATGAGGCCCACATTGCCTCCCCCATAGACGAGGCTGATGTCCTGCTCCGCCATCGCACGGCCCAAAGCGGCCGCATTGTCCGCGAACAGCGGATCGTCTCCGAAACCGGAGCCACAATAGACGCAAATGGATTTGATCGCTGGCATGGACATGTCGGGGAAGCGGGGCACCTCCCGCGCTGAATCGTAAAGCATTATATTTGTCCTTTATGGCCGTAGCCTTTTGAAAGATAAACAGCTTAAATGACTGAAAGTGCCGCGTTTGAGAAAAAGCACCATGGCGAACGATAAACAGGTCAGCGGAACGATCGCCGCACTGGGCGCTACCGCCGTTGCCGTCGTCGGGGTCCTTTTCGGCGTGCTTCACTGGTCGCAGTCGGAACCGACGCCAGCGGCGCAGAATACGGCTCCGGCCCCGCAAGTCCACAACCCGCAATCCTCGCCCGCTCCGGCAGCCCCGGCACAGGCCGCATCCAAGCAGGCCCCCGCGGGCGAGCCTGCGGCGGCCCCCGCCGATTCCCCCGTCGCACCGTCCTTCGATGTCGTGCGCGTCGAGCCGAACGGGGAGAGCGTCATTGCAGGACGCGCCGCCCCGGGAGCGACGATCGAGCTTCTGAGGGGCGACCAGGTGCATGCCCGCGCGGTGGCCGATGCGTCCGGGCTCTTCGCCATCGTGCCTCCGCCTCTCCCGCCGGGCTCACATCAGATCGCCCTGCAATCCACGGCTCCGGACGGTGCCCGCCAGCGTTCGCGGGAGAGCGTGACCGTGGTCATCAGCAGCGACGCCAAGGCCCGGCCCCTCGTGGCCCTGACGGCGCCCGACAAGCCCACGGTCCTCCTGTCCAACCCCGAGCCGCCGGAGCCGAAGACGGCCGAGCAGCCTGCGGCGGACGGCAAGGCGGCCGAGGCCCAGCCGGCCGAGGCCCCGGCCCAGCCGCAGGCGAGCGCCGCACCGGCCCAGCCGGCGACCCGGCCGGAAATCAAGATCGTGAGCGTCGAGACGGAGGAGGGGAAGCTCTTCGTGTCCGGGCTTTCGGCGCCCGGGGCAACGGTTCGCCTCTATCTCAATGAGAGCCTGATCGCCCCCGGAGGAGCCGGAGGCGACGGCAAGGTGTCCTTCTCGATCGCCAGCGGGGTCAAGCCGGGGGATTACCGGATCCGCCTCGACGATGTGGACCCGGTTTCCGGCCAGGTGAAGTCCCGGGCCGAGGTGGCCTTCAACGTCCCGGTGCAGGTCGCCTCTGCGCCGACCCAGCCTGCCGCAGCTTCGGCCCAGCCCGCCCGGCCCGCGCCGCAGGCGGGCAACAAGATGGCGTCCGCCGTTCCGGACGCCCAAATGGCGGCTGTCGGAACGGTCGTGATCCCCAACATCAATACGGCCATCGTATCCCGTGGCGACAATCTCTGGCGGATCAGCCAGCGCATCTACGGCGAAGGTTATCGCTACACCGTGATCTACGGCGCGAACCAGGAGCAGATCCGCAATCCGAACCTGATCTATCCCGGCCAGGTCTTCGTCCTTCCGGGCGACCAAGGCGCGAAGAGCAACTGATCCGTCGCAGGCGGGGTGAATTCATCCCGCCGATCATCTATATGCAGGTCCGACACCTTGATCGGATCCTGACGCATGCCTCCCTCCACAGCCGTCCCGTCGGCGGGCAAGACTACGCCGAAACCCAGTGGCTTGACCGCCACCCTGCAAAAGCTCTGGCCCTATCTCTGGCCTCACGGCCGGCCCGATCTCCAGCGGCGGGTCTTCCTGGCCTTCGCCCTTCTGCTTGTCGCGAAGGGCATCACGATGGTGACGCCCTTCGCCTTCAAATGGGCGACGGATGCTCTCGTGGCGGTGGCGGGCGTCGGCAACCAGAGCGCTTCGGCGCAGACGGCGGGCTCCTGGCTCTGGCGGGCCCCGATCCTGCTCACCGTGATCTACGGCATCACCCGCATCCTCATGGCGGTGCTGACCCAGGTCCGCGACGGCCTGTTCGCCAAGGTCGCCATGCATGCGGTGCGCAACCTCGCCCTGCAGACCTTCGAGCACATGCACCGCCTGTCCCTGCGCTTCCATCTCGAGCGCAAGACCGGCGGTCTGACCCGGGTCCTCGAGCGCGGTCGCGAAGGCATCGAGGAACTGTCGCGCCTCGTGGTGCTGACCCTCCTGCCGACCATCCTCGAATTCATGCTGGTTCTGGGAATTCTCGCCTGGGAATTCGACTGGACCTATTCCCTCGTGGTCTTCGTGATGGTGGTGGTCTATCTCGCCTATACGTACAAGGCGACCCAGTGGCGGATCTCGATCCGCAAGCAGATGAACGACTCCGACACGGACGCCAATACCAAGGCGGTCGACTCGCTCCTCAACTACGAGACCGTGAAGTACTTCGGCGCCGAAGCCCGGGAGGCGGCCCGGTACGACCGCTCCATGGAGCGCTACGAGCGGGCTTCGACCCAGACCTACACGTCGCTCGCCGTGCTCAATGCCGGACAGGCGCTGATCTTCTCGATCGGCATGACCATCGTGATGATCCTGGCGGCCCGGGACATCATGGCGGGCCGCGTCTCCATCGGCAGCTTCGTCCTCGTCAACGCCATGCTGGTCCAGCTCTACATCCCGCTGAACTTCATGGGCATGCTCTACCGCGAGATCAAGCAGGCGCTCATCGACATCGACGACATGTTCGAGATCATCGAGCGCAACCCCGAGATCCAGGACAGGCCAGGCGCCAAGCCGCTCGATGTGCGCCAGGGCGTCGTGCGCTTCGAGGACGTGCATTTCGCCTATATTCCCGAGCGCCCGATCCTGAAGGGCGTGAGCTTCGAGGTTCCGGCGGGCCACACGGTCGCCATCGTGGGCCCCTCGGGCGCGGGCAAGTCCACCATCTCCCGCCTGCTGTTCCGGTTCTACGAGCCGACCAGCGGCCGGATCCTCATCGACGGTCAGGACATCGCCGAGGTGCAGCAGGCCTCGCTGCGCAAGGTCATCGGCATGGTTCCCCAGGATACGGTGCTCTTCAACGACACCATCGGCTACAACGTCCAGTACGGCCGCTGGGACGCGACCCCGGAGGAGGTGAGGGAGGCCGCCCGCCTTGCCCAGATCGACCGCTTCATCGGCCTCCTGCCGGAAGGCTACGACACGCCCGTGGGCGAGCGCGGCCTGAAGCTCTCGGGCGGCGAGAAGCAGCGCGTGGCGATCGCCCGGACGATCCTGAAGGGTCCGCCGATCCTGGTCCTCGACGAGGCGACCTCGGCCCTCGACACCTTCACGGAGAAGGAGATCCAGGATGCCCTCGACCGGGTCAGCCGCGGCCGCACGACCCTCGTGATCGCGCATCGCCTGTCCACAGTTATCGGCGCGGACGAGATCCTCGTCCTCGACCATGGGCGGGTCGTGGAGCGCGGCGACCATGCGAGCCTGCTGGCCCAGGGCGGGGTCTATGCCTCCATGTGGAACCGCCAGCGCGAGGCCGATCAGGCCCGCGAGACCCTGAAGCGGACCGAGGAGGAGGAGCGCAGCGAGGAGAGCGTGGCGGGTTGACGGGAGCGGCCGCGCCTGCCATCCCGGCGCGAACTCGCGGGATCGATATCATATTCTGGAAAATCTGATATCGATCCCGCTTCTTCCATGCTGCATTTCATTCCTGCAAAACCGGCATCGACCTTTGCGGAAAATGCTCCTAGGGGCTTCTAGAGAATGACCGATATTCTGGAATCGATGCGCCGCATCTTCGTTCCGATCCACAAGGAGGGCTATCCCTTCATCCTGATCGCCCTGGTGGTGACGATCCTGCTCGGAAGCTGGTGGTCGCCGCTCGGCTGGATCGGCGCGATCCTCACGGTGTGGGTCTGCTATTTCTTTCGCGATCCTCCGCGCGTGACGCCGATCCGGGAGGGCCTCGTCGTGTCCCCGGCCGACGGGCGGGTCAACCTCATCACGACGGCCGTGCCCCCGGCCGAGCTCGATCTGCCGCAGGAGCCGATGACCCGGATCTCGGTCTTCATGAACGTGTTCGATTGCCACGTGAACCGCTCGCCGGTCACGGGCCGCATCGCGCAGATCCTCTATACGCCGGGCCTCTTCCTCAATGCGGAGCTCGACAAGGCCAGCGAGGACAACGAGCGCAACGCCCTCGTCATCGAAACCGCCGGGACCAGGATCGGCGTCGTCCAGATCGCGGGCCTCGTGGCGCGGCGCATCGTGTCCTTCGTGAAGGTGGGCGATCCCCTGAGCACCGGCGAGCGCTTCGGCCTGATCCGCTTCGGCTCGCGGCTCGACATCTTCGTGCCGCTTTCGGCCCAGGTCCTCGTCGGTCTCGGCCAGACCGCCGTCGCCGGCGAGACGGTGCTGGCGGACCTGACCGCGAACGAGCCGGCCCGTCAGTATCGCGTCGGCTGACATCCTTGTCGGCCAAGCTGACTGCCTCTAGGTTTCTACCATGAGTGACCTTTTCCCTCCCTTCGCCCCGGACCCGGACGAGCCGCGCAAGCGGCTCTTCACGCCGGTTCCGTTCCGCGTCATCGTTCCCAACATCATCACCCTGATCGCCCTCTGCCTCGGCCTGACGGCGATCCGGCTGGCTTTCGAGGGGCGCTACGAGCCCGCCGTCATCGCCATCGTGGTGGCGGCGGTCCTGGATGGGGTCGACGGACGGGTCGCGCGCCTTCTGAAGGGCACCTCCCGCTTCGGCGCGGAGCTCGATTCCCTGGCCGACTTCGTCAATTTCGGCGTGACGCCCGCCTTGATCCTCTACAGCTTCGTCCTGCACGAGCTGAAGGCCATCGGCTGGATCACCGTCCTGGTCTTCGCCATCGCCATGGCTCTGCGCCTGGCCCGCTTCAACGTGATGCTCGACGACCCGCACCGGCCGGAGTGGAAGAAGAACTTCTTTACCGGGATGCCCGCACCCGCGGGAGCCCTGACGTCGCTGCTTCCGCTCTACCTGTCGTTCCTCGGCGTCTCGATCGGCGCCGCCGCGGCTCCCATCGCGCTCGTCTATCTGTTGGGCCTCGCCTTCCTGATGGTGTCGACGATCCCGGTTTATTCCGGCAAGACGATCGGCCTGAAGGTGCCGCGCCACTGGGTGCTGCCGATCTTCGTCCTGTCGGTGGCGGCTTTCGGCCTTCTGGTCAGCTTCCCCTTCGAGATGCTGACCGCCATCACGATCCTGTTCCTGGGCTCGATCCCCTTCAGCGCCATGCGCTACCGCCAGCTCGAGCGCGCGGATTCCCTGCGATCCGTGCGGCCCGAGCCGGTCTCGTCCGAAGGCGAGCCGCCCGCCGCTTGATTCGAGCGCGCCCGGTGCCATGTTGTCACCGGGCGTAGCCTTACGCTCTCTTCAGAGTCGATTTTGGTAAAGGGTCCCTGCGGACCCTGTAGCGTGGAGATCATCGTGGCGTCTTCCTCCGAGGTGCCGGCATCCGGCTTGCGTCCCAAGCTTATCCTGGCTTCCGCCTCGCCCCGCCGGCTCGCCCTCCTGCAACAGGCCGGGATCGAGCCCGATGCACTGCTGCCCGCCGATGTGGACGAGACGCCGTTGAAGAACGAGGGCGCCAAGGAGCTGGCGAAGCGTCTGGCCCGCTCGAAGGCGGAGGTCGCGCGCAAGACGGCCCGCAGCCGCGACGATCTCGGGAATTCCTATATCCTCTCCGCCGACACCGTCGTGGTGGCGGGCGGGCGGATCCTGCCCAAGACCGAGATCGTGGACGAGGCGGCGGCCTGTCTGCGCCTGCTCTCCGGCCGGGCGCACCGGGTCTACACCTCGATCTGCCTCGTGACCCCCAAGGACGCGATCCGCGAGCGGATGGTGGAGACGAGGGTGCGGTTCAAGCGCCTCTCGCGGGAGGAGTTCGAGCGCTATCTCGCCTCGGGCGAGTGGCGCGGCAAGGCAGGCGGCTACGCCATTCAGGGTCTGGCCGGCACCTTCGTGGTCAAGCTCGTCGGCTCCTACACCAATGTCGTCGGCCTGCCGCTCTACGAGACGGTGGCGCTGCTCGACGGGGAGGGCTTCCCCGTCCGATTCGCCTGGCTCGACGCCGCCTGACGGGGAAGACGCCATGACGCCCGCCAATGAGAACAAGCCCCTGGCCTCGTCCGGCAAGTGCCCGATCTGCGGCAAGCCGGCGAAGGCCGAGTACAAGCCCTTCTGCTCCAAGCGCTGCGCCGATATCGACCTGAACCGCTGGCTTTCGGGCGGCTATGCCATTCCGGCCGTCGAGGACGACGAGGACCGGGACGAGGACGACCGGGAAGCGTGATCCGAAACTTTCCTCAAATTTTTGTCGCCCGGACAGCTAGACACGGGGCGAAGGTCTGACTATACAACCGCCCACGACGCGCACGGCTTCGCCGCGCATCGGATGCCCAGGTAGCTCAGTTGGTAGAGCATGCGACTGAAAATCGCAGTGTCGGTGGTTCGATTCCGCCCCTGGGCACCACTCCAATTCCTTGAGATCTCATAGATTTCCGCAGGCACCCTGATCGGGGCGTTTCGTGTTTTTGGCCTGGAGCCGAGCTCGGCGGCGCGGTGATGGTACTTCGATCAGGGCGTACCGCACCAAGCTCTCGGACGGGTGGGCGTTGAACCATTCCGTCCGACGCTATTTTATCTTGAACTGAAAGGCGGCCCCGTGGGCGGCTCTGGCTCCACCAGTCCGGCGGTGGCGTGAAGCCATTCGCAAACCTGCGAGGCCTCTCGCTCGAGAAGCTCGACCCGGCTGCTCAATCCTCGCGAGAACGGCAAATCTTCTCTGTAGATCGGCTCTCCGAGCATCCGCTTCGCCAAGGTGGCCTCCTCGATGGCGGCGCCGAAAAGCGACGACAACTGCACCTCTCTTGCCTCGGCTTGGCCGCTCATCAGGCTATGGGCCGAGAAGGCCTGGCCGGACCGGCAGCGCAAGCGCAGGACGCGCTTGTCCCTCAACTCGTAGAGAGCACTGCGGCAGGTCGGGCAGTTAAGGCCCGAGGGCGCGCTCATCTGCTCCAGACCCCACCAGTCGCCGACGCTGAAGATCCCGCTTGCGATGCGGTTCTCGATCGTCATCAGAGTTTCAGCGGCCGGCTCTTCCCCGATGGGAGGATCGTCGCTCGCCAGCCTGACCAGGAGGGCGGCGAGGTCCTTTAATTTGAGGCAATGGTCGACGGCCACATGCCGGAGCGCGCTCTGCGGCATCGAGGGAGCCGTCGCTTCGGACGGCTCCTGCACGATCGTGGTGCCGCCCCGGTCTTTGATCGCCAGCAGTCCCGCCGTGCCGTCGTCAAGCTGGCCGGTGCGCGTCGGAGGGGCGGGCGCAGGGCCGGGCCCTGCCCGACAAGGGCCATGAATGTGCGTCTTAATCGCCTCTAGGCATCCTAGGATCAGAACGCGATTGACCAAACGCAATGTTTCGGCCGGTTGCGCGTGCTTTCATTCCGCCGCGTGAGGATTTCTCGATGCATAAGGATTTCACGCTTCCGGATCTGCAGGCTGAAATGGACCTTCTCGAAAGTGGGGGGCAGCTTCAGGTCTCCCATGCCGACATTCAGCGGCTCTTCGGGCTCAACGACGTTGCCCAGGATCGGCTCCTGCGGTTCGCGCGGGGCCACAATTGCGCGATCCTCCGGACGGATCACGGTGTGACGTTCCGCCGGATTCCAAAGCCCGTCGCCAGCGGCAGGACGTTTGGGTGAGGCTCGCTCGGCAAAACAGCCGGGCAGTCCTGTGATGCTGCTGAGGAGTGTCCCTTCGGATCGCTGACGCGGACCTCCGGTTCCGCACAATGCGCTACGCGGGCGGGCGGGCGCTCGACCGATTCGTGACCGGGCCGCAGATTCCGACAAGGATGCCGAGAAGGTCTTCGATCCGGAACGGCTTTTCCAGGCGCATCGCCCCCTTCAGTCCCGTCGGCACGGTCGAAGCCGAATAGCCGGTGGAATAGACGAACGGCACGTGGCGGCGCTGCAGCATGTCTGCGACCTCGAATCCGCTCTCTCCTCGCAGATTGATGTCCAGAACCGCGCAGGTCAGGCGCTCGCTTGCGGCCAGGACCTTGGCCTTGGCCAGACTGGGCACCGGGCCGACAACGTCCGCCCCACACTCCGTCAGCGCCCGGCAGATGTCGTCGGCGATGTAGTACTCATCCTCGACCAGGAGAATGCGACAGCCGGCCAGATCAGGCTTTTCGGCCTTGAGAGCGTCGGTCCTTGTCATGAGTCTCTCCTCTGGCGATTTCGTCGACTTTCCGTTCAGGATCCAGGATCGCGGTTTGCTCGTTGAAGGGCAGCTCGATCGTGCACCGGATGCCGCCCGGCGTAAATTCCAGCTCGGTCGTGGCGTCGAGCTCATACGGCAGCGCACGCTCGATCAGTTCCGATCCGAAGCCGCGCCGCCGGGGAGCCTCAGTGGCCATATGGACACCGTTCTCCCGCCATTCCAGCCTGAGCCTCTTCTGCCCATCATTCCCGTCGATCCGCCAGATCACGTCGATGCGGCCCTCCTTCTCCGAGAGGGCACCGTATTTGATGGCGTTGGTGGCCAGCTCATGCACGGCCAATCCCAGGGTCTCGGCTGTCTCGGCCTTGAGGCGCACGGAGGGGCCGTCGACATGGGCCTTGTCCTCGTCCCGCGCCGCATGAGCCAGCAGTTCGTCTCTCACCAGCTCCTCGAGATTGACTCCGTTGTCGGGGGCTCGCGTCGCCATGGTCTGGGTGCGGGCGAAGGATTCGATGCGCCCTTCCAGATGCATGGCATAGTCCTCGACCGTTTCGCTGGTCGCGGCGGTCCGCCGCGTGATCGACCGGACCACCGCCAGGGTGTTGCGCACGCGATGCTGCAGTTCCGACAGGAGAAGCTTGGTCCGCTTCTCGCTTTCGCGCAGCGCCTCCTCGGCGCGAACCCGCTCCGTCAGGTCGATCGTCACGGTCACGCTGCCCACGATGTTTCTATTCGCGTCGCGGCGCGCGTTGACGCTGTTGCGGACCCAGACAATGGAGCCGTCGGGGCACTGGTGCCGCTTCTCGATCACAAAGGGTTCGCCACCCGAGAGCGCGCGCTCCAGCAAGGGCTTGTTGCGCGGCCAGTCCTCCGGATAGGTCAGCTCCTCGACCGTGTGGCCGATGATCTGGTCCCGGGCTCTTCCCATGATGGCGCAATAGCGGTCGTTGACGTACAGGATGCGCCCGTCCCGGTCCCCCATCGCGATGCCGACCTCGGCCTGCTCCGCCATGGCGCGGAACCGCTCTTCACTTTCGCGAAGCGCCTGTTGGGCCCGGGTGAGGGGGGTCACATCCGTGAAGGTCACGACCGCGCCGCCGATATAGTTGTCGATGCTGCGGTAGGGCAGGACACGGACCATGTAGCGGGCGCCTGTCGTCGGAGCGACGATTTCGCGCTCTACGCTGCCCAGGGTCCGCACCACGCGGCGCACATCCTCCTGCAGCTCATCGTACGCGATACGGGATTTGATGTGGGCAATCGGCCGGCCGATGTCGGTCTCGACCAGATGGAAAATCTCTGTGACGGCAGGGGTGAAGTTCATCACCCGCTGCTCGTTGTCGAGGAAGATCGTTGCGATCTGGGTGCTCTCCAGCAGGTTCTTCAGATCGCTGTTGGAGCGGGCGAGTTCCTGAACGCGGTGCGCCAGCTCACCGTTGACGGTGGTCAGCTCCTCGTTGACCGATTGCAGCTCCTCCTTGGAGGTCTCCAGCTCCTCGTTGGCGGACTGGAGTTCCTCGTTGAGGGACTGATATTCCTCGTTCGAGGATTTCAGCTCCTCGTTCGTGCTTTCCAGCTCCTCGATGGTAGACTGAAGCCGCTCGCGAGTGACCCGCAGCTCCGCTTCAAGCCGCTCGATCTGCTCGTCCCTCAGGAGCGAGCCCTCCCGGGACCCCTGACCCTCCTCGGGCCGCGCAGGGCTGTCCTTGAAGATCACCACGTAGCCGGGCCTGGAAGTCGGCTGATCCGTGATCGGCTCGACGACGAGATCGACGATCAGTTGCTTGCCGTTCGTGCCGATCGTGAGCCCGTCAACCTGCACGGTCTGATTTTTCTCCGCGGCCTCGCTCAAGGCTGCGCGCAGGCTGAGGCGCAGGTCACTGTGCACGAGGTTCAGAAGGTTGAGGGTCGCTGTGCCGCCGGCAGGCTCGATGTAGCGGCCGGTCCTGCCGGAGAAATGCAGGACGTCGAAGTTCTCGTCCGTCACCACGTAGGCGGGCGCGTAGCGCTCGGCGATGGTCTCGGCCTTCCGGGTCAGGCTGCCTTCCGCAAGACGTGGGCGAAAAGGCGCGGGACTCTCCGCGGTGCGCCGATCCACGGCCGTGAAGGGAAAGTCCGGCAGAACCCTGGCCGTCGTCTCAAGGCGCTGGAAGATGCGAAAAGCCCGATCCACCGGAGCGAAGAGCCTCGTGTGGCGCGAGATATTCTCCGAGTTTCCCAGGAACAGGAAGCCACTCGGTTTCAGGGCGAAGTGGAAGAGGGGGATCACCCGGTCCTGGAGGTCGGCGTTGAGATAGATCAGCAGATTGCGGCAGGAGATCATGTCGAGCCGCGAGAAGGGCGCATCCTTGATGACGCTGTGCTGCGAGAAGATGCACATCTCCCGCAGTTCCTTCACCACGCAGTAGGTGTTGCCCTCCTTGACGAACCAGCGGGCCAGCCGCTCGGGCGTCACATCCTTCGAGATGGCTTCCGTATACCGGCCGACCCGGGCGGCGGTGAGGGCGCGGCCATCGATATCGGTCGCGAAGATCTGGACATGCGGCACGGCATCGAGCTTGGCCATGTGCTCGCGCAGGAGGATGCCGATGGAGTAGGCCTCCTCGCCCGTGGAGCAGCCCAGCACCCAGATCCGGAGGTTGTCGTCGCGGGTCTTCCCCTCAAAGAGCTTCGGAATGACCTGCCTTTCCAGAAGCTCGAACTCCCGGCGATCCCGGAAGAACTGCGTCACGCCGATCAGGAGATCATTGAAGAGGTTCTGCGCCTCGTCCGCTTGCGTCCGCAGCACCTCGATATAGGCGTCAATGGTTTCGGCCTGCACCACCTGCATGCGGCGCTGGACGCGGCGGAAAAAGGTGTTCGGCTTGTAGCCGTGGAAGTCGTGCCCGGTCTTGTTCCGCAGCATCGTGGCAATGCTCGCGAGGGCTCCGGATACCTTGGCGGACTCGGCCTCGACGTGGGCCGCCTGGCTGTAACGGGCGAGATGCCTCGCGAAGAGCATCACGCGCTGCGCCAGTTGCTCCGGAGGCAGGACGAAATCGACGATGGCACTGGGGGTGTGATTGGCGGCAAGGCCCTCTGGCGTGATCTCGCCGCTTTCCTCCGCGAGTGTCAACCCGCCGGCCTCCTTGATGGCCGTGACGCCCAGCGTCCCATCTCCATTGGTCCCGGAGAACATCAGGCCGACGATCTGCCGCTCCCGCTCCCTGTTCGCCTGATCCTGGGCGAGAGAGACGAAGAAGCTGTCGATGGTCCCTCGCTCGCCCGGAGGCTCCTGGGCCGTGCGGCTGACGAAATGCCCGTTCTGAACGGTCAGGATGGTGTTGGCCGCAGGCCAATAGATCCTGCCGGGTTCCACGGGGGTGTCTTGGGTCGCGGGGAGCACCCTGTGTCCGCGCTCCGCCAGCACCCGCTTGAACCGCTCCTCGTCCAGGGCCTCGCGGTGCTGAAAGACGAGCACGACCGTGATGCCGCTTTTCGGATCCAACTCGGCCAGGAAGCGCTCGACCGGCTGGCTGTTCGCCCCCGACGCCCCGATGGCAACGATCAGATTCATGGGAACGTCCCCTTCCCGGGCGGTGCCCTGAAGGGTCTTGGAAGGAGGCGTCTTGTCGTTCTTCTTATTGGGGGCCAAAGTCGAAAATCCCTGCTCGGGAGAGGGTTTGCCATATTACGAATAAACGCGCCATCTCTCAAAACCTGGTGGCCTAACCGGTCGGGATCTGTCCGCCCTCGTCCACCTGCGACCCCGACGGCTCCAGGGATTGCAGCACGGCCCGCCGGAGGGTGTCGGCGTAGTGGCGGTACTCGGCAGCCCGCGCCTCGTACATCTCGGCGACAGCCCTGCGGCCGCTCCGTTCCCCGTCCCTTGCCATGCGGGAGACCAGCTCAGCCCGCTCCTCAACGATGCGCAAGGCCACGCGCAGCGCCTCGTCGATGGCGCTCTCCTGCTCCTTGGCCAGGACATCGGCCGTGAACGTATGTCCGACCTGACAGCGGAACCGGAGGGGCTTGGCATCCCGGATCGCCGACAGGACGCCCCCGCACGAGGGGCAGGTGAGGGCGGCCGGATCGGAGAATTTGCGGATGACCTCGGAATCGACCCGCTCTCCGGCGGCGATCTCCACCTCCAGCCGGATCTCGGGCGGGACCGGGACACCGGGGCCCGCCGGTTCGCGGGCGAGGTCGGACAGCACGTCGCCCAGCCTGGCGCCAGGGATCGAAAGATCGACCATGGCGGCCTCGAGGGCGCTCCGGGGCATCTCGTCCGCGATGGCGTCGGCCGGATCCTGGACGATGGCAATGCCGCCGCAGCGCTTGACGGCCTCGAGACCGGAGGCCCCATCATTGAGGAAGCCGCTCAGGACAACCGCGATCACCCGTGGGCCGTAGGCGGCCGCCGCAGACCGGAACAGGGGATCGATCGCCGGCCTCGCCATGTTCTCCCGTGGGCCGCTGCCGAGCCTGATGCCATCCCTGGTGAGGATGAGGTGATGATCGGGAACTGCGAGATAGACGTTCCCGGGCTTGATGGCCATCCCGTCGGTGGCCTGATGGACGGGCAGGGGACCCGCGGCTGACGCTACGGTCGACAGAATGCCGATGCTGCGGGCCGGGATGTGCAGCACGATGAACACGGCGGCCGGCAGATCCGCCGGGAGAGCGCCAAGAATGGCCTTGAGAGGGGTGGTCGCCCCCGAAGACCCTCCGATGACGATGATGTCGCGATTGCTCATGAGCGGTCCTCGGTCCAATCTGGTCGAAGGAGCAACATCAGGCCGGGGTCGCGGTTCCGCTGGACGCCAGGAATGGCATCAATTCGGGCTTGGCGGGAACCTGGGCTTGAGGAAAGCGTCAGCTTTTGACACCCTCTCGGCATCGTTGCGAGCAGGACCATGATCGATCCAGCCGTTGAAAGACAGCACCTGGCCCAGGCCGAGAACGATATCGCCGAGGGCGAGAGGCGCGTGACGAACCAGATCCTGCTGATCGACGAGATGCGTCGGGACGGCCATGATACCGCTGAGGCGGAGAGATACCTGCAGACCCTGCGGGAAACCCTGGCGGTTTGGTATGATCACAGGGACATGATCTTGCGTGAGTTGGAGCGCCATGACGCGCTCCGCTCCCACTAGCGGGAGTCGAAGGTATCCTGGTTAAGGCATGAAGGACGCAAAACTGAGAGACTGTCCGGGATGATCCCTGTCGCGAAGCACCACCTGCGGGTCCTGGAGGCGCTTGATGAATCGTGCACCTGATGCGCAGACAGGGCACAATCCGCTGCTCCGCAAGCTGGAGGCCATTGCCACGCTCTCGGATGAGGAGAAGCAGGCGATCCTTGATCTGCCTCTGACCGTCAAGGTGTTCGAGGCGGACACCTATGTGGTTCACGATGGAGACCGCCCGTCCGATTGCTGCCTGGTCCTCGAGGGCTTCGTCTGTCGCTACAAGATCCTGCCCGATGGCAAACGGCAGATCATGGGGTTCTATGTTTCGGGTGACATTCCGGACCTTCAAAGCCTCCATCTCGGGGTGATGGACAACGGCATCGCCACGCTTATGAGGAGCCGCATGGCCCTGATCCCGCACCAGAGCCTGCGGGACATGCTGCGGCGCTATCCCAACCTTGCCGATGTCTTCTGGCGAGACACCCTCATCGACGCGGCCATGTTCCGCGAATGGATGACGGGCATCGGCCGCCGCACCGCCGTTCAGCGAATGGCCCATCTCCTGTGCGAGCTCCAGGTGCGCCTGAAGGCGGCGGGCCTGGCCCAGGACAACGGCTACGACCTGCCGGTCACCCAGAGTGAACTGGCTGATGCCCTGGGCCTGTCGACCGTCCATGTGAACCGCGTCCTTCAGGACCTTCGGGCCGAGGGGCTCATCATCCTGCGCGGCGGCACCCTGACCATTCCGGACTGGGAAGCGCTCCTGGCCGCTGGCGAGTTCGATGCCGCCTATCTCCACTTGAAGACATGAGCGCCATGGCGGTTCGGGCGGAACTGTGAGGCGTCGACGCGAGCGTGGTCGCGGTCCGACTGCGCCGCTTGAGGATGCGGGCCGCGGATTTGAAGGAAGCCTCCCTGTTGGAATCGATGGTCTCGCGATAATCAGGTGACGGCGAGCGGCAACGGCCATGAGGAAAGCGACGACAACCATGACGCAGAGGAAAAGCGGCCCACAGGAAGAAACCGAGGGAGAGACTCCCTCCCGGCTGATCGACGCGAGAATCGACGAGCTGAAGGATTGGCGGGGCGAGACGCTCGCTCAGGTGCGAAGGCTTATCAGGCAGGCTGTCCCTGAAATCGTGGAGGAGTGGAAGTGGCGAGGGGTTCCGGTGTGGTCGCACGCCGGGATGATCTGCACCGGTGAGACGTACAAGAGCGTCGTGAAACTGACCTTCGCCAAGGGCGCGTCGTTGGAGGATCCCGCAGGCCTCTTCAACTCCAGCCTCGACGGCAACACCAGGCGTGCCATCGATTTCCATGAGGGCGACAGGATTGACGAAAAGGCGTTGGCGGCACTCGTTCGCGCTGCCGCGGCCCTGAACGCAGCCTCGGCCGCCCAGCGGCCGAAACGGGCGTCAGCCCGTTCCGGTGCCTGACGGCAGAGCGGCTGGAGCGCTCGGAGCGGCCGTCACGCCGGGCGGTCCGCGCTCTCGCGGTCATATGCCCCAGTAATAGGGGGCTCTCCAGTAGTCGTGCAGCTCCCGCTCGCGATCCCGGTCGGACCATTCGTAATCGTCACGGTCCCGGTAGAAGGTCGGGGCTCCGCGGAGCTGCTCCTCCGTGATGTCCGTGCGGTATCCGCCAAGGCTGGTGTCGTAATCGAGCTTGGTCCACGGGATCGTGTGCTCGTCCTCACCCATGCCGAGGAACCCGCCGAAGGACATCACCGCGTAGGCAACCTTGCCGCTGAGCTTTTCGATCATCAGCCGCTTGATCGAGCCCAGCCGGTTTCCCTGCGGATCGTAGACGGCCGTTCCCTCGACCCGATCGCTCTCGATCAGGGGCTTGCCCGTCATCACGCCGGGCGCATCAGCTTGTGTCATCGGTTCGTCTCCTCTGCGTGGCCGCCTTGCTGGCGCCTCTCGATGCCCCCTTCACTTGCGCTTCTTCCGGCTGCCCGCGTTTGACGAGGGCATTGGGCCCTGGCAGGCCATGATCCTGGCCTGCCGACCTCACCTCGTTCTGGCATAGTCCGGCAGGTGTTCGTCACGGTCCTGCGATCTGCTGTGGATCAACCAGGCCAGCCCATAGCCGAATGCGGCGGCGGCACCGATGAAAAGCCATGGGTTCTCGTTGATGCGCTGGCTCAGAGCGCGGCGGCTTTCCTCGTAATAGCGCCCGGCCTCCGGATACTGCTCGCCCGCCCGGCGCATGTAGCGTGTCCCCTGGCTGTAGGCCTCACGGGCCATGCCGGATGCGCTTCCGGCTGCGTCGCTCAGGGTCGCTCTCACCTGATCGAGGAGGCTCTCGGCCGCATCCTGCTCGGCCTGATCGCCCGAAGCACCGGCTCCGCGGCTGTCATCGGCCGGAGGCCCCTTGGTGATGAGGACCGAGACGGGGTCGCTCGTGGGGAAGGTCTCCTCGATGGCGTGGTCGAGCTTCCGGTCGAGATTCTCCTTGGAGTTCTCGGGCAAGTCATGATCCGGCGGACATTCGGTCCGTCCTTCGTTTGAACCAGGTCGGCTGGTGGTCGTCTGCGGGGTGACCATCGGCATCCTCCATGAACCTCTCGGGAGCGCAGATCACCTTCAACCTGCACCGTAGATCCAACTCCGAGGCCAGGAGACCCGTTCCCGATCCGTAAGCCTATGTGAACGGCTTGGCTGAGAACCGGGCTGCAGGCAGGGGAAGCGCCCCCGCGTCTCCCCCGAGGCGCGACGGGCGCTTCCGACGGTCGGCGACACCAACCGTCAGGCAGACGATAAGCGTCCCGCGTCGCCCATGTCTTTGATCCATCGCAAGATTAGTTTCCTGCGCTATGCCGTCATCAGTAGCTGAGCGTCGTCGCGTAGAAATTGGCGAGCTTTTCGATCTCGCGGTCCGTCAGCTTCGAGGCCACGCTGCGCATGCGGGTATAGATGTCGTTGCGCCGGTCGCCTGTCTTGAAGGCGTGCAGCTGGCGGGCGAGGTATTCCCTGTTCTGGTGCGAGAGGGTCGGGGACTCGACCGGCCCGCCGGCGTTGAAGCCGTGGCACGAGTTGCAGGCGGGCAGGCTGCGCGCAGGATCGCCCCGCTCGACGAGCCGCACGATGTCCTGATCCTCGACCTGGGCGGTCGTGGGATCGACATCCCGCCGCGTGCTGGAGGCAAAGTGAGCCGCCGCGTCGATGATCTGCTGATCGTCCAGGCCCTGGGCAATGCCGGTCATGATCGGGTGTACGCGGCTGCCGCTCTTGTAGTCATGCAGCTGCTTGTAGATCGCGACCGCCGATTGGCCGGCCAGATTGGGATTCTGCGGATCGGCCGCGATGCCGCGCTCGCCGTGGCAGGCCACGCAACCCTGGGCGACTTCGGTGCCGGCCTGCGTCGGTTTTCCGAGCTGGCGCATGAGGTCGGTGCTCCAGGCGACCTGCGTCGTCGGCTGGGCCTTGGCCTCGCTCACCGGCTGCCTGACGGCGGGCGATCCGGGCAGGATCCCGACCGCGCGGCAGATGGCCGTGAAGGCATCGAGACCCGCCGCCCGTCCCTGCACGATCGGCAGGATCAGGAAGCCGAACGCCACCGAGAAGAGCAGCGCCGAGACGATGATGACGCTGGCCCAGATCCGCCAGGGCTTGTCGATTTCACGCAGTTCGGCAGGTTTCATGGTCAGCCCCTCTCATCGACCCTGTGCACGATCGCCTGGGGCGGGTTGATGATGAAGAACTGGGCGATCGGGTAGCCGTAGGCCGCCACCATCAGGACGAGCACGAGGACGTTCCAGAGGGCGAAGCCGTTGAGCGCCGCCGGAACCCGCTCGGGCGGATGGACCGCGGTGGCATAGAGCGCGCGCAGACCCGTGACGGCCACTGCGCGTGCGCGGTGGAACTCGAGGAGATTCCAGATGAACAGCAGGGCGCTGGCGAGCAGGATCGCGCCGCCCGCGACGGACACGATGACCAGCGGTCCCCAGCTGGCGATGATGGGATCGGCATAGTTGAAAGTGGCGACGCGCCGCCATTGCCCCTGCAGACCGAGATAGTGCCACGGCAGGGTCATCACCATCATGCCGAGGAACCACAGCCAGATCTGGACGCGCTGCAGGCGCTGCGAAACCGGAGCGCGGCCCGTGAGCACCGGCCATATCGCGTAGGCGATCGCGAAATACATGATCACGACCGTGCCGCCGAAGATGAGATGGAAATGCGCCGTGACCCACGACGTGTTGTGGACCATCGCGTTCATGCCATAGGACATGTTGATCAGTCCGCCGCCGCCGCCGAACCACAGCATGAAGAACGCGAGGCCCGTGGCGAGCACCATGGGACGGTCCCAGGGCAGGGCCCAGATCCAGCCGAAGAGGCCCCGTCCGCCGCGCAGCCGTCCGGCGATTTCCATCGAGGCCGAGATGGTGAAGACCGTGAGCAGGGTCGGGGCCGCGACCAGCGCCGTGAAGCTCATCTGCAGGAACTTGAATGCGCTCGACTGCTCCGGATCCATGAACAGGTGATGCATGCCGACCGGCAGGCTGTAGAGCAGGAAGAGCACGAAGGTCAGGCGGCCCATCGTGTCGCTGTAGAGCCGCCCGCCCGCCGCCTGCGGCGCCATGGTGTAGAACGCGATATAGGCGGGGACCAGCCAGAAATACACGATGGCGTGCAGGGTCCAGGAGAAGAGGGTGCGCGAGAGCCCGACATCGATGGCCTCGTTCCAGCCGAGCGCGGCGGGAATGACCTGGAAGAGCAGTTCCGTGGCGACGCCCGCCGTGGTCCAGAGCCACATGACGGCATTGGCCACCGTCGCGAACATGGCAAGCGGCACGGGCACGCCCGGATTGGCGCGCTTGAAGTCCAGCATCGCCCAGATCATCAGGCCGCACCAGATCCACGAGCCCACGACGACGAGCACGACCCCGATATAGAAGAAGGGGCTGCCGGTGAGGGGCGGGTAGAAGGTGTAGAGAACCGTGGCGCGGCCCGAGAAGACCGTCACGGCCGCCATGATGGCGCCGACGACGCCCAGCCCGAATCCGAGCCATGCGAGGCGGGGCGCAGGCAGAGGCCGGTCGAGCGCCGTCTCGGCGACGAAGTAGCCGAACCCCATGACCATGAAGGTGGGCATCACATAGGCCATGGAGACGCCATGGGCCGTCACGGAGGTGAAATAGGCCTCCGCCGTCAGAAACGGCGCGGGCAGGGGGCTTCTGGCCCACATCTGCCAGACGCCGAGCACGGCCGCCACGGCGAAGGCCGCGAAAGCGACCCACAGATGGGCCAGCGTCAGGCGTCTAGCGTGCGTCACAGCTTGCTCTCCCATCGGGGCCGGGCTTGAACTCGCTCTCCGGCACGACCTTCACGGTCGCCCACATCTGGCTGTGTCCGAGCCCGCAGAACTCATGGCACGGCATCAGGAGATCGCCGGTCTTGGTGAAGACGGTGTGCACCTGGCTGACATAGCCGGGGATGATCATCGTGTTGACGTTCGTGCCCGTGACCAGGATGCCGTGAATCACGTCGGGTGTCGCGAACCGCAGGGTGACAGTGCGGTTTGCCGGGACGACGATGCATTGCGGCTGAAAGGCGAACTGGGTCGCCACGACGCGGCTCGTGACCTGATCGCCGGCCTCGACCCGCGTCCCGAGATTGCCCTCGGTGAACTCGCCGGACAGGTGGAGGGTCTTCGGATCGATCGTTTCGATATTGCTCGGCGGATTAATGTGATGGACGACGCCCGCATAGATGATCGCCAGCATGATCAACGTGACGATCACCGTGACGATGGCGGTCCAGACGAGTTCCGTCTTGAGAACTTCCTGTTCCGTATCGGCCCGCATGGCTCACCCCACCATGCCGCGGGGCAGGAACACGTAGGCGTACATGAGGAACCACGCCAGGAGCAGCAATCCGACCGTCAGTCCCGCGAGAGCCAGGGCGCCGCGTGGAACCTCGCGCATGACGCGCTCCAGCGCCGCCTCGTCGATGGCTAGATCCGGCTCGGCAGGGTCCCCGGGAGTGGAGTTCTGATGTGACATGGGCGGAAAGCTCCCCAAGGCGACGGCCTGCGATCCGGAACCGGAGCGCCGACGCGGGGGACCATCGGGGCTCGGGACAGGCCAAGACACACGAACTGGCCTGTAAACGCGGCAGTTGCGGCCAAGTTCCCGAGCCTGGACAGTTTGGGCCTTTCACGCCGACCGCCGGGGCGGCCCATCACTTGATGGCATCGAAGATCCGGCCCGAGAACTGGGCGATGATGATCAGCAGGACGATACCCGCGAGCCAGAGGGCGGACAGGGACCGCTCCGGCTTCCGGGGTTGCGTGTGCTCGGCAGGCGCCGTAAGGACCGGTTTGGGTGGGATCGGCAGACGCTCGAGGAGTTCGACCGCGGTCGCCGGAAGGCTGCCCTCGGCTCCGATCATCCAGATCCGGGCCGGTATGCCGCCGACGAATCCGACCTCGGCGGGGCGGATCTCGGTTTCATAGAGGACCCACCAGTATTCAGTGCGTTCGCCCATCTCGCGCTCTCTTGTTCTTGGCGGGGTAGTCTAGCGCTTTTTTGCAGGTCGGTTGACAAGGAAATCCAGGTACAAAAGATGGACGCCGACGAAGAGGGCGATCATCGAAGGGAGACATCGTGAACGTTCTTGTGACAGGTGGAGCCGGATATATCGGCGGCCACATGGTTCTTGCCCTGCTCGATGCCGGCTTCAAGCCGGTCGTGTTCGACAACCTTTCGACCGGGTTCCGCTGGTCGGTGCCCGACGGCGTGCCTCTCGTGGTCGGGGATGTCGGCGATTTCGAGCTGGTGCTTCAAACCCTCAGGACCCACAAGATCGACGCCATCGTGCATTTCGCCGCGAAGCTCGTCGTGCCCGAATCCGTGACCGATCCGCTGGGCTATTACCTGAACAACACGGTCAAGAGCCGCTCCCTGATGGCGGCGGCGGTGGCCGCCGACGTCAAGAAGTTCGTCTTTTCCTCGACCGCCGCCGTCTACGGCAACGCCTCCGACAAGCCGCTCTCGGAGGACGCCCCCCTGGCGCCTCTGTCACCCTACGGCAGCTCGAAGCTGCTGACCGAGGTGATGCTGGGCGACGTCGCGGCGGCGCACGGCATGAACTATGTGGTCCTGCGCTACTTCAACGTGGCCGGAGCCGATCCGGCCATGCGCCACGGCCAGTCCACCGCCAACGCGACGCATCTCATCAAGGTGGCGGTCCAGACCGCGCTCGGCATGCGCTCCCATATGGAGATCTACGGCACCGACTATGCGACCCGCGACGGAACCTGCATCCGCGACTACATCCATGTGAGCGATCTGGTCGCCGCCCACATGCAGGCCCTGTCCCATCTGAACGACGGCGGCGAGAGCCTCGTGATGAATTGCGGCTATGGGCACGGCTATTCGGTTTCCGAGGTCATCGACACGGTGCGCCGGGTCTCGGGCCGGCCGGTGGAGGCGCAGGTGGCCCCGCGCCGCGCAGGCGACCCGAGCGTCATCGTGGCGGATTCGGCCCGTATCCGGTCCCGGCTCGGTTGGGAGCCCCGGCTCGACGATCTCTCCAAGATCATCGAGCACACGCTCCGCTGGGAAACCATGCTGCGCGAGCGGAATCTCAGGTTCTGACGGGCCGTCTAGAGCTGCTTCCACTCGCGTGGAATCAGCTCTGCCGCATTTTTGGGCGGCGAAGCGGATCCGGTTCGCCGAAACAGGCTTTAAACGACGGCATTGGCTGCGACGGCGCCGAGAAGAGCGGCTCCCAGCAGCGCGGCGTCATGGACACCCAGGAGCCATCGGGACGGCTGTCCGTCCTGGTGGACCCAGAGGGTCGTGCCCAGGGTCACGAGCGACCACCCGATGCCGAGGAGGGCCGCCGAGGTGGAAAAGCCCTCCACCTGCCTCGACAGGGTGAAGATCAGGGCACCTGCGACGAGGAGCAGGCCCCCGATGACCACCATCGGCACGGGGCGGGCCGCCTTCGGCAGACAGGCGAGCGCCAGCGAGGGCGCGTACATGGCCATGATGTGCCACGCGACCGTGCCGGCGACGGCGCCCGACAGGCCGCATCCCACCATGGCGATGGGGGTTGCGCCCATGAGCCCGGTCATCAAGAACCAGGCGAGCGCGCCGATGGCCGTCGGAAGCAGGATCGCACGCCAGTCTTGCAGCCCCGTGGCCTCGCCCGGAACCTCGCGGATCCGGCGGTAGGGCAGGGCCGACGTGGCGGTGAGCGACCCCACATGGGCCAGCGCCGCCGCGATCGCCATGCCGACGAAGACCCGGGGAGCCGCGAGCGCCTCGGCCTTGTCCGCGATGGTGGGAGCAAGGAAAGCCGCGAGGGTGGCCGCGCCGAAGACGATCATGAGGGCGCTCTTGCCCTTGCCGCCCAGGGGCACCGCCGCATGGCGGTAGAACAGGCTGAAGCCGCTGGCGATGCCGAGCCAGAAGGCCCCGAGGGTGAGCGCCCCGAAATGCATCTGCACCAGGGCCCAGACGAGAACGAGCCCGCCCGCGGCTCCCAGGCTCGCGCCAAGCGAGAACGCCGCCCGGCGCCCGAAGGAGTCGAGCAGGAGCGAGGCCGGAATGCTCGCGAGGGCCGCCCCGGCATAGAAGGCCGCGAACGGAAGGGTCGCGAGGCTCCGGCTCGGCGCGAGCGACAGGCCGGCCAGAGGCAGGATGCTCAGGGTCAGAACCTGCGAGAGAACCGACAGGGCGAAGCCGATGCCGAGGAGCGCGATCCCGCTGCGGTCGACCGAACCGTCGCCGAGCGCGCCCGGTTCACATACGCAATCGAGCCGCCCGGCCCGCGGCATGGGGGAGGTCGTCATGATCTGACGTCGTCGTCCGAGAGCACGCGAACGGCCGCGCCCTGCACGTCGTCGTACTGGCCGCTCTTGAGCGACCACATGAAGGCCGCAAGCCCGGTCAATCCGAGCAGCAGCGCCATGGGAACGAGATAGATCAGAACTTCCATGTTCAGGCTCCTTGCTCGGCCAGTTCAGGACGGACGGCAGCGGGTTGGGCCGCACGGGCGCGGCCCCGCGCCCTGAGGGCATTGAGGGTCACGAGGGTCGAGGAGCCCGACATGGCGAGCGCCGCGACGAGGGGCGTGACATAGCCCATGAAGGCGAGGGGAACGGCGATCAGGTTGTAGACCAGCGCGATGCCGAGGTTCTGCCGCATCAGGCCATGGGCGCGGCGGGCGATCTCGATGGTGTCCTGAACGGGCGCGAGCCTGTCGCCCAGGAAGACCGCATTGGCCTGCGCCTGCGTCAGGTCGGCGGCGCTGATCGGCGAGAGCGACACGAGGGCCGCGGCCAGAGCCGGAGCATCGTTGAGGCCGTCGCCGACCATGAGCACCTGATGCCCTTCGGCCTTGAGCGAATCCAGCATCGCGATCTTGTCCGCCGGCTTGCAGCCGCCGCGCCACATGGCGATGCCGAGGGCCGCCGCAATCGGGGCCACGGCCTCGGGCCTGTCGCCCGAGAGGATGCGGCAGTCGAAGCCGCGCTCGCGCAGGCTCTCCACCACGGCGACCGCATCGGGCCGCAACGCCTGCCGGACGAGGAGCACGGCACGCCTGTCGCCCCACGAGAACCCGATGAGCGACGAGGTCGGATCGCGCTTCTCCGCATCCCGGGCAATGTCCTCAGCGCCGCAGAAGGCCGGGCTGCCAAGGCGCATCTCGATGCCGTTCACGACGGCGCGGACGCCCTGGCCGGGCTCTTCCAGCGCATCCTCGTAGGGGCGGCGGTCAGGAGCCGTCCGGGCCACGGCCGCTGCGAGCGGATGGTGGCTCGAAAGGGCGAGGCGGCCCGCCGCTTCCAGGAGATCCGGCGCGATCTCACCGGCATTCACCACGCTCATGGTGGGGAGCGTCAGGGTGCCGGTCTTGTCGAACACGACGGTATCCACCTTCGCCAGGCGTTCGAGGGCATCGCCGGAATTCAGGAAGACGCCCGCCCGGAAGAGCGCCCCGGAGGCGACCACCTGCACGACCGGCACGGCCAGCGCCAGAGCGCAGGGGCAGGTGATGATGAGAACCGCGACCGCCGTGATGATCGCGTCGTGGACCGAAGCGCCGGTCGCGATCCAGACGAGGGCGGTGAGCGCCGCCGCCGTGTGAACGACCGGCGCATAGGCTCTCGCCACCCGGTCGGCGAGCTGGACATAGCGCGACTTCGCGGCGGCCGCGCCTTCCAGCAGGCGCTCGACCTCGTCCAGCAGGGTGCCTGTCCCGGCGGCGGTGACGCGAAGGGTCAGGGTGCCGTTATAATTGAGGCTGCCGGCGTAAACCCGATCCCCGGCGCCGAGCGCCCGATGGGCGGTTTCGCCGGTCACGAGGCTTTCGTCCACCTCGGAGGAGCCGGAGAGGACCATGCCGTCCACCGCGATGCGCTCGCCCGGACGGACCAGAACCCTGTCGCCCGCCGTCAGGGCGGCGGTCGGCATCAGGACGATCTCGCCGTTCTCCTCGATCCGGTGTGCAACCTCGGCCTTCAGTGACGCGAGATTGCTCGCCACCGCGCGCGTCCGGCGGCGCATGGCCTGATCGAGATAGCGGCCGCAGAGCAGGAAGAAGAGGAGCATGACCACCGAGTCGAAATAGGTGTGCTCGGCATGGTTGATCGTCTCGACGACCGACATGGTCAGGGCCAGCAGGATCCCGATGACGATCGGCACGTCCATGTTGGTGCGTCGGTTGCGGAGCGCGTTCATGGCGCTCTGGAAGAAGGGCTGGCCCGCATAGGCCACGGCCGGAAGAGCGATGAGGGCCGCGAGCCAGTGGAAGAAGTCGCGGGTCTCGGGCGTGATGTCCGTCACGTTGCCCGACCAGACGGACACCGCGAGCAGCATGATGTTCATGGAGGCGAAGCCCGCGACCGCCAGGCACTTCAGGAGCCATTGCGCCCGGCGGGCCTCTTCCTCCTCCACCAGGCGGGACTGGAACGGATGCGCGCGGTAGCCGAGTCGCTGCAACTCATCGACGACGGTCGAAGGCGAAAGCTCCCCGTCCCGCCATTCGACCGCGAGGCGGTGATTGGTGTAGTTGAGCCGCGCATCCACGATGCCCGGCAACCGGCACAGGCCGCCCTCGATCTCGTCGATGCAGGCGGCGCAGTCGATCCCCTCGATGGCGAGGTCGAGATGCGCCGTGCCGTCGTCCTGGCGTTTCACGAAAACGGAGAGGTCGAGGGTCTCGGCCATCGCAGCGATCCTTCAGAGCGAGATGCGGCTCTTCGAGCGGAAGACGGCCTCGTCTGCGCGCTTGAACTCGATCACGAGGTCCCACTGGCCCTGTGGCATGGGCGTGAGGCTCCGGAACTGGCCGGGTGCCGTCTCGACGAACGTGAGGGTGATGTCGCGGCGCCGGTCGGTCGGATGGGCCAGGAGCCCGTCGAGAGCCAAGCCGGTGAGGGGACGGGCCTGGGCGTCCTTCGCCGAAACGATGACGCCGGCCGCATTGCCTTCCTGGTGCTGCACGGCCGCATCGACGGTCCAGTGCAGGGCATCCTGCGCATGGGCCGCCGCCACGTCCTTCTCGAACGTGAGCCCGGCCTTGTAGGAGCTCTCGGTCTCCACGCCGCTGAAGCTCGATATCGCCGCGCGGACCATGAAGAAGTTCATGGTGAAGACGACACCGAAGAAGGCGACGAGGTAGAACAGAACCATGCGTCCGGTAAGAACGCGGGGAGGGCGACCTGCCTTGGTTGTGCTGGACATCGGTTTGATCCTTAAGGCGCCTTGAAGTGATCGTTCACGCGGGCGGTGTCGCCGTTCGTGAGGTCGGTCAGGGTGAAGTGCAGGTCCGTGGACGAATGCGTGGACGCGTCCGTGCTGACGAGGACGCGGGCCTCCAGGGTCTGGTCCGGCCCGACGATCAGGACCGGCCGGCCCTGCTGGTCGATCTCGCCGCCGACGATATCGAGCTTCGCACCGGCAAGGCCGTTGACGCTGAGGGCATAGCGCCGCTCGTCGAGGTTCTTGTTGGCGACGCGGATCGTGAAGCCGTTCCGGATCGATCCGTCGGAGAGCCGCACGAAGAGCGGATTGCGGTCGTGCATGACGCTCAGGTCGATGGTCTGGCGCATGGCGAGAGTCGTCAGCATGACGGCGCCGACCACCACGATGAGACCCGCATAGAGAATGGTGCGCGGGCGCACGATGCGGCGGACCTCCGGCCGGCCCTCCATACGGGCCTTGACGTTCATCTCCGTATCGTAGGCGATGAGATCCGCCGGACGGCCGATCTTCGCCATCACATTGTTGCAGGCGTCGATGCACAGGCCGCACTGGATGCAGTCGAGCTGCAGGCCCTTGCGGATGTCGACGCCGGTGGGGCAGACGTTGACGCACTGGTCGCAGTCGATGCAGTCGCCCGCCGGGAGCCCCTGGAGCTTCAGGGCCTCGTTCTTCTTCATCGAGCCGCGCGGCTCGCCACGGTCGTAGCGGTAAGTGACGTTGAGCGCATACTCGTCCGTCAGGGCCGCCTGGATGCGCGGCCAGGGGCACATGTAGGTGCAGACCTGCTCGCGCATGAAGCCGGCCAGCGTGTAGGTCGTGAAGGTGAGAATGCCGATCCAGATATACGCGATGGGCGCGGCCTGGAAGGTCGCCAGCTGATAGACGAGCGTCGGCGCGTCCGCGAAATAGAGGACCCAGGCGCCGCCGGTCCACCAGGCGATGAGAAGCCAGATGGAATGCTTCAGGAGCTTCTGGGCGAAGATCTCGAGGTTCATCTTCTCCTTCGCCTTGCGAATCCGTTCGCGCCGGTCGCCCTCGATCAGGCGCTCGATGGCGTAGAACAGATCGGTCCAGACCGTCTGCGGACAAAGATAGCCGCACCAAATGCGGCCCGCGACCGCGTTCATGAGAAACAGCATGAGGGCGGCCAGCACCAGGAGGCCGGTGATGTAGTAGACCTCCTGCGGCCAGATTTCGATGAAGAAGAAATAGAACCGCCGGGCGGGCAGGTCGATCAGAACGGCCTGGTCGGGGGCGTTCGGGCCTCGATCCCAGCGGATGAAGGGGACGAAATAGTAAATGCCGAGGGTAATGGCGAGCACGATCCATTTGATCGTGCGGAAGCGACCCTTGACGGCCTGCGGGTAGATCGCCTTGCGAGGGACGTAGAGGGGCGCCTCGTCGGCCGGAGCCGGTTCGGCGGTCGCAATGGGTTTGGGAAGGGGGGCGTCAGCCATCGAGTCCATCACGGTCATCTCGTTCAAGGATGACGATGGAATAGGATGGGGACCAGGGGCCCGCCTTGATTTGAGTCAAGCCGCGGCCGGAGGTTGATCTCCGGCCGCCTGCTGGATCGCTTTTGTGACGGTTTGACGCGCCGTCAGCGCTGGCCGCCACCCAGGGAGTGGACGTAGAGGGTCAGCGCCTTGATGGTCGTCTCGTCGAGACGGCCATGCCATGTGGGCATCACGCCGCCGCGGCCGTTCGTCAAGCCTTCCACGATGGTGGCCTTCTCCGGGCCATAGAGCCAGATCTTGTCCGACAGGTTCGGGGCGCCCATGTCCTGGTTGCCCAGACCCTTCTCGCCGTGGCAGGCGGCGCAGTTGTCGGCGAAGACCTTAGCGCCGGCGGCCAGGTCGGCGCCCTTCTCGGTGGGCAGGCCCGACAGGGAGCGCACGTAGTCCGCCACCTGCGAGATCTCCTCACGCTTGAGCATTCCGTCGCGACCGAAGGCCGGCATGTTGCCCGAGTGGCCCTGGTCGCTCGTCGAGCGGGCGCCGTACTGGATCGTCTGCTGGATCTGCGCGAGCGATCCGCCCCAGAGCCAGTCGTCGTCGTTCAGGTTCGGATAGCCCTTGGCTCCGCCGCCGCCCGCTCCGTGGCAGGGCGCGCAATTATCGCCGAAGGCCGCCTTGCCCTGAGCCCGCGCGAAGGCGAACAGCTCGGGATTCTGCTGGATCTCCTCGAGCGAGCTCTGCGCGAGCTTCGCGGACATGCCGGAGCGCTGCTCCTTGAGGGCCGCGAGATCGACCTCGACGGCATCGCGCGACTGCCAGCCCAGCAGGCCCTTGGTGTAGGACGAGACCAGCGGGATGGACGGGTAGGCGATCGCGTAGAGCACTGCCCACACGATGGTGAAGTAGAAGGTCCACAGCCACCACCGCGGCAGCGGGTTGTTGAGCTCCTGGATCTCGTCCCAGCTGTGCCCGGTCGTCGTGACGCCGGTGACCGGGTCGATGGAGCCATGTGTTTCGTCGGCCATGGATCAATCCTCCTGGAGAGGCATGCGCGCGGCCGCGTCGAAACGGCCTTTCCGCGAGGGGGCGAGGGCGTATACCAGCACCGCCAGGAAGACGGCGACGAAGTAGATCAACCCCCAGGTCTGGGCGAATTCTGCGAAGAATTTGTATGTGGCTGGCATGGTCATCGGTCCTCAGCGCACGTTGGCCTTGTTGTCGTAGAGCTTGAAGTCGACCTGCGTGCCGAGCATCTGCAGATAGGCAATCAGGGCATCCGCTTCCGTCACCTTCTGCGGGTTGCCGTCGAAATTGCGCGACTGAGCGTTCGGGTAGCGCTTGGCGAGTTCGGCTGCGTTCGGATCGTCCGCATTGGCCTGGGTGCGAACGTCGCCGTCGGCCTTTGCGATCATGTCGGGGCTGTAGGGCACGCCCAGGGTGGCCTGCACCTTCATGTCCTGCGAGATCTCCGCGGCATCGAGCTCGTTCTGCTCCAGCCAGGGATAGCTCGGCATGATGGAGCCGGGCACCACCGCACGGGGGTTCTTCAGGTGATCCCGGTGCCAGTCGTCGGAGTACTTGTTGCCGACGCGGGCCAGATCCGGGCCGGTCCGCTTCGAACCCCACTGGAACGGATGGTCGTACATGCTCTCGGCCGCCAGCGAGTAGTGGCCGTAGCGCTCGACCTCGTCGCGCAGCGGACGGATCATCTGGCTATGGCAGTTGTAGCAGCCTTCGCGCACGTAGATGTTGCGGCCGGCGAGCTCGAGGGGGGTGTAGGGCCTGACACCCTCCACCTTCTCGATGGTGCTCTTCAGATAGAAGAGAGGCACGATCTCCACGAGGCCGCCGATGGAAATCACGATCAGCACGCCGATGACGAGGATGATCGAGTTGGTCTCGAAGATTTTGTGACGGGACCAGAGTGACATGATCGGTTCCTTTACTCCGCGGCGACCAGCGCCGGCTGCGTGGCATGCGGGACTTCGGTCGCGAGATCCTGACCGACGGTGATCGTCTTCCAGACGTTCCACGCCATGATCAGGCTGCCGGCCACGAAGAGGGCCCCGCCGAGCGCACGGATAATGTAGAAGGGATGCATCGCCTCCACGGTCTCGATGAACGAGTACTCAAGGAAGCCGAGGCTGGTGTAGGCGCGCCACATGAGGCCCTGCAGGATGCCCGCCACCCACATCGACGAGATGTACAGGACGATGCCGAGGGTCGAGATCCAGAAGTGCCAGGAGACGGCCTTCATGGAGTAGAGCTCCTTCTTGTTCCACAGCCACGGAACGAGGCAGTAGATCGCCCCAAAGGACACGTAGGCCACCCAGCCGAGAGCGCCGGAATGAACGTGGCCGATGGTCCAGTCGGTGTAGTGCGACAGGGAGTTCACGGCCTTCACGGACATCATCGGGCCTTCGAAGGTCGACATGCCGTAGAAGGCGACCGACACCACCATCAGGCGCAGCACGGGATCGGTGCGGAGCTTGTCCCAGGCACCCGAGAGGGTCATGAGGCCGTTGATCATGCCGCCCCAGGAGGGCATCCACAGCATGATCGAGAAGACCATGCCCAGGGTCTGCGCCCAGTCGGGCAGCGCGGTGTAGTGGAGGTGGTGCGGACCCGCCCAGATGTACAGGAAGATCAGGGCCCAGAAGTGGATGATGGAGAGGCGGTAGGAATAGACCGGCCGCTCAGCCCGCTTCGGGATGAAGTAGTACATGATGGCGAGGAAGCCCGCGGTCAGGAAGAAGCCCACCGCGTTGTGGCCGTACCACCACTGCACGAGAGCGTCCTGCACGCCCGACCACACGATGTAGCTCTTCGGGGAGAAGATCGAGACCGGGATCGCCGGGTTGTTGCCGAGGTGGAGCACCGCGATCGTCAGGATGAAGGCAAAATAGAACCAGTTCGCCACATAGATGTGCGGCTCCTTGCGGCGCATCACGGTGCCGAGGAACACGAGGAAATACGTGACCCACACGACGGTCAGCCACAGGTCGGCATACCACTCGGGCTCGGCATATTCCTTGCTCTGGGTGATGCCGAGCAGATAGCCCGTGCCCGCGATGACGATGAAGAAGTTGTAGCCCACAACCACGAACCAGGGCGCGATGTCGCCGACCAGACGGGCCCGGCAGGTGCGCTGCACCACGTAGAACGAGGTCGCGATCAGCACGTTGCCGCCGAAGGCGAAGATCACCGCCGATGTGTGCAGGGGCCGCATGCGCCCGAAGGACAGCCATGCGGTGTCGAAGTTCAGCGCCGGGAAGGCCAGCTGCGAGGCGATGAGGAGGCCGACGGTGAAGCCCGCGACGCCCCAGAAGACGCTCGCGATCGTGGCGAACTTCACCGGGCCCATATTGTAGTTGGGCTTTCCGTTGATCGTCAGCGCCGGGAGTTCAGCGGGACGCTCGTAGTAGCGGTTCACGATCGCGAACACGGCCGCAACGCTGGCGGCCGCGAACAGATACGCGTGGAATGCGTATTCCGGCGTATAGGCTTTCGCCGCAATGATGATGCTCAGAAGAGCAAGGGCTGCGAAGGCGAGGGCCGAGCCTGCCTCGCCGAATGTCATTTTTTTAGTTGGGGCTGCTGCCACGTGAGCCATGGGCCTAAACCTTCTCAAGGCGGGCGAGGCAGTGAGCTTCGCCCTCAGTAAAGGCCTCTAAGCTGGGCTCAGGCGAGGGGCATTGATGCAAATCAAACGGGCGCCGGCCGCGTTCTTCTCCTTAAGGAGAACGCCTCTCACCATCGGCAGTCCCGGGCAGGCTGGCATTTTGTCGCTGCCGCAACGGCAGGCGTCTATCCTGCGGCAAGCGCCTCCAGGCGCTCCAGATCCATCAGGCGCACGCCGTCCGGCACCACGACAATGGTGTGGCTCTTGGCAAGCTTCGTGAGGGTCCGGCTGACGGTCTCGATGGTGAGGCCGAGGAAATCCGCAATGTCCTGCCGGCTCATGGGCAGGGGAAGGGTGACCGAGGTCTGGCCGATCCGGCTGAAGCGCTTGAGCAGGCTCATCATGAAGACGGCGAGCCGCTCCTCCGCCGAGCGGCGGCCCAGGAGGACCATCTGCTCCTGCGCCAGGCTGAGCTCGTGGCTGGCGAACTCGTGCAGCCGCCGCAGGAGGTGCGGCTTGCTATCCAGATATTCCGCGAAGACCTTGCGGTCGAAGCGGCAGGCCCTGATGCTCGTCACCGCATCCGCCGAGACGCCGTAGCGGTCGAGGAGGGCGAGCCCGAGGAAGTCTCCCGCCAGGGCGAAGCCGACGATCTGGCGGCGCCCGTCGGGCAGCAGCCGGTAAAGGCGCACGACGCCTTCGGTGATGTTGAACACAGTGTCCGCCGGCTCGTCCTGGGCGAAAAGCGTCGCCTTGGCGGGAAAACTGGTCGAGTGGCTTAAGGAGGCAAGCTCGTCCAGTTCGTCCTGGGCCAGCACGGCGCAGATGCTGAGCTGCCGCACCTTGCAGTCGCCGCAGACATGAGAGTCAGGATTGTGAACGCAGCACGAGGCCAGCGGAGCTTCCGCTGACTGCGGCCGGGATGCTGTTGCTGTGAGCCCCACGAGTCTCTTCTCGTCTTTCGCCTTTGCTGGCCGCTCATAGCACAAAATGCGGTGTGCGGCGCAACAAGGACGCAAAGTTGACCTGCATCAATGACGCATGTCTGCCATGCATGACATGCCGTGAGCAGCTTGGACAATGCCGATGCAGGACCTCTTTTCCACGGCTCCTCTGCCTCCCGACGAGGCGCGTCTGGCCTACCCGCTGGTCCAGATGTCCGACCCCGCAGTGAGCCTGAACGACTGGCTCGCCTTCGCCCGCCGCTGGCGACGCCGCAAGCCGGAGCAGGGCGGGCTGATGGCCGTCAGGGACCGGCGCGGGGTCGTGTACGCGCTCTTTTCCTACTCGGTCGAACAGGATCTTCGCCTGAACCCGTGCCTGCGCGTCAGCGGTCTCATGGCCGGCCGGCTGCCTGGCGCGGACCTGGACGCGGCCATCCTGTTCGGCATCCAGGAGCTGGCGGAGCGGCTTGGCTGCAGCGCCCTCCTCATCGACGTGCCGGTATCCCCCGCGGAGGCCCTAGGCCTCTCCGGCTTCAGCGGACCGTTCGGTCCCGGCTTCTCGCCATCGGCCGTCACGTTCCTGCGCCAGCCCGCAGCAAAGGGGCGCGCTCCGCTAAGGGCGGGTTAAGAACCTCTGCCTCAAATACTCGTCCGGACGGCGGAACGATTCTCCGTTACGCCGGAACACGGGCGATGGGGGCGAGCATGGGCGAAGGCAGGACGGGCATCACCAACGGGATTCTGCTGCTGAGCCGCCTGCTGCTGGCAGGCTGCTTCCTGCCGAATTCCATCGGACGGCTCTCCAACATCTCGGGCTTTGCGGCTTCCCTGACCATGAAGGGCATTCCCTACGGGGACATCGTTGCGACGCTCATCGTCCTGGCGGAGGTTTTCGGCCCCCTGGCTTTGATCCTCGGCCTCGCCCCGCGCCTGAGCGCTTCCGTGCTGATCGTCGCAACCGCCGTGACGACAGGCGCCCTGCATCGTTTCTGGACCTATGGAGGCCTGACCCGCTATGCCGAGCAGGCAGTCTTCCTGGCGCATCTGGGCGTGATCGCGGGGCTGCTGCTCTATTTCGTCAGCGGCCCGGGGGCCTGGAGCTGGCAGGCCTGGTGGAGGGGCTTGGGCGGGAAGCCGAAGGCCGCGCCCAGGAAGAAGCGTTCGCCCCGGTCCCAGGCTCCGCGGCCCCGGCCCGCTCCCGCCCGTCCGGCGCCGGACGAGGACGAATACGCGGATGCGGCCTAAGGGCGGATTTTTGCCGCACTTCCTTGCGGCCCGCCGGTCCCCATTTGATCGGGATAATTGCCTGAGGCGCTGGACAGAATCGGTCCCGGGATCGAAGCTTCCGTCCTCATTCAGCCTCTAACGGAAGCCATGATTCCAGGCCGTCGGGCACCGCTCGCCCAGGTTTGTTCGTGTCGTTTCAGTGAGCCGTGGAGCCATGCTCAACCCGTCCTTGCGTTACGTCCTCGGCGCCATCGTGGTGCTCGCGAGCCTGTCCCCGGCCATGGCTCAGCCCCGCGATCCGCTGACCCAGTTCCTCGACAGCGTCTTCAAGCGCCCCGCCGGCGAGGCAGCACCGGCCCCGCAGCCTTCCGCGCAGCCCCAAACGGCGCCCGCGACCGAACCCGCGCCGGCTGCGAAGCAGGCCGAGCCGGCGGCTCCCAAGGCCAAGGCCGCCGCCAAGACCAAGAAGGCTCCGGAAAAGAAGAAGGCCGCCTCCTCCAAGCCCAAGCGCGCAGCGCCGCAGCCGGCTCAGGCCAAGCCGGAGCCCCGATCCGCCTCGAAGCCCGAGCCTGAAGCCAAGCCCGAGCCGCAGTCCCAGCCCGCCCAGCGCGAGGAGCCGGAGACGAAGCCGGTTGCGGCGGAGCCGCCCAGGACACCGGGCGAGCCGCCCGCCCAGGCCGCCGAAGAACCGAGGAAACAGGAAGAGCCGCCGCCCGTGAAAGTCGCCGAGCCGCCGAAGCCGGAGAGCCCTCCGCCGGCCAAGCAGGCGGAGCCCCCGAAGGCCGCGCGGTCGACCCCTGCACAGGCCGTGGCGGCCCCGACGACCGTCGCGTCGCCGGCTCCGCCGCCGACCCCGACCTCGCCGCCGGTCCCGCGCTCTCCCGCGGCGGCCCTCGACCAGGTCAATGCCTATTTCAACAGCATCGATCAGCTGACGGCCTATTTCGTGCAGAAGAACCCCAACGGCCAGCAGGTCGAGGGGACGCTCGCGGTCAAGCGCCCGGGCATCCTTCAGTTCGCCTATGCGCCGCCCAGCACCCTGGAAATCGTCTCTGACGGCCGCAACGTGGCGATCCGGGACAAGAAGCTCGGCACCAACGACGTCTATCCGGTCGGGCAGACCCCGCTGAAATTCCTGCTCCAGGAGAATGTCGATCTGGGGCGGGACACCAAGGTCCGCGACGTCCAGATCGGGCGCGACGGCATGGTCACGGTTCGCTTCGAAGACGACGCGACCCTGGGCGGCACCTCGAAGATCACCCTCCGGTTCGATTCCCGCGCCAATGCCCTCAGGCAGTGGACCATCGTGGACGCCCAGGGCTACGAGACGTCCGTCACCCTGTCCAACCTCAACGTGGTGCAGCGCAAGGGCGCCAGGGCGGCCAATTAAGGGAGCCTCTCGTCCGTTTCGGCACATGGCTGGGTGCGGAAAACCGGGTCCACTTTTCCGCACGATACGCTAGAAGGCATCTGGCCGACTCGTCGGCCCGCCCGGGAAGGGTTCGGCAACTCGTAAGCGCTTGGCAGGTGAGCATGGTGGATAAAGCGGCCCTTGGGGCCTATGCCGACTACGTCCTCGAGGATGCGACGATCCCGGAACTGCCGAACCATTACCGGGGCAAGGTGAGGGACAACTACGACCTGCCCGACGGACGGCGCATCATCATCGCCTCGGACCGCCTCAGCGCCTTCGACCGAAATCTCGCCGCCATTCCCCTGAAAGGCCAGGTGCTGACGCAGACGGCCCGCTTCTGGTTCGAGGCCACGGCCGACATCTGCCCCAATCACGTTATCGAATATCCGGATCCGAACGTGGTGGTGGCCAAGAAGCTCACCATTCTGCCCGTCGAGATCGTCGTGCGCGACTATCTCGCAGGCACCACCGGAACGTCGATCCTGTCGCTCTACAAATCCGGCCAGCGCGAGATGTACGGCGTCCGCATGCCCGATGGCATGCGCGACAACGAGAAGCTGCCGCAGACCATCATCACGCCGACCAGCAAGGCTTTCCACGGCGGCCATGACGAGCCTCTGACTCCCGCCGAGATCGTCGGGCAGGGCCTGCTGACCGAGGACCAGTGGCGCACGGTGTCCGACTATGCCCTCGCGCTGTTCGCCAAGGGCCGGGAGATGGCGCAGGAACGCGGTCTCATCCTCGTCGATACGAAATACGAGTTCGGCATCGACGAGAGCGGAAAGATCATGATCGCCGACGAGATCCACACGCCGGACAGCAGCCGTTACTGGTTCGAGGAGAGCTATCGGCAGCGCTTCGAGGCCGGCGAGCGTCCCGAGAGCTTCGACAAGGACTTCGTCCGCAGCTGGGTCGTCGCGCGTTGCGACCCCTACAAGGACCCGGTCCCCGAGATCCCGTCCGACGTCGTTCTGGAAACGTCGCGGGTCTATATCGACGCCTACGAGCGGATCACCGGCAGGGCCTTTGCGCTGCCGGATGTGGGGATGCCGATCCTGGAGCGCATCCGCAAGAACCTCGCGCGGTATTTCTGAGCGGGTTCGGGACGCCCGAAGCAAAAGGGCTGGCATCGGCCAGCCCTGCATCTTCATGGCGTGTTTCTTCGGATGCCGTCAGTAGGATGACGAGGACACCCGGAACTCGTCCTCTTCGTCGGCCGGTCCCCGGCCGGAGCGCACGACCACCGGCGAGCCGACGGGAACGCGATTGTAGAGGTCGATCACGTCCTGGTTGAACATGCGGATGCAGCCCGAGGACACGGCCTTACCGATCGACCACGGCTCCGTGGTGCCGTGGATGCGGTACATCATGTCCCGGCCACCGTCATAGAGATAGAGCGCGCGCGCGCCGAGAGGATTGTCCAGCCCGCCCTGCATGCCGCGGGCCCAGGGGCCGTTGCGCTCGGGATCCCGCTTGATCATCGCGGCCGTGGGCGTCCAGTTCGGCCACGTGGCCTTGCGGCCGACACGGGCGCGACCGCTCCAGGCCATTCCTTCTTTGCCGACGCCGATGCCGTAGCGGATCGCCCGGCCGTTCTCCCGCACAAGATAGAGATAGCGGGCTGAGGTATCGACCACGATCGTGCCCGGCTCCTCCCTGCCGTAATAGGCGACTTCGCGCCGGAGGAAGCGTGGATCGACCTCGGAGATGTCCGTGGCTGGAAGCGGATGAGGCTCGTCCGCGCGCGGCCCATACATCGCGATGTAGGCCGGATCGATATGGCGCGCGAGTTGCTGCGAGGGGGGAGAGGCGGTCGAAACGCAGGCCGCCATGGCCAGTGGGAGGATCAGGGCGCTGAAGCGGATCGTCGTCTTCAGCAGGGACATGCGTAGGACCGGATCGGCGGACATCAGAAGGAGGAGCCTCGCAGTTTCTGGTTTTGTTTCATTCGCCGACGCCTCGGGCAGCGGCAGTGCTCCCCATAACCAGATAAACCCAGGCGTGACCAGAAGGTGTTTTGCATGGGGCGAAAATGTGGCAGGTGCCTCGTGTTGCCTGCATGACACAGTTGCCCGACAGCCATTGAACCATTTGGCCCGACGCGAGTAGAACAACGGGCCTGCCCGATGGGCTGGCCCTGTGGTGTCCTGTTCCCGATGAGCTTTCCGATGCAGCCCGTTTCCATCTCCGTGCTCACGATCTGCGGCATCGCGGAGTTGCCGGATCAGAGCGCACGATCCGTGACTCACGTCCTGTCGATCCTCGATCCGGACCACCCGGACCCGGAGGCGTTCCAGGCTTATGATCCGCACCGCCGGACGGTGCTGCGCTTCCACGATATCATCGATCCCGCCCCCGGCATGGTCCTGCCCGGGCCGGAGCATGTGGAGGCCATTCTCCGCTTCGGAGAGGATCTGGCAGGGAGCGATCCCTCGCGCAGAGACGGGCATCTGCTCGTCCATTGCCATATGGGGGTGTCCCGCTCGACGGCCGCGATGCTGACCCTCCTGGCGCAGACCCGGCCGGACGAGAGCGAGGATGGTCTGCTGGAGCGCCTGGCCGAGATCCGGCCCCAGGCCTGGCCGAATTCGCTCATGGTGCAGCATGCCGACGAGCTTCTGTCCCGCCATGGGCGGCTCACCGATGCGCTCCGGAGGCATTACGGCCGCCAGATCGTGCGCTTCCCTCACTTCGCCGGCCTGATGCGCGACCTCGGCCGCGGGCGGGAGGTGGAGATGGCGGTCTGAGGCCGTTCAGGCCGGCGTGGCCGACATAACATTGCTTTTGGGGTTGCGTCCCGCTGGAACCCTGACCGAATGTGAGTCATTGATCCGACACGTTTTCGAAATAGGCCGCGAATCGAAACCTTCCCGCTCCGCACCGACCGTGTCGGTGCGGCTATCCACAAACGATTTCTGAGCCGGTGCCGACCTTTGAAGCATATCGACAAACAGGGGCGAACCCTACGCGTTCTGACCTACAACGTTCACCGCTGGCTTGGGACCGACAGGCAGATCGCTCCCGACCGGATCGCTGACGTCATCGCATCCTGCGAGCCGGACATCGTCGCCCTGCAAGAGGTGCGCGTCGGGCGCATCCGGACCGGGGAGGCCGATCAGGCCGCGATGGTGGCGGCCAAGCTCGGGATGGATCTTCATTTCCAGCCGACGATCAGGATCCTGGGCGAACAATACGGCATCGCAATTCTGACCCGCCATTCCTCCCGTCTGGTGAGGTCCGAGCGCCTGCCGACCCAATCGCCGCGCCCGTCCTTCGAAAAGCGCAGCGCCCTGTGGGTTTCAATCGACATCGACGGACAGAGGGTGCAGGTCGTCAATGCGCATCTGTCCCTGCGCTCGCGGGAGAGGCGGGTGCAGGCGGCAGCGCTCGTCGGGCCGGATTGGATCGGCCATCCGGATTGCGCGGATCCGGCCATCCTGCTCGGCGATTTCAACGCGCCTCCGTACTCACGCTCCTACCGTCTCATCGCGGACCGGATGCGGGACGCCCAAGTCTCGAATCCGGACGGCGAGCCGCAACCGACTTTCCATACCCGCGCCCCCGTGCTGCGGCTGGATCATGTGTTCGTCACCAGATCGGTTCAGGTGGTGTCCGCCCGTCCGGTGCGGAATTCCCTGACGCGCGTGGCGTCCGACCACTTTCCGCTCCTCGCGGAACTGCGGGTCCGCCATAAGGCTCAATCCGTGAAGGCCGCACACTCGGAAGCGCCCGAGAACGAGCTTCTTTGACCAGTTCCTCTCCTGAACCCGGACCTCGCCATCAAAAAGCCGATGTTGAAGGGCCAAGATGGCATTTATCTGAACTATATTACGTTTCGATAGTTGTTGGATTGAGATCCCCCGGGACCAAGGGCCATGAGGTTGTATTACACCCCCGGCGCATGTTCGCTCGCTCCTCGCATCGTGGCCTGCGAGGCCGGTCTCGACTTGGAATATGACAAGGTCGATCTAAAGACCCAGACTACGGAATCGGGATTCAACTACGGCACGATCAATCCCAAGGGCTATGTGCCGGCCCTGGCCCTCGGAAATGGCGAGGTGCTGACCGAGGCCCCCGTCGTCATGGAATATCTCGCCGACCAGGTCCCTGCGGCCCGTCTGCTTCCGGAGGCGGGATCCCTGGCGCGATACCGGGTTCAGGAATGGCTCGGTTTCATCAACGGTGAGTTGGAAAAGGGGTTCGATCCGCTCTGGAGGCCCAGGACGCCGGACGCAGCGAGGGGGCTGGCCATCGACCACCTCCACCGGCGCCTCGGCTATCTCGACGGCTGCCTGCAGGGCCGCTTCTATCTGATGGGCGAGCAGTTCACGATCGCCGACGCCTATTGCTTCACGGTCTTGAGCTGGTCGCGCTTCCACAGGGTCGACCTGTCGGGCTACGCGCACGTCGGCGCATTCATGAACCGGATCACCAATCGCCCTCAGGTGAGGCAGGCGCTGCGGGCAGAAGGGCTGTTGCAGGCGGCCGGGGACTGACGCCCCAGAGGGGAGGCGGATCGTGCCGAGCGGTCCTTCCGCCCGGCCGCAGGTCTTGCCAGCGGCTGCAAGGATGGTTAGGCAACCCTCTCCGACACGGCACCCTCACGTCATGCTTCCTGTTTCCGTCTTTATCATCGTCAAGAACGAAGCCGACCGGATCGGCGACACCATCCGGGCCGTCCGGGCGCTCACGGACGACCTGATCGTCGTGGACTCGGGCTCGACGGACGGGACCCAGGCCATCGCGGAGGAACTCGGCGCCCGGGTCATCTTCAATGAATGGCCAGGCTACGGCCCCCAGAAGCGTTTCGCGGAAGAGCAGTGCCGGTACGACTGGCTTCTTAATCTGGACGGCGACGAAGTGGTGCCGCCGGAGCTGGCGGCCGAAATCGAGGCGCTCTTCGCCCAAGGGGAGCCCCCATGCCAAGCCTACAGGATCGGCATTGCCGAAATCTTCCCGGGAGAAGCCGCCCCGCACCCTCTGGCCTATACGCTCGTGCCCGTCAGGCTCTACCGGAAGGACTGGGGCCGATACTCCCCTTCGATCGTCCATGACCGGGTCGACCTGAAGCCCGGGACGAAGGTCGGAAGGCTCAAAGGAATCATCCATCACCGGTCCGTGCGGTCGCTGGGAGACCAGCTCGCCAAGCTCAACCGCTACTCGGACCAGCAGGCGGTCGATCTCGAGATCCGGGGCGTGTCGATCCCCACATGGCGGGTCTTCTTCGAACTCCCCGCGGCCTTCATCAAGGCGTATATCGGCCGCCGCCATGCCCTGCGGGGGACCTATGGGTTTCTCACCGCCATGAACTACGCCATCTCGCGCCATCTGCGCCTGGCCAAGCACTACGAGAAGAAGCGCCTGAAGGACCTCAAGGAGAGAAGCTAGAGCGCGGCGGCCTCACTCGGCGCGCTGCAGCGGCGCCTGACTGGCGATGACGCTGCGGTTGCGCCCTCCGCGCTTGGCCGCATAGAGCGCCTGATCGGCCGCCTGGACGAGATGCGAAAAATCCGGGTGACCGTCAAAGCTCGCGACCCCGATGGACGCGGTCACGGGCAGGGGCGTGCCGTCGACCGCGCGGGCCTCGGCGATCCGCACATCCGGGCTCCCCGAGGCGAAGATCTGCGCCGCGCGTCCGGCTCCGAGGAAACTTTCTCAGACATGGGATGCGGGATTTTCAGTCGATGGCGGCGATGATGCGGATCTCCAGGGCATAGCCGGGATCGGCCAGCCTGGATTCGACGCAGATTCGGGCCGGGGCTTGTCCGGGCCTGACCCAGGCATCCCAGACCGCGTTCATCTCGTCATAGGAACCGATCTCCGCCAGCCAGATCGTGGCCTGCAGAATCCGGGATCTGTCGCTGCCGATCTCGGCAAGGGACTGGTTGATCTGCGCGAGAATGTCTCTCGTCTGCTCGGAGACGGATTGGCCCACGCTTTCCTCGGGAACGTAGCCGGAAAAATGAGCCGTGTTCCCGTGAATGACGAGATCGCTGTACCGGGCCGCGACGCCGACCCTCCTGATATCCGCCATGATGTCCCATTCCCCTGATCGTGACTGCCGGGCTCCTATCACATCGCCGGGCCGGACGTAACGTCAGGCGGGCTCTGCCGGGGATTTTCCCGATGACCGACTGTCCGGGCGGAGCCGTGGCCCCGGACCACCCTTCCATGCCGTCGGCCTCGGGGCGCTCATGCGCTCAGGCAGGCCGGGTAGCCATCTCAGGATAGCACGGAGCCTCCCGTGGGGACGTCCGTGGGTCGAGGAACGGGGCTGATTTTGGACCTTGACGAAAGGCGAGTGTTCGCGTCTATTGCGCCACCTGCGAAGTGAGGTTCCAAACCCTTTCTTTTCGCCCTGGAGACGTGGCCGAGCGGCTGAAGGCACTCGTTTGCTAAATGAGCATACCCCAAAAGGGTATCGAGGGTTCGAATCCCTCCGTCTCCGCCACTAACTCATTGAAATCCTTACTTGAATTTATTCCAGGGATAATATCTGGGGTAATTGCCCTGTTAATCCCGGGGATAGGATTGTGGTAACTGCGGGGATAACCCGGCTCGTAAGCCCTTACGCCGGTTGGGAAATCTGACCAGCAGGGAATCATTGTCGCGTGCGCCCTAGCTTGCTCGGCGCATGGCTCAACCAAGCCTTACCCTCAGTACGAGCTAGACCGTCTCGCGCAATCGGCTGCGGGTTCTCGATAAAAATAATCAATCACGCGCCCGACTCGTCAGCGGTACAATTCTCTCCATCAACAACACCAGAAACAGGAGAGGTATGAAGACGAGTGAACTGGCCGGCGCACTGCTGGATTACTGGGTGGCACGAGCGGAAGGGATGACCATCAACCCCGAAGTGTGCCAACCGGACAACGGTGTTTTCGTCGGTCATGGTGGCGGCGACCTGGAGTTCTTTGAGCCGAGTGATGACTGGGCGCAGGGCGGGCCGATCATCGACCGCGAGCGCATCGCCCTGATCCCTGATGCAGGGTGGCGCGCCGGATACGATGTGATCGCTGAAGTCGAAGGCGCCGGCTACGACACCGGCCCTACAGCGACGATAGAGCTTCGTTGCGAGCATCGCGCAGATTCGCCGCTGGTGGCCGCCATGCGCGCCTACGTCGCCCGCAAGTTCGGCGACACCGTGCCGGATGAGGTGGCGGCATGAGCGGCATTGTTCAGCAACCAACAGTACACGTCGATGGGCGCGACTGGCACCTGTTCGATATCGAATATCAGACGGCAGATGGGAGGTTCAGCTTCTACATCTATGCCCTGTCGCATGAGCACGCGGCGATGATGCTGGATGAACTCAAACAGACTGCACGCGTGACTGGGCAGGTCATGGGGTTCAGCCCGGCAGGAGGTGCAGCATGAGCGCCGACCGCGAACGGCTCGACTACCAGAGTGACTGATTGAGTTGCGGGACCACCATGTAGGATTTGAACGCTAGGCGAGCCTTGCACACCGATACATGACACGCCTGGTCGCCCAACGCTGCCCTGATTTGGTCCCTGGTCAACTCTGAACGGTGCCCGACGATGACCTCCTTCAAGGAGATTTCGTCGGAGAAGTCCGTGAAGTGGTGGCCGCCTTCGCCCGGTGTCTCGCCTCGCAGGTCCACGTAGACCCGCACTTCATTCTCGTATTGCCAGTGAACGTATTTCGTCGAGATTACCTGCTTGAAGTGCTCCCACCGCTGATCCCCTACCCGTCGAAGCAGTTCATCACTCGGCTCGGTCAGCGCCTCGCTGTAGGTCACTGCATCTAACTGGTCGTCCGGAATATCGAATCCGAGGCACAGCCCTCGATGTCGGTCAGCGTAATGCGCCCATTGGACTGGGTTCTTCCAGTCCCGGCTGAAGCACAGGATGCCGATGGACTCGTGTAGCCAGTCCTTCACCGCTCTGAATGCTCTGCGCACGTCTCTATCAGCGGTTGCGACTTCGAACTCGAAAGGGTCGTTCAGATCATGGACACGAGCGACCTTGAGGTGCCGCTTCTTGATGTCATCCAAGCCCCATTTTTGATCTATGAAGTGATAGACGCGCAACCCGACTTCCCCCGTTTTGAACCACCCTACCATGCTTGGAAAGACGCGCGAACGGGTCCGCTCCGTGGGGTAATTCCAGGGATAATTGAAGGATATCGGAGGGTAGCCCAGGGCAAGGGTTCATTGAATTCATTATGTATTTTGGCCCTGAATTGCCCTCCAAATACTCTAGAAAGTGTACGGAGGGGGTTCGAATCCCTCCGTCTCCGCCATTCCTTTATCGTAAATAGTTGATCTGGCTTCATCATTCGCTGATCGGCAACGGGGGCCCTGACAGCATGACTTGTGTTGCTCAGGGCAGACGTGATTTCCCCTGGCCGTAGGACGAGACCTGATCAGTCTGGTGCCGCTATCGGCGGAGCCGGGCGCGGTCCTGGTCGCCCAATGCCTGATGAAGGGCAAACAAGCTCTCGAAGGCTCGGTAGGTCAGACGATACAATTCAGGGTCGGCCGCAATGACAGGGGCTCCTGCCAAGTGGTCGTCGATCGCCTTCATTAAAACCAGCGCGGAGTGCGCGGTCTCAGGGAGTGCCTGGGGAGCCGTATGTCGAAGCCCTCTCAAGCGATCCAGACGGGTGGCCTCAATGACTTCATCCGAGTCTGACTGAAGCATTTCGATCCTCCACGGTGGGCGTGCCTGCTGATGTCTGTCGGGAACGCCTCGATCTTACCCGCAAATCATTAACCATATGTTCGTGGGGTACAAACACGGATGGGTGCGAGGCCGCGCAGCCCCGCGGGCGGGTCCGTGTAGGCGAGGGCAGACCGTAAAGCTACTTCCCGGCGGCCTTTCTCAAAGCCTCATTGATCCTCTCTTGCCACCCGGGTCCGCCTTCCTGGAAGAACTCCAGGACGTCTTGATCGATACGCAAGGTGACAGTCTCTTTTACACCTGGAACGGACAGCCTCTTCGGTGCTGGCTCCGCCGGCTTGGTGGTCGCCTTCTTGAAAGCGGCTTCAGCCGTTTTCCATGGGTCGCCTGTTGTGCGTGTTCTGTTGGGGGGCTTGGTCATCGGGTGCTCCTCCGGGCGCCTGTCGCAGCTTAGTGCAAGGAATTCGTTTCGGGATAGGTCGTAGCGGTCAGGTCGAGATCGCGCCGCCTCAGGTTCACGGCTCCGGGCGCTCTCCCGAGAGTAAAGAACGCAACAGCAGTGCAGGCAAGCAGGAGAAACGGGCGAACGCACAGCAGCATGATCAGGCCTCCGAAACGGGAGGCGATCTGAGGTCTGGCTGGTGAACCAAACCTTGCTCGATTGGGCCTATGACGCCTTTCCCGGCTATTCACAAGCCAATATTTTTTCAAGGGACTTCCGGAACCAAACATGTGCAGGCGCACCACCGGAAGCGGCAGAGATGTTGAACCAAATTGACCGCAAGATGAGGAGAGATCACCTGCCTAAAGACTGGATATTGTGCCCGGAAAACCCTATATCGCTGCTGTCGGGTTCGCCCGACTATGATCGTAGAGGCAGAGTGGAATAGGCGTTTAGGACGCGGGTTCAATTCCCGCCGCCTCCACCATGAACACACGGCGGCTCAGGCGCCCCGGTGTGTTCTTGATGGGGGCGACATGGGTTCGACTGGGCGCGATAAAGACTAGGCTGCGATTAGGCTGAGCTACGGCCTTGATAGTGCAATTTCACAAATGCCAACGACAACGTTGACATGGGTGCGGTTCGCCTCGCGGCGTAACCATCCGGGGCTCGGGAAAGCCTAGCAACAGAAGCGGCACCTTCGGGTGCCGTTCCCATTTCTGAGACCTGACAGGTTCCAAAATCAACCCTGACACCACGGAAGAGAGACGAAGTTCATATGTCGGATATTCAAGTGGACGGCTACATTCGGGTTCCCAAGGGAACCATGGTCTACCCGACAGGCGATGGCGTCGAGGCTCCGGCTACGCGCGATCAGGTCGTGAAGGTCACGAACATCTTCGATGTGGACGTCAAAAGCGACAACTTCTACCTGCTGCTTCCCGATGACATGCGGTTGCGTTATTTCGAGGCCAGCGGCCGCAAGCGCCCCATTGATCCGGACATTCTGGAGTTTACCGACCGCCTGACCAAGGGCGACTACCGAGCGGTGGAGTGGTCGGGCAAGTGGACATTGATCGCCGATGTTCACTGGGCCGAGCCACCCGCCCGCGCCAAAGCGCCAAAGAAGACGGAGAAGCCCGCAAGGCAGCCTCTTACGAAGCAGCAGCAGATGGTGAAGGGTTCCGAGTGGCGTTTCACCCAGGATGCGGAGCTTCGCTACAAGGTGCGCAACCCGGCCTACGCCACCACGCGCGAGGATCTCGCGAGCAGCCTGCGGCATCTGCCGTCCCATGAGCGGATGCAGGTGATCGACGCCCGTCTGAACGAACTCGGCATCAAGGACCATGTCGATGAGCCCTGGGGGCGGGTGATGGCAGGCGAGACCTTTACAGTCCGTGGCAAGCTGACCGCAGGGTTCGGAGGCGGGCAGGATGTGCCGATGCTGTTCCGGGGTGAGAAGTTTACGTTGCCCTATGCCAGCCTTGAACCCTTCGTCGAGCTGGTGACTGAACGATAGCGCAACCGGGAAGCCTTAAGCATCGGATCCAAAAGTGGACCCGGTTTTGGGATCAATTCCAGATCCGCACGATTCTCGAGCGACACCGTGAACCCGGCGATACGCGTCTCGCCGGATTTCGGAATTACGCGGCCTGGGGCCATGAGGCCCTTCTCTCGGCCTCCAGAAGCTGTTCCGCCCGGCGCATGAATTCGCGTGCGGAAAGACCCGGGGGAATCGGGTTGAGATAGGAAACCGAGATCGTCCCCGCTCGTTTGCAGCGCCGGCCGGGTCCCCAGAAGTGGCCGGAATTCAGAGCGACCGGGAGAGCCGGTCTATCGAGCTTTGCATAGAGCAGCTCCACCCCACGCTTGAACTCGATCGGCTCGGATGCCGGCTTTCGGGTCCCTTCCGGGAAGATCAGCACGGACCGGCCCTGAGCCAGCGCCGCCTGGCTCTCCTCCACCATCTTACGGACGGCCTTCGAACCGCTCTCCCGATCGATCAGGATCATCGGCGACTTGCGCAGAAACCACGCAAAGACGGGGATCGTCAGCAGTTCCTTCTTGGCGACGATCGCCACATCCGGAAACAGGACCAGGAACGCCAGCGTCTCCCAGGTTGACTGGTGATTGGCAATGATCAGGCAGGGCTCATCAGGGATATTGCGCTGACCCCGCTCGGCGTAGGTCAGACCGACAAGCCATTTCAGCCCGACGAGAATGCCGTGAGCCCACACCCTGGACGCCAGCCGGACGCCGCGCTCCGGGGAGCCGCACAGCCACAGAATGGCCAGGGCAGGCACGAACAGTCCCGTCCACACGGCCAGCAGACAATCGAACAGAGTTGAGCGGACGCGCTGCACGGTCGAAAGCTTCATCAAATGGGGCTCAGCGGTCATCCGAAGTCAGGGCCGGAGCGCTTCGCCCCGCAGCAACAGCGCGGATCTGCGATTCACCGGCTGCGCGCTCAGTTCCGCTGGCGGTGTTCTTGATCCGGTAGCCGAATTCCCCATTGCTCTCGGGCATCAGGCGAATGACTTCGTAGACGCCGCTTGTGCGATCAGCAAAGTGTGTGCCAGCGGCATGAACCAACTGACCAACGGAAAACTTGTGGCTCATGGGGAGCCCTCCTGTGATTAATTGAGCGACTTCGATCGGGGAGCCGTATGGGCTCGGATCGGCAGAACGTGCTCGACCTCGGCATCGCACTGCTGGTCGATGATCTCGGCCAGAACCATCGTGTCGTCTGCGTCCATGGAACTGACCGGGTAGATCTGGTACTCGCTGTTGCTCTCGACCACGACGGCGTCGCGGTCGAACCGCAGCACACAGTTGGTCTGGCGCATGAGCCATTCCGGCACACGGTCGCCAGCCTCGAACGTCCAGGTCTTTTCAGGCATTGTGAACCTTTGCTCGGCTGAAGATACCCTGCCGGGATGCCACTTAGCGGCGGCGGAACTGCGGGCGGCGCGCACCTGCCGGACGGGGAGCGCCCGAACCGCTGTCCTTGTGGCGGAAGATGAGCCGGCCCTTGTCGAGATCGTACGGCGACATCTCGACGGTGACGCGGTCGCCGGCGAGCGTCTTGATGCGGTTCTTCTTCATCTTGCCGGCGGTGTAGGCGACGATCTCGTGCCCACTCTCGAGCTTCACCCGATAGCGGGCATCCGGCAGAATTTCGATGACTTCACCTTCGAAGGTGATCAGTTCTTCCTTGGCCATTTGACAATTCCTTTGTCCGAAAACAAAAAAGCCGCTCCCGAGGGGCGGCTTTGCCAGGCGACGTGGCGAACCACGTCGCCTGATGAGACGAAGCTTTAGGCCGTCTGGATGTTGTTGACGGCAACCTTGCCGGAGCGGCGATCCTCGGCCGTGTCGAAGGACACCTTCTGGCCTTCGCGAAGACCGCGGATGCCGGCGCGCTCGAGAGCGGTGGCGTGGACGAACACGTCCTTGCTGCCATCGTCCGGCTGGATGAAGCCGAAGCCCTTCTGGTCGTTATAGAACTTAACAGTGCCCATGATCATGGGAATATCCTTGATTTGTCTGCGTTGGTGCACGTGAGCCAAAGGCACGCGAAAGCGCGGCCCCGACTCGGTTCGTCGATGTTTGGGAGAGTGTCTGAACGTGCGCCCGGCAGAGCCAAGGCGAAACGGCCCGATTGTCCGGCCAAATGTCGATAAGGTTCATATAGTACCCGACCAAGGCGAATACAAGGCACATGGTCGTGAATGACATTCTCGACCCCTGCAATAGGTTTCTCGACCTCTGAAATAGGTTTAGGCTTGCCAAAGGCCTGGTCATACCCCATCTTAGACTGACCAACCGACGTGTTCGGCCTGCTCTCCCAGCTCGTGATCGAGCGCCGAGCCCGCTTTCCGTTACTAATCGATTGTTATTCAGCCCCCCTCAGGCGGGCGCACGCACGTCATTGCTCCGCAATCGACAGTCTTAAAACACAAGATGCCGCTCGGATCTTGAACCGACGCGACATAAGGAATCCTATGTCTACTTCTACCCAAATCCAGCTTTCTCAGCTTAACCCGCAGCCGATCAAGGCTGTTCGCCAGGTCAAAGCCGCACCCAAACCGCAACCGACCGGTCTGACCCGAGAGGAAATTCGCCAGATCGTCATCGAGATGATCGGTTAGCATCGGACCCAAGGAACGCCTCGTTCGACGCGAACCTTCGGTTCCGCCGAGCGGGTTCCAGCATCAGGCGCAGTGGCAGGCGAAGGTGCTGCCCCCTATATCTAAGCTCGGAGCCGCCGGATGTGCTCCTGGAGGAGCACTCCGATGCGAGTTATGACAATCACAGCCCTTATGGCCTTGTCGGTATTGTCTTCGGCTGCCCATGCCCTGGACAAGGCCGCACCTGAAGCGCTGAGTCCCAAGGCTCCCCTGCGGCAATCCTATACGGCCGAGGAATCGGCCGCGCTGGCGGCCGAAGCCCGGCAAAAGTCCGATGCCCTGGAACGGGCCAGGGACCGCAGGATGCGGGAGATCTCGAAGGGCATCTGCATCGGATGCTGACATCAGCCGTTCGGCATCAAAAGCCGGTTACTCGCGGAAGGCGATGACCGGCGAGGCTGGTACCGCAATGTCATGAACAGAGTCTGTCAACAAGAGTTGACAGTCGTGCTCTCGGACGTCCTCGACCCCAAGGCCACCAACTCGCCGGGACAATGCTGCTGCCGTAGAGCGACGATAGCCTGAGAAAGCGAGCCGTCGTGAGCAAAAGCCATCTCAGTCTCATCCTAAGAGTTGTGAACTCGGCCTGGAAAGCCGTGAGGATGCGTGAAGAGCGTCCCGCGCCGCTCCCAAGGGTAAAGCTCAACGGGCGGCGCGGCTATGGCGACCGCGATATTCCGTCGCCGGATCGAAACCCTGACGACGAATGAGGTGAAGTCCAGTCTCACGCTGGACCGGGCCATGGGCCATAGCGTTGCCAGGTGTCTGGGCGCTCTCGATTCCAGTGGCGTGGGTTCTCTATCGATCCCTCGGCCCCTTGTTAGGGAAGCTCACAACCCCACTTGTCTTAGCATCGCTGGTATGTGGCCTTAGGCATCAGCGGCTGAGAGACACGGAGCGCTCCCGCCTTCCGCCGCGGAGTGCAGCATGCCCAGCCATCTTCCTCCCTTATCGCAGAGCGCTCCCGCTTTGCCGGGCCATCGGCCAGCCTTGGAACGGGCTATCCAGGACCATCTAGGATCGCAGCTGCGCTTGACCGATGAAGCGGTGGGTCCTTGGCCCATGCCGGAAAAGCTGCGAATTCTTGCCGATCAGCTCGATTGTCTGCTCGCCATTCGGGAAGAGGCGAAACTGTCCGAGTTCAGGGATGGGATCTTGGACGTGCGCCCGAGCTTGCGCGCCTTTGCTCTCTCGCTGACAAAGAATTCTGATCAGGCCGACGATCTCGTGCAGGACACCATGCTCCGGGCCCTGCGGAAACGATCCTCGTTCCAGCCGGGCACGAACCTCAATGCCTGGCTCTTCGCAATCCTGCGCAACAGCTTCTATTCAGAGCACCGCAAGCGTATCCGCGAGGTCGCTGACAGCGATGGAGAATACGCGGCTCAACTGGCCGTGGCGCCTGAGCAGATGGGGCGGCTGAACCTCCAGGACCTGCAGGCTGCCTTCAAGAAGGTTGCTCCCGACCAGCTCGAGGCGTTGCTTCTGGTCGGCGCACAAGGGCTTTCATACGAGGAGGCCGCTGCGGCCTGCAACGTCCCCATCGGCACGGTCAAAAGCCGCGTGAACCGGGCTCGCGTCCGCCTGGCCGAACTCCTGGGCTACACGGCTGACGACCTTGAGCGGGACCACCTCCTGCGAATCCCGGGAGGCCCTCCTTCATGAAACACGTCTCCCTGGACCACCGAGCCCACGTCACGGCCGGGTTCGCGGCTGAAAAGGAGCACGGGAAATGGCTATAACCTGGAGACCTGTGCCATGAGTGGCGTTCCCATCGAGAGCATTGCGCTCCACATCGTCCGTCACCTTGTTCGGGGACTGGGCAAGACCCAGGGGCAGGGCGCCTCCCTCCAGAGCCTCCGGCACTGGTGGACGATGAGCCTCGGGCAGCGCAGTGATAATCTTGAACTTGGTCTCGAATATGCGGGTCGATGCCAGTGGGTCGAGCGCGGGCCGGACAATGTCATCCTGCTCACGAGACTGGGCTCCGAAAAAGGCGGCGTATCCTGCTGAGCCGCATGATGCGAGCTGTCGCGCCTTACACAGCTTCAGTACCCTCGAATGACCTTTGGGAAAGCGCATGGAAGCCGCATTCCGGAGGCACCATAGCGGCTGATTTCGAGAACCAAGGAATTTGATATGTGTTATTCAAGAGCGCTGCGGATTGCAGAGCGAACGCTCATCGACGGAGCGACGTTGGCTGAACTCAGGCAGGCATCAAAGGACCTGCGGGCTATGACCCCGGACAGTGCTCTGGCCGACCTGGTCGATGCGAAGATCGAGGCCATCGAGAGACGGCAAGACCGCTTTTACGTGGTGTAATCAGAGAACTCGTCAGGGAAGACCACCAAGCCCCCTGTCCAGCACGGCAGGAATGTGCCAGCCCAGAGGAGGAGCATCGGAGCTGATCCCAAAAGTGCAAGTCCACTTTTGGCCACGCCGCGCGAAGGCGGCGCACGATGCTCTAAGGATCCTTATCCGGTGGGACCGCCTTTTCGCAGGAACGCGGGCAGTCGATCAGGGCCGTCCTCGTCTTCTGGAGAGGCTGCATCCAGGATCTCGTCCAGCATATCCGCCATGTCCTCGATCTGGTCGAAGCTCGCTGCGAACGTGAGCCTGAAGCCGTCTTCCAATTCTATGGCGAGCTGAGGATCACTGCCATCTGACGATGGCAGGACCAGAAAGCGGGCGAGCTTCTTTGTGTCGGGCATTGGAATCTCCGGTTCTCGGTCGTCGGCATCGAGAACTCACGCGGACAATGTAAAGGGAGCGATTTTCCCTTGTGGGTGCCAATACGATCAGCCGCAGCCCCGTGAGCGGCGCTCGAGGTCCTGTCGCCCTGATCCTGCGGGCGCATCGTTGGGTGCGCCGCCTGAAGGCGGCGCATGAGGCTCTACGCCTTCGGTCCTGCGGCCTCGGTGCGTGGGGCCGAAGCGGAAGCAGCCGCGGGGCGACGCGGATTCGCGAACCGGGGCTTGGGCTTCGGAGCCGCAATGAGCCCCTCCCGAATGGCCTGCTTGCGGGCCGCTTTGCGGCTGCGCCGGACCGCTTCCGCCTTCTCGCGCGTCTTCCGCTCGGAAGGCTTCTCGTACGCCCTTCGCTGCTTCATCTCCCGGAAGACGCCTTCGCGCTGCATCTTCTTCTTGAGAACACGAAGAGCCTGATCGACATTGTTGTCGCGCACTAAAACCTGCAAAGTATGTCCTATCAAATATAGTGATGAGTTTGACTCTGCTGCCCTATCCGTTCAGCAGATTACATGAACACTGGTCCGAAGCTCGGATGGCTACGTGCTCCGAATTTCGCTCTCTCGGACAGCTCTCTCGATCGCGCCCGACTTGATGCGGTACGAAAGCTCGCCGGTCTGATCGGCCGGCATCAGCCGAACGATCTCATAAACACCGGCGGAATTCGTCTGAGCGTCAGAAAAGCCGGGCTGCTTCAGCCGGACCATCTGGCGGACTTTGAACTTGTGAGACATTGGTCGATCTCCTTGCTGCTGAGAGAACTGGATTGCACGCAATCGTCGAAACGCGACCGGGCAGGAGTTGCTACTTTCGGGCTTTTCGAGCCGCGTAACGAGCATCACGGGCGGCTTTGCGCTCTGCCTCGAGCCTGGCATCGTTCGCTGCCTTTTCGGCGGCTGACCGCTCTTCCTGCTCGGCTTGTTCTGTCGCAAGAGCCTCGCGTTCTGCCGCCATGCGGGCGTTTTCGGCAAGGCGTCTCGCCTCCCGTTCAGCCATCCGAGCATCTCGCGCCGCACTCACCGCCGCCCGAGCCGCCCGCCGTTCTGCAACCGCCGGATCGTCGGGACCCGGCCGTTGGCGGAACTTGGCCGCCATCGCCTGCTTGGCCTTGCTGGCGGCACTCAGCCGCTCGCCGAAATCTTTTTGCTTCATTCCACTCATTGGTCTCGATCTGTCGTCCTGATCTCGCGTGTGTCGGCGGCTTATCGTATGCGCCGGATGCTGGTGATCGTGCCTTCCGGCAACATGCCCTGTCCTTGCCGGGCTTGGGCAATCGAGCTGATAGCCCGGGCGTCATTCGCCTTCACACGATCTTCGATCCATAAGTACGCCCTTCGAGCATCGTCATAATCGACCACGAACATGACTGATTTCGCAGGAGTGGTTTTTCGGAACGTGTTCATCATTGCCTCACTCGTTTGCTCATCGACGATGGAGATTTGCAAAGAAAAAGCCGCCCCACGTGGGAGCGGCTCCATCGTCGGCGCTTATACGGGCTGCCCGGACATCCTCAGGCCGTCTGGATGTTGTTGACGGCAACCTTGCCGGAGCGGCGATCCTCGGCCGTGTCGAAGGACACCTTCTGGCCCTCGACGAGGCCGCGGATGCCGGCGCGCTCGAGAGCCGTGGCGTGGACGAACACGTCCTTGTTGCCATCGTCCGGCTGAATGAAGCCGAAGCCCTTCTGGTCGTTGTAGAATTTCACAGTGCCCATGATCATGGGATAACCTTTCGCAGTTGACGCGGATGCACGTGAGCAAAGGCACGCAAAAGCGCGACCCCAACTCGGTTCGTCGATGGTTTGGAAAGAGTGTCTGAACGTGCGCCAGGCAGAGCCAACAGCGAAACGGCCCGAATGTCCGGCCAAAGTCGATAATAAATATATAAGGTAAGATCAGATTTTTTACAAGAGGGGACGGGTTCGCTAGAACAACAGGGCAACCCTGAAGGATTTCCCTTCCGATCTTATCTCCAAGTGTCGCCAGAATAATTCTGCCGACAAGCCCAAAATCTGTCGACCTGACCGTGAATGACTATGATCGCAGGGAAAGATTGCTCTATGGGTCGCATCGGCTGGGCCAGTTCAGCCCGCCCCTCCGAGCGGCGAGGGTGTCAACTAGATGGGTGAACGCGTGATCGTCTTGATCGGAATGCGCGGACGGCCGGCTTTCTCGGCGATGGCGTTGTCCTGCTCCTCGATCGCTCTCCGGGCCGGCTCATCGCCATCAAGTCCGCCCAGAATGGAGCGGGGGACACGCCGGTTCGAGCTGCGGGAGCCATCCTCGTAGAGAACATCAAAGAGAGCATACCCGCTCTCGACTGGTTTTGACTTCTTGCGTGCCACGTCCGTAATCCTTTGCAAAGCTCTATGCACCGAGATGCCTCGTGCGCGAAAAACAGAGGCCGCCCCCGGTCGGAGCGGCCTCTGTTGCGAAATCGATAATCAGAGGGCTTGCTTAAACCGTCTTCAGGTTTCCAGCCGATTCCTTGCCGGTGCGGCGGTCGGACTCGATCTCGTAGGAGATCTTCTGACCCTCGACCAAGCCGCGCAGGCCAGCACGCTCCAGTGCGGACACATGGACGAAAACGTCCTTGCCACCGTTGTCGGGCTGGATGAAACCATAACCCTTTGTTTCGTTATACCATTTTACCGTGCCAGTCGCCATGGAGCACTCCTTTCGCTGCTGGTGACAAAGATGAGCCAGGATACAAGAGCACCAGGCTCGAAGAATATCGATGCTTCGGGAGGTCGTCCGTGCAGTTGCACGGTCAAGCGCAGCAGCTCAGGCGTCGGCCAAGTCTCGATTGGGGCATCGTAGAGGTGCCACATGGTCATTACAAGGCAGCATTGAACCCGCCCACCTGCCGAACCGGATGGTTGCCTGCGATGACAGTGGACACCCGATGCTCGAGCATCGGGTTCTGCACGGGGCCGGTCATGCTTGGTCCGGCGGAAGCCCGAGTGATTCCTTTACGAAGCCCCGGGTCCCCGATGTAAGCACAGAGAGCCCGCCCGTCCTCGTCGTGGTCAGCCGAACCGATCTGACCCGCGTCCGCGCATGTAGGCCTGAGGGCTGCACCCCATCTCGGTCCGGAATGCATACACGAAAGCCGATGTCGAGCCGTAGCCGAGCTCCATGGCCGTCCGGGTCACGTCCAAGCCGCCGCCCATGAGCTCAATCGCCTTGAACAGCCGCAGGCGCCGCCGCCAGGAGCGCAGGCTCATGCCCACCTCCGCCTCGAAGCGGCGGGCCAGCGTCCGCTCCGACATTCCTAGCTCCCGGCCCCAAGCCTCCGGCCCACGCGGGTCGGCCGGGTCCGCATAGAGCGCCTCGCATAAAGCCGTCAGGGACGATCCCCCGCGGGGCCACGGGAGCGCGCCCGGGAGGGGGCAAGCCCGCCGGAGCTGGTCCAGAATCAGGTCGGTCACGCGGCCCGCATAACCGTCACGATCCTGCTCTCCCTCGATCCCGGTGGCCTCGACGATGAGAGCCTTGAGCAGCGGCGTGACGCCGAACACGGTCGGGCTTGTCGGAAGGCCCCAGCCGACCTCGTCGGCGATCCAGAGGCTGCGGAACTCGGCCCCGAGCAGGGACCCGACCCGGTGCCGCAGGCCGGTCGGCAGCCAGACGGCCTGCTCCGGCGAGATCACGAAGGAGCGCCCCTCCACCGCCACCGTCAGCACGCCGGAGATCGCATACACCATCTGGTTCCAGCAATGTGCATGCTCCGGGAAGAAGTGGCGCGCCGGGATCGACTGAGCCCGGACGGTGATCGGTTGGGGCTGGCCTAAGCCGGGTGGGGCCTGGATCATCTCCCAGGTCATGTCGGATCTCCAGTTTGGCGAATATTCTACATCGTTTGGCAGATTGTCCAAATACGGACAGGAGAGGACCGCGTATAAACCGCCAGTACAAGCATTGATGCTCTTGCCCGATCCTGGAATGAGGAACCTGCCATGACCCGCCTCGACAGCCGCGGCCTGCCACTCTCGACCACATCCGAGCTGGCAGCAGAACGCTACCGGGAGGGTGTCAACCTGCTCCTTTCCGCCTGGCCCGGCGCAGCGGAGACGCTGGAGGAGACTATTGCGGCCGATCCGGACTTCGCTCTCGCTCATGCGGCCCGTGCACGCCTGCACGCCATCCGGGCTGAGCCGACGAAGGCCCAGGCGCGGATCGCGATGGCCGAAAAGATCGTTGCCCGGCGCGGGACCGAGCGGGAGCGTAGCCATGTGGCGATCCTGTCGCTGTCCATCAACGGGCAAGCGGCCAAGGCCTTGGAGCGGGCGCTTGCCCATGCCGACACCTGGCCACGGGATGTCCTGATCCTCTCGCTGCCCCTCGGCGCCTTCGGGCTCTTTGCCTTCTCCGGAATGGCGGATCACGACCAGGCGCGCGTCGACCTCTGCGAGCGCCACGCCCGGCATTTCGACACTGACGATTGGTGGTTCCTGACCTACCGGGGCTGGTCCCATGCCGAGAACGGCAACGTGGCGCACGGCCGGGCGCTGACGCAGCGCGGCTTCGACCTGCGGACGAACAACGCCAACGCGGCGCATGCGCTCTCCCACGCCATGTACGAGGGCGGCGCGGGCGAGGAAGCGGAGCGGTTCATCGCGGAATGGCTGCCGGGCTACGACCGCGTTGGTATCCTCCATGGCCACATTGCCTGGCACTCGGCGCTGGGCGCCCTGGAGCGGGGCGATCCGGAGCGGGCTCTCGCGATCTATGCGGATTACATCCAGCCGTCGGTCACGGCCGGGATGCCGGTCAACGTGGTCAGCGACACCGCCTCGTTCCTGTGGCGTCTCCAGGCCTACGGCCATACGGTGCCAGCCGGGCTATGGGAGCAGGCAGCGGCCTATTCCGGAGGATACTTCCAGAAGGCCGGTTTCGCCTTCGCCGACGTTCATATGGCCATCGTCGCGGCGGCGACCGGCGACAGAGCCGGAGTCGAGCAGCGCGTGGCGGCGTTGATGGACCTGATCGAGACGGGTGCCTTGCCCGCAGGACCCTTGGTGCCGGCGATCTGCCGCGCCGCTCTGACCTTCGCCGAGGACGATTACGCGGCCTGCGCCCGCATCCTGGAGCCGGTCGCCGCCGAGGTCGTACGCATCGGCGGCAGCGGTGCCCAGCGCGAAATGATCGAGGATATGCTGCTGCTGGCCCTGATGCGGAGCGGCGAGACCGTGAAGGCCCGTGAGCTGCTCGACCGTCGCCTGCACCGTCGCCCGTCGCCGCGCGATACGCGCTGGCATGGCCTGCTCGCGGCCTGAGATTCCCCATGTCACAGACGAATGCCAACACAGCGACCGGGCTTGCGCCCGCGATCCGCTCCGGGGATGCCGATGTCTTGAAGCTCGCGATTGCGCAGGCGCTTGCCGGAGCGAACTCGGCCGTCGTGTACGCCACCGGCGCCATCGTCGGCAACACGCTTGCCCCCGGCAAGGCGATGGCGACGCTGCCGATTTCCATCTTCGTGGTGGGAATGGCGGCCTGCACTCTGCCGGCCGGGGCCATTGCCCGGCGCCATGGCCGCCGCGCCGCGTTCCTGACCGGGACGGGATGCGGCGTGCTCGCCGGGCTGCTGGCGGCGCTAGCGGTCGTGCTGGGCTCGTTCTGGCTGTTCTGCTTAGGCACGTTCTTCGGCGGGGCCTACGCCGCCGTGGTCCTGTCGTTCCGCTTCGCCGCCGCCGATTGCGTCCCGCCGGAACGGCGCCCGCGGGCGCTGTCCGCCGTCATGGCGGGCGGGGTGTTCGCCGGAATCATCGGCCCGCAGCTCGTCACCTACACCATGGACCTGTGGCAGCCTTATCTGTTCGCGGCGACGTTCCTGGCGCAGGCAACTGTGGCGGCCGTGTCCGCCTTCGTCCTGCTTGGCGTCCGGGTCCCGATGCCGACAGCAGCGGAGGTGGCGGGCGGCCGTCCGCTCGGGGCCATCGTGCGCCAGCCCCGCTTCATCACCGCCGTGATCTGCGGAGTCGTCTCCTACACGCTCATGAACTTCATCATGACGGCCGCGCCGCTGGCGATGCGCCTGTGCGGCCTGTCGCAGGAATCGTCCAATCTGGGCCTGCAATGGCACATCATCGCGATGTATGCTCCCGGCTTCTTCACCGGGCGGCTGATCACGCGCTTCGGCGCGCCCCGCGTGGTGGCTGTCGGACTGGCCTTGACCGCCGCGTCCGCCGCCATCGGACTGACGGGGGTGGATGTGGGGCATTTCTGGCTGACCCTGATCCTGCTCGGTCTCGGCTGGAACTTCGGCTTCGTGGGCGCCTCGGCACTCGTGCTGGAGTGCCACCGTCCCGAGGAACGGACACGGGTGCAGTCGCTCAACGACTTCCTGGTGTTCGGGACGATGGCCGTGGGTTCCTTCTCGTCCGGCGGCCTGCTGACGGCCTATGGATGGGACATGGTTCTCCGGGTGTCGTTCTTGCCCCTCGCGGTGGCGGTCGCGGCCCTCGTCGTCACGGCGTCATCCCGCCCTGGCCGAGCGGTCGGATAAGGCGCCCAACTCATCGAGGCTGACAACCATGCAATGAAAAGACCGGCTCGTGATCGACGGACGGAGTCTTGGAAAGGCACGTAGCCGAAACAGGCCGAAGGTCCGCAGTCCTGAGGGAAGCGGATCTTCGCACAGACAGGTGAACTCACCAAGAGTGGCCGCGGCTCCCGCAGCCCCACTGGTGATACGAAATGGAACGCGTCCCGTCTCCCGACCCGCCCAATGCATCCTGCCGGGCATGACAGTCGCTTCTAGTCGTCGCTTCGGCGCTCAAGGCTCATCGCCAGTTTGGCCAGCAAGGCCGCCAGTGTGGCGCACTCGTCCTCCGTTAGCCCTTCAAGGAGCGCGGCCTCGACCTGCATGTCCTCACGAAAGGCCGCTTCAGCGCGGCGCCGGCCGGCTCTGGTCAGGCGGACGGGAAGGCTGCGCCCGTCCGCTTCGTTCGCAGGGCGGTCGATCAATCCTGCCTTCTCCAGTCGAGACAAGCGATTGGTCAGCCCCCCGGACGAGATCATCAGCGAGGTGAAAAGCTCCGTTGGACGAAGCCGATAGGGCGGTCCGGATCTCAGGAGTGTCGAGAGCACGTCGAACTCCCCCGTGTCCAGATCATGCTTCGCAAAAACCTGCTCGATCGCAGTGCGGGCCATCAGCGTGATCCATCGCGCACGTCCGAGCACCGCCATGCCGCGGGTGTCGACGTCCGGTAGCTCCCGTGCCCATTGTTCCCGTCGCGTTCCGACGTGATCCAACTCTCCGGCTGGGCTGTCACTTCCAATTTGTCTTGACATCGAGATATCTCAATTTATCTTTACGCCAAGATAAATGATCGCTCCGTGAGTGCAAGAGCATCAACCGGACAGGAGAGAGGGATGATCATCGAAGGCATCGACCATGTCGTTCTGAGGGTTCGTGACATGGAGCGCGCGGAGGACTTCTATACCCGTATTCTGGGCTGCACCGTCGAGCGTCGACAGGAGTCTGTCGGCATGATTCAGCTCCGCGCCGGCGCCTCGCTCATCGACCTCATCAGTGTTGATGGCGTGCTGGGCCGAAAGGGCGGTGCGGCACCGGGTCGCGAAGGCCACAACATGGATCATCTCTGCCTCCGGATTGCTGATTTCGATCTGGACAGCGCCCGGGAGCACCTCACGTCCAATGGCGTCGCGGTTGGCGAGGTCGGCTCGAGATACGGTGCTTCGGGAGAGGGAACATCTCTGTACCTGGAGGACCGGGAAGGCAACCGGCTCGAACTGAGGGCAGCCTGACATGACCATTCATGCATCGACCGCGCCGAAAGCCCTCTCCATGCTTTGGGTTGGACGTGCCTTGACGGCTCTGTTCGCCTTGTTCATGGCGGGTGCGTCGATTACACCCAAACTGACCGGCGCGGCCGTCGCGGAAGAGACCTTGACCAGTCTCGGATGGCCGCAGGGCTATGCCCTGATGATCGGCATGATCGAGTTGGTATGCTTGATCTTCTATCTTGTCCCTCGCACGAGCCTGTTGGGTGCCGTCCTGATGACAGGACTTCTCGGGGGAGCCATGGCAACTCAAATCCGGGTTGCGAGTCCGCTGTTCAGCCACATTCTCTTCAGCGTCTATCTGGGCGTTTTCATGTGGGGTGGCTTATGGCTGCGCGATGCCCGGCTGCGAGAGCTCTTCCCGTGGCGAAACGGGCAACGTGAGGGATCCGCTCCAGCAGAGAACGTTTCTTCGACGAGCCGTTGAGAAACGTCACTCGATGGCGCTGGGCCGACCCAGGTTGAACACCCGGCGCTTCTGTGAATCCTGACCGAGCTCAGGAGCTTCGGCTGAAAGCGGGAGAAGATCCCTTCGTCTCCGCCATTCCCCAATCTCCGAAGCTCTGAAATTGCGGTGCGCGGCGGCCGTCAGAGGCGCTCGCAGAGCGCCTCCAACCCATCGTGTTCAGTCCGGACAAATCATCCCTGGAACCGCTGACTCAAGCCGTCTGAGCCTTGACTCGCATCCGGCCGGGCCGCGGCGAATCGAACTCTGCGTATCTAAGCTGCTGATGCGACAGCTTTTTCCGATTTGGCCCGCTTGGGAGGAACGAGAAGTTCGCTCGGGTCTGTCGGGAGCAGGAGCATGCCGCCGTCGTCGAGCGAGACGCGCAATCGCGGAAAGACCTCCTTGATATGCGCGAGGTCTCCCTTGAAGGCCTGTTTGAAGCTTCGGATGCTGGCGTTGTCCGAGCCGAACTGCTGGTGAAGGTTGTCCCAGGTCAGGCGCAGCGGCCGCTGCACGGTCCGCAGGCGGTATCCCATCCAGAACAGCATATCCAGCTTGCGGGCCGAGCCCGAGAAGGCCCGTGCCGCGCGAATATCGACCGGCAGCGCATGTTGAATGAGGTTGTCGTAGAAATCGGCGTGGAACTGAACCGTGTTGGACCAGAGCAAGCCCTGGTCGGAGTTGCCGGTCAGCCAGATATCGAGTTGGCGGAAGGGCGGAACGTTCAACGTGCTCGACCGTGATGCGCCGTCCCACAGGCCGATCTGCATGGTGCAGGCCGCAAGCCGATTCAGCTGCTCCTTGAACTGGCGGAGCGTTCCGCGCTCGCCGCCCGTCACCGGAAATCCCATCTGCTTGATGAAGCCGGAAAGGCTGTCGGCCACCTCGATCCTGGCGCTCCGCTGACGCACGGCTTCCGTGCAGAGATGGAGCAGCACCAGCCTTGCCTTCGGCCCATAGGGAAGTCCCTGAACCTCCATCTGGCCGGTCCTCGGATTCTTGAGGCGCCCGGCCATGATGCTCAGCGTGTTGCGCCCATACTCGCGGAAGAACTCGCGCTCGCCTTTGGGCTCGCGATAAGGCAGGCCGCAGAGGGCCAGAACGCTGTGAATGTGCTGAATGTTCTCCGGGGAGCTCGGCGCGCTCTCGATGACCTCGCGCACGGCATCGCGCCGCCGCTGGTCGCGGCTCATGGCAGCGCGCCGCGTTTCAACCTCCGACTGCTTCGCCTGCTCTGCGTCGCGCAGAGCCTGCTTGTGAGCGATATGCTCGATGAGGGTTTTGAACATGAAGTGACCGCGCGCCCGCTCGACCTCCTCCAGGAGATCGGCGTCACGGATCAGGGACAGCTGTTCATCGACGCTCATGGTGGCTCTCGAAATCGACAGGCGTGGAAGTGGGCTCGCGGACTCGCAACGTCTCCAAATCGGATTCGGGTCCATCCCGACCACTGCCTGTCGGGAGTTATCCAGAGCTTTCCTCTGCGACAGGTCCGTGTGCTGCCGTCGTGTTGCGCCTGAATCGAAGTCTGCGCTCGGTGGAACCGCGCTTGGCGCCGAAGCCTGCCACGCAGAGTTCAATACGCTGGGGAAAGGCCCAGAAGGGGACCGAGTCCGCTCTTGGCGGATGTTCGGGCGCGCAGAGTTCAATACGCCCGCGAGTGATTCCCGATTCTCCGGGCGAGCTCATGGCCGTGAACGAGGCCGGCGAATACCCGCCACGCAGAGTCCGATGCGGGGAGGCCTGGAAATAAACGAGGATTTCGAGACGCTTAGATCAGCCTCATCGTCGAGTCCGATACGCTTTTGCGCAGACTTCTATGCGAAGGCTGTCGTTTTCCGCGCTGACTCCGATACGGCGCTGCGCAGACTTCGATACGACGGCACGCAGAGTTCGATACGCGATTGGGGGTTAAGTCGATGAACCATAAGGCCTTTCGCCTCCTGCATATAACTGACTCATAATCTTCCTGAATCTGAATCGATTCAAATACTTACCTATAGGCCGAAAGGTTTTGATTTTTCGTTGGGATAAGATCTTTTCATCCGTGCGGTGATTGCGAACCGATGCGGGCGTCATAAAAGGGTGGTCGGCCTTCGGCTCGAAGCGAATCGAACTCTGCGTCCCTGGCTTGAACCTGCTGCCCTCGAGGAGAACATGGATCTGTTTGGATGATCGGCCTCGGGTGTTTGGCGCCCCTTATCCTGTTCGTTGCGGGCGCTCTCATGGCGCATCTCGTCGTCGGTTCCGCGGGCGTGGCCTGGGGCGGCGGCATCGGGTTCGTTTCAGGATTGGCGGTGCTGGCCGTGGTGGGGTGGATCGTGAGCAAGACCAGAGAGCGGTGACGTCCGCCGGAACCCGGAGACCGACTGGAAGGAAGCTTGCAGGCCATCGCGGTGGCGCATCGGCGCCGCCCAGCGCGATTCACCTCCAACCGGATCGCCCCTGAAGAAACGGAACCGACAAACAAGAGGCGGCCGCTGCGGAATGTCGACCTGGAGAGACGAGAAGAACCAAAGGGCGCGTGCCCGGCTGGAGAGCCGCCTCTCCGATCTGTTTCCGTCCTGCGTGCTGGCCCATGCGCTCAGGCAGCCGCTTATCCCGGCGACGCAGCGACGGGCCGTCGAGTCGTACTGGCGACATCGTCCGCTCCTGGCGGACAGGCTGGCGCGGGCGCTTGCCGCGCGAAGCGGAGAGCCGGAGGGGTGGCAATGGCGCCTGGGACAGGAGAAAGCCTCAGGCCTGCCGATGTCGTTCCGCGTGCCGCCGTCTCCCTACCGGGAGACCGCCTTTGCCAAAGGACCCGGCTGTTGCTGCGTCTGCGGCCAGACGGTCTACAGGCTCGGATGGCACCGCGACCTCTGGGGCGACGGCAAGCCGAACCGGAACGCCACGTGGCATGCGGCCTGCGTCGTGGCCTGGCAGTTCTGGACGGCACCAAGCGACCACATCAGGGCGCTGAAGCTCCGCCAGAAGCGGAAGTGCTCCGCCACGGGGCGCCGGCTCCTCAAGACCGCCGAAGTGGACCACCGCATTCCCCTGTTCGCCGTCTGGTCCGAGCATCGCTCGCTATCATGGCCGGAGCTGCTGGCGTTCTGGGGTGCACCCAATCTTCAGGTGGTCAACAAGGCCGCTCACCTGGAGAAGTGCGCCGAGGAAGCGACCGAACGGGCAAAGCGGCGCACTGCCGCAGAGCCTCCGTCCGGGCAGAACGCGCAGGATCCGCCATCGTAGGCGGCCAGCGCGTCAGGTGTTGCTGGCAGAGGAGGCGGAACGCTGAGGCGTGCCGGTAGGATTGGTGACGATCCTGGGCACGGCATCCTGCCCGCGTCCCGTCACGACCATCAGACGCTTCACTTCGCCTTTCAGATAGGCCTGAAGGAAGCGGTCGTAGTTCTTGAAGGACACGCAGCCGTTCGAATCCCCCTTCGGTCCGAGCATGAAGGTGTGGGCCAGCAGGCCGTTTCGACCATAGACAGTGCCGCTGCCGCCCACCGGATTCATGCGCAGGGCGCGCACGCCATGAAAGAGTTTCTCCCGTTCGGTGAGATCGTAGATCCCCGGCGGCGTCGGGCCGTGCATCCGCACATGCACGTAGCGCGGGTCGTCGAGCTTGTCGCCGAGGCCGGAATGCGCCTCCAGCTTCTCGCCGTTCGGCATGTAGACCACCTTCGCACTGATGTCGTAAACGGCGGTCGCCGCGTCAGGAGCCGGGCTCGGCCCGGGCTGCACCCCGAAGAGCCTCTCGAGGAAGGTCGGATTATTCGCCGGCGCTGTCGGAAGAGCCGCGACCCTGGTCTGCTGCTGGAGGGGCGGGGCGCCTGCCGTCTGCGGCGCCTCCGGGCGGCTCGGGGCCTGGGGTTCGGCCGGGCGCGGCACCGGCAGGGGAACAGGCGGGCTGGATCGCGCCGTTTCCTGCGCGTCTGAGGGTTCAGGAGCTTCGGCTTGCTCCTGGGGCGCTGGCGGCGGAGGTGGCTCGATAGTGATTTCAGGCGGTGCGGACAGCGAACTGAAGGCCGGATCGAGCGGTGCATTGTGAGCGAAGTCGAGCGCTTCCAGCTTCATCGAGGGCGCGGGATCGAATCTCCAGCCGGAGGCCTCCGCCGAAGCGATCACGGCGGATTCCTGCATCGGCTCCGGACCGGATATGCTGCTCGTGGAGGCAACGGCCGGCCCATCGTCCTGGGTCGGAAGATCCGCCAGAGCGACGGCGCTCGCCAAGGCGCCCGCGAGAGCAAGAGCAGCCGTCGCCAGGAGGAAAGGGCGTCTGTTTTGTCGCCGGGCGCGGCCGCCTGACGGGAAGGGACTTTGCAGCATGGCGAACTCTACGCAGCGATCGGATCCCGCCCGATGCGCCTCAAGCAAGCGTTCCGCTCGCCCCGGCCTGCCGGCGCGGAGCTGGAAGCGAACTGCCCGAGTGATTGAGGCCGCCGTGCGGAAAGGAGGCAATTCCACCTCGCCTCGATCACCCGATTGTTTGGTGAAATTATGGTCGTCCGGCAGCATGGGGGTCTTCGGCCCTGATGGCCCGCACAGTCTCCGGAGGCTCTCTCCAGGCCGAAAGCGGGGAAATTCCGCCGAAAGAATTCCACCGCTCTGCGGTGAAACCGGCGGAGAGCCGTTCGGTCCGTGGCCCTGTCGGCTGCGGCAGATGATCGACCATGAAACGGCGGCAGCCCGGCTCAATCCAACGTCGCAACACTCATGTCCCCCTGTTCCGAGAGGCGTGGGCCGAACTGGGAGGTGCTGACCGTCGGACGACCGGTGATGAGTTCGGCGCAGCGGCTTCCGAGCATCATGGCGGGGGCGTTCGTGTTGCCCGCATTGATGTTGGGCATGGCCGAAAGGTCGCAGACGCGCAGGCCTTCGATGCCGCGGACGCGGAGCCTGGAATCGAGAACCGCCATGGGGTCGCTGGCAGTCCCCATCCGGCAGGTGCCGACCGGGTGATAGTTCGTCTTCACGAACCGGCGGCAGTGCTTCATCAGCGCTTCGTCGCTGAGGTCCTTCGGGTCCGGAATGGCGATCCGCCTGATCCGCTCGGCCAGAGGACTGGTCTGGAAGGCGCGCAGGAAGAATCGCTGGCCGTCGATCATCGTGCGGAAGTCCGTGGGATCCTTCAGCAGGTTCGGCGATACGAGAGGCATATCGTCCGGATCGGCGGAGCGGAGACGGACGAAGCCGCGCGACTTCGGCTTCACAACGACCGTCGTCACCGTCAGGCCGTAGGTGTCCTCGACGAGCCCCAGCGTGTCGCGGTCCAGGTAGACGATGGGGACGCAGAACGCCTGGATGGTCGGTTCGGCATCCGGGTCCGCCGGGTTGACGAATGCCCCGGCCTCGACGCCGGCGGACAGGATCGGCCCGCTGCCGAACAGCCTGAAATGAATGCCGTTGAGCAGCATCCGCCACCCGACGCCCTGCTTGTAATATCCGTAGGGACCGTTCGCCATCGCGATGATGGGCACTTCCGGATGGTCGATGAGATTCTCGCCGACGCCCGGGAGGTCCGCGATGCACCTGATCCCGTGCTCCCGGAGCCGGTCGGCCGGGCCGATCCCGGACAGCATGAGCAGTTGCGGCGTGACGAGGGAGCCGGACGCCAGGATGACCTCGCCGTCGGCATAGACCTTCCTGTCGGTCCCCTGCGGGTCGCGATAGGTCACGCCCACCGCGCGGCCATTCTCGACCTCGATTCTGCGCACCCTGGACTTCAGGCGGATGACGAGGTTCGGATTGTCGGCGAGGGGAGCCAGGAACGCATAGGCGGCGCTGCTGCGTTTTCCGCGCCTGTTCATGAACTGATAGAACCCGACGCCTCGCTGCTTCGGCCCGTTGAAGTCGGGATTGAACGGCTCGCCCATGGCTTGCACCGCCTGCACGAACCATCTGGACATGTCATCGACATGCCCCGGGTCCGAGACCAGCAGGGGCCCGTCCGCTCCGTGCAGATCGTTGTAGAGCCTGTTGTTGCCCTCCATGGTGCGGAAGTGCGGCAGCACGTCGGACCAGCGCCAGCCCGGATAGTCGTTCTCCCCGTGCAGCATCTCGTGCCACTCGTCGTAGTCGGACGGCCGTCCGCGCATGTAGACCTGCGCGTTGACCGACGAGCCTCCGCCGAGAACGTTGGCCTGCGGAATGTCGTGCACGCGGCCGTCGAGATGCTCCTGCGGAACCGTGTGGTGATACCGCATGTACTTGCTGCCGTTGATCATCTTGAAGATGCCGGGCGGCATGTCCAGGAGCGGGTGGCGGTGAGAGTAGCCGCCTTCGAGCAGCAACACGCGCGCGCCTTCGTTGACGAGCCGCGCGGCTGCGACCGAACCGGAGGAGCCTCCGCCGACGACGATGTGGTCGAAACGCTCGTTCATTCCTGCACCATGCCCATGGTCAGGCGGTCCAACCGCCGTCGATGATGTGAAGCTGTCCCGTGGTGTAGGCCGAGGCGTCGCTCGCCAGATAAACCACCAGGGCGGCGATCTCCTCCGGCGTTCCGAGCCGGCCCATGGGCTGACGGGCCACGAAGGCGGCGCGGGCCTTCTCGTAGTCGCTCTGGGCCACGGCGGTGACGAGCGCGGTTCGTCCTGCGAGAAGGCTGTCCGAGAATGGATTCATGGCAATGGTCATTCTTCCGTCCGAGTGTCCAGCTGTGCGGGTCAGGCCCTGATCCGTTCGAGGCCCTGCCAGTCGAATTCGATTCCATGTCCGGGGCGATCCGGAGCCAGCGCGAAGCCGTCCTGGATCTTGAGCGGTTCGGCGATATAGCGCTCGAGTCCGAAGCCATGGGCTTCGAGGTAGGACCGGTTGGGACAGGCGGCGAGCAGGTGGACGGTTACATCGTGTGCGCCGTGGCTCGTGACCGGGAGGTTGAACGCCTCCGCCAGATGGGCGATCTTCATGAACGGGGTGACGCCGCCGCAATTGGTGACGTCCGGTTCCGGATAGGTCACGGCGCCTCCCGCCACGTAGAGCTTGAACTCCCACAGCGTGCGGAGATTCTCTCCCGCCGCGACCGGCAGCCCGCCCTCGCGCAGGATGCGGGCGTGGCCTGCCGGATCGTCCGGAATGGTTGGCTCCTCGAGCCAAGTCAGGTCGAAGGGCTGCAGCGCCCGGGCGGCGCGGATGGCCCCGTCGACGCTCCACTTCATGTTGGCATCGGCCATCAGGGGGAACCCGGCACCGAGATGTTCGCGCATCGCCTTTACCCGCTCCACATCCTCGAACAGGTTGGCGCGGCCGACCTTCATCTTGATGGCGCGGAAGCCCTTTTCGAGATTGCCGTCCGTCTGACGCAGGAGCTTGTCGAGCGGCAGTTCGAGATCGATCCCGCCCGCATAGCAGGGCACATGGGGGTCATAGCCGCCGAGAGCCTTCCAGAGCGGAAGATGGGCCCGCTTGGCCTTGAGGTCCCAGAGCGCCATGTCGAAGGCCGAGAGCGCCAGGACGGTCGGCCCCCCGCGTCCGCCATAGTGCAGCGCCCACCAGGCCTTGTGCCAGAGGCGCTCGATCTCGTCGGCCTCCTCGCCGTCCATGATGTCCGGAAACTCGCGGGACAGAATGGCGTCGATGGCCGCCCCGTTTCGCCCGACCGTGAAGGTGTAGCCGATGCCCTCCGCGCCATCGCTGTCGCGCAGACGCACGGTGTTGAGCTCGAAGGCACGCATCTCGCCATGCATGGAATCCGTCAGGACCGTCGGGAGCGGGATGCGGTAGAAGCCAGGTTCGATTGAGGTGATCCGGGGCATGGCTTGATCTCGTGGGCTTGGGAGGGGCGTTCCGTTGCTGGCGGTTCCGGGTGTTCAGGCTGTCTCTTCTGTTCGCACGCTCAGGCGTGCCTGGATGGCGACGACGAGGAGCAGGAACGCGCCGCGAATGACCGACTGCCAGTAGGCCGAGAGGCTGATCCAGCCGAGGCCGTTCTCGAAGTTCAGGATGTTGAAGATCAGGCCGAGCAGGAGCACGCCGGTCAGGGTCGTGCCGACCGAGCCGACGCCGCCGGTTAGGAGCGTGCCGCCGACCACGACGGCCGCGATGGCGAACAGCTCCCATCCGACGCCCTCGGTCGGCTGGCCGGCTCCGAACTGCGCCGCGAGGATCACGCCCGCCAGACCCGCGAGGCCGCCGCTCGCCAGATAAACGACGGCCTTCACCCGATCCGTGGGCAAACCCATGAGCCGCGCCGCATCCTCGTTTCCGCCGATCGCCAGAACGGTGCGTCCGAACGCCGTCAGGTTGAGGACGAGGGAGCCGAGCAGATAGGCAGCTGCCGCGATCCAGGCCGGAATGGGGAAGCCGAGGAGATCGCCCTGGCCCAGTTCCGTGAAGCCGGACTCGTAGGAGACCGAGACGGACTGGTTCCCCGCGAGCAGGAGAGCGCATCCGCTCGCCGCCAGCATCGTGGCCAGCGTGGTGATGAAGGGCAGGATGTTGAGGCGGGTTATGATGAACGCGTTGCATGCGCCGACCGCGAGCCCGGCCGCCACGCCGCCGAGGAGACCGGGCACCGCGCCATAGGGCGAGAGCAGCGCCGCCACGACGCTGCCGAATGCCGCCGTGGAGCCCACCGAGAGGTCGATCCCGCCGGTGATGATGACGAAGCACATGCCCAGGGCGACGAGGGCGAACATGCTGTTGTAGCGCAGGACGGAGAGCACGTTGAAGGCGCCGAGGAAGTTCTCGTAGCGCAGCCAGCCGAACAGAATGAGCCCCATGAGCGCGAGGAGCACGCCGAAACGCCCGATGTTCCGAAGCATCCGAAGAGTGGTGCTGTCCATGGCCGACCTCACCGCTGGCCTTGCCGCTGGAGCCAGACGGCCAGCACGATGATGCCGGCCTTCGCCACGAGGGCGGCCGCATCCGGGACGCCGTTGGCGAGAAGCGTGTAGCGGACCAGCTGAATGATGAGCGCGCCGACCAGGGTGCCGACGACCGTCGCGCGGCCGCCGGTGAGAAGCGTCCCGCCCACTGCGACCGCCGCAATCGCGTCGAGCTCCATGCCGAGGCCCACGAGATTGGCATCGGCGGCGGAGTTGCGCGCGATGACGATCAGGCCCGCGATGCCGGACAGAAGTCCGCTGATAAGGTAGACGCGCTGCTTCACGGAAGCCACCGGGATGCCGGCGAGGCGGGCCGCGCGCTCGTTGCCGCCGATCGCCAGGATCTGCCTGCCGAACACCGTCCGCCTCAGCACCCATGCGGCCGCCGCCACGATGACGATCATCAGGACGGCCTGGAAGGGAACGCCGAAGATCCGGCCGAGCCCGATGAACTGGAATTCCGGCAGGTTGAAGACCTGTAGGTTCCCGTTGGTGAAGACCTGCGCGATGCCGCGCCCGGCGATGAAGAGCACGAGCGTCGCGATGATCGGCTGGATCCGCAGGTGTGTGATGAGCCAGCCGTTGAACCAGCCGAGCAGGGCCGTCACGAGGACCGGCGCGACGAATGCGAGCGCGATCCCCACGGCCGGATGGGGCAGGGGGAAGAGCTTGCCCATGAAGATCAGTGGGGCGAGCGCTCCGGCGATCGCCATGAGCGCCCCGACGGAGAGGTCGATGCCGCCGGTCGCGATGACGAGCGTCATGCCGACCCCGACGATCACGATGGTGCAGACCTGGGTGAGATTGACGTTGAGCGTCTGCCAGGTCGCGAAGTTCGGCGTGATGGCGAGGTTCACCAGCACGAGCAGCGCCAGGGCGACCCAAGCCCCGTGGCGTGTCAGGAGGGCCATGATCTCGAAGCGGGAGGCTCTTTGGGCCGGAGGCAGGGACGTGACCGTTTCAGCCATGGGCCGCCTCCCGGATATCCTCATGCCCATGGGCCATGGCGGCCATGACGGTTCGCTCGTTCACCGCGTCGCCTTCGAGCTCAGCCACGGTGCGGCCGTCGCGAAGCACGAAGATCCGGCTCGCCGCTTCCACGATCTCCTCCAGCTCGGACGAGATCATCACGACGCCGAGTCCCTGTCCGGCAAGCTCGCGGATGAGGCTGAGGATTTCGGCCTTGGCCCCCACATCGATGCCGCGGGTGGGCTCGTCGAGGATGAGAAGCCGGGGGTTCATGCAGAGCCAGCGCGCAAGGAGCACCTTCTGCTGGTTGCCGCCCGAAAGCTCGCGGATCCGCTGCTCCGGCCCGGAGCAGCGGATCCCGAGGCGCTTGATGAAGCGGTCGACGACCTCCCGGCTGCGGGCCTCGTCCACGATGCCGCGCCGCGCCAGCTGCGGCATGAGGGCGAGTGTCAGGTTCTCGCGCACCGACATGTCCGGGATGATGCCCTCGAGCTTGCGATCCTCGGAGCAGAAGCCCATACCGGCCCGGATGGCGTCCGAAGGCTTCGCGATGGCGTTCTCCGAGTCCATGAACCTGACCGTGCCGGAATCCGGCCGGTCGGCACCGAAGACGGCGCGGACGGATTCGGTTCGTCCCGCACCGAGAAGTCCCGCGAGGCCGACGATTTCGCCGGGGCGCACCTCAAAGCCGACGTCGCGCACCTTGCGTCCGGCGGCGAGATTTCTCACCGCCAGGACCGGCTCGCGCGTGTCGCGGGCAGCATCGCCCGCATCGTGCTCCTCGCTGAGAACCTGGGTGAGTTCGCGCCCGAGCATGGCTGTCACAAGATCGAGCCGCGACAGCTCCGCCATGGGAGCGACCTGCACCGTGCGCCCGTCGCGCATGATGGTGACCCGGTCGCAGACGGCGTAGAGCTCGTCGAGCTTGTGACTGACGAAGATGACGGACACGCCCGCCGCCTTGAGCTGGCGGATCACGCCGAACAGCACCTCGACCTCGCGCTCGTCGAGGGAGGATGTCGGCTCGTCCATGATGACGAGCCTGGCGTCGAACCCGATTGCGCGGGCGATGGCGACCATCTGCTGCACGGCCGTCGGATAGGTCATGAGCGGACGGCGCACGTCGATGTCGATGTGGAAGCGCGCGAGGAGCGCACGGGCCTCGGCGTGCATGGCGGGCCAGTCGAGAAGGCCGAACCGGCGCTTTTCGCGGCCGAGGCAGATATTCTCCGCGACCGACCGATAAGGCACCAGGTTGATTTCCTGGTAGATCGTGCTGATGCCGGCGGCTTGAGCCTCCTGCGGCGAGCCGAAGGCGACGGGTCGGCCGTCGAAGACGATCTCGCCCGCGTCCTTGGCGTAATACCCGGTCAGGATCTTGATCAGCGTCGACTTTCCGGCGCCGTTCTGGCCGATGAGCGCGTGAACCTCGCCCTTGTCCACCGCAAGCTCGGCTCCGCGCAACGCCGGTATTCCGGCGAAACGCTTGTTGATCCCGTGCATGGTGAGGAGCGGTGCCATGGGAGGTCCGTTGCGTGTTCGGTCGGACGAAAAAGGGCGCTGCCCGCCTTGAGGGGCAGCGCGCCCGATGTCAGTACGCGTCGGCCATGAGCTTCTCGGCGTTCGACTTGTCGAAGAAGCGGTCGGTGTTCACCACCCATGGCGGGATCTGCTCGCCCTTGGCGTAGCGGTCGAGGGTCTCGAAAGCCTTGGGACCGAACTTCGGATTGCATTCGACGGTCGCGAGCATCTTGCCGTCGACGATGGCCTGGAGCGCGTCGCGGGTTCCGTCGACGGAGACCACGATGACGTCCTTGCCGGGCTTTTTGCCCGCGGCTTCGAGGGCCGCGATCGCACCAATCGCCATCTCGTCGTTGTGGGCGTAGATGGCGGTCGCATCGGGATGCGCCTGGAGCAGGGTCTCGGCGACCTGACGGCCCTTGTCGCGCGCGAAGTCGCCCGATTGCGAGGCCACGATCTTCATGCCGGAATGGGCCTTGATGTAGTCCTCGAAGCCCTTGCGGCGGTCATTCGCCGGCGAGGAGCCGGTGGTCCCTTCGAGCTGAATGATCTTGGCGTTGCCGTTCATGGCCTTGGTCAGGGCCTCGGCGGCGCGCTTGCCTTCGTCCACGAAGTCCGAGCCGATGAACGTGACGTAGTCCCTGCCGGCCTTGGCGAGGCTCTGGTCCACGTTGCGGTCGAGCAGGATGACCGGAATGCCGGCTTTCTTGGCCGCCATCACGGCCGGGATCAGGGGCTTCTCCTCGCGGGGCGCCAGGAAGATCAGGTCGACGCCCTGGGCGATCATCGAGTTGACGTCCGCCACCTGCTTCGCGGCGGAGCCGGCGGCGTCCGTGTAGACGAGCTGGTCCCCGCGCTTGGCGGCTTCCGCCTTCATGCTCTCCGTCTGCGCGATACGCCACGGATTGTTGGATTCGGTCTGCGCGAAACCGACCTTGTAATGGTCCTTCTTCTTCAGCTTGGGCAGCTCCTGCGCCGACGCGCCGCCCAGGCCCAGACCGATTGCAGCCACGCCCGTCGCGAGCGCAAGGAAAGTCCTTCTCAGCATCATCTTCCTCCATGGATTGCGCCCCTTGTCGGGGTCTTCGGACATTGCCGCGGCCGTCGCGACCGCAGATCGTTACCAGCGGACGTAGGTGGTCTGCTTCCGCAGGTACCCGTCGAAGCCGTACTTGCCGTCTTCGCCGCCGAGGCCGGAATGCTTCCAGCCTGTATGAAAGCCCTGGACGAGTTCGCCGCATGGGCGGTTCACGTAGAGCTCCCCGAAGGACAGTTCCCGCGAGAGCCGCATGACCCGGCGCAGATCGTTCGTGTAGACATAGGCCGAGAGGCCATAGGCCGTTTCGTTCGCGAGGGTCAGCGCCTGCTCGAAGCTGTCGACGGTCATGATCGGCGCCACGGGGCCGAAGATCTCCCGCTGCATGACGGACGCCTTGTTGGTGTCGACCCGCAGGACCGTCGGCTCGAACCAATGTCCGCGCGAGAACGCGCCCTCCGTCAGGCGGTGCCCGCCTGCCAGAACCTCGGCACCGGCCGAGATGGCCTCATTGACGATCATCTCGACCTTCTCGACCTCGGGCCGGTTCACCTTCGGTCCCATGTCCGGGTTCGTCATGGGATCGGCGAGCCTCAGGGTCTTCACCCGGGCCACGAACTTGTCGAGGAACGGTTCCGCGATGTCCCGGTGCAGGTACATCCGCTCGTTGCAGGTGCAGATCTGCCCGCAATTCGTGAAGCGGGAGATGATTGCGGCCTCGACCGCCTGGTCGATGTCCGCGTCGTCGAGCACGATGAACGGCGCCTTGCCGCCCAGTTCCAGGCGAATGACCTTGAGCTCATCCGCGCCCGCCGCGTAGATCTCCCGTCCGGCGCGGACGCTGCCCGTCATGGTGACGAGGTCGCTCAGGGGCGAGCGCACGAGGGCGTCGCCCACCGTGCGGCCGTCGCCGGTGACCACGTTCAGGACCCCCTTTGGAAAGCCGACCTCATGAGCGAGGCGCGCGATCTCGATGGCCGACAGGGGAGTGGATTCGTGTCCTTTCACCACGATGGTGTTTCCCGCCACGAGGGCCGGGCCGATCTTGCGGGCGGCGAGCGCCGCGGGATAGTTCCAAGCGGTGAGGCCCACGACCACCCCGAACGGAACGCGGCGGATCCAGACTTCCTCGTTCTGAAAGTCCGAAGGAATGATGTCGCCTTCGATGCGCCGTGCGCTCTCCGCCGCATAGGTGAGAAACAGGATGACGGCGTCGATCTCGCCCAGGGCTTGGTTGAGCGGCTTTCCCTGCTCCAGCACCACGATCCGGGCGAGGCGGTCCTTCTCCCGCCTGACGGCCGCCGCAAGATCGGTCACGTAGCCGGCCCGCACGATGGGCGGCAGGGCAGCCCAGGCGGGCTGCGCCCGCCTGGCGGCTTCGAGGGCGGCGGTGGCGTCTTCGACCGAACCGACCGGCACAGTGGCGAAGACCGTCTCGTTGGCCGGATTTTCGACGTCGAGCCGCCCTGGAGCCCGGCCGTCCGTCCAGGCTCCATCGATATACATCTGATAATGGGTGACGGTTGCGGCGGAGCTGGCGGAAGCTGAGGCCGTCATCGAGTCCCTCCACGGGATCCCTTGCAGGATGAGGGCAGGGCAGAGTCCGACCGCGTTGTGCCTTGAAATGGCGTCACTCGTCTTTCCTCCGGAATTGCTCAACCTGAGCAATGTCAAACCAAAGGCCTGTTTTGGGTCTATTTGGTACGACCGGATGGAGGATGATGAGCCATTCCTGGACTGTCAAGTGCTCTGAATGGCTGCTTCCGAAAGAGCTTTCTCTTGCCGATAATAGTTTCGCAGGGCAATTCTGTTAGAGTTTGGTCCTACCAAATGAGAGACGGAATAAGCACTTGCAAGTCGCCGTCGGGCTGCGCATGAAGTCGCTCCCGGCGTCGTGGGGAACGGAGGAAGGGTGTGAGCATGGATCCGCGTTTGGAGCTGGCCGGTCGGGATGTGGCCGGGCGGCGGTCGGATTTCGTCGCGGATGAGCTCATGCGGATGATCCAGGCGGGCCGCTTCCAGGAAGGCGAGCGCCTGCCCGCCGAGCGGGACCTGATGCAGCGCTACGGCGTCAGCCGGGCTGCCGTCCGCGAGGCCATCGTCTCGCTGGCGAACCGGGGGCTCGTCGTGACGCGCCTGGGGCATCGTCCCGTGGTGCGCAAGCCGGATTACGAGATTGCCATCGACAGGGTCGGCAATCTCGTCGGCCACCTCGTGGTGGACCGCAAGGGAGTCTGGAACCTGTTCGAGACGCGCATCTTCATTGAGGCCGCGCTGGCCCGCTGGGCGGCCAATCATGCGCGCCGCGACGACATCGAAGAGCTCAAGGCTGCGCTCGCGGCAAACCGCGAGGCTATCGGCGACGCGCAGCGTTTCGACGAGACGGACGCCGCCTTTCATGCCGTGCTCTACCGCATCCCGGGCAATCCCATCTATCCGGCGATTCACAAGGCCTATGTCGAATGGCTGGTCCAGCATTGGCGCTCGATGAAGCGCGGCGCCGATATCGATCAGATGAACTACGCGGGGCACGAGGCTATCCTCGATGCGATCACGGCCCGTGATCCCGATGCGGCAGAGGAGGCGCTGCGGCGCCATCTCGTGGCGGCCTGGGAGTTCGTGCGCTCGACGTTTCCGGCAGAGAGCTAACCGGGGCTCCTGCAAGCCGCCGATCGAGCGTCCTGGCTGCGATAGCCTATAGGCGGTCGTCGAGATGCTCACGCGTGGGCATCCCAGCCTGAGCCCCGTGCGCAAGGCAGGCGAGCGACGCCCCGCGGCAGGCCCGCGCGAGAGCGGCTCCGAAGGGGATGTCCTCGTCGAGGCCGCTGGCCAGGATCCCGACGAAGGTGTCGCCTGCGCCGGTCGTGTCAACGGGCCGGATGGGTTCGGCCGCGGCAACCTCGCGACGTCCGTCGGGATGAAAGGCGAAGGCCCCTCGGGCACCTGCCGTGACGACACAGATGCAGCCGCCTGTCCGCGCGAGATCAGCACCGGCATCCTCGATATTGTCGGTGCCTCGCCCGAGGATCGCCGCCGCCGCGAGGGCCTCGTGCTCGTTGACCACGAACACATCGGTCACCTCGAGGAGATTGGAGAGATCGCTTGCGGGAAAGGCCGGGGGTGCCGGGGCGAAATTCCACACCACGCGGCCTCCGGAGGCGCGGACACGACGGGCGACCATGAGGGCCCCGGGAAAGGGGACCTCCATCTGGAAAACCGCGACGGTGGTGCCGCCCATCGCATAGGCCTGGGCGGATGCTTCCGTGAGCGTGGCGTTCGCCCCGCTGGCGACGGTGATCGCGTTCTCGCCCTGCTGGTCCACGGTGATGAACGCGCAACCGGTCGACTCGTGGCCGATGGTCACATGATCGACGGCAACGCCATTGCGGAGAAGGTTGTCCCGCGCTGCCCGACCGAACGCATCGTCGCCGATGGATGCCGCAATCGCCACCCGCCCGGGCAGCGAGGCCCGCGCGGCGGCGATGGCCTGGTTCCCGCCCTTGCCGCCGAACAGCGTGTCATAGCGCGGCGACAGGACCGTCTCGCCGGGGCGGGGAATCGAGGTCACGCGGGCCACGAGATCGATGTTGATGGAGCCATAAACAAGGATCATGTCGCATGCCTCTCCGTCGGGTTCCGCCTGCCCCCGCGGTTGCGGCCTGCGCAGTCAGGGGCATGGCCCGGCTAGAGTGTTGGGCAATGCGGCTGGCGTCAACGTGACTGTGGAATCTCCACGGGAGGCGTTCCGTAGGTGTGGAACGATTCCACGGTCTTCATGCCCCAGGCCTGACCCTTCTTGCGCTCCTCTTCCGTCCAGACGATCGGCTTCCAATCAGGTGCGAGAATGAGGCGTGCGCCGGCATTGGCGACCTCGACCCGGTTCCCGCCCGGCTCGTACACGTAGAGGAAGAACGTCTGCTGCACCGCGTGCTTGTGCGGCCCGGACTCGATCGGCACCCCTGCTTCGAGGAAGATGTCGGCTGCTCTCAGGATCTCCTCCCGGCTGTCGAGCGCATAGGTCAGGTGGTGGAAGCGTCCCTTCGCGCCCGTGTGGTCGCGGGTATAGGCGAAGTCGTAGCTCTTGTTGGTGAGCGTCATCCACATGCCGGCCTCGGTGCCGTCGTTCATGACGATCTGCTCGGTGAGGCGGCAGCCGAGATACTCCTCGAAGAACAGGCGGTTCGCCTTGATGTCGGAGGCCAGGCAGTTGAGGTGATCGAGCCTGCGGACGTTCACTCCGCGGGCGGGGAAGCGCTGCGCCTGGTTCTTCAGCGCGGGCTTGAGCTCCGGAGGTGCGACGTACCACTCGGTCTCGTAGTAGAGCTCGATCATGTGGCCGTCGGGATCGCGGCAGAGAAAGGCCGGGCCGTGGCCGAGGTCCCCGTCCGTCCAGCCCACGTCGTAGCCCGAGCCCTTCAGGGCCGCGACACGCCGCTCCAGGGCCTGCGGGCTGCGGGCCCGGAAAGCCATGTGGCCCATGCCGGGCAGCTTCGAGGCGGTGAGCTTGAGCGAATAGCGCTCGTAATCGTCCCAGCCGCGCAGGTAGACCGAGTCGCCCTGACGGCCGCTCTCGGTCATGCCCATCACGTCGACGAAGAAGCGGAGGCTTTCCTCCGGCTTGGGGGTGAGCAGTTCGAGATGGCCCAGATGGGCGAGGTCGAGAACGGGTTCGGGTTGCATCATCGTCATCCTTGTCAGGGAGCCTTGCGGGGTCCGCCGGCTGCTTTCGCGAAGCTCTCGTGCCGGTCGGCAATGGCGCTGGCGAGCGATCCGTCGAGGCCGAGTTCCGCGATCATGAGGCTGGCCTCGCGCATCTCCGCGGCGCGGCGGATGCCGTGCCGGCTGACGCGGGACATCATGTCCTTCGCGAGGTTTTCCCAGTCCATGCCGGGATAGGAGGCTTTCAGGCTGGCCAGAACGGCCGGCATGACGCCCGCCCGCTCGGAGGCGAGCGAAAAATCGACCATCAGGGCTTCCATCCCCTTGATGACGATGCTGCGGCACAGCTTGGTCGCGGAGGCGGTTCCGATCTCGGTGCTGACCGGCGTGATCTTCATGCCCAGGTCGTTGAGCCGGGCCGAAACCTCCTGGGCCTTTTCGCCGCCGCTCAGGATCGGCACCTCGATTCCCGGAGTTCCGACCGGAGCCATGACGGCGAATTCGACGAAGGCCGCGCCGCCTCGCCGAACCTGTTCGGCCACCCGGCTCTTCGTCGCCGGAGAGACGGAGTTGAGATCGATGTAGATCTGCGACGGCCTGAGATGCGGCGCTGCCTGCCCGGCCGCCGCCACGGCCGAGTCCGCCGTCACGGCCGAGATGACGATGTCCGCGCCCTCGCAGGCTTCCGCCGTGCTGCCGGCCGCCCGCACTCCGGTGCCGGAGGCGCGCTGACGGAGGTCCGGGCCTTTCCGGGGATCGTCGAACAGGATGTCATAGACCGTGACCCGCACTCCGGGCCTGGTCGCGAGCTGGCGTGAGAAGAGCTGGCCGACTTCTCCATAGCCGATGAATGCGATCTCGAGGCTCATAGGTTCACACCATGCTGCATGACGGGACCGACGGGGCGTCAGTCCTCGTCCTTGTATTCGACATAGACGAGGCCGGCTTTCGCTAGCGGCTCCCGCATCTTGTAGAGATCGAGCCCGAGGGTGCCGGACGCAAGGATTTCGCGCTTCGTCTCCTCGTTCGCGACGCGCGCCTCGCCGCCGGCCGCGACGGCCTCGGCATCCTTGCGGGGAACCACGACCACGCCGTCATCGTCCGCGACGATCACGTCGCCGGGATTCACAAGCGCGCCTGCGCAGACGACCGGCACGTTGACGGAGCCGAGGGTCGCCTTGACGGTTCCCTTCGCCGAGACGGCGCGCGACCAGACGGGGAAGCCCATCTCGGTCAAGGTCTTCACGTCGCGGACACCGGCATCGATCACGAGGCCGACGACGCCGCGGGCCTTGGCGGAGGTCGCCAGGAGATCGCCAAACATCCCGTCCGTGTTGTCGGCCGTGACACCCACCACCAGGATGTCTCCCGGCCGGCACTGCTCGATCGCTACATGGATCATCCAGTTGTCGCCGGGCTGCGCCAGCACCGTTACGGCGCTGCCCGCTACCTGGGCTCCGGCCCAGATCGGTCGCATGTAGGGCTTCATGAGGCCCAGACGCCCCATGGCTTCATGGGTCGTGGCGGTGCCGAGTTCCGCAAGCCGGTCGACGATCGTCCGGTCGACGCGCGGCGTGTTGGTGACGACGACGGGCTTCATGCCAGCTCCTCGACGATCTGGGGGAAGATCCGCTGATATGCCTCGCCGTAGGTCATGGCGCGACCGGAATTGCGGCCGCCCTGCATGCCGCGATTCAGGGCGACGCGGGTGTAGTATTCCCAGAGATGCTTCTGAGCGGCGAGAATCTCGAAGGCCTTGCGCTTGGTCTCCCACACATCGTCGATGTTCAGGATCACGTTGGGCTTGTAGTTGCATTGCTCGGGCTGGTGCGGCTCGAACAGGAAGACGGGCGGCGCATTGTAGGTGAGGTCGGGGCTCGGCTTGTGCCCCGCGGCCTGGGCGATGATGCGGGCCTCCTGGGCGAAGCGCGTGGCCTCCGGGTGATCCACGTTGTAGGGATCCTCGAGCGAATGCGTGAGCACGAAGGAAGGCTTGAGCTCGCGATAGATGTCCACCAGGCGGTCGAGCATTTCGGGCGTCGTGTGGAGCGGATAGTCGCCGGCATCGAAGAATTCGATCTCGGCGCCCAGCGCTTCGGCAGCGCGCTCGGCCTCGTCACGGCGCTGCGCCTTCACTTGCGGCAGCGACAGGTCGCCCTTCTTCCAGGCCCACTGGCTCTCGCCGCGCTCTCCGTACGAGAGACAGACGATCTTCATGCGATAGCCTTTTCGGGCATGAAGTGCGATGGCACCGCCCGCGCGCCAGACGAAGTCACCCGGATGGGCGGTGACCACAAGGCCGGATTTTCCAGAAGTCATAAGAGCCTCGATAGGAAGTAGTGTCTGTTGCAAGATCAGGCGGCGTCGCGGCCGGCCTCCGAAGAGAGCGCCAGATCCTCATGGGCGAAGGCATGGCCTTCGAAGAGAAGACGGGCGGTCCGGAGCAGTCCCGCCCGTTCGACGACCGGATTCTCCTCCGTTCCGCCCACTTCGATCATGACGCTGAACTCTCCGGTCGGATGCTCGACCGAAAGCATCTTTTCGCGGCCGGGCGGGATCCGCGCCACGCGGGCAGCGGGCGAGCCCGGCAGCACGCAGGCGGTCGCGACCGTCACAGCCGCGAAGACGCCGATGGAGGCGTGGCATTCGTGCGGAATGAAGCTGCGCGTGCAGATGTGTCCGCCCGCGACGGGCGACGCCACCAGGGCCATCTTGGGAACGACCTTGGAGGAGACGTCACCCAGTCCCATGAGCTTGCCGGCCTCGAGGCGGATTTCCTCCAGGCGCGACTTCAGCTCCACGTCCTTGTCGAGCACATCGCGGGGCTCGTATCCGGTCCGCCCCACCGCCGAGGCTTCGAGCACCACGACCGGCATGCCGTTGTCGATGAGGGTCACGTCGATGCCGGCGACGCGGTCCACCGCATGGCCCGTCGGCAGGAGGGAGCCGCAGACGGAGCCCGCCGCATCCAGGAATTCGACCGCGATGGGAGCAGCGGTTCCGGGAACGCCGTCGATGCGGGCATCCCCGCCATAGATCACATGGCCACCCCGGGTCTGCACCGTCAGTTCCGCGATCGTTCCGGTATTGACGGTGTGCACGCGCACCCGCGTGGCAGGGCCCTTGACCGGCACGAGTCCGCGCTCGATGGCGAAGGGCGCGACGCCCGCGAGGATGTTGCCGCAGTTCGGAGTGAAATCGACCTTCGGCTTGTCGACGACCACCTGTCCGAAGAGGAAGTCGATATCGCAATCGGGGCGCTTCGATTTGGACACGATGGCGATCTTGCTCGTGAGCGGATGGGCGCCGCCGATGCCGTCGATCTGGCGCGGATCCGGAGAGCCCATGATCGACATAAGCAGCGCATCGCGCCGCGCCGGATCGGACGGAAGATCGTCGGCCAGGAAATAGGCGCCCTTGGAGGTGCCCCCCCGAAGGATCATGCAGGGAATGCGCGGTTGAATGGTCCTTCTCCCACCTGCTGGTGAATAGGTCCCATTCACGGTGCATCAGTGCCCTGGATGCATCAAATGGTTTGTTTATGGGTTTTGATGAAAAAGATGCATCAATCTGCCCAGAACCTCAGGCCGCGTCCTTCCGGGCCTCGGTGAAGGTCTGCACGATGAGCTTGCGCAATTCGTCCGCCAGCGGCGAGAGGGGCGTTCCCCGTTTCGACACGATGCCGAGCTGACGGGTGATGCTCGGGTTGCGAAGGGGTACGAGCCTGAGGCCGCGTTCGTCGACGGACGCGAGGACGAGGCGCGGGATGACCGTCAGCGCTACGCCAGCCCGGGCCAGGGCCACGGCGGTCTGGATGTGCTGGACCTCGTAACGCCAGCTCAGGCTCTCGCGCCGGCTGCCCAGGGCGTCGTCAATGATCATGCGGTTGCCGGTCTGCGGGCTGACCCGGATCAGCGGTTCGTCGGCAAGCTCCGACCAGCTCACGGCGGGCTGCGATGCTAAAGGATGGTCCTCCGGGCACACGAGGGTGAAGGGGTCCTTGATGAGCATTTCGATGTCGAAATCCCACCGGTGGGCCGCCACGAGGGTAATGCCGAACTCGATCGTACCGGCCTGCACGAGATTGCTGATCTCGGTGGCGGAGTTGTCGTGGATGCGAAGCACCACATCCGGGTGCCGCTCCTGAAAGCGCTGCAGCGCCACTGGAAGGCGGCCGGACGCGACGGTGGGGAGACACCCGATGGAGAGCGTCTCCTGCCGGCCGCGTCCCTCGTGCCGCAGTTCCTCCAGGGAACTGGCGAGGTTCTCGATCGTGTTCTTGACCTTGGGCAGGAGGTCGAGGCCCGCCTGGGTCAGCGAGACCTCGCGGGTGGTCCGGGACAGAAGCTTCACCCCGAGGTCCTCCTCCAGCTTGCGGATCCGGTGGCTGAGCGCCGTCTGCGACAGGTTGAGGTGCGCCGCCGCAAGCTGGAAACTGCCACGCTCCGCGATGGCCACAAAGGCATGAAGTCCGAGAAAGTCGATACGCACGGGCGAATTCCCTATGAACAGGGCAGGGACCGCCTGCGAGAGGAGCCCCGCCGGAAGGCGATCAATATATGAAGTATATTCATAAATCGCTTAAAATAAACCATTTGCTTCATTTCTAGAGCCGTGGCTCATGGTTGAAGGAGCCAACCATGCGCATGGATCGATGAGCAAGCGACCGACAATCATTCTGCTGCCCGGCCTCCTCTGCGACGCCAGCATGTGGGAAGCGCAGAAGAGGGCGCTCGAGCCCTATGCCGATGTCCTGGTGGCGGATTTCTCGCAGCACGATTCCATCGGGGGCATGGCCCGTTCGGCCCTGGCCCTGACGGACGGGCCCGTCGTCGCCATCGGGCATTCCATGGGCGCCCGGGCCGCCATGGAGATGGCCCGTCTCGCGCCCGAGCGCATCGAAAAGCTCGGCCTCATCGACACTGGTATCCACCCGCGCCGTGAGGGCGAGGAATTAAAACGGCAGGCCCTGGTCGATCTGGCCTTCGCCGAGGGCATGGAGGCTCTGGCGGATCAATGGCTGCCGCCCATGGTCCATGAGGATCGGGTCGGCGACCGGGCCCTGATGGAGCCCCTGAAGGCGATGGTCATGCGCGCCACCCCGGAGCAGCACCGCCGCCAGATCCAGGCGCTGCTCGACCGTCCCGATGCCCGGCCGCACCTCGCGAAGATTGCCTGCCCGACCCTGGTGATGGTCGGACGCCAGGATCGCTGGAGTCCGCTCTCCCAGCACGAGGAGATCGCCGCCCTGATCCCGAACGCCGAACTCGTCGTCATCGAGGACAGCGGTCACATGTCCCTGGTGGAGCAGCCCGAACAGGTATCCGAGGCCCTGCTGCGCTGGCTGGGGTTCGAAAGCGAGCAGGCGAGCGCGCCGCGCGCCGCCTCGGTGGGGAATTGAGACCGATGAGCCAGGACAATAGCCAGGACCGCATTCCGGACACGCCCCTGTTCGACCGCAAGCGGTCGCTTCGGGGCTATCGCATCAACAAGATGGCGATGGGGCTCAGCACGCCCGAGAACCGGGAGGCCTTCCGCCAGAACGAGAGCGCCTATCTCGACCGCTTCGGCCTTACGCCCGAGGAGAAGGAAGCCGTCATGACGCGCAACTGGCGCGAGATGGTGCGGCTGGGCGGCAATCTCTTCTTCATTCTGAAGATCTCGGCCGTCGATCCGGTTCGCATCACGGAGATCGGCGCGCACCAGGCCGGAATGGAGCACGCGGATTTCCTGCGGGATCGTTTAGGGAAGAAATAGGAATGGCAAAACTCATTGGAGGCCTGGGAACATCGCACGTGCCGTCGATCGGCGCGGCGCTCGACAAGGGCCTGCGGGACACGCCGGACTGGAAGGCCTTCTTCGACGGCTACATCCCGGGTCAGGAATGGGTGAAGGAGCACAAGCCCGACGTGGCTGTCGTGATCTTCAACGATCACGGCAATTCGTTCTTTCTCGACAGGGTGCCGACCTTCGCGGTGGGGTGCGCGGAGGAATACCGCCCGGTCGACGAGGGGTGGGGACCCCGCGCCATTGCGCCGTTCAAGGGTGAGGTCGATTTCTCGTGGCATTTCATCGACACCCTCGTGGAGAACCGCTTCGATCCGATGATCTGCCAGGAGATCGAGGTCGACCATGGACTGCAGGTTCCCATGGAACTGTTCTGGGGCCGTCCGGCCGAATGGCCGGTGAAAGTCGTCCCGATCTTCGTCAACGTGATCCAGTATCCGATCCCGCTTCCGAGCCGCTGCTACGAGATGGGCCGTGTCCTCCGCAAGGCCATCGAGACCTATGACAGCGACGAACGCTTCGTCATCCTGGGCACGGGCGGGCTCTCCCACCAGCTTCAGGGCGCGCGCGCCGGCTTCGTGAATCCGGAGGCCGATCAGGCCTTCCTCGATGACATCGCCAACGATCCCGACAAGCTCGCGAACATGTCGCGCGAGCAATATGTCGAGATGTTCGGCAGCGAGGGCGCGGAGCTCATGATGTGGCTCGTCATGCGCGGCGCCATGGACCGCGATGTCGTGGTCCGGCACAAGCATTACTTCGTGCCCGCCTCCATGACGGGAGCCGGCATGATCGTCATGGAAAACAGGGCGACGGCTGCTCCAGCCGTCGCAGCGTGACATTCATGTATTGGCTCATGGTCTGCCGCCACCGGGCGAACGCCAACGACCTGCGCGAGCAGCACCGGGATGCGCACCGCCAGCATGTCGCCACCGGCGGCGGCGGGCTCGCGAAGGTGCTGATCGGCAGTGCCCTGACGGAAGACGACGGCGAGACGCCGATCGGGAATTTCGGAGTGCTGGAGGCACCCTCGCGGGAGGCCGCTCAGGCCTTCGCGGAGAATGATCCCTATGCCCGCGCGGGCCTCGTCGAGTCCATCGAGATCACGGCCCTGGCATCACGGTTCCAGGCGCATCGGATCGATCCCATGACACGCTAGAGGATCGCGGCAGCACAACCGGGTCGCAAAAAGAGCCCGGGCCAACATCATCCAACGGAGGAAGCGAATGAAACGACGGACGGTTTTGAGGGCAGGCGTAGCGGCGCTGGCGTTCTCGCTCAGCGGGACGCTCGCATCGGCGCAGGAGGCGGTGAAGATCGGGCTGATCCTGCCGATGACGGGACCGTTCGCCTCGACGGGACGCCAGATCGAGGCGGCCGCGAAGCTCTACATGCAGCAGCAGGGCGACACGGTCGCGGG
>JBOZRS010000089.1:0-2026 GCA_050789065.1 Microvirga sp.
CAGGTCATGGCTGATGAAGATCAGCCCCATTCCACGCTCGGACACCAGCTTGTCGAGGATGCCGAGAACGTCGAGCTGCACCGTCACGTCGAGCGCCGAGGTCGGCTCGTCGGCAATGAGCAGTTCAGGCCCGCACACCAGCATCATCGCGATCATCGCCCGCTGCCCCATGCCACCGGATACCTCGTGTGGATAGAGGTCGAACATCCGTTCCGGTTCGTGGATCTGCACAGCATTCAGCATATCGAGCGCGCGCTCGCGTGCCTCGGTCTTGGAGATCGGCTCGTGCGTAAGCAGCGTCTCGACGATTTGCCTGCCGATGGTCATCACCGGGTTGAGCGAATATTTCGGGTCCTGCAGGATCATCGCGATCTTCTTGCCGCGCAAGGAGCGGCGCTGCCGTCCGGAGATCGACAGCAGATCGGACTCGCCGAAGGTCAGGCGATCGGCAGAAACCCGCGCCTGTTTGGGCGTGAGTCCCATGATCGCACGCCCCGTCTGAGACTTGCCGGAGCCTGACTCACCGACGATGCCGAGCCGCTCCTTGCCGAGCGTGAAACTGACGCTGCGCACGGCCTCCACGAGGCCCGTTCGGGTCGGATAGGTAACCCTGAGGTTCTGCACATCGAGGAGCGGCGGCGTCATTGTCCGGCCTCCTTCGGATCGAGCGCATCGCGCAGTCCGTCGCCCAACAGATTGAAGCCGAGGCTGACGATCAAAATCGCAAAGCCCGGCATCGCCGCGACCCACCACTGGTCGAGGATGAAGCGGCGGCCCGAAGCAATCATCGCCCCCCATTCCGGCAGCGGCGGCTGCGCGCCCAGACCGAGGAAGCCGAGGCCGGCCGCCGTCAGGATGATGCCGGCCATGTCGAGCGTGACGCGTACGATCAGCGAGGAAATGCACAGCGGCATGATGTGGAAGAGCACGATGCGGAATGGCGAGGCGCCCATCAATTTGACCGCGGCTATGTAGTCGGAATTGCGGAACGTCATGGTTTCCGCCCGCGCGATACGGGCATAGGGAGGCCAGGACGTGACCGCGATCGCGAGAATGGCATTCTCGATACCGGGACCCAGGGCCGCGACGAGAGCGAGCGCCAGCACCAGCTTCGGAAAGGCGAGGAAGATATCCGTGAGCCGCATCAGGATCGCATCGACCCATCCTCCCGCATAGCCGGAAACCGTTCCGACGATGAGGCCCACCGGAGCGGCGATGATCGCAACGAGAAAGACCACGAGCAGGGTGAGCCGCGAGCCATAGAGCAGACGCGACAGGATATCGCGTCCCTGGTCGTCGGTACCGAGCAGATAACCGGCGCTTCCCGGCGGCAGGAGCCGCGAGTAGCGAAGGTCTCCCTGAACGGGAGAATGCGGGGCAAGCACATCCGCAAAGGCTGCGACGAACACCAATCCGATGAGGATGGCAAGTCCCGCAACGGCGAGCCGGTTTTCGGAAAACCGCCGCCAGATGATATAGAAGCGGCCAAGGCGGGCCTGCCTGCGCGACTCCGGCTTGTCGGAGAGCAGCCATTCGCGCAAAGTTGGAGTGGTCGACGTCATATCGGTCTCGCTCATCGGCTGCGCGTCCTCGGATCAAGGATGTGATAGAGGACATCCGAGAGCAGATTGATGGCGATGAACACGGCCCCGATGATCATGGTACCGCCGAGAACAGCGTTCATGTCCGCATTCTGCAGCGAATTGGTGATGTAGAGCCCAAGCCCCGGCCAGGAGAAGATCGTCTCGGTCAACACCGAGCCTTCCAGCAATCCCGCATAGGAAAGCGCGATGACGGTGATCAGCGGCACGGCGGCGTTGCGCAGCGCGTGGAACCAGATGATACGCGTCTCGGAAAGACCCTTGGCGCGGGCCGCGACGATATATTCCTGGGAAAGTTCGTTCAGCATGAAGCTGCGGGTCATTCGACTGATATAGGCGAGAGAGAAATAGCCGAGCAGCGAGCCGGGCAGGATGATGTGGCGGAAGAGGTCCCAGAGCACATCCCATTGCCGTTGCATGGCGGC
>JBOZRS010000090.1:0-6461 GCA_050789065.1 Microvirga sp.
GGGCGCCAGGATCGCCCACTCTCCATCGCTCAGATCGGTGTCGTAGCATAGGGCTGTCATGCCCCTTCAGATGGGCACAACCCGATTTTCCAGACACCCTCTAAAATGACGTAGCTGCCTTGGCGCTGAAGCGCAAGCACGGCAAGTGCTCAGGCCGTGGACAGTCCATAACTTGCCTGATGCCGAAGCGGAGCACGAGACCCGTTACGTCGGTGCTCCGTCGTCATAAAGGCGCGAGTGGAGAACGGTCACGTCCTCCCTGAAAGGATACTGATCAGTTCCGGAACGGCTGCTTGCTCATGTCCAGTGCCGTACGCCTGGTCATAAATTTGGAAAATGGCCGCGGCGGCACGGTTTTCTGCAGCCACATCACGTGTCATCTCGACATAATATCCTATATCCTTACGGGCATTGGAGATACTGAAGCGGAAACCAGACGTGTCCTCCGCCAGGATGAACGGCTTGAGACGCTCGAACACGACGCCGGCTCCTCCGCCTTTCCCGAGAACATCGACCAACACCTCCCGGTCAATGCCTGCTTTCGAGGCGCAGGCAGCGGCCTCCGCGAGGACTGCCGAGAAGCCGAGCGATACGAAGTTGTGCAGAAGCTTGAGCGTGTGTCCTGCACCGACATCGCCCGCGTAGGTGATGTTCTCAGCGTAACTGCGCATCAGCGGGAGGATCGCCCCGAACAGATCCCTGTCCCCTCCGACGATGAGGTTCAAACGTCCTTCCGCTGCCTCCTTCGGGGTCCTCGTCATCGGCGCGTCGAGAAAGCGGCCTCCGGCGGCCGCGACGGCCGCCGCGATCCTCTTGGTGGATTCAGGGATTGCCGTCGAGCAGTCGATGATTATGGTCCCGGGACGTATCCCTTTCAGAACCCCGTCTTTCCGGAAAAGAACATCCTCCACCTGAGGAGTTCCGGTGACGCAGATGATGATAATCTCGCAATTGGCCGCGACGTCGGAACAGGTATCGAACGAAGCAGCACCATGGTCGAGCAGATCATCGACCGGCTGATTGCCCGGATGATCGAGAAAGACGATCGGCCAGCCGGATCGTTGGACGCTCCGGGCTATTCCGTGCCCCATTAACCCAACACCGATGATGCCGACGCGAGATTTCCCCTCCTGAGCATTGTTCACTGTCGATGTCCTCTCTTCTTGCTTTCGCTGCCCTCGGCCTCTCCCGAGTCGGCACGGCCGATTAGAGCCGCCCTTCAGCTTAAAATCCAGATAGAAACGAATCCTGCCCGGCGCCTGGAAGCGCAGCTATGGACTACGACGCATGCGCAGGCCCGGACTGGCGAAGACAGGTCTGCAGGTCAGACTGACCGCCATGGCCTACAACCTGAAGCGAACTCTGCGGGCACTCTGATGCCAGGGTCAGCCTGATTAAGGGCGAGGTGCGCGTTCAAACATCCTCATGGCGAGCATTGCTCGTTAACGCCGTCATTCTGGGAGTTACAACGTGGAGGGCCGCTCTCAAAGCCCATCCAGATTGCGATTTAGCCACCTGCGCACAGGTCTCCCGACGACAGAAATCGTAAGACGACTGCTCTCAACAGCTTGGGAAGCCCATCGAACGCATAAGGCACGTGCACTCTCTCGAGGCGCTGATGATATTCGCGGCCCCATGGCCCGATGTTCACGACAGGAAACGATAGGATGTCCCGGCGAACGGTGTCGACGAGCGTGCTCGCAGGCGTGTTGGCGGCAATGAACGAGATGTCGGCCTCGTCAGGGCGGTGCCCAAAGAAGCTCATGTCGGAGATACCGGTGAAATACTCACGATACTTGACGGGTGAGCCACCGTCGGCCTCGAACGCTGACCGCGCATCCTCCACAGCATCAGAAAAGGCCCTGTCGCTGGCCGCAGTTCCGAGATGGACAGAGGGGTACAAAAGGCTGCTGAGTCCCACTACCACTGCAGGTCCGACAACTCCGGCTTCGGTAACCATCGCGCTCACGATCGTCCGTGTCAGGGTGAGTGGATCGTCGCAATGCTGCATGTCGGCTTCGAGCGCGGCGATGCGCGCAAGCGCGGCGTCTCCACCGCTGCGCAGCAGTCTGTCCCGCAGGTTTCCGATCGTAAGAACCTGCCCGTTTCCAGTGGGCGCCGACTGTGGTGTCCCGAGCATCCTCGCGTAGGTTTGCGCATGCTCGTTGAACCGCTCGACGGCGTCTTCCATCGCCTTCCCAACGGTATGGGCGAAGAGTTCGAGGAGATCACGTGGACCCCACCGGTGCGACAACCAATTGAACGCTATCCAGACGCGCTCGGGGGTCGTCACCTCATAGCCGCCGCGCAGATCCTTACATTCTAGGCAGATCGGCGGTGGCGAGACTTCCCCGTCGGACCTGTCACACAGCGCCGGGTTGCCTTCGACGGCTTTCATAATCTCTGACGCGATCAGTTGAGCGCTGATGCCCTCGAATGGGTAGCTGGCGTGCGCAGAGTGTCCGATAGCAAGCCCGAACGGAAGCGCCTTGCCGATGGTGCCGCGATAGATGGCGCGACCCTCCGTGCCGTCGCCCTGGTCACTTGTCGCATCGAGGTTGATCCCGGCGGCGATATCGAGGCCGAGCTCCGCCGCAATTGAGGGCAGTGCGTCACGGAGGCTCCGCATGCCCCGAGATCCACGTTCCTCGTCCGGAGTGGCCACCAGAACGAGGTTCCCCTGTCTATCGGAATCCTCTGCAAAGGCCTCCAGCACGGCAATTCCAGCGGCAAGTCCGCTCTTCATGTCGAGCAGCCCTCTTCCGGGCAGAAAGTCGCCCGTGCGGAAATCGAGCAGCGCGCGGTGTTCGACGGCATTGAGTGGTCGGCTCTCGAGGTCCGCCAGCAGGGCGGAGAGCAGTTCGTCCGGCCTGAAGGCCAAGGGTGCGAGATCGCGATAATTTTCGACCGAGACGACGTCGTAATGTCCAGCCATCGCAAGGGTGCGAGAACCTCGTCCGCGAACCACCGCGACGACGCTCTTCGTCATGGGGTCACCGTGGCTGTCCACCAGCTGGACGTGTTCCGGATGGTCGCGGAAGTACGGAATCTCAAGCAACAGACTGGCCAGCTTGGCTGCGAAAGCCGCCTCGCCCGGCGTTCCGGTCTCACTGGCGCATTCGACGAGCCTGTACGAAATTTCCCGAACGCGTTTCCTTGGATCCCACTCTTTGGTCGCCCTCACGTCTCGTCCCTCGTTCCGGATGTCAAGGCCCGCACGCTACCGAAGGTCTGCGTCAACGAAAATGACAGATCATGAAAATTTTGGTCATTATCTTTATTTCGGCATCCAATGTTGGCTCTGCCGCAGTTTTGTTGCATCGCCAAGCCTGTCTCGGCTCCTGAGCCGAGATGACTGGGACCACGCTGCACACGGTCAGCCGCATCCTGAGCCGGTCGGAAAGCCAGGAGCTGGTTGAGGGTGGGTGCAACGGATCGTCCTTCGCAATCCTCACAAGCTATTCCTCCTCGTCGGGGGTGGCCCCGAATTGGGTATCCTGCCGCGCTGCGGATTGCGTGACACCGTGTCTCACGAGGGCCACAACAACAGGTTACCCGCAGCAATCCAGGGGCATCGTCAACCTAACGGCGTGGTAGATTTGCTCTTGATGAGTAGTCAGCTCAAAGGGCGGGGGCGACGCCCGTAACCTTGGACCCGACTCGGAAAGCATGAGCTCGGGACATGCGGTGATCGGCGGCGCTGGTCTTGGGAGGACGTCGGAAGAAATTTGCGACCTGATCGTGAACTGAGGGGAAGCGCTGAGCCTGCCGGACTGACTTGAAGCGCTTCATGATGCGTTCGCGCCGTCGGGTGGGTTGATGGCTGTTCTCCGCTCGGTTGTTCAAGCCCCGGTGCTGGCGATGTTCGACACCTGGCATCACCGTCCGCTTGGCAGCGGCACAGCTAGCCAGCTTATCGGGGTCATCGCACGAGGCGTGATGCCTTGCTTCTTGAGCGATTTCCGTAGCAGGCGTTTGGCCGCTTTGGCATTGCACCTGCTCTGTACCAGGACGCCGAGCACAATCCCGTGCTGGTCCACAGCCCGCCAGAGCCCGTGCTTCTTGCCAGAGATACGGATCACCACCTCATCCAAGTGCCACTTGTCCCCGGCTGCCGGAAGACGGCGGCGGATCTGGTTGGCAAAGTTCTGGCCGAACTTCAGCGCCCACTGCCGCACGGTCTGATGGCTGACCAGGATGCCGCGGGCAGCAAGCACCCCCTCCACCATGCGCAGGCTGAGCGGAAATCGAAAGTACAACCAGATAGCACGGCTGATCACTTCAGCTGGAAAGCGGCGGCGGGCGTAGGGAGGATGACGGGCCGAGTTCATCCCTCACGGATAGTCCAATCCAGGTCACCCTTCGACTAAGGTGACGATACTGTCGTCGCCATCCCCCTATCTCCGGGCAGCCCGCAGAGCCCTTTGCTCAGTCTCGAGCTGTGTGACTGGAGGCGTCGTGTCGGCGAGTTCTACGCCGGTGTTCGGGCAGGGGAACCGCTTGCCGAATGGCCGCGATGGCGTTCTGTTCGGGATGATCTGTTCCGGCAGCGTTCGCAGTCGCCGATCCCTCCCGAGCTGCGGGCGGGGTTCGAGGGCTTCCATACTTCCCCTGTGATCCATCCTATCGCTTTCTCGTGGACCTTGGCGAACCGCAGGACCAAGCGACCATCACGATGGAGGTCGGACGTGACGGCGAGATGCGCCTGCATCCGGTTGCCCGGACGTGCGGGCTTGCGCGTCGTCTCGGAACCGAACTCACCCTCTATTGGATCCTCGGGTATGACGGTTGGGTGTTCCTGTCCTTCCGGGATGCCACCAGAGGACACGAAACCTTCGGCGGTCGCAATCTCCTGGACACGACCAAGGGTGCTGATCTCGGGCAGGCGCCGGACGGAAGGCTCATCCTAGATTTCAATTTGCCTATAACCCGTCCTCGCCTATGCGGATCAATGGGTTTGCCCTCTGGCACCGGCCGAGAACAGGCTCCCGGAGCCGATCCGGGCCGGCGAGCGGTTTTACCAGGATCCCGCTGGACCGGCCTAACCGAAGCGATTTCAAGAGATTATACGTGCCCAAGGATGATGCAGGCCGCCATGCTCGGACGAGCACAGCTGGCGTAATTCAACATAATGTATAGGTGGAAATAGCTTTTTTTCAATATCGAGTGTAAAATCTGACAGGTTGCTATACGTTGGGCCACAAATTCCCGCTTCCCGGAGAGCAGCTCATGTCGAAAGTGTATGTCATCCACGAGAACGGCGTGTGGGTTAAACCCCTTCGCACCGCCTTCAACGAATTGGGGACCCCGTTCGAGGAGTGGTTTCTGGACCAGGGTGTGCTCGACCTGCGCTCGCCTCCACCGGAGGGCGTGTTCTACAACCGGATGAGCGCCTCCTCGCACACGCGGGATCATCGTTATGCCGCCGAGTACACTGGGGCGGTGCTTGCCTGGCTTGAGCGGCATGGGCGCACCGTCGTAAACGACAGCCGAGCACTTCGGCTCGAAATCAGTAAGGTCGCCCAATACGAGGCCCTTGGCGCCTTCAGCATCCCGACCCCCGACACGCTGGCCGTCGTGGGGCGGGATCATATCGCGTCCGCGGCCGACAAGCTCGGATTCCCCCTCATTCTCAAGCACAACCGCGGCGGCAAGGGCCTGGGCGTGCGCCTGTTCCTGAGCCGTGCCGCCTTGGAGGAGCATCTTGCTTCGCCCGAGTTCGAGGAGCCCGTCGACGGCGTCACCCTTGTCCAGCGCTACATCCAGGCGCCGGAACCCTTCATCACGCGGCTTGAATTCATCGATGGCCGCTTCCTCTACGCTGTCCGGGTCGACACAAGCCAGGGGTTCGAGCTGTGTCCTGCAGACGCCTGTCAGGTCGATGCGGCGGCCATCAGATCGGCCGCCTGTCCGGCGGTCGCCCCCTCGGAGAAGTTCCGCGTCGTCGAAGGCTATCAGAACCTGTTGATCCCGACCTACGAGCGGTTTCTAGCCGCCAATGGGATCGGCATAGCCGGAATCGAGGTGATCGTCGACCAGGAGGGAAGAACCTTTACCTATGACGTCAACACCAACACCAACTACAACCCCGATGCGGAAGCCCGCGCCGGCGTGTTCGGCATGCGGACCATCGCCCAGTACCTGGATGGCCTGCTGAAGCAACAGGCGACCGCCCGCGCCGCCTGAAATGTCTCGTGGCGTGAGACGTCCTCTGATGCGGGCCGCATCGCTGCCTTGCGATACGACTCCACCTGATCGGATGTGGGGACAGCACTGCACGGGTGCCGGCCTGCCTCGCCGAAGGCCGGCTCTCCGAAAAGGTGAGGGCTGACGAAAGCGGCTCTGCGTCGTGGAGAAGCCGAGTTCGTGCCGGACGAGGTTCATCAGGTCGGCCGAGTCCTCACGGTCGTGGATCGAGAAGGCGGGATCCAGCCCGATCTCGGGCGCATAGTCGCGCAGGA
>JBOZRS010000010.1:0-59775 GCA_050789065.1 Microvirga sp.
GACAACGGTGTGGTCATGGCGAGCCTCTGTGCTCACGCCCCTGGCCATCATCGAGTCAGATCTTCCGATTCCGTTCAACCCCAAACCGCTCTAGAGCCTCGTGCGAAACCGAAGGTTCGCGCTGAACGATGCGCCAGTCCAGAGAAGGAGCATCGGAATTGATCCCGGAAGTGCGAGTCCACTTTTGGGTTCGATGTTTTAGAGACTTTTTCGAGGAGTGAGCCCTATTGGCTGGAACCGCCAGGCAGAATAGCCGGCGGCGGCGAGATCTCGACAGGCGGGTTCAGGGGCGGAAGCGAAGCTCCTGAAGGTGCCGTGGACGCCCCTCCCGTCTCGGGCGCATTCTGCTGCTGCGTCTGAATTCTCTGAGCATCCAGGCGGGCGCGCTCGGCTTCCGCACGCAGCTTGGCCTGGCGGGCAGCCTCCTCGGCCGCGGCCTTGGCCCGCTGACGCTCGGCTTCCTGCTGCTTTTCGATCTGGCGCTGACGCTCGACGGCCGCTTTCTCGAATGCCTCGATCTTCTCCAGTTCCCGCTTGAGGACAATCGCCGCAACCCCGTTGCGGAACGGACCGGCATCGACATCGCGGACAGGCGCGGCCAAGGAGCCGCGCCAGTTCAGGCCAACCGACGGCGGCGCGCCGGCCCAGCCCTCCGGCGACGTCTTCGCCGTCAGGAACCCCCGCGCATCGAGTTCCAGAGTCTTCAGATCGTAGCCTACGGCTCCCTGCCAGGACGCGGAGCCGCCGTCGATCACGAACGGCGACAGGCGCAAGAGGCCTCCGACGAGAGCCGCCGACGTCTTGACCGATGAAGCCGCGAGGGCCGCGCGGCCAAGCTCCATTCCCAGGATGGTCTCCGCCTTGCCCTCGGCCAGCGGCTCATCCTCCTTGAGCAGGCGGCTCAGAGTCCTCCCGAAAGCCGAAGGATCGGCCGAGGGGACACGAAGATTCGTGAGGGTCCATTCCCCTGCGCCGCCGAGGCTGGCCACCAGCCCCGACAGGCTCTCGCCCGCGGAGCCGAATTTGAGGCCCCCCGACAGGGTCGCCTCGAACGGGGTGGATCCGGTGACGGCCCAGAGCGGCACGTCCCGCGCCGTTCCCTCGCCGACGATGGTGGCAAGCGCGCCCTGACGCGTGATCGTCGCGGATCCGGCCAATTGGCCCTTGCCGAGCGTCGCATCGAGGTTACGGATCGCAATGCCGTCCGGCTGCGCCTCGACCGTGAAGCTCGCCCGGCTGGCCTGAAGGCCCCGGCCCAGATCGAGCGTTCCGGCCCTGAATGCCACCTGCCCACCACTGACGAGACGGCCGCTTTGGCCGAAGCGGGTGGTGGACCAGATCGCCGTCGCGTTGGGATCGCCCGGCACGTTGAGAGCGAGCGCCGCCACGAGCCATGGCAGGGACAGGCGGTCGACAGAGACCTCGCCGCCGATCTCCGACCGGGAGCGGACGGAAAGGCGCGCCTGAATCGCATTGCCGGCGACCTGCCCCGTCACGTCGAGAAGGCTGGCATCGCGCTCTCGCCCCAGGGTCACCCGCGCCTTCGCCGGCACGGGCGGGCTCACGCCCGCGCCGTCGCCCAGCAGGAACAGGAAGGGCGTGATGTCGAGGGACGTGACCTCGGCCTCGCCGCTGTCGACGACGTCGTCGTCAGCACTCAGCGAGAAGGGTCGGTTGGTCCGCACCAGCATGCCTGCAATCTCGCCGCCGATGGTGACGTTGAAGAGGCCGGACCCGACCCGGGTCCCGCGCAGATCGATCTTGGATGGCCGGTTCAGGCCCGTCACGTTCGCCCGGTTGACCCACTTCCCCGTATTCTCGACCGAGAGTGCGATGTTGAGGTTTTCGGTGCGCCCGTCGACGGAATCGACCTGCCCCTCGAACGCGCCACCCGCCGCCTTGCCGGTCGCGATGGTCCGCAGGCGCAGCTCCGACGAACCGGGGGGCGGCGCGACCCGCTCGGTCGCGACATCCACATCGAGCGACCCTTCGCGCAGGAAGTAAGGAACGAGCTTGGAGATGCCACCGATCCAGACGCTTCCAAGGAGATCGACCAGGGGCGCCGCGCGCTGCGCCGTGACCTTGCCGGTGATCTGGCCCGATCCGTCCGGGGCGATGCGTCCCCGCACGCGGGCGTTGGCGCCCGCGAGATCGACGATGTCGAGGGTCTCGACCACCAGGGCCGGGCCATCCGACAGGATCCGTGCCGAAATGCGGCCGGTATCCGGACTTTTGCCGGCGCTGACGCCGCGCGCATCCAGGATGAATCCGACGTCGAGGTTCTGGGTCGCCTCGAAGACGCTGGAGACCTGAGGCAGCTGGTCGAGATTCAGGTTCTGGATCGCAACCTGTGCCTCCAGCCGGCCACGGCCGCCGGCTTCGGGAGCGGTATAGCGGACGTTGCCGGTGGTGATCGCATCGCCGACCTTGAGGCGCATCCGGTTGAAGGACAGGACAGGGTTGGCGAAGGCGATGTCCGAGGATGCCTCTACGGGGCGGCCGTCGAAAACCTTCAGGAACGGCGACTTGAGCCCGAGGCGGTCCATATAGCGCGCCAAGCGGTCTGAGGCCTGGGACGCGAGCGCCACCTTGCCGTTCACGCCGCCCTGGGTGGTCAGGCCGAGCTCGCCCTCAAGGGCCACCCGCGTCTCGCCGGGAGCCGTGAACTCGATCCGGTGCAGCCGCGCCCGTCCGCGCTCGAGGGACAGGCGCAGATTGGCATTCGATAGCTCCTCCTGGGCCAGACCGATGCTGTTGATCTTGAGATCAAGATCCAGCGGAACGGTAATGGGCGGAAGCGACCATTGCCTGAGGCGGCTCATGAAATCCTGCCCGTTCGAGGACAGGATGAAGCTGTCGGCATCGAGCCTGCGCCCTTCGAGCTTCAGGGATATGCGGGGATCGTTCAGCCCGATGCGCCCCTCACCCGTCATGCGCAGGCTTGCGCCGCCCTCCCCGGCCTCCAGGCTGAGCGGGCCGAGCTCGACGGCGCCCGCCCCGGTGCGGAATTCGGTTTCCACCGTGATGGGAATCGGGATCCCCGCCGCTGCGACCTGCGCCGGAGGCCCGAACAGAACCTTGGCCTTGCCCGAAACCTTCGGAGCGGCCGTCTCGCCGCTGCCTTCATCGAGCGCCAGTCGGGCGTCCACATCGAAGCGCGGATAGATGTCTCCGCCGCCGGCAAGCTTGACCTGAACGCTCCTGTCCTGTCCCAGCTCCCCGGTGACCATCCGGAACGGCACATTGGCGGTCGTGCCCTCGACCCGCCAGGGACCGATCAGCTTCTGTCCTTCGATATGGACGTTCTCGGCAAAGACCTGATCCGTGCGGCCCGTGCTGGGCTTCTGGGTCGTGACGAGGAGATGCCCCACGATGAGACTGTCGATGGACCATTCCCGGCTGCGCCCGCTCCCGGACACCAGATCGGGGGGCAGGCTCCACTTGCCGTCGCCCGAGACCGGAACCCGGATATCGGCCCGGCCGACGCGGGTTTCCGTGAACCGCACATTGCCCTGCAGGAGCGGCATGAGGGCCACCTCGGCCCGGACGAAATCAGCCGTCAGGCTCGGAGAATCCGGCGTTTTGCCGCCGAGCCGCAGGCGGTCGAGCTTGATCCTCGGCGAAGGCAGGAGGCGGATCCCGATGTTCCCCTCGGTATGCGCCACCGTACCCGAAGCGCGCGAGATCATCCGGTCGATACCGTCGCGATGAGCCTCCCAATCGACGAAGGGAGGCGCTGCGACCGCGACCGCCAGGATGAGGATCACGATGGATGCGATGATCGTCAGGATATCGCGCAAAAGCCCGCCTTCTCTCCGTTCACTCGTCTCTCTCTATCTCATCAGCCGCGGGATAGAGAGCGCAACACAATGACATTCCCCATCAAAGCGCAACGATCTTGCCGGGATTCATGATGTTGTGCGGGTCGATGGATTGTTTCAAGGCGCGCATAAGGTCGAGGGCGGCCGGTCCGTGCTCGATTTCCAGGTACTTCATCTTCTTCTGGCCGACCCCGTGCTCGCCCGTGCAGGTGCCCTCCATGGCGAGCGCCCGCCTCACCAGCCGGTCGACGAAGGCCTCGCAGGCCGCGACCTCCGCCGGATCATCGGTGTTCACGAGAGGCTGGACGTGAAAATTGCCGTCGCCTACGTGCCCCACGATGGGTGCGATCAGACCGCACTCGACGATGTCGCGCTTGGTTTCGTCCACGCATTCCGCAAGGCGAGAAATCGGCACGCACACGTCCGTCGCGACGGATTGCGCGCCGGGCCTCAGGCCCTTCGCGGCCCAATAGGCGTCATGGCGGGCTTGCCAGAGGCGGGAGCGCTCCTCGGGCTTGGTGGCCCACTCGAAGGGGCCGCCCCCGAACTCGGCCGCGATGTCGCCGAAGCGCTCGGCCTGTTCCTGGACGCCGGCCTCGGAGCCATGGAATTCCAGGAGAAGCAGGGGGCTGTCCGGCAGGGTGAGCTTCGAATGGAGATTGACCGCCCTCACCTGCACCTCGTCGAGAAGCTCGATCCGGGCGACCGGGATGCCGGACTGGATCGTCATGATCACGGCGTCGCAGGCCGCCTTCACGGACGGGAACGGGCAGATGCCCGCCGAGATCGCCTCCGGAATGCCGTGCAGCTTCAGGGTGACCTCGGTGATGATGCCGAGCGTTCCTTCCGAGCCGATGAAGAGGCGGGTCAGGTCGTAGCCCGCCGAGCTCTTCTTCGCCCGGCTCGCGGTTTTCACGACCTCGCCGTTCGGCAGCACAACGGTAAGCGAAAGCACCGCGTCCTTCATGGTCCCGTAGCGGACCGCGTTGGTGCCCGAGGCCCGGGTGGCGACCATGCCACCGATGGAGGCGTCGGCGCCCGGATCGATGGGAAAGAACAACCCCTTGTCGCGCAGGTGCTCGTTCAGTTCCTTGCGGGTCACGCCGGCCTCGACCACGCAGTCCAGATCCTCGTCATGAACGGCAATGACCCGCTTCATCTGGCCGAGATCGATGGAGACGCCGCCATAAGGCGCGTTGATATGCCCCTCCAGCGACGTGCCCGTGCCGAACGGAATGACGGGAACATGGTGCCCGGCGCACAGCCTGACGATGTCCGATACCTCCTCCGTCGTCCGGGGATAGACCACGATGTCCGGCGGCTGGTTCTTCACCCAGGTCAGGGAATGCCCATGCTGCTCGCGCACGGCGGCGGAGGTGACGACCCGTTCGCCATAGCGGCTGGACAACTCGGACGTCAGAGCGGCGATGGCGGCTTCCGTCGGCCGCGGACGGGCAGGAGCATGAGGTGCGTTCATGGAGGCTTCAGTTCCGATTGAGATGCTCGTCCTCCATACCTACCAAAACCGTTGCAAAGGCAACACTCTTGATCACGCCGACGCCAGAACCCTCGTGCATAGCAAGACATAATGTCCTAACATTTCTCTTTGCTACGGACATTAGGAACCCTATGATTGGGCCTGAGGGACTTCGCTGACCATGAAGAAACGGGCTCCAGTCTTCTTTTTTGCTCCCTTCGTCTCATCGACGATGAAGGTTGAGCCCGCTTGGATCGACTATAACGGCCACATGAACATGGCCTATTACCATGTGCTCTTCGACCGGGCCGTGGAAGAGGGCTTCGGGCTTGTGGGACTGGGCCGGGAGTACCAGGAGGAGCGCAAGGCATCCTTCTTCGCAGCCGAGATCCATACCCTCTACAAGCGCGAATTGAAGGTGAACGACGCGGTGCGGGTCACGCTCCAACTCATCGACTTCGATGAGAAGCGCATCCATTACTACCTGGAGATCCGCCACGCGGCGGAAGGCTGGGTGGCCGCGACCATGGAGGGACTATCCCTCCACGTCGATATGGAGACGCGCAAGGTCTCCCCCTTCCCGGACGACATCGCGGCCCATCTAGCGATCATGAAGGCGGCTCACGCCCGCTTGGCGAAGCCTCAGGCCCTGGGCCGCATCATCGGGATCCCGGCCAGACCCGATCTTCATCAGGCCCTGCTGGCCACAGGCACCCGACACTAGGATTGCCCTCACCCGGGAGCCCCCTGCTCGATACGGCCTTTTCAATAGCAGCCGGCCGAGCCGGAAGGGCAGGTGATGAACCGGCCTGGAGGAGGAGCCAGATTCCTGTCCCGGTCGATCTGTTGCCGGAGCAGATTGTTGTCGATCCGGTTCTGCTGCTCGTATTGCTGCAGGCGTTCTTCCCTCCTGATGCCCCGGTTGATTCCCTCCACCTGCTGTTCGGAGGGGCTTTTTCGGGGCAGGCGCCGCGCCTGCGCCTCGGCCGGCAGGGCCAGGGGCAAGGCGAAGCTCAAACATAACGCAGCTGTCACCAGGGCACGCATGGGACATTCCTTTTGATGCCGACAAGGACCATATGGAGACTAAAGCCCGACGCTACAATGAAGGTTCAGCCTGCGGCAGGATCGACAGGCATTCCGGGCTCGACGCCGTTCGCCTTTTGATCCATGGTCGCGCCGATGAATCAGCCTGAACCAAGACCCGATCCCCAGGACGACCTCGCCCACCAGCCGGCCTCCGGCTCCCTGAGCTCCCGCGCCCGCGCGGCCGTCGCCCCGCAATCGCCCTATCTCTCCGGCCTGAACCCGGAGCAGCGCGCCGCCGTGGAGGCGACCGAAGGCCCGGTGCTGGTGCTCGCCGGCGCGGGCACGGGCAAGACGCGCGTCCTCACCACGCGGATCGCCCACCTCATCGCCACCGGCAAGGCCTACCCATCCCAGATCCTCGCCGTGACCTTCACCAACAAGGCCGCGCGGGAGATGCGCGAGCGGATCACCTCGGTCATCGGCCCGGTGGCCGAAGGCATGCAGTGGCTCGGCACCTTCCATTCCATCGGCACCAAGGTCCTGCGCCGCCATGCGGAGTTGGTGGGACTGCGCTCAGACTTCACCATTCTCGGCACGGACGACCAGCTTCGCCTGATGAAGCAGGTGATCGAGGCCGAGGGCATCGACGAGAAGCGCTGGCCTGCCCGGCAGCTCGCCTCCCTCATCGACGGATGGAAGAACCGGGGCCTCGGCCCCAGTCAGATTCCCGCCGGTGAGGCCGGCGCGTTCGCCAACGGCCGGGGCGGACGGCTCTATACGGCCTACCAGGAGCGCCTGAAGGTTCTGAACGCGGTCGATTTCGGCGACCTGCTTCTGGAATGCCTGCGCCTTTGGCGCGAGCATCCGGACATCCTCCAGGACTACCAGAGGCGCTTCCACTACATGCTGGTGGACGAGTACCAGGACACCAACGTCGCCCAGTATCTTTGGCTCCGGCTGCTCGCCCAGGCGCGCAAGAACCTCTGCTGCGTCGGCGACGACGACCAGTCGATCTATGGCTGGCGTGGAGCCGAGGTCGACAACATCCTGCGCTTCGAGCACGACTTCCCGGGCGCGACGGTGGTCCGGCTCGAGCGCAACTACCGCTCCACCGGCCACATCCTCTCCGCCGCCTCCGTGCTGATCGCCAAGAACCAGGGCCGCCTCGGCAAAACCCTGCGCACAGAGGACGAGCCGGGCGAGAAGGTGACCATCACCGGAGCCTGGGACTCGGAGGACGAGGCCCGTCTGATCGGCGAGGAGATCGAGGCGCTCCATGCCAAGAAGCACCCGCTTTCCGAAATCGCGATCCTGGTCCGCATCTCCGCGCAGATGCGCGAGATCGAGGACCGCCTGGTGCAGCTCGGCGTTCCCTACCGTGTGATCGGCGGCCCGCGCTTCTATGAGCGGGCGGAAATCCGCGATGCGCTGGCCTACCTGCGCGTGGTGAACCAGCCCGCCGACGATCTCGCCTTCGAGCGCATCATCAACGTGCCGAAGCGCGGCCTGGGCGACGCCACGATTCAGGTGCTGCACAACCACGCCCGCGCGGCCCGCGTGCCGCTGGCGGAGGCGGCCCGCTTCATCGTCGAGACCGACGAGCTGAAGCCGAAGCCCCGAGCGACCCTGCGCGACCTCCTCATCTCCTTCGGCCGCTGGTCGAAGCTCTCCGAGACCATGACGCAATCGGAAGTGGCGCAGACGGTGCTGGAGGAATCCGGCTATACCGACATGTGGCAGAAGGACAAATCGGCCGATGCGGCGGGGCGCCTGGAAAACCTCAAGGAGCTCGTGCGCTCCATGGAGGAGTTTCCTGACCTGCAGAGCTTCCTGGAGCACGTCTCGCTCGTGATGGAAGCGAACGAGACCGACACCACCGAGCGCGTGAGCCTGATGACGCTCCATGCCGCGAAGGGGCTGGAATTCGACACGGTGTTCCTGCCGGGCTGGGAGGAAGGCCTCTTCCCGAACCAGCGCGCGCTCGACGAGAGCGGCCGCGCCGGCCTGGAGGAGGAACGCCGCCTCGCCCATGTGGGGCTGACCCGCGCCAGACGCCGGGCCAAGATCTACTTCGCCTCCAACCGGCGCATCCACGGCCTGTGGAACTCGACAGTTCCCAGCCGCTTCATCGACGACCTGCCGGAAGCAGACGTGGAGATCGTCGAGGCCCCGGCCAACTTCTCCTATGGCGGGGGCTACGGCGGCTCGCGCTTCGACCGGATGCAGCCCTTCAGCGGCTCGTCGTACCAGACCCCCGGCTGGCAACGCGCCCAAGCGCATCGCACCAGCACCAGCGACGGCGGCTATTCCGCCCGCCGCTCGAGCGACAGGCGTGGAGGGCCGATGCTGATCGAAGGAGAGCTGGTGGCAAAATCCACCGGATCGAGTTCGGGCTTCGCGGTCGGCGGACGCGTGCTCCACACCAAGTTCGGCCCCGGCACCATCGAGGCGGTGGACGGCAACAAGCTCACCGTCGAATTCGACAAGGCCGGACGGAAGATGGTGCTGGACAGTTTCGTCGAAGCCCTGGGCTGAGGGCTCGCGCCTCCGACCACTCCTCAACCTCCCAAGGACGCCCCTGCGTCAGAGACGTGAATCCCCGTGACGAGCCCGGGGATTCCGCGAGAGATGGAAGCATTGTCGGACGACTACTCGGCCGCGGCCGGTGGCACCGGCATCGCTGGCGTGCCGTAGACCCGGGGATCGACCTGCCCGAGCCGGCCTTCGTCTTCCGTGTAGGCCGGAGGGCGGTCCACATAGGAGAATTGGCCCTTGCCGTCCGGCGCGGAGCCTCGCGCCCAGCGCCCCTGCGAGCTCTCCGTTCCCTCCGAGTGGTTGAGAAACTGATAGGCGACCTCGCTCTTCTCCAGATCCTGCGGGAAGTTCGACGGCACCGACTTTCGTCCTCGTGCCCTGGTGAGCGGCATGGCGGCCGGGAATGACAGAATGCCGCCCTCTAGCCATGGGCCGGCATCTGTGGAACCATCCCGCCCCGCCTGCACTCTCTCGAAGAGGTTTCAATGTTTCCTCTCTCCCACATGCTGAAATCCTTCGTGCGTACCGGCACGTTGAAGGTCATCGACGCTGATGGAGGCGTGCACGTCTTCGGGGGAACGAAGCCCGGCCCGAACGTCACGATGCGGCTGACGGACCGCTCGCTCTATCGCAAGCTGTTCCTCAGCCCGGAGCTCCATGCGGGCGAAGCCTACATGGACGGGCGCATGAGCTTCGAGGACGGCTCTACCTTGCGGGACTTCCTGAACCTCTTTTCGCTCAACCGCTCGACGCTGGCGAATTATCCTCTGCAAAGCGTGCTGAAGCGCATTTCGCGCACCGTGAAGCGGTTCCAGCAGGCGAACCCTGTCGGCAAGGCGCAGCAGAACGTGGCGCACCACTACGATCTCGGCAACGACTTCTACAAGCTCTTCCTCGACAAGGGCATGCAGTATTCCTGCGCCTATTTCGTCGATGACGACGACACGCTCGAGGAAGCGCAGCAGAACAAGCTCCGCCTCCTCGCGTCGAAACTGCAGCTGAAGCCCGGGCTCAAGATCCTCGACATCGGGAGCGGCTGGGGCGATCTCGCGCTCTATCTCGCGGCCATGGAGGATGTGGACGTCACGGGCGTGACGCTCTCGAAGGAACAGTACGAGCTGTCCAACGAGAAGGCGCGGCGCGCGGGCCTTTCGCATCGCGTGCGCTTCGAGCTGCTCGATTACCGCAAGGTGGAGGAGCGTTTTGATCGCATCGTGTCGGTCGGCATGTTCGAGCACGTCGGCGTGCATCACTACGGCGAGTTCTTCACCAAGATCAACGCGCTGCTCGAAGATGACGGGCTGATGGTCCTGCACTCCATTGGCAAGATGAGCCCGCCCGGCACGGCGAGTCCGTGGCTCAGGAAGTACATCTTCCCGGGCGCCTATTCACCGGCTCTGTCGGAGGTCTTTCCGGTCGTCGAGCAGAACAGCCTGTGGGTGACGGATCTCGAATTCCTGCGCGTCCACTACGCCAAGACGCTCAATCACTGGCACCGGCGCTTCGAGGCCAACCGCGAGAAGATCGCGGCCATGTACGACGAGCGTTTCTGCCGGATGTTCGAGTTCTATCTCATCAGCGCGGAGACGATGTTCACGAGCGGCAGCCAGTTGGTGTTCCACATGCAGCTCGCCCGCAGGCGCGACGCAGCGCCCATCGTGCGCGACTACATCACCGACATGCAGCGCCACTACAAGGCCATCGAGCCCGAGCGGCTCAAGGTGCTCGAAGGAGCAAGGGAGCTGACGCCGGCCTGAGGCGCGGTGTCGGCTCCCTCTTAGGGCATCCCGATCAGGTCAGGGTCTCATAATCCTTGTTCTTCAACCCGTCATGGGAATGGCGCGTCGGCAGCTTGCTCGGCGGCTGCTCCTTGAAATGCGCGGAGGCCTTCGCTCCGATTGGTCCCTTGGCGATCGTGATGCCACCATCGACCGTGTAGAGCGCGCCCGTGACGTAGCTCGCCTCGTCGGAGGCCAGGAAGCAGAACACGTTTGCGACTTCCTCCGGCGTGCCGCGCCGCCCCATCGGGGTCGCCTGCGTGATCATGGTCGCAAGCTCCGCATCCATCGGCCCGGTCGATTTGTGAGTCCAGGCCGTGTCGATGGGGCCGGGGCAGACGCAATTGGCGCGCACGCCATAGGCGGCCTGCTCCGCCGCGATGCCGCGGATGAAGGAATGGATGAAGGCCTTCGTGCCGCCATACATGGCGTTCTTCGGATGTCCGATCATCCCGGCCTCCGAACCGGTGGCGACGATGTTGCCATAGGTTTCCTGAAGGTAGGGCAGCGCGAACTTGGTCATCAGGAAAACGGAGCGCACGTTCGACCGGAGGGTCTCGTCGAACTTGTCGATGGGGTAGTCCTGCGTTTCGGCAACCGCAAGGAACACGCCTGCGTTGTTGATGAGCACATCGATCCGCCCATAGGCGCTGATACAGGCCTCGACGGCTGACTGGGCATGGTACTCCTCGGCGATATCGCCGAGATAGATCTCCGCGAAGCCCCCTGCCCCGTTGATCATGCGGGCCACGTCCTCGACAGGATCGTCCGGCAGGCCCACCAGGAGCAGGCGAGCGCCTTCCTGAGCGAACTTGAGGGCGATGGCTTCGCCGATGCCGGTGCCGGCACCCGTCACGATGGCAACCTTGTCGAAAAGACGTCCGGGCATGAGGGGTCTCCTGCGATGATGAGCGCGTGCTCAAGCTTCACGGTGGTTCCTAAGTCAGGCGATTGCACAACGGATGCCCATCCGGGCAGTTCCCCAGGGGCAGGAGCGCTCGGGACAGGTGACCTCAGGCCCGAGCGGTGCTAAGGCGAATCCCATGCTTGAAGGTTTGCACCCCAACCGCCCGACCCATGTCTTCCGGATCACGACGGACGGACGCTCTGCGCGCGCCATGACCGATCTGATCGGAGAGATCTTCGACCCTGCCGAGACGGCGGTCGCCACTTTCGAAACGGAAGCGGACGGTCCCTGGCTGCTCGAGGCCTACTTCGCCCACGAGCCCAATGAGGCCGCGATCCGGGATCTGGTGCGCCCCATCGTCGGCGAAGAGGCGGACAAGGGCGTGTTCCTGCCGCTCGAACAAAAGGACTGGGTGAAGACATCCCTGGAGGGACTCAAACCCGTCCGCGCCGGACGTGTCTTCGTCCATGGATCCCATGACCGGGACGAACGCCGCTCGAACGACGTCCCCATCGAAATTGAAGCCGGTCTCGCGTTCGGCACGGGCCACCACGGCACCACTCTCGGCTGCCTCATGGCTTTCGTGGATGAGTTGAAGATGCGCACGCCGCGCCATGTGCTCGATGTCGGCACGGGCACGGGCATTCTGGCCTTTGCGGCGGCGAAAATCCTGAAGCGCCCCGTCATTGCGGGCGATATCGATCCGGAAGCGGTGCGCGTGGCGCAGGAGAACGCGCGGCTGAACGGAATCGCGCCCTGGCTGAAACTCTATGTCGGGCCCGGCATTCGCAATCGGGACGCCGACCGCCCCGGCCATTTCGACTTGGTCTTCGCCAACATCCTGGCAAAGCCACTGCGGATTCTGGCGCCGTCACTCACGCGGGTGTCGAGCCCGGACGGAACGCTCATTCTTTCAGGCCTTCTGGGCCGTGACGTCCCGGGAGTTCTGTCGGCCTATGCGCATCAGGGCTGGTATCTGCAGCGCCGTTACGACCTCGAAGGCTGGGTCGCTCTGGTCTTGAAGCGGGGCAGCCCTCGTGCGCGGCCCCGCCGGTCCTCGTTCTGATTAGTCGGCCAGCACGCCCGGATAGCGCTTGGCGGCTTCCTGACGGAGCTTGCGGACCTCGACAATGACGTCCTGAATGGCCTTCATGGCAGCGATGATGATCATGGTCTTGTCTCTCTTACTCGTACGAAAGTCTTATTTCAGATTTTGAAAGGCGAGGGATTGTCCTGGATCAAGAAGAGCGGAGAATGATCCTGCCGGCGGCTGAGGTCCTGCATGAAGGCTTCATGCTGGCGCATCTTCCGCGCGGCGCTCTTCGCACGGCTCTCGATCAGCGCGTCCATGACGCGCTTCGCGATCAGGAAAAACTTGGACGGGGTCGAAGCATTACCGGCGGCGGTAGGTGTGAAAACGGCTGTCGTCATGGGTCTATCTCCAAATCATTGGCGTCCAGACCCTTCAGCGTTCCTCTGTTATCATTGCTCAATAGGTAAGTCTTTCTGACCTTTTTAGGCAGATGGTCCCACGCATGAGAGCCATGCGCGGATTGCAAAATCCTGGCGGTTTCCGTCAACTTATAGGCACTCAGCGCATAACTAATGAGCGAGATGCCATGCTGCTGGGCAGGTCAACCTCTGCCATGCCTGTTGCAGCCTCTGTGACTCCGGCCTAGCGTGTCGCGCTTCCAAACCTGATCTCCGGTGCTTCCCCGATGGCCCAGTTCCAATACTTCGACGACACGACCTCTCCAGCCCAAGGTCCGGCGCACATTGAAAAGCTCCGAGCCGAGCTGGCGCGCCGCGGCTATGACGGCTTCATCGTGCCGCGCGCCGATGAGCACCAGGGAGAGTACGTGCCGAAGAGCGCGGAGCGCCTGGCTTGGCTCACCGGCTTCACGGGCTCTGCCGGAACGGCCATCATCCTCCGGAACGAAGCCGCTCTCGTGATCGACGGACGCTATACGGTCCAGGCGTCGGAGCAGATCGACACCTCGGTCATCAGGCCTGTCCAGCTCGCCGACGCGACTCCGGAGGACTGGATCGCCACCCACCTGCCGGAGGGTGGAACGCTGGCCTATGATCCCTGGCTGCACACGAGCGACGGCCTGAAGCGCCTGGAAAAGGCGGTGGAGCGGGCGGGCGGCAGGCTTGCGCCCGTCGACATGAATCTCGTCGACGTGATCTGGATCGACCGCCCTGCCCCGCCCCAGGCTCCGGTGCGCCCGCATCCTCTCGCGTATGCGGGCGAGGATGCGCCCTCGAAGCTGGAGCGCATCCGCCGGAAAATGGCGGAGGCGAAACTCGACGCCCTGGTCGTGTCGGACCCGCACAATCTCGCCTGGGCCTTCAATCTGCGCGGCGGCGACGTGGGCCATACGCCGCTGCCCCTGGGCTATGCGATCATTCCCAGGGAGGGCCGTGCGAGCCTCTTCTTCGACCCGGCGAAGATCACGAACGAGGCCGGCGCCGCCGTGGGCGAGCTCGCCGAATTCGCTCCCATCGGCACCTTCCAGAACGCCCTCGACGCCATGGGACAGGAGGGCGGCAAGATCCGCATCGATTCCGCCACGGGCTCCGTCGCCCTGATCCGGCGTCTCGAAGCCTCCGGCGGCACGGTCGATGTGGGGGCGGACCCGATCACTCTCATGAAGGCGGTCAAGAACAAGGCGGAGATTGCCGGTTCGCGGGCCGCCCATCTGCGCGACGGCGTGGCGGTGGCCAAGTTCCTCGCATGGCTCGACCGCGAGGCCCCCGGCGGCAAGCTGACGGAGATCGATGCCGTCGAGGCGCTGGAGGCTTTCCGGGTGGAAAACGGCGCGCTCAAGAACATTTCCTTCCCGAGCATTTCGGGAGCAGGCCCCAATGCCGCCCTGCCCCATTATCGCGTGACCCGCTCCAGCAACCGGCCCATCGAAAACAATCAGATCTTCCTGATCGATTCCGGCGCGCAGTACGAGGACGGCACCACGGACATCACCCGCACCATCGTCGTCGGCGAGCCGACCGCCGAGATGAAGGACCGCTTCACCCGCGTCCTGCAGGGACACATCGCGATTGCCCAGGCGGTGTTCCCAAAAGGCACGACGGGCGCGCAAATCGACGCCTTCGCCCGCAAGCCCCTCTGGGAAGCGGGCCTCGATTTCGATCACGGCACGGGACACGGCATCGGCAGCTATCTCTCCGTGCACGAGGGCCCGCAGCGCATCGCGAAGACCGGCACGACGCCGCTCGAGAGCGGCATGATGCTCTCCAACGAGCCCGGCTTCTACAAGCCGGGCGCATACGGCATCCGCATCGAGAACCTCATCCTGGTCGAACCGCGCACGATTCCCGGCGGCGATCGCGAGATGCTGGGTTTCGAGACCCTCACCTTCACGCCCATCGACCTCCGTCTCGTGGAGCCCGCCCTCATGACGGCGGACGAGATCGCATGGCTCAACGCCTATCATGCGAGCGTGCGGGAGAAGATCGGCCCGAAGCTGGATGAACAGACGCGCGCATGGCTTGAGGACGCGACGCGACCGATCGGCTGACGATCAGCGTCAGTCACTCCGGAGCACGTCACCGGCGCGGCTCCGGAGTGAAACTCACAGCAGGCTTCGCAGCGCCACGACGGAGACGACTCCCACACCGACCGTTGCGAGCAACGGGAGCCTGAAGGCCGCAATCGCCGTGATGGCCGCCGCAATCGCTTCCGCCCATCCCGTCGTCAGCGCCGTGGGCGCGATGACGGCCACGAGGACGGCCGGAGGAATGGCGTCGAAAGCAGCCTTTGCGCGGCCGCTCAGCACGAGCCGATCCGCCACGAACAAGCCCGCGATGCGGGTGATGTAGGTCACCGCCGCCATGGCGACGATGGCCAGCGCAGTCGTCATATCGAGATTCATGAGCGCGCCTCCGCCGGGGCCGACAGATAGGCCGCCGCAATGCCCGCCAGCGCGCCCGACGCCACGTGCCATGGCGCGCCGATGAAATGATGCACGAGCGCCGCCACGCCGGCGCTCACGGCGACCGTGATGAGCGTCACGCGGCTCCGCCCGAAGCCCGCGATGAGTCCGATGAAAAGGGCCGTGAACGCGAAATCGGCACCGAGCCGTGCCGGGTCGCCGAGGAACGTGCCCAGAAGGGCTCCGAGCATCGTCGAGGCCAGCCATGTCGCGTAGAGCACGACGCCCATGGCGACCCAATAGGCTCCCGTGACGGGTCGGTCGAGGGCGCGGCGCTCCGACAGGGCCCATGTCTCGTCCGTCATGAAGAAGAACGACAGGAATTTCTGAACCCGCGTCATCTCGGCCTTGGGCGAGAGCGAAGCCCCCATCAGCACATGGCGCGCATTGATGAGGAACGTCGCAAAGGCGAGCGTCAGCACGGGTGCGGGATGCACCCATGTCTCGATGGCGGCGAATTGCGCACCGCCCGCGAAGACGAGGGCCGACATCAGCGAGACTTCGGCGGGTGACAGGCCCTTGGCCACGGCCACCGCGCCGAACAGCATGCCGATGGGAACGGCCGCGATGGCCGCGGGCGCGATGTCGCGCAGGGCTGCGCGGGCCTCGCGCCGAAAGGTGGTGAAGTGTGGGTTTGCCTGATCCATAGCCATGCTCTTTTCCCGCCTTATGAGGAAGGATCGACGGCCTGTCTTGGATGAAAGTGCGGTCTTCACGCGGCGCGGTATGCACCGGGCGTCACGCCCATGCGGGCCTTGAAGACGCGGTTGAGGTGGCTCTGGTCGAAGAAGCCGCAGGCGGCGGCCACGTCGCCCGGCGCTTCGCCCAGTTCGAGCAGACGGCTGGCGGCGCGGAAGCGGCGGTCGACCAGATAGGCGTGCGGGGTGAGGCCCGTTTCCTTGGCGAAGGCCCGGATGAAATGGCTCCGCGACAATCCGGCCAGGTCCGCGAGCTTGGCCAGATCGGCTTCCTCGCCCAGATGAGCGTCCAGGTAGTCCCGCACCCGGGCAATGCCGCGCGACCCGTAGCGGACGGACGGCACGGCATCGAGATCCGCCCAGCGGGCGATCAAGCGGCTGAGACAATCGATCAGGCGGGTGTCCTGCTCCATCTGGGAGGTCCAGCCTCCGTCCCGGGACAGGCAGGCGTGAAGCTCCGCAAGGGCCCGCGCGAGCTCGGGATCGTCGATGACCGAGCGCGAGAACCAGGGCGGCCGCGCGAGAGGCCGCCCGGCCACGTCCTCCGCGATCTCCTGCATCAGCTCCGGAGACGGGTAGAAGGTCCGGTACACGAAGCCGCCGCCATAAGGCTCGCCGTCATGGATCTCGTCGGGGCACACGACGGCGAGGCTGCCGACGCCCGCATAATGCTGCTCGCCCCGATGGAAGAAGGTCTCGCAGCCCGCCAGGATCACCGCGATGGCGTAGGTCCCGTGGCTATGGCGGGCATAGGAATGCCGGCGAAAGGTCGCGCGCAGGCAGTCGAGGCCGCGATAGCGCGGCACCCGCCAGAAATGCGTCACGTCGCCCGCGCCCTTCAGGTCGGGATCGAGCGAAGCCTCGGGAGTGATCACCGTCATGGCCTCCAGCATGCCACATCGGCGGGGCTCCTGTCTTGGACAGAAGTCTCACCGGCGCCCCACGAGCGCGAACCAGCCGTCCTCGTCCATGACCTGGACCCCGAGTTCCGCGGCCTTGTTCAGCTTGGAGCCCGCGCCAGGGCCGGCGACCACGATGTCAGTCTTCTTCGAGACAGAGCCCGCGACCTTGGCGCCGAGACGCTCGGCCATGGCCTTGGCCTCCTCGCGGGTCATCTGCTCGAGCGAGCCCGTGAAGACCACGGTCTTGCCCGCGACCGGGGAATGAGCCGTGGCGGGAGCCTCCATGGGCTCGACATTCACCTGGGCCAGCAGCGCGTCGAGCATCTCCTCGTTGTGCTCCTCCCTGAAGAACTCGACGATGGCATCGGCAACCACGGGCCCGATTCCGCCGATGGCCGTGAGATCCGCATGCGCTTCCGAGGCAGGATCGGCCGCCGCCCTGGCGGTCTCGCGCAGGGCCTCGAAGCTTCCGTAATGGCGCGCCAGCAGCCGCCCCGACGTCTCGCCCACATGCGGGATGCCCAGCGCGAAGATGAAGCGGTTGAGCGCGATCGAGCGCCGCGCCTCGATGGCGGCGAAGAGATTGCGTGCGCTCGTCTCGCCCCATCCCTCCCGGTTCTCCAGCCGCTTGAGGCTGCGTGCGTTGCGGGCTTCCAGGGTGAAGATGTCCTGCGGGCGCTGGATCAGTCCTTCCGCGTAGAATTCGTCGATGCGCTGCTCGCCCAGTCCTTCGATGTCGAAGGCGTTGCGGGACACGAAGTGCTTCAGCCTCTCGCGGGCCTGCGCCGGGCAGATGAGGCCGCCGGTGCAGCGGCGCACGGCGTCTTCCTTGCCGGTGCGGGGATTGACCTCGCGCACGGCGTGGCTGCCGCAGGCCGGGCAATGGGTGGGGAACTCGTAGGGCTTGGCGTCGGCGGGGCGCTTGTCGAGCACAACGTCGAGCACCTTCGGGATCACGTCGCCCGCCCGCAGGACCACCACCGTGTCGCCGATGCGGATATCGACGCCGTTGCGGATCTTCTCGCCGTTGCCGCCGATGCCGCGAATGTAGTCCTCGTTGTGGAGCGTCGCGTTCGAGACCACGACGCCGCCGACGGTCACGGGCTTCAGCTTGGCGACCGGATTGAGCGAGCCCGTGCGCCCGACATTGATGTCGATGTCCTCCAGCACGGTCATGGCTTCCTGCGCCGGGAACTTGTGCGCCAGCGCCCAGCGCGGCGAGCGGGACACGAAGCCGAGTCTCTGCTGCAGGGTGAGATCGTCGACCTTGTAGACCACGCCGTCGATGTCATAGCCGAGATTAGCCCGGTCGGCCTCGATGGCGTGGTAGTGCTCCAGCATCTCGGCGACGCTGGAGCAGCGGCGCGTGAGCGGGTTCACCTTGAACCCGAAGGACCGGAGGCACTCCATCATGCCGGACTGCGTGTCGGCGGGCATCTCGCTCACCTCGCCCCAGGCATAGGCGAAGAAGCACAGGGGCCGTGATGCGGTGATGGCCGCATCGAGCTGGCGCAGGCTGCCGGCGGCGGCGTTGCGCGGATTGGCGAAGAGCGGCTTGCCGGCCGCCGCCTGCCGCTCGTTGATGGCCGCGAAATCCTTGTGCGAAAGGTAGACCTCGCCGCGCACCTCGATGATTGCGGGAACGTCCCGCCCTTCAAGCACATGAGGGATGTCCCCGACCGCGCGGGCGTTGTTCGTCACGTCCTCGCCCACGGCGCCGTCGCCGCGCGTGGCGGCGGTGACGAGCCGTCCGTTCTCGTAGCGGATGCTCAGGGAAAGCCCGTCGATCTTGGGCTCCGCCGTGAAGACCAGCGGCGCATCGGCCTTCCATTGCAGGAAGCGGCGGATGCGCTCGACGAACTCCTCCACCTCCTCGTCGGAGAAGCCGTTGGCCAGCGAGAGCATCGGCACGCGGTGCCGGACCTTGGTGAATTTCTCGGAGACCTTGGCGCCGACCTTCTGCGTCAGGCTCTCGGGCGTCCTGAGGTCCGGAAACTGCTCCTCCAGCGCCTCGTAGCGCTTGCGGAGCGCATCGTATTCCGCGTCCGAGATCGTCGGCGCGTCCTCTTCGTAGTAGCGCCTGTCGTGCTCCGCGATTTCGGCCCCGAGGGCGTCATGCTCGGCGCGCGCCTCGGGAGGCGTCATCTGGTCGGTAGGAAGCGGGGACGAGGCTTTGCGTGAGGGCATGGTCGAATCGTGATTGAGGAGGAATGAACCATAGCGCTCCGGCCCGGACTCTCCAGAGGCGGATGGCGAACGGTTCACCGTATTCCGCATTCTCCTCACTTTCCCATGGAGGAGCGGCTTCGCACCTTTCGGGCGCGAAGGGCTCATGGTCCGGTCCTGGCTTGCTCAGCAACGTGAGGGAAGCGCGGGACGCCTTTCGGCCTCGCGTGCCCTAGCGGAGCGCGCGATGGATGTCGGGGACGGGAGACCCGCCCGGACGGGAAGCCGGAAGGCGTCCCGCGCACGGCTTTTCGATCCCGGCCTCGCGCACCAGCCCGTCAGGGACGAACCCTCAGAGGACCTTCCGGCGCCCCAGGCGCGCCGCCCCGGATGAAGATCCAGCGCGGGCGAGGCGGGAGAGCCTCCGGTGCCGCCCTGCCCGACCAGAGCCCGTCACCATCCGCTCCCGCTCGGAACCCCGATGGCGCCAGGGTGCGACTCCTGGCGCTGGTCGGAACCGTCTCCAGCCTCCCCGACCGACGCCTCGGGCGCGTCCCTCGTGAGACCGGATAAGTTGCCTATAGCCCGATTTAGGATTATTGTCAAGAACAAAAAGAGAACACAATGCTTCTGCGCCATTGCCGAACCAGCACCAAACGGCGCTGGGTGCCCGAGGATGGCGACAGCAGGCAGGTCCAGCCAGAGGTTGATTATCGCAACATAGCAACGCTCGCTCACAGCGGCTCAATAGGAGGCTTGATGCTGCGTGGAAAACACACTGTTGGAGTAGTACTCCTCCCCTGTGTGGGGGAGAGAAGATGGAGAGCCTGTCATCCCCGGCGGCCGCAGGCCGGGAAGGGGATCCAAAGAAGCGTTGTGCCTGCGGGTGGATTCCCTTCCCCTGCAGTGACTGCGTCACCTCCGGCCGGGAATGACAAGCGCGTGTCATCCCCGGCGAGCGAAGCGAGGGAAGGGGATCCATGATCGAGCGTCACGATGATGGATTCACTTCCCCTCCGCTGCGCATCCTTCCGGGAATGACAGCATGAGATCACGCTCTCGCCCCTCTCCGGCATGAGAGAGGGGGGTGCGTCTGGCTAGAGCCGCGAACGGAGAAGTGGGAACCGGTCTTGTGCGAAAAGATGCGCTAAACCAAAAACTTGATGCATCGGACGTGAGCATGAATTCACGTCCGATGCGCTACATGGGCGCTCACGCAATCCGCCCCCCTACCCTCTCTCTGGCAAGGGAACCGGTAAGCCCGCGAGGGTTTTCAGGCCTGCCAGGAGCGGCCGCCGATAACTTGGCTAATGCGCCGCCGCTTGCAGCAGCCGCGCCGCGGCCGCGCGGGCTTCCTCGGTGATGGTCGCGCCTGCCAGCATCCGGGCGATCTCTTCCCGGCGCGGAGCCTCCTCCAGCGGCACGACCCGGGTCGCGACCCGGTCCTCGGTCCCGCGCACGCCTTCCTTGGCGATGAGGAAATGGCTCTCGGCGCGGGCGGCCACCTGCGGGGCGTGGGTGACGGCCATGACCTGGACCTGCCGGGCGAGGCGCGCGAGCCTCTGGCCGATGGCATCCGCCACCGCGCCGCCGACGCCCGTGTCGATCTCGTCGAACACCAGGGTGGGAGCGGATCCCTTGTCCGCCAGGACCACCTTGAGGGCCAGCATGAAGCGGGACAGCTCGCCTCCCGAGGCCACCTTCATCAGGGGACCGGGCTTCGTTCCGGGGTTCGTCTGGGCCCAGAACTCGACCCGCTCGAAGCCTCCGGCGTCGCGGCTGGTCTCGTCGATCTGGATGTCCGTGATGAAGCGCGCCCGCTCCAGCTTGAGGGGCGGCAGCTCGGCCTGCACGGCCGCGTCGAGGGCCTGGGCCGCCTTCTTGCGGCCGGCGGAGAGGGCCTTGGCGGCCTTCACGTAAGCCTCGTCGGCGTCCTTGAGCGCCTTTTCGAGGCCGACGAGCTGTTCCTCGCCCGCATCGATGGCGGCGACGTCCTCCTCGAAGCGCTGCCTCAGGGCAGCGAGTTCGTCAGCCGGAACGTCGTATTTGCGGGCGGCGGCGCGAAGCGCGAACAGGCGCTCCTCCGTCTGCTCCAGCTCGCGCGGGTCGTATTCGGTCGCGCGGATCGCCTCTTCGAGCGCCGCCCTCGCCTCGTCGATGGCGACGAGCGCGGCGTCCAGCGCCTTGACGCTGGGTTCGACGAGAGCCGGAGCCTGGGCGCCCCGCCGTTCGAGCTTGCGGACCGCGGCCGACAGCTCCGGAACCGGAGACGACGTGCCCGCGACCGCGTCGTAGGCTTCGTTCAGGTCCTGGGCCACCTTCTCGGACTGCATCATGACGAGGCGGCGCTCCGCGAGGGTCTCCTCCTCCCCGGCCAGCGGGTTGAGCTTGGTCAGCTCCTCGACCGCGTGGCGCAGGAAATCGGCCTCCTTCCGGGCCTTGTCGATGCGGTTGCGGTGCTCGTGCAGGGCGTGGCGCGCCTCGCGCGCACGACGCGCGGCCTCGGCCACGGTCTGAACCTCGCCGGACAATCCCCCGAAGGCATCGAGGATCGCCCGGTGGGTCACGGGATCGACCAGAGCGCGGTCGTCATGCTGCCCATGGATCTCGACCAGGGTCGCGCCGATGGCCTTGAGCACCTGCACGCTGACGGGCTGATCGTTCACGAAGGCGCGCGTGCGCCCGTCCGCGACCTGGACACGGCGCAGGATCAGATCGCCATCCACGTCGATATCCGCATCGGCCGCGATGCGGCGGGCCGGATGGCCGGGCGGGCAGTCGAAGACGGCCGTCACCTGGCCCTGCGCCTCGCCGTGGCGGACCAGGCCTCCGTCGCCCCGTCCCCCGAGAGCCAATGCGAAAGCATCGAGCAGAATGGATTTGCCGGCCCCGGTCTCTCCCGTGAGGACGGTCAGTCCCTCACGGAAGTGGAGCTCGAGCCTGTCGATCAGAACGATGTCGCGAATCGCGAGCTGGATCAGCATGGAAGGTGGGGTTCATGCCCTCTTCTGACTGACCTGGGGAATGCCGCGGAACGCCTTGCTGATCCAGGATTCGGAGTTCTCGCGCGGCTCGACGCCGCCCTTCGTGAGAAGCGCATAGGCGTCCTTGTACCAAGGACTGTCAGGGAAGTTGTGACCAAGGACGGCGGCCGCCGTCTGCGCCTCGCTGACGATGCCCATCGCCATATAGGCCTCAGTGAGGCGCTCGAGAGCCTCCTCCACGTGACGGGTCGTCTGGTAGCGCGCAACGACGCTCCGGAAACGGTTGATGGCGCCCGAATAGTTGCGCTTCTGCAGGTAGAAGCGGCCGACCTCCATCTCCTTGCCGGCGAGCTGATCGCTCGCGACCTGGATCTTCTTCTTGGCGTCGGCGACGTATTCGGACGACGGGTAGCGCTGGATCAGGTCCTGCAGCGCCAGGAGGGCGCGTTCGGACTTCTCCTGATCGCGGGTGATGTCCGGGATCTGATCGTAATAGGAGGACGCCATCAGATACTGGGCATAGGCGGCATCGGGCGTGTTCGGATGGCTCTGCAGATAGCGCTTGGCCGCCGTGATGGCCTCCTCATAGAGTCCGCCCTCGTAGTTGGCGTAGGCCTCCATGATCAGCCCTTTGCGCGACCACTCCGAATAGGGATACTGCTTGTCGAGGCTGCTGAACTTCTTGGCCGCGCCCTCGTAATCCTTCTTCTGGATCCGGGCGAGGCCGTCATTGTAGATCTGCTCGGCCGGAACATCGGCGACGATCTCCGGCTTGTAGGTGTCGCCCTTGTCGAAAGGGTTGAGCGACGAAATGGTATCGCAGCCAGCGAGCCCCAGGCCGCACACGCCGATGGCGAGCGCACGGCCGGTAGCGCTTTTCAAGCTCAAATAAGCCTTCGCGAAAGACATGCTTCGCGGTCCTCCGATAATTCGTGCTCGATGTTATCTACGATGCACCAAAGGTTCTTTAACCTATGGATGCGGAAAGAGCCAACCCCATCCGACAGGCTTTACCCAACGGCTTTACCAAAGCTCAAGGGAAATCGTGCGGCCAAAAGGCGCTTGGTGCGTCGGCAAGGAGCGGCAGGACGGCCGGGCGGCCGTCTCAGTGAATTTCGGGAGCGTAGGCCGGCATGGCCACGCCACCGATCTCCGCATAGCCGGGCTCCCGGCGGGGGGCGCCGTCCACGATGGCGTAGTTGGCGCGGCTGGAGAACAGGGCCTCGAGCACGGAGAAGTTCATGCGGTGACCGCCGCAATAGGAGCGGTAGGTGCCCAGGAGCGGGAAGCCCGCCAGGGAAAGATCGCCGACGGCGTCGAGGATCTTGTGCCGCACGAACTCGTCGCCGTAGCGCAGCCCCTCGGGATTGATGATTCCGTCCTCGCCGATGGCGACGGTGTTCTCGAGAGAGGCGCCCAGGGCAAAGCCGGCGCTCCACAGCTTCTCGACGTCGCGCATGAACCCGAAGGTGCGGGCCCGGGAGATTTCGCGGCGGAACACGGACGGCGTCAGGTCGACCGTCTTGCGCTGGCGGCCGATGACCGGCGTGGGGAAGTCGATCTCCACGTCCAGGCGGAAGGAGCGGTCGTTGGGAAGGAGCTCGGCGAAGGCCTTGCCCTGCGTCACGCGGATCGGCTTGAGGACCTTCAGGTAACGGCGGGTTCCGCCCTGGACCACGATACCGACCTGGTCGATGGCGTCGATGTAGGGAGCCGCGCTGCCGTCGAGAATCGGAACTTCCGGCCCGTCGATCTCCACGAGGACGTTATCGATTCCCAGGCCGGAGAGAGCCGCCATCAGATGCTCGATCGTCGCGACCGCGCCACTGTCCCGGTCGCCGATGACGGTGCAGAGCTCGGTTGCGGTGACGGCCAGGTGCCGGGCATCGATCAGACGGTCGAGACCGCCCGGAAGGCCCGTGCGGAGGAAAGCAATGCCATGATTCACCTCCGCCGGGTGAAGAACGATCTTCACCTCGTCCCCGGAATGGACCCCGACACCCAGGAGAGTGACCGCGGCACGAAGGGTGGTTTGCTGGCTCTGCTTCATTATCTTTTGACCTCGAACACGACCGCCGTTGGCGGGCTTTCACCCGCGGGAGGATTTGCGTCCGCTGTTTTTATGTTTCTGACCGGCAGGAATGTTATGGCCCCTGCCCCTTGCGACTTGAGGCACCATAGTCCTGCGGACAGGCTAGGCCAAATCACGCTTTTTAACCTTCTGTTACAAACTCGGCCATTGGCAAGTTCTTGATATTAATGAATTATTAAAAAAGAGAGCCCCCGGCCGGATGGCTGCCGGGGGCTCTCGAAGGCGCCTATGACGCTAGGTTAGTTTGCCTGACGCCGGAGGAAGGCGGGAATCTCCAGCTGATCGTCTTCCATACTCCGCTGAGCCGGCCCCGCCTGCCCCGGAGCAGGACGGTAGCCCTGGGGAGCGGCCGGGCGCTTGGCGTACTCGGCATGGACCGAGGACATCTGCTGGCGCGGCGCTTCCGGGGAGGGCCGCTGGGCGGCCTGCTCGGCGGGAGCCTGATGCGTCTCGTCGCGGCGGCCGAAACCGATCGTCGCGAGCCGCTGGATCAGGGACGGCTTGTGCTCCTGCGACGCCTGGGGCTCGCCGCGGCTGGCGCGGATCTGATTCTGGGCCGGAATCGGCAGCTCGTCGATCCGCGGCATCCGGGCCGGGCGCATGGCGCGCTCCGCCTGCGGAGGAATGAAGGCGCCCTGCTCGATCGGCTCCTCATAGACCGGCTGCTGCGGGGCCGGAGCCTCGTAGGCCATGGCCTGCTTGGGCTGGGCGGGCGTCAGAATCACGTCGTCGCGGATGACCGGCTGCGGCGCGGGCTCGATCGGCTGGGCCATGGCCACGGGGGCCGGGGCCGGAGCCAGCGAGGGGGTGGCCTGGGACAGGATCGGAGCCGCCTTCACCGGTTCGGCTTGGGCGGCGGAGCGAAAGGTGGACGTGGGCTGGGTGTGCGTCGCGCGGGCCCGGGCCTCGGCCCGCAGGCGCTCGGCCACCTCGGAGATCCGCTGCTCGGTCGTCGTCAGGTCGCCGGTGTTCTCGAGCAGGGCATGGTCGATGCCCGTCGCCACGACGGAGACGCGGATGATTCCCTCCAGGCTCTCGTCGAAGGTCGCGCCGAGGATGATGTTGGCGTCCTGGTCGACCTCTTCGCGGATGCGGGTCGCCGCCTCGTCGAGCTCGTAGAGCGTGAGGTCGTTGCCGCCCGTGATGGAGATGAGCAGGCCGCGTGCGCCCTTCATCGACACGTCGTCGAGGAGCGGGTTGGCGATGGCGGCTTCGGCGGCGCGCAGCGCACGCTTCTCGCCGGAGGCCTCGCCGGTGCCCATCATGGCCTTGCCCATGCCGCGCATCACCGAACGGACGTCGGCGAAGTCGAGGTTGATGAGGCCTTCCTTCACCATGAGGTCGGTGATGCAGGCCACGCCCGAATAGAGCACCTGGTCGGCCATGGCGAAGGCATCCGCGAAGGTTGTCTTCTCCGTGGCGACGCGGAAGAGGTTCTGGTTCGGAATGACGATGAGGGTATCGACAGCCTGCTGCAGCTCGGCGATGCCGGACTCCGCGAGGCGCATGCGGCGCACGCCCTCGAACTGGAACGGCTTCGTGACGACGCCGACCGTGAGGATGCCCAGTTCGCGGGCCGCGCGGGCCACGACCGGGGCTGCGCCCGTTCCGGTGCCGCCGCCCATGCCGGCGGTGATGAACACCATGTGGGAGCCCGAGAGCTGATCGCGGATCTCGTCGATCACCTCCTCGGCGGCCGCGCGGCCGACTTCCGGCTGCGAGCCGGCGCCGAGGCCTTCGGTCACCTGGATGCCCATCTGGATCACGCGCTGGGCCTTGGAGGAGGCCAGAGCCTGCGCGTCGGTGTTCGAGACGACGAACTCGACGCCCTCCAGACCGGACTCGATCATGTTGTTCACGGCATTGCCACCGGCGCCACCGACGCCGAAGACCGTGATGTGCGGCTTGAGTTCCCGGATGTCCGGAGCTTGCAGATTGATTGCCATGATCTGTGCCTCTTTGGCCTTGTATCGACAGCGTTTGGCCGACGCTTACCCTTGTTGACTTGAACTCTCCGCGTTGGCCCGCCGCGCCAGCGCGTTACGCATTAAAAACTGTCGCGAATCCACCGGCCCACCCGCGAGAAGTAGCCGTCGGTTCCCGTACTCTGGAACAAGCCGCTCGAACGCGGCTCGAAATACTCGATGTGCGCCACCTGGGGATAAACCAGGAGGCCGACCACCGCCGAAAAGGCAGGGCCCTTCGCCGCCTCCGGCAGGCCCTTGATGCCGAGGGGACGCCCGACACGAACCTGGCCCTGAAGAATGCGGCGCGCCGTTTCCGGCAGCCCGACGAGCTGGCTTGCGCCGCCCGTCAGCACGACCCGTCGTCCGGCCTGGGCTGCGAACCCCGCAGCCTTCAGCCGGTCGCGCACGAGTTCGAGAACTTCCTCGACCCGTGGCTTGATGATGCGAACGAGGTGCGACTTCGGCAGATGATTGGGAACGTCCCGTTCGTCCTCATCGACCTGCGGCACCGCGATCATGTCCCGGTCATCCGCGCTCGACGAGATCGCGGAGCCGTAGAGAGTCTTGAGCCGCTCGGCCGCGGACACGCGGGTGGTGAGGCCACGCGCGATGTCCATGGTCACGTGATGGCCGCCGACCGCGATGGCATCGGTGTGCACCAGATGCCCGCTGTTGAAGATGCCCACGCTCGTGGTGCCGCCGCCCATGTCGACGACGGCGCAGCCCAGATCCGCCTCGTCGTCGACGAGAGCGGACAGGCCCGCGGCGTAGGGCGTGGAGATCACGGCCTCGACACCGAGATGGCAGCGCTCGACCGCCAGCATCAGGTTGCGGGCCGCAGCCGCTTCCGACGTCACCACGTGCAGATCGACGCCGAGCCGCTCGCCGATCATGCCGGCGGGATCGACGATGTGATGCTGCGCGTCGAGCGAGTAGCCGGTCGGCAGCGCATGAAGCACCGCCCTGCCCCGGCGCAGATCGTAGTTCGAGGCGGCATCGAGCACGCGATGAACATCGCCCGGCCCCACGGCGCCGCGCACCGGGACATGCGCTTCGAAATGCTCCGAGCTCAGTCGGCCGCCCGTGAGATTGACGATGACCGACTGGATCTCGACCTTCGCCATGCGCTCGGCCGCATGAACCGCCTGACGGATCGCGGACTCGGCAGCCTCCAGATCGACCACGACGCCACCCTTGAGGCCGACGGAGCGCTGATGCCCGATGCCAAGGATCCGCGCCACATGGGTGCGGCTGCGAAGTGCCTCGATCTCTTCAGCCGGCTTCAGCTCCGCCACGATGCAGACGACCTTGCTCGTCCCGATGTCGAGCACCGAGAGGATCGCGCTCTTGCGCGCGGACAGCGGTCTCAGGCGCGGCGTCAAACCATGACTCATGTATCAACCCCCTTGCCGCGCATCGGTTTTTTCTTGAGTGCCTCGGCGCGGGCCAAGGCGGCCTCTTCGGTCAGACGGACGACGACCCGGTCAGCCATGCGCAGATCGATCGCCAGAACGTCCTTCTCGAGAATCTTCTGCTCCCGTTCGAGCTTCACGAGCCGGGCCAATGCGTCGGCGGCTCCGAGCTCGGGCAGGCGCACGTCCATGCCGTTGTCCATCTTCAGGGTCCAGCGCCGCCCGGCCACGAGCGTCCCGGCGCGGATCCGGCTCTTCAGCGGGCCCGCGGCCTCGAGCAGCGCCAGATAACCCTTGCTGCGCGTGTTGGCCTGATCGCCCACCACCATCGGCAGGTCGGCGTAGCGCTCGTCCTGCATCAGGTCGATCACGGTTCCGTCGGCGGCGATGACGAACAGCTCGCCGTTGAGCTGCCAGACAGCATACGGCTCGCGCTCGGTGAGCGTGATGACCAGCTCGTTGGGATAGAGCTTGCGCACGGTGGCGCTCTTGATCATCGGGACGTGCTCCAGGCGCTCACGCACCTGGTTCACGTCGATGAACGCCAGAGAAAGCTTCGAACTGAGGCCCGCCGCGGCCAGAACCTCGTTCTCGCGCATCTGCGAGATGCCGGAGATCGTGATCTGTTCGAGGCCGAGCCCCGCGAATCGCGCCAGCGCGTGGTGGGGCTCGCCGTATTCGCGGATGAAATCGTTGAGATGCCCGCCCTGCCAGAGGCCGAGCAGAGTGACGGCCCCGAAGAAGCCGAGCGTCAGACCGGTCCCGAGGAAGCGCGGAATGCGCCGCTCGAGCGGGAGGCCGGCGGAGCGCCGGGGCCGGACGCTCCGCGAGGAGCCGAAAATCTTTTTGATTCGGGAAGAACCTGGCCTCCGGTCTCCGGAGGCAGCGCGCGCAACCGCAGCACCGGCCGGATAGGCCGTCATCGGTTGCAGGTAGCGTCCTCCACCATCCATTGCACAAGCTCGCCAAACGTATAGCCCGCATGGGCTGCCAGTTCTGGCACCAAGCTCGTCTCGGTCATGCCGGGTTGCGTGTTGACCTCGAGAACGACGAGTTCCCCGGTCCCCCCGGGAGTATCGTCGTACCGCAAGTCGGCGCGGCTGATTCCCCGACAGCCGAGCGCTTGATGCGCCGTTAACGCCAACTCTTGGACCTTTTGGTAAATATTCGGTTTAATTTCTGCCGGCAGGACGTGAATGGACCCGCCCTTCACATACTTTGCATCGTAATCGTAGAAGACCCCGGTCGCGGGGCGGATATCGATGACGCCGAGGGCCTTGTCGCCCATCACGGCGCAGGTGAGCTCGCGGCCCGCAACATATGATTCGACAAGGACTTTTTCGCCGAAGGCCCAGTCCTCCCGCAGCAGTTCCTGGGGGGGATGGCTGCGATCCTCGCGGACGATGATAACGCCCACGGAGGAGCCTTCGCTGACCGGCTTGATGACGTAGGGGGCCGGCAGGACATGCTCCCTTGCGGCCTCCAAACGGTTAACGACCGTGCCCTTCGGCACGGGCACGCCGGCCGCCGCCATGATGACCTTCGCCTTGTCCTTCTGCATGGCGAGAGCCGAGGCGAGAACGCCCGAATGGGTATAGGGAATCCGCAGGATTTCGAGCATGCCCTGGATCGTGCCGTCCTCGCCCACCCGGCCATGGAGCGCGTTGAACACCACGTCCGGATCGGTCGCCTGAAGCACGGTGGCGATGTCCGGCTGCACATCGATGGGCGTGACCCTGTAGCCCTGCCCTTCCAGGGCCTTGCAGCAGGCCCGGCCCGACGCAAGGCTGACCTCGCGCTCCGCCGACCAGCCGCCGTAAAGGACCGCAACGTGCTTGGTCATGATATGCTCTCCCCTTGCTCCCGCTCAATGAAACAGCCGGACGTTAACAAACTGATTCGCGTCAGGTTCTGGAGCGGATGCGCCCGGGAAAATCGCATCCGTCTCAGGCCTTTCGGCCGTTCGCATGATCTTCCTGGTGAAGTGACCTTACGTCACCGGATCATCCTGGAAGCCCGACCCGCTTGATTTCCCATTCCAGCTCGATGCCCGACATTTCGCGGACCCGGCGGCGGACCTCCTCGCCGAGGCCCTCGATATCCGCGGCCGTGGCCGAGCCGTGATTGATCAGGAAGTTGCAGTGCATCTCGGACACCTGCGCATCCCCAACCCGCAGCCCTCGGCACCCGGCGGCATTGACCAGCTCCCAAGCCTTGCGGCCGGGAGGATTCTTGAAGGTGGACCCGCCCGTGCGGGTATTCACCGGCTGGGTCGAGGACCGCGCCTCCGTGATGGCGTTCATCTCGGCGAGGATTTCTTCGGGATTGCCCGGCCGGCCCCCGAACAGGGCTTCGGTGAAGATCACGTCCTCGGGCACGCCCGAATGGCGATAGGTGAAACCCATCTGCTGGTTCGTGTACGTGACCGTCTCGCCCGAACGCGTGACGCCCCTGGCCTCCACGAGAACATCCTTCGTCTCGCCCCCATAGGCTCCCCCGTTCATGCGGAGGGCCCCGCCGATGGTGCCCGGGATGCCGCGCAGGAACGAGAGGCCGGCGATGCCGGCTTCAGCCGCCGCGCGCGCCACCTTCACGTCGGGAGCCGCGGCACCGGCCCGGATCCTGTGGCCGGGCTCCACCGATACCTCCGCGAAGCCTTTGCCCAGGCGGATGACGATGCCCTGCCATCCCCCGTCGCGGATGAGCAGGTTGGAGCCGAGGCCCACCACGAGCACAGGAACCTGCCGGTCGAGGCGCGACAGGAAATAGGCCAGATCGTCCGTATCGGCGGGCGTGAAGAGAACCTGCGCCGGGCCGCCCGTGCGGAACCAGGACAGGGGCGCCGTCGGCGCGTTCGCCTCCAGCCTGCCCCGGAGTTCGGGCATCGCCGCCTTCAGGTCGGACGTCACATCAGCAAACATAAGGCACCCCGGAAACGCAAACGTGAGAAGGGAGCGCGCACCGCGCCCTCCCCGGAACGAGGAAACCTGGGGCCGGTTTGCGATTCATCAAGCCGCCTTCTCGCCGAGCGCCTCGAGTTCCCCCGGCAGGGCATAGGCCCACTGGGTGATGTTGCCGGCGCCGAGGCAGACCACGTAATCGCCCGGTTTCGCGATCCCCTTGATGAGACCGGCGAGGTCCTCGGATTTTTCGAGCGCCATGACATTGCGGTGGCCGCGGGCCTTGAGGCCGGACACGAGGCTGTCGCGGTCCGCCCCCGGGATCGGCTGCTCGCCCGCCGCGTAGACGGGCGCGACGATGACCGCATCCGCATCGTTGAAGCAGGTGCAGAACTGGTCGAACAGCGACGACAGGCGGGTGTAGCGGTGCGGCTGCACCACGGCGATGACCTGCCCCTCCGTCGACGCGCGCGCGGCCTTGAGGACCGCCGCGATCTCGATGGGATGGTGGCCGTAATCGTCGAAGACGGTGACGCCGTTCCATTCTCCCGTGCGGGTGAAGCGCCGCTTCACGCCGCCGAAGCCCGCGAGCGCCTTGCGGATCGCATCGGGCGAGACGCCGAGTTCGTGCGCGACGGCGATCGCCGCCGTGGCGTTCAGCGCATTGTGCGCGCCGGGCATCGGCAGGACGAGGTCCCCGAGTTCGAGACGGAAGCCCGGGCGCCGGTCGCGGATCATCACCCGGAAGCGGTTCAGTCCTCCGCGGGAATCCACATCCATCAGGCGCACGTCGGCCTGCGGGTTCTCGCCGTAGGTGATGATGCGCCGGTCCTCGATGCGGCCCACGAGATCCTGCACCACCGGGTGATCGATGCACATGACCGCGAAGCCGTAGAAGGGAATCGAGTCGATGAAGGAGCGGAAGGCGTCCTTGATCGCATCATAGGTGCCGAAATGATCGAGATGCTCGGCATCGATATTGGTCACGATGGCGACATCGGCCGGAAGCTTGAGGAAGGTGCCGTCGGATTCGTCGGCCTCCACCACCATCCACTGGCCGTCGCCCATGCGGGCATTCGTGCCGTAGGCGTTGATGATGCCGCCGTTGATGACCGTCGGATCGAGCCCGCCCGCGTCGAGCAGCGTCGCGACGAGCGAGGTCGTGGTGGTCTTGCCGTGGGTCCCGGCGACCGCGACGCAGGACTTGAAGCGCATCAGCTCCGCCAGCATCTCGGCGCGGCGCACCACCGGCAGGCGCTTCTCGCGGGCCACGACGAGTTCGGGATTGTCGCGCTTGATGGCGGTCGAAACCACGACGATCTCGGCGTTCTCCACGTTCTCGGCCTTGTGGCCGATGAAGGTCTTGATGCCCTTATCGGCCAGGCGCCTGACGTTGTAATTGTCGGCGGCGTCCGAGCCCTGCACCGTGTATCCGAGATTGTGCATGACCTCGGCGATGCCGGACATGCCGATGCCACCGATGCCGATGAAATGAATGGGACCGAGCTTCGGCGGCAGTTTCATGGTCTTTTTCCGTTCTTGTCAGCAGGTATCAGTTGGAGGACCGCCTGAGCCAGACGCTCCGCCGCATCCGTGATGCTCGCGCTATGTGCGGCGGAAGCGGCTCGGGTCAAGCGGTCAGGCTCTTGAACGAACGAGCGGATCTCGTTCGCCAGGCGCTCAGGAGTGAAGTCCGTTTGTGGAAGAACGATGGCCGCCCCGAGGTCGCCCAGGGTCCGGGCATTGGCCGCCTGATCCTGATCGAGCGACCCCGGCAGGGGCACCAGAATCGACGGGCGGCCGATCACGGCGAGTTCCGCGACCGTCGATGCACCCGACCGGGACACCACGAGATGCGCCTGGGCGAGGCGCTGCGGCAGGTCCTTGAAGAAGGGCTCGGCCTCGAACTCGATCCCGAGCCGCCCGTAATGGGCGCGAACCCGTTCCAGGTCCTCGCCCCGCGCCTGCTGGCAGATTGCGAGCCTTGAGCGGATCTCCTGCGGCAGACGCTCGATCGCGGGCGGAACCACGTCGCTCATCACCCGCGCCCCCTGGCTCCCGCCGACCACGAGAAGGCGGAATTGTCCGCCACCGGGCAGCGCCGGATAAGGCTGTCGGGCCGCCTCCAGCACCGCCGGCCGGATCGGGTTGCCGGTCTGGACGATCCGGCCCGGCACGTTGGCCGGGATGCCCTTGATGCTGGCGAATCCGGTCGCGATCACCGAGGCCCGCCGGGCGAGGAGCCGGTTGGCCCGGCCCATGACGCCGTTCGCCTCGTGAATGACGGTCGGCACCTTCAGCAGCGACGCGGCGATGACGGGCGGCACGGTCGGATAGCCGCCGAAGCCCACGACGGCAGCGGGCTTCAGGCGCCGGATCACGGCGCCCGCCTTCAGCGTGCCTTGAGCCAGCAGGAGGGCGGCCTTGGCGATCTGCGGCACCGAGCGGCCGGAAGGCGTCGCCGAAGGGATCTCGACGATCTCGTCGGCCGGAAAGGAGCCCGCATAGGCGTTGGCGCGCTTGTCGGTGGCGAGCGCCACGCGAAAGCCCGAGGCCTTCAGCACGTTGGCAAGGGCCTCCGCCGGAAAGAGATGACCGCCGGTCCCGCCGGCGGTGAGGAGGATGAGAGGGGATGTCATCCGCGCGGCCGATCCTGGTTGAAGTGTTCCATCATCTCCGCGCGCGGGCGGCGGCGGGTGAGCGCGACGAGGAAGCCCATCCCCAGCGCCAGCGACAGAAGCGAAGATCCGCCATAGGAGATGAAGGGCAGCGTCATGCCCTTGGCGGGCATGAGGTGGACATTCACCATCATGTTGATGGAGGCCTGCAGGCCGAACATGAGGATGAGTCCCGTCGCCGCGAGACGGCAGAACGTGTCCTCGTTGCGCCGGGCCAGCGTGAGGCCGCGAAGCACGATGAAGGCGAAGAGCAGGAGGAGCGCGATGCACACGATGATGCCGAATTCCTCCGCCGTCACGGCGAAGATGAAGTCCGTGTGCGCGTCGGGCAGGATGCGCTTCACCGTGCCCTCGCCCGGTCCGCGTCCAAGCCAGCCGCCGCGCGCGAAGGATTCCATGGCCGTGTCGACCTGGAAGGTGTCGCCGGAATCCTTGTCCAGGAAGCGCTCGATGCGGGCGCGCACGTGCGGCAGGAATTCATAGGCCGCCACGATGCCGAGCAGGCCCGCGCCCCCGAGGCCCATGACCCAGAACCAGTGCAGCCCCGCGACGAAGAAGAGGCCGCACCACACGATGGTGATGAGCATGGTCTGGCCGAAATCGGGCTGGAGAATGAGCGGTACGATGGTGGCCGGAAGGATCAGAAGCGCCAGCAGAGCGCCCGGCATGTCCTTGCGCCGCGCGCCTTCCGAGAACGCCCAGGCGGCCAGGACCACGAAGGCGGGCTTCACGAATTCGGACGGCTGGATGCCGAGCGGGCCGATCATGATCCAGCGATGCGCGCCCTTGATCTCGGGACCGTACTGGAACGCCAGCAGGATCAGCGCCATGCCGACCATGTAGATCAGGAGCGCCAGCCTCCGGATGTGCCGGAGCGAGAGAAACGAGACCGACAGGATGATGGCGACCGCAGGCACCAGGAAGAGCACCTGCCGGTTCACGAAGTGGAACGTGGACAGCCCAAGACGCTCGGCGACCGGCGGACCGCCCGCCATGAGAAAGACGAGGCCCGACAGCATCAGGACGGCGAGCCCTGCCAGGAGCAGGCGGTCGACGGTCCACCACCAGTCGCCGAAGGCCGAGCGTTCCGCGCGTGACACCATGACTTCTAGGCTCCCATCGTGGAGTTGATGCCGGGCAATGCTTTGACGAGATCGCGGAAGTGGTTTCCGCGCACTTCGTAGTTCGGAAACTGGTCGTAGGACGCGCAGGCGGGAGACAGGAGAATGACCGCCGGGCCATTCATCGCCGCCGCATCGGCTGCTGCCTGCTCGACGGCTTTGTCGAGCGTGCCGGAGCGAACATGAGGAACTGCGCTGCCGAGCGTCGCGGCGAACTCATCCGAAGCCGCGCCGATGAGATAGGCCTTCTTGATCTTCGGGAAGTAAGACGTCAGCGGCGCGATGCCGCCCTCTTTCGGCTTGCCGCCGAGGATCCAGAGAATGTTGTCGAAGGATTTGAGCGCCTTCTCGGTGGAATCCGCATTGGTGGCCTTCGAGTCGTTGATGAACAGCGTCTCGCCGCGACGCGCGACCTCTTCCATGCGGTGGGGCAGACCGGGAAAGGTCCGCAGGGCGCGCCGGATGACGGGCGCCTCGACTCCGCTCAGGAGAGCGACCGCAATGGCGGCCGCCGCGTTCTGGGCGTTGTGGTCTCCACGCAGTGACCCGATCCCCGCGAGTTCGGCGACCTCCAGCGAACGATCACCAAGATGGGAGACGATGACGCCGTCTTTTGCGTAGACGCTTCCGGCGCCGTGATCCGACAGGCCGACGCGAACCACATCCTGACGCGCGAGAGGAATGCGCGCGGCGACCGCGCGGCTCATCTCGTCGTCGACCCCGATGACGGCTTTGGCCGCATGGGCGACCAGCCGCTCCTTGATGGCCGCGTAGTTCTCCATCGTCCCGTGCCGGTCGAGATGGTCCGGCGAGATGTTGAGCAGAACTCCGATGGCGGGATTGAGCGACGGAGAGAGGTCGATCTGGAACGAAGAGCACTCGATCACGTGGATGCGGCCCTCGGACGGCGGCTCGAGCGACAGGATCGCGGTGCCGATATTGCCGCCCAACTGCACGTCGCGGCCCGCCTCGCGCAGGATATGGGCGATCAGGGCCGTCGTGGTGGACTTGCCGTTGGTCCCGGTGATGGCCACGAGAGGCGCATCGGGCGCGATCTTCGCGCGCTCGCGGCAGAAGAGCTCGATGTCGCCGATGATCTCGACGCCATTCGATTTCGCGAGCGTTGCCGACCAGTGCGGCTCGGGATGAGTGAGCGGCACGCCCGGCGAGAGGATGAGGGCGGAGAATCTCGTCCAGTCGGCTCCGCGCAGATCGCCGGTCTCGATGCCCCTGGCTGCAGCCTCGGCCATCTTGGCCGGATTGTCGTCGCAGGCGACCACATGCGCCCCGCCCTCCTTCAGGGCGAGCGCCGTCGCGAGACCCGAGCCGCCGAGGCCGAAGAGGGCGACCGTTTGGCCGGAAAAGGTGGTGACGGGCGTCATCGGGTCACCGGAGCTTGAGGGTGGAGAGGCCGACGAGCGCCAGCACCACGGCGATGATCCAGAAGCGGATCACCACCTGCGGCTCGGTCCATCCGAGCTGCTCGAAATGGTGGTGGATCGGCGCCATCTTGAAGACGCGCTTGCCCGTGAGCTTGAAGGACGCGACCTGGATGATGACGGACATGATCTCGAGCACGAACAGGCCACCCACGATGGCGAGCACGATCTCGTGCTTGGTCGCCACCGCGATGGTGCCGAGAAGGCCGCCGAGAGCGAGCGATCCCGTATCGCCCATGAAGATCTGCGCCGGGGGAGCGTTGAACCACAGAAAGCCGATTCCGGCCCCGATCAGGGCCCCGCAGACCACCGCGAGCTCGCCCGTGCCGGGCACGAAGTGGATCTGCAGGTAATTGGCGAAGACCGCGTTGCCCGCGAGATAGGCGATGAACCCGAAGGTTCCGGCCGCGATCATGACCGGCACGATGGCGAGCCCGTCGAGACCGTCGGTGATGTTCACCGCATTGCCCGCGCCGACGATCACGAATCCGGCGAACACGATGTAGAACCAGCCGAGGTTGAAGATCAGATCCTTGGAGAACGGCAGCGCGATCTTGTTCGCGAGGCCCGGGGTCGCCATGTAGGAAATGGCGATGCAGGCGAGCGCCGCGATCAGGGCCTCGATGGCAAGGCGCGACTTGCCCGAGAAGCCCTTGTGCGACTGCTTCGTGACTTTCAGGAAATCGTCGTAGAAGCCGATGGCCCCGAACCCGATCGTGACGAAGAGCACCACCCAGACATAATGGTTTTCGAGATTGGCCCAGAGCAGGGTCGAGACCAGGACACCCGCCAGGATCATCAGGCCGCCCATGGTGGGCGTGCCGCGCTTCGTCAGGAGGTGGGATTGCGGCCCGTCCTCGCGGATCGGCTGGCCCTTGCCCTGCCGCACGCGCAGGAGCGAGATGATCGCAGGCCCGAACAGGAACACGAAAAGCAGCGCTGTTGCGGTCGCGCCGCCGGTGCGGAACGTGATGTAGCGGAAGACATTCAGGGGGCTGAAGTAGGGGCTGAGCTCAGCCAACCAGGTCAACATTCTTGTTATCCTTTCAGCGCGTGCGCCGCGGGGCTCGCGCCGTAACGTTCTTTCAGGGCTTTGACAACCAGAGCCATCTTCATGCTGAGCGAGCCCTTCACGGTCACGGCATCGCCCGGACGCACCGCCGCGCAGACCGCGTCGACCAGTTCGGCGGAGGTCTCCGCATAGGCCGCCACCCGGGTCTTTGGCAGCCGGTCCACCAGGTTCTTCATCAGGGGCCCCGCCGCGAAGACCAGATCGATGCCGTTCGCCTCGATGGCCTCCGCCAGTTCCTCATGGAGCGCCGGCCCCCTCTCGCCCAATTCCTTCATGTCGCCCAGCACGGCCAGACGCCGCGCGCGGCGGTCGAGTTCCACGGCCCCGAGATTGGCGAGCGCCGCCCGCATGGAGGCGGGATTGGCGTTGTAGCTCTCGTCGATCAGCAGCGCCTCGCCGTCTTCCATGGACAGCATGGTGCGCTCGCCGCGCCCGACCGGCGGCTTCAGCTCGGCGAAGGACAGGGCCACGAGGGCGAGATCCGCCCCGAGGGCGTGGGAGGCGGCCAGTACGCTCAGGGAATTCAGCGCGATGTGCCGCCCCGCCGTGCCGATCCTGTAGGTCAGAGGCTGACCGAAGACCCGCGCTTCGACGATGGACTGGTCCGGCTTCACGATGATGCGCTCGGCCCGGATATCGGCCGTCTCATGCTCGCCGAAGGTCACCACGCGACCAGCCGCCGACGCGAAGGCATGGGCGCGCATGCGCTCGAAATACGGGCTGTCGCGGTTGACGACCGCCGTGCCGCCGGGCTCCAGACCCGAGAAGATCTCGCCCTTGGCGTCCGCAATGCCCCAGAGCGAGGGGAAGAATTCGATATGGACCGGCTCGACGGTGGTGATCACCGCCACATGCGGGCGCACCATGCCGGTGAGAGGCAGGATCTCATGGGCGTGGTTCATGCCGATCTCGAACACCCCGAAGGTGGTCTCGCGCGGCATGCGGGCCAGCGTCAGCGGCACGCCCCAGTGATTGTTGTAGGAGGCGACGGAGGCATGGGTCTGGCCCTGGCGGGAGAGCGCGAGGCGCATGGCCTCCTTCGTGCCGGTCTTGCCGACCGAACCCGTGATGGCGACGATCTTCGCGTTCGTCCGGCTGCGGGCCGCCCGTCCCAGCTGGCGCATGGCCTCGAGCACATCGGGCACGACGATGAGCCTGTCGGAGCCTTCGAACGCCCCGGCCTTCTCCTCCGCCACGACGGCGGCCGAGGCTCCCTTCTCGAGAGCGGCCGGAACGAAATCGTGCCCGTCATGCACGTCGCCCCTGATGGCGAAGTAGAGATCGCCCGGGGCCAGGGTGCGCGTGTCGATGGAGGCGCCGGACGCCTGCGTGAAGCCGCTGCCGACGCGGGCGCCGGTGGCGGCTCGAATTTCATTCAGGGTCCATAGGGGCGAATTCATCCCTGCCTCTCCGCGATAGCCGCCCGGACTTCATCATGATCCGAGAACGGCAGGGTCCGGTCGCCGATGATTTGGCCCGTTTCATGGCCTTTGCCCGCCACGACGAGGACATCGCCCGGGCGGAGGTCCTTGACGGCCGTCCGGATCGCGAGGGCGCGGTCGCCGATTTCCCGGGCTCCGGGAGCGCCAGCCAGGATCTCGGCCCGGATCGCCGCCGGGTCCTCGGAGCGAGGATTATCGTCCGTCACGATGACGGCATCCGCCTTCTCGACGGCGATTTGGCCCATCAGCGGGCGCTTGCCGCGGTCGCGGTCCCCGCCGCAGCCGAGGATGCAGATCAGCCGCCCCCTCGTGAAGGGACGGAGGGCATCGAGCACATGGGCCAGGGCATCGGGCTTGTGGGCGTAATCGACGATGCAGAGCGCGCCATCGACCTCCCCCACCTGCTCCAGGCGGCCCTTGACGCCCTTTAGGCCCTTGAAGCCCTCCAGCACCTCGGCCGCCCTGCCCTCGCCCTCGGTCGCCAGCACGAGACCGGCGGCCAGAAGAGCGTTCTCCACCTGGAAGGCGCCGAGGAGCGGCAGGGTCGTCTCGACCGTCCGGCCGAAGGCCTGGACCGTCAGGGCCTGCCCGGAACCCTCCGGGCGCGCCTCGACCAGCCGGAGCGTGTCGCCTGCCCGGCCGGTGGTGAGGAGCCTCAATCCGCGCTCCCGCACACCCTTGATGAAAAAGTCCGCAACCGGCCCATCGGCATTGACGACAGCCGGCGCATCGCCCGGCAGCAGGGTGTCGAAGAGCCGAAGCTTGGCCTTGGCATAGGCTTCGGTGGTCCCGTGGTAGTCCAGGTGGTCGCGGCCCAGATTGGTGAAGCCCGCCGCGCTCAGGCGCACGCCGTCGAGCCGCCGCTGATCGATGCCGTGCGAGGAGGCCTCCATGGCGAGGCGGCTGATGCCGTCGCCTGCCAGGCGATCGAGGGTTTCATGCAGGGAGATGGGGTCGGGCGTCGTGAGCGAGCCATAAGCCGCACCGTCCGACGTGATGACGCCGAGCGTCCCGAGGCTCGCCGACTTGTAGCCGAGCACGGCAAAGAGCTGACGCGTGAAGTCGGCCACCGAGCTCTTGCCGCTCGTGCCGGTGACGGCGACGATCTTCCCGGACTGCCGCGGATGAAAGCGCGCGGCCGCAAGCGCGAGCGCCCTGCGCACATCGGGAACGCGGATATAGGCGACGGCTTCGGGCAGGCCGGATGGGCGCTCGGCTTCGCCCACGATGGCGGCGGCCCCCGCCGCGACGGCCTGGGGCACGAAGCTCATGCCGTCCACTCGCGTGCCGGGCACGGCGAAGAACACGCTGCCCTGCCCCACCTTCCGGCTGTCGGACGCAATCGTCGAAACGGGACGCGAAGCCTCCGGAAGGCCCTGCGCTTCGGCAAGCAGATCGGCGAGGTGCATTGTCTGTGTCATCGTTACTTTGTGCCCCATGCGCCGAGCCGCGTCATCAGGGGGAAGGGCTGCGCCGGAGGCTCGAAGCGCGGCGGAATGCCGAGCAGCGGCGCCACGCGCTCGATGACGTTGCCGGTGACCGGCCCGGCATTCCAGCCGGCCGTCGAGAAGCCGTAGGTGCCCTCCACGGCCAGCGGTTCGTCCATGATCGTCAGGAAGACGTATTTCGGCTTGTCGGCCGGAACGATGGCCGTGAAGGTCGTGAAGTTCTTGTTCTTCGAATAGCGCCCGTTGATCACCTTTTCGGCGGTTCCGGTCTTGCCGCCGACGAAGAAGCCCGCGATGGCGGCCGATCCGGCCGACCCGGCGGGATTGGCCGCGTTGAGCCGCATGACATAGCGCATCGCCTCGCTGGTTTCAGGCTTGATGACCTGGAGCGCATGCTCACGAGCGGCTGCTTCGTCGCGCTTGAGGAACGTCGGGTTGATGAGCATGCCTCCGTTCACCAGCGCACCGACCGCCATGAGCGCCTGCAGCGGCGCGACCGCGAGGCCGTGGCCGAAGGCGATGGTCATGGTGTTGAGTTCGCCCCAGCGCGGCGGAACGATGGGCAGCGCGTTCTCCGGCAGCTCGGTCTCGAGACGGGTGAGCTGTCCCATCTTGCGCAGGAAGGCCTTGTGCCCCTCGACCCCGATGCCGAGCGCCATGCGGGCCGTGCCGATATTGGACGAGTGGATGAACACTTCCGGCACGGTGAGCACACGGTGCGTCGCGTGGTAGTCGCCGATGGTGAACTTGCCGTAGCGAAGACCCGAACGGGCATCCAGGCTCGAGTTGATGTTGAACTTGCCGGAATCGAGCGCCATCGCGGTCGTGAGGGCCTTGAAGGTCGAGCCCATCTCGAAGACGCCGACATTGATGCGGTTGATGCGGTCCTTGTCCAGCGCGTCGACGGGATTGTTCGGATCGAAATCGGGCAGCGACACGAGGGCGATGATCTCGCCCGTGTTCACGTCCATGATGGCGCCGGCGGTCGCCTTGGCCTTGAACTTCGCCATGCCTTTCACGAGTTCGTCGCGAAGCGCATGCTGCACGCGCAGGTCGAGGGAGAGCTGAACGGGCTTGAGGTCGGCGGCGGAGATGTTGAAGCCTGCGCCGTTGAGGTCCTGCAGGCCCATGCTGTCGATGTATTTCTCCATCCCGGCGATGCCGACGTTGTCCACGTTGGCGAAGCCGAGCACGTGGGCCGCCGCCTCGGCGTTCGGGTAGACGCGCTTGTTCTCCGGCAGGAAGCCGATGCCCGGAATGCCGAGCCGGTGCACTTCCGCCTGCTGGCGCGGCGTGATCTCGCGCTTGACCCAGACGAAGCCCTTCTTGGTGCCGAGCTTGTTGCGGAGCTCGGTGGCGTCGAGGTCGGGCAGGACCGCGGTCAGCAGCTCGACGGCCTCGTCCTTGTCGATGATGTTGCGCGGCTCCGCGAAGACGGACACCATCTTCACGTCGGTCGCGAGAATTTCGCCGTTGCGATCGACGATGTCGGGACGAGCCGCGGAAATTTCGGATGCGGCCGCGCGGCGGACCTCGCTCGTGTTCTCGCTCGTCACGGCGAGATAGACGAGCCGTCCGCCGATCAGGCTGAAGAGGCAGACGAAACTGAAAGCCGTCAGGCCTACGCGCGACGTGCTCTTGTCGACGCGCAGGCGGAACAGCTCGCGGGCATGGGAGAGAATGCCGCGCCTGGGCGAAGGCCTCTGAGCCTGCAGGTCTGTTTCGGGCTCTTGCAACACGCGGCTCACCGTTTCGGGGTTTGGGTCGTCGGGGTGCGGGCGTCCGAGCTCTTGTCCTTCGGCGTTGAGGTCGGTCCGAAGAGGCCCAGGGCTTCGAGCTTGCGTCCGATCTCGTCCTCGCGCTCGGGCCGGTTCGGAAGATCTGAGAGGCGCGCCAGCTGCTGGATCTTCATCGGCTGAAGATCGAGATGCTGGTCCGCCGCGGCCTGGAGGCGGTCCGGACGGTCGAGATACTGCCACTCCGCCTGCAGCACGGCGATGGCCTCGCGCTCGCGCTGCACCTTGGATTTCAGCTTCGCCACCTGCTCGGCGTAGTAGAGCGTGTCGTACTTGATCGAATAGGCATAGCCCGCAGATGCGATCAGGGCCGTGATTGCGACCATGTGGAGCAGCTTCGTCACCGGCGACCTCCCCTTTTTTCGGCAGTCTGCGGCAGTTCCGCCAGCATCGTGATGGCGCTCGAAGGCTCCTGCGGGGCCGCCTGCGTGCGCGCGCCGGCCCTGAGCTTCGCCGACCGGGCCCGGGGATTGCGCGCCATCTCCTCGTCGGTCGGGCCCACGGGACCCTTGGTGATGGCATCGAACGTGGGCTCTGCGGCGGCGACGGTCGGCAGATGGCGGGATCCGCTCGGCAGACGGCCTGTGCGGGCCGCGAAGAACTGCTTCACGATCCGGTCCTCGAGGGAATGGAACGTCACCACCACGAGACGCCCGCCAGGCTTCAGGATGCGCTCGGCCGCGTGCAGGGCGCGCACCAGCTCGCCCAGCTCGTCGTTCACGGCGATGCGAAGCCCCTGGAACACCCGCGTCGCCGGATGAATCCCGCCGGGCTCCTGCCGGATGAGCGAGGCCACCAGATCGGCGAGCTGACGCGTGGTCTCGAAGGGCTGGCGGCGCCGCGCCTCGATGATCGCGCGAGCCACGGCGCGGGCGCGCCTCTCCTCTCCGTAATGGTAGAAGATGTCGGCGAGTTCGGCCTCCGAGGCTTCGTTGACCAGATCGGCGGCGCTCGGTCCCTCGCGCTCCATGCGCATGTCGAGGGGTCCCTCGTTGCGGAACGAGAAACCGCGCTCGGCCTGATCGAGCTGCATGGACGACACGCCGATATCGAGGACGACGCCGTCGGCGCCGTCGATCCCCTGCGCCTTCGCGAGTTCGTCGAGTTCGCCGAAGCGTCCGGGCACGAGCATGAGACGCTTCTTGTACCGGCTCGCGAGAGCTTCGCCGCCGGCGATCGCATCCGGATCGCGGTCAATGGCGACCACCTTGTTCTGGGGATGAGCATCGAGAATGGCGCGCGTGTATCCGCCCGCGCCAAACGTGCCGTCTATGAACGTGCCGCCGCGCTTCACATCAAGCGCAGTGCAGACCTCCGCCAGGAGAACAGGAACGTGACGGGTCGGTCCGCCAGCGGCTCCGGCTCCTGGGCCGTCGCCGCGTCCCATCATCGCTCCCGCACTCCTGGTGAGGTATTCTGCACCATACGTGGCTCCATAACCCGGGTTCCCAGCATCTTCTTCAGATCTCTGACCTTCGTGCGCGCCTCCTCCAAGTGCGCACGGAAGCGCTCGGGCTCCCAAATCTGGAACTTGTGGCCGAGTCCGACGAACGTCACCGTATCCCCGATCCCGGCATGTACTTTCACTGAGTCCGTCAGGATGACACGCCCTTCCGGATCGACTTTCAGAATCTCGCTGGTCCCGAACAATGCCGTCGACAGCTGATCCCGCTCGTCCGAATAAGGCGACAGCGTCGACAAAAACGCATCGATCTCGTTCAGAAGCACGTTGCCGCCTGCGTCCAGAGCCGGCGCGTCCAGCGCCGGATGCACGTAGAGCCCCTCGAATCCATCCCTGGCCAGCACGGCCCGGAAGGATGCGGGGATCGAGACGCGACCCTTCGAATCCAACTTGTTGGTGAAATTGGACACGAAGCGGTTCATTGGCCGCAGCTCGCGCGCTCCTGATTGTCAGCCCCCCGGCGGACCTGAAGGGTCCGCCACCCGCAGCCGGTGAAGACGCCACTTTCTGGAGAGGAATGTCAGCGCTTCTTGCTCGCTTGACTTCCCCTCCGGAAGACACCGTCGACGGGATGGTTTGGGATAACATGGGATATTATGGTCGTCAACGGAACGGGGATGGGCCGCGGACCTTCTGGCCCGCGATCCACATCAGACGCGTTTAGGGTTAATGAATCGTAAGCAGGCCAACGGTTTGGTCCGCTTTTGACGAAAATGGAGCCTGTGGATAGAAGGGGTCAGCTGGCCTGTAAGCCGGGTTCTGTAGGGCCCAAAGTTTGCACTTTGGACGTGGCGGCCATTCCTCTGGGACGGTCATTGCTGACCGCCTCAAGCAACCAACCCGGACGACGAGCCTGGAAACAGGCCTGGCGCGAACGCCTGTCGTCCCTATTCGGTTTTGCTCCTGGTGGGGTTTACCGTGCCGTCCGCATTACTGCGTCCGCGGTGCGCTCTTACCGCACCCTTTCACCCTTACCTTGCATGCAAGGCGGTTTGCTTTCTGTGGCACTATCCCTAGGGTCACCCCCGCCGGACGTTATCCGGCACCGTGCTTCCATGGAGCCCGGACTTTCCTCCCCGAGCGAACTCGGAGCGGCCGCCCGGCCAGCTGACGATGGGCATGTGGTGCAGGAAACGGGTCTGCGTCAAGGCCGGGGCTATTCGGCGGCGGCCGAAATCACCTTCACCTTGGCGCAATAGGTGCGCGAGGCGCTCGTCATGGTCTGGGCCCGGTGACCGAACTGGTAGCGCAGGATGGTTCCGCAGGTATCGCCTCCGGCCAGCCTGTAGGCCTGCGCCAGATACTTCAGGCCGTAACGAAGATTGGTCTCGGCATCGAGGAGGCCCGTGGCTGCGCCCTCATATCCGAGAGACTGTGCCGTCCTGACGTTGATCTGCGTCAGCCCCATATTGGGCCCCCGCCGCGCCCCGGGATTGTAGCGGCTCTCCAGGCGGATGACGGCATCCGCCAGATGATACGGCACGCCGTTCTCCACCGCATAGCGCGTGATCAGGGGCTTCAGGGTGGCGCTGCGCAGGGCATCGGCCTGACGCCCTTTGAGAAGAGCATCGCCCTGCACCAGGGGGATGGCCGCGGTCTGCTCGACATTGGGCACCTCCTCCTTGTCGGAGGCGTCGGCCGTCTTGTCCTCCGCGCCTGCGCTCTTTGAATTGGCTTCGGGAGCGGCAGCGGCCTTGGACTTCGGCTTCTCGTGTCCCCTGGCCGCCTTCGCGTTCCGGGCCGGGCCCGCAGCTTTCGGACCCGCAGAAACCTCCGCCGGAGCGGCCACCATATTCAGGAATTCCTGCGCCTGCTCGGGAGATACCACGCCGGAGCCATCGCTCCCTTCGGCCTTCGCCTGGGTGGTCAATATCAGTGCAGCAGCTCCGAGAACCGGGACCATGGATGTTCTCAGAAAATGCTGCAAAGTCATATAAACACTCCGTCGGCAGTGATCGCCAAGAACGTTCGGTGGAGTCCAAATAGGGCGAAGATGTGACGGAAGCAGACCGGATTATGTCCGGACTATGCTCAAGCTAGACCACGTAATCCTTAATTTCCCGGCGCTCCGGAGCCGGATCAGCCTTAATTGCAGGCAGGAAACTTTTTCGACAGCTCATTTGGCCAGAAAGGAACTCTTTCTTCTTTGAAGAGTTGGCGAGAGCGTAAGGTCAAGCTAAGTAGGGTCGGGCAGCCTACAGCCCGCTAGATACAGGGAAGCCTCCATGAAGAAGATCATTACAGCGATTGCCGCGGGTGCTCTCACCCTCTCGATGGCAGCCTGCAACACTCCTGGTGAGCGTGCAGTTGGCGGCGCCGCTATCGGCGGTCTCGCGGGCGCTGCCATCGGCGGTGCGGCGACGGGACGTGGCAGCGGCGCGCTCGCCGGCGCGGCGATCGGTGCTGCTGGCGGCGCGATGGTGGGCGCAGCAACGACCCCGCGCTCTCCCTGCCCCTACGGCACCTATCAGGATCAGTACGGCAACCTCTACTGCCGCTGATCGCAGCATCATCATCGCATTTAAGGGGTCGGGACCGCTCTCGGCCCCTTTTCTTTTGCCTCGAGTTGAGCGTACCACTGAGCGATCATGATTCAGTCGATTTGGGGCAAGCTGGGTGGTGCGGGAATCGGGCTGGCGCTCGGAGGGCCGATCGGGGCTCTGCTGGGCGGAGTCGCCGGCCACATGCTCGTCGATCGCGAGGGTGCTCCCTTCGGAAAGCCGCCGCGCGATGTCATCTTCACGATGGGCTTGGTCGCGCTCGCGGCCAAGATGGCGAAGGCCGACGGCGTCGTCGTCGACCGCGAGGTCAAGGCCTTCGAGCAGATCGTCGAGGTGCCGGAGAGCGAGCATGGCCGCGTGAAGCGCCTGTTCGAGCTCGCCATGAAGACCACGGACGGCTTCGAGGCCTATGCCCGCCAGATCGGCGACGAATTCAAGGGCGAGCCCGCGCTTCTGGAAGACGTGCTCGACGGGCTCTTCCACATCGCCAAGGCGGACGAAGCCGTCCATGAGGCCGAGTTCGCCTATCTCAAGGATGTGGCCACGATCTTTTCGGTATCCGACAAGGACTTCGAGCGCATCGCCGCCCGCCATGTGAGAAAGGCCGACGATCCCTACCTCATCCTCAAGGCGGATCGCCAGATGAGCGACGAGGACCTGAAGCGGCACTATCGCCAGCTCGTGGCGGACAATCACCCGGATCGCGAGATCGCCCGCGGGCTCCCGCCCGAAGCCGTGAAGATCGCGACGGAGCGGTTGGCCGTCATCAATGCCGCCTGGGAGCGCATCGCCACCGAGCGCGGCATCAGGTAATCGAATGAGCATGTCCCTGTCCCCGGAGAGTCCCGTCGCCGCGAAGGTGTTTCCGTCCCCCAACCACGGGGAAAGAAAGGACGGCCGGCGCCCGAGCATGGTCATCCTGCATTACACGGGGATGCCGGACGAAGGCGAAGCCCTGCAATGGCTCTGCAATCCGGTGTCCCAGGTTTCCGCCCATTACTTCGTGTTCGGCGACGGGCGCGTCCTGCAACTGGTGCCGGAGGCGCGTCGCGCCTGGCATGCGGGCGTCTCGTTCTGGGACGGCGAGACGGACATCAATTCCAGCTCCATCGGCATCGAGATCGCCAATCCCGGCCATCCGGGCGGCCTGCCGCATTTCCCTGACGAGCAGATCGAGAGCGTCGCGGCGCTGACCAAGGACATCGTCACGCGCTGGCGCATTCCGGCGACCCGCGTGCTCGCGCATTCGGATGTCGCGCCCGGCCGCAAGCTGGATCCCGGCGAGGTCTTTCCCTGGGAGCGCCTGCACGAGGCCGGAGTCGGCCACTGGGTGGCGCCCGCGGCCATGCGCGACGGACGCTTCTTCGCCAGGGGCGATCAGGGCATGCCGGTCGAGGCCCTCCAGGCGATGCTGGTGATGTATGGCTACGGCCTGAAGATCAACGGGGTCTTCGACGAGGACACGGAGAAGGTGGTCGCCGCGTTCCAGCGCCATTTCCGGCCCGAGCGCGTGGACGGGGTTGCGGATGCGTCCACCATTACGACGCTGCGGGACCTGATCGCTCAGCGCCCGCAGGCCGTTGTTTGATCTAAACGACAATCACTCCGCGGCCGCCGGGAGACCGGCCGGTCTGGTCGCCGCGCGAAACTGCACGAGGGCGATTCCGGCCAGGGCGACGAGAACCACGAGAGCCTGCGCGCCGATCGCCTCCCAGGTCCCGTTCAGACCCAGCGACAGGAAGATATCGGGCACGCCCTGGTCGTGGATCGGGATGAGCGCCTGCTCCTGAAATTCCTGAGCGGCGTCGCCGATGAACTTGAGGCCCATGACGAACAGAAAGCCCGAGGTCACGAGGAAGATGGGCCGCAGGGGAAGGCGCAGGGCCAGCCATTGCATGGCTATGAAGATGACGAGAAGCCCCAGGGCCGCAACACCGAGTCCCCCGATTATCGCAGGCCCCCAACCGCCGCTCGTCTGGGCGAGGGAATGAAGGAACAGCACCGTCTCGCCGCCCTCGCGGAAGACGGCCAGGAACGCGATCCCGGCAAGGGACAGGGCCGTGCCGGCGCTGACGGCCCGCTCGGCCGCCCGCCGCAGGTCGGCCTGCCAGGCTCTGGGATCCTGGCGCAGGAAAAGCCAGCCGCTCATGTAGAACATCAGGGCTGCCGCCAGCAGCATGACGCCCGCCTCGAAGAGGTCGTTATGGGCGCCGTTGAAGAAGGTCTCAAAGACCCATGCCGTTCCGAAGCTCGCGACGATGGCCGCGAGCGCACCGGCATAAAGGGCCGTCAGCCTGTCCTGGAGACCGGACCGGCGCAGAAAGGCCGCCAGAGCGGCGATGACGAGCATGGCCTCCAGCCCTTCGCGCAGAAGGATGACGGCGGCCTGCGTTCCAATGGACCAAACATTCATGAAACGGCATTCCTGTTGCAAACGCTGCGCAGGAATAGAGCCGCGCGACCGCAGACGCAAGGAAAACCGCAATGGAATCAGAAGTTTATAGGAGTTCTAAGCTGCACGTTCCTTAGAGTTTCTACAAACTGCGCCTCGTGGCCGGGTATCCCCTACTCGGCCGCCATCGGCCTGTAATTCGCCGGATCGTAGTTGAGGATCGGCGTGAGCCAGCGCTCCACCTCGACCACGCTCATGCCCTTGCGGGCGGCATAATCCTCCACCTGATCGCGCTCCACCTTGGCGACCCCGAAGTAATAAGCCTCCGGATGCGACAGATAGAGGCCCGACACGGACGACCCCGGCCACATGGCATAGGACTCGGTGAGGCTGACGCCGATGCGGCGTTCGGCTTCGAGAAGCCCGAACAGGATCTCCTTCTCCGTGTGGTCGGGCTGGGCCGGATAACCCGGCGCCGGGCGGATGCCCTGGTACTCCTCGCGGATCAGCTGCTCGCCCGTGCAGTTCTCGTCCGGCGCATAAGCCCAGAACTCCTTGCGGACGCGCTCGTGCATGCGCTCGGCGAACGCTTCCGCCAGACGGTCGGCCAGAGCCTTGACGAGGATCGAGCGGTAATCGTCATTGGCGCGCTCGAACTTCTCCGCGATGCGGACTTCCTCGATGCCCGACGTCACCACGAAGCCGCCGACCCAGTCGGGCTTTCCGCTCTCGGCGGGAGCCACGAAGTCGGAGAGGCAGAGATTGGGCTTGCCGTCGCGCCGGGTGAGCTGCTGGCGCAGACCATGCAGGGTCGCGAGCTCCTCCGTGCGACTCTCGCCGGTATAGAGGCGGATGTCGTCGCCCACCGCATTGGCGGGCCAGAAGCCGATGACCGCCTTGGGGTTGAACCAGCGCTCTTCCACGAGCTGCTTCAGCATCGCCTGCGCGTCGTCCCAGAGCTGGCGCGCAGCCTCGCCCTGCTTCTCGTCTTCGAGGATGGCCGGGAAGCGGCCCTTCAGCTCCCAGGTCTGGAAGAAGGGCGTCCAGTCGATATAGGGCACCAGTTCGCCGACATCGTAGCTGCGGAACACGCGCGCGCCGGTGAAGGTCGGCTTCGGCGGCTGATAGGCCGCCCAGTCGAGCGCCAGCTTGTTGGCGCGGGCCTTCTCGATCGGCAGGCGCAGCTTGTCGGCCTCGGAGCGCGCATGGGCGTCGGCCACCTTGCGATACTCGGCGCGGACCGTTTCCACGTAACCTTCCTTCATCTCGGGAGACAGGAGGGACGACACGATGCCGACCGCGCGGCTGGCATCCGTCACGTAGACCGCCTGGCCCTTGTGGTAGTTCGGATGGATCTTCACCGCCGTGTGGACGCGGCTCGTCGTCGCGCCGCCGATCAGCAGCGGGATGTCGAAGCCTTCCCGCTCCATCTCGCTCGCCACGTTCACCATCTCGTCGAGCGAGGGCGTGATGAGGCCGGAGAGGCCGATGATATCGACCTTCTCCTTGCGGGCGGTCTCCAGGATCTTCTGGGCCGGCACCATGACGCCGAGATCTATGACCTCGTAGTTGTTGCAGGCGAGAACGACGCCGACGATGTTCTTGCCGATGTCGTGCACGTCGCCCTTCACGGTCGCCATCAGCACCTTGCCGGCCGCCGAGCGCTCGGTCACGCCCGAAGCTGCCTTCTCGGCCTCCATGAACGGCATGAGATAGGCGACCGCCTGCTTCATGACGCGCGCCGACTTGACCACCTGCGGCAGGAACATCTTGCCCGCGCCGAAGAGATCGCCGACCACGTTCATGCCGGCCATGAGCGGGCCTTCGATCACGTGCAGCGGCCGCTCGGCCGCCTGCCGGGCCTCTTCCGTGTCCTGCTCGATATATTCCGTGATGCCGTTGACGAGGGCATGTTCCAGCCGCTTCTCGACGGGCCACGAGCGCCATTCGAGATCGGCCGCCTTCACGGCTCCGGTCCCGTCGCCCTTGAAGCGGGGCGCCGCCTCCAGCAGCCGTTCCGTGGCATCGGGACGGCGGTTGAGGATCACGTCCTCGCAGAGTTCGCGCAGCTCCGGATCGATCTCGTCATAGACCGCAAGCTGGCCCGCATTCACGATGCCCATGTCCATGCCGGCCTTGATGGCATGATAGAGGAAGACGGAGTGCATGGCCTCGCGCACGGGCTCGTTGCCGCGGAACGAGAAGGACAGGTTCGACACGCCACCCGAGATATGGGCATGCGGCAGCGTCTGGCGGATGATGCGCGCCGCCTCGATGAAGGCGACGCCGTAGCCGTTATGCTCCTCGATGCCGGTGGCGACCGCGAACACGTTCGGATCGAAGATGATGTCCTCGGCCGGGAAGCCGACCTGCTCGGTCAGGATCTTGTAGGCCCGCGTGCAGATCTCGACCTTGCGCTCCAGCGTGTCGGCCTGACCCTGGTCGTCGAATGCCATGACGACGACCGCCGCCCCGTAGGACCGGCAGATCTTCGCCTGCTCGATGAAAGCCTCCACGCCCTCCTTCATGGATATCGAGTTCACGATGGCCTTGCCCTGGATGCACTTGAGGCCCGACTCGATGACGTGGAACTTGGAGGAATCCACCATCACGGGCACACGCGCGATATCGGGTTCCGAGGCGACGAGGTTGAGGAATTCCACCATCGCTTTCTCGGAATCGAGCAGGCCCTCGTCCATGTTGACGTCGATGATCTGCGCGCCGTTCGCAACCTGATCCCGCGCCACGTCGAGGGCGGCGGCATAATCGCCGTTGGTGATGAGCTTGCGGAACTTGGCCGAGCCGGTGACGTTCGTGCGCTCCCCCACATTGACGAAGGGAATGTCGGACGTGAGCGTGAAGGGTTCGAGGCCAGACAGGTGCATCATCGGCCTCGGTTGGGGCACCGTCCGCGGAGCCTTGCCGGCAACGGCGTCCGCGATGGCCCGGATATGATCCGGCGTCGTGCCGCAGCAGCCGCCGACCAGGTTGACGAGGCCCGCATCCGCGAACTCCGACAGCATCGTGGCCGTTGCCTCGGGGCGCTCGTCGTAGAGTCCGAATTCGTTGGGCAGGCCCGCATTCGGATAGGCGCAGACGAGGGTGTCGGCGACCTTGCCGATTTCCTGGACATGCGCCCGCATCTCCCGCGCGCCGAGCGCGCAGTTGAGACCGACGGAGAACGGCTCCGCGTGGCGCACCGAATACCAGAAGGCAGCGGGCGTCTGGCCGGAGAGCGTGCGGCCGGACAGGTCCGTGATCGTCCCCGAGATCATCACGGGCAGCTTCACGCCCTTCTCGGCGAAGACCTGATGCGTGGCGACGATGGCGGCCTTGGCGTTGAGCGTGTCGAAGATCGTCTCGATGAGGATGATCTCCGCGCCGCCGTCCACGAGCCCCCTCACCTGCTCGGCGTAGGCATCGCGCACCTGATCGAAGGTCACGGCCCGGAAGCCCGGATTGTTCACATCCGGAGAGATCGACAGCGTGCGGTTCGTCGGGCCGATGGCGCCTGCCACGAAGCGGCGGCGGCCATCCTCCTTCTGGGCGATCAGCGCGGCTTCGCGCGCGAGGCGCGCGCCCTCGAAATTCAGATCGTAGACGATCTCCTCCATGCCGTAATCGGCCTGGGCGATGGAGGTGCCGGAAAAGGTGTTGGTCTCGACGATGTCGGCGCCCGCGCGGAAATAGTCGAGATGAACCTGCCTGACCGCGTCGGGCTGGGTGAGGATCAGCAGGTCGTTGTTGCCCTTGACGTCCTGCTTCCAGTCCCGGAAGCGCTCGCCCCGGAAATCCTCTTCCGTGAAGCGGGCTCGCTGAAGCTCCGTCCCCATGGCGCCGTCGAGAACGAGGATCCGTTTCGAGGCCGCTTCGCGAAGCGCCCGAAGAATGTCGGCGCCGTCGGCAGGAGAAGGAGTGAACGCAGTCATTGGTATTCTCTTTTCATCATGACCGGACCCGTTCCGGCCATCCATGCTCTGCGGCATGGGGGATTGATGCCCGGACGGAGCTCCGGGCAGGACCCGCCTACGCGGCCACCTTCACACCGTGATCGCGCAGCCCGAGCAGATGACAGATCGCATAGACGAGATCGGCGCGGTTCATGGTGTAGAAGTGGAATTCGTTGACGCCGCGATCGACGAGATCGATCACCTGCTCGGCCGCGACGGCGGCGGCCACGAGCCTGCGCGTCTCGACATCGTTCTCCAGACCCTCGAAGCGGGCCGCGAGCCAGTCGGGGACGCTGGCGCCTGTCTTGGCCGCGAAATTCGCCGTCTGCTTGAAGTTCTGGACGGGCACGATGCCGGGCACGATGGGAATGTCGATGCCGCGCGCGCGAACGCGGTCGAGATAACGGAAGTAGAGATCGTTGTCGAAGAAGAACTGGGTGATGGCCCGGTCGGCGCCGCAATCGACCTTGGCCTTCAGGACGTCGATGTCGGCATCGAGGGACGCGGCCTCGGGATGCTTCTCCGGATAGGCGGAAACCGAGACCTCGAAATTGCCGATGGCCTTGATGCCAGCGACGAGATCACAGGTTTTCCGGTAGCCGCCAGGATGCGGCTCATAGGCCGTGCCGATGCCCGCGACCGGATCGCCCCGCAGGGCGACGACATGGCGGACGCCCGCGTCCCAGTAGGAGCGGACGACGTCGTCGACCTCGCCTTTCGTGGCGGCGACGCAGGTCAGATGGGCTGCGGGCTTGAGGTGCGTCTCGCGCACGAGGCGCGAGACGGTGGCATGGGTCCGTTCACGGGTCGAGCCGCCCGCCCCGTAGGTCACGGAGACGAATTGCGGTTTGAGAGGCGCGAGGCGCTCGATCGAGGCCCACAGGGTCGCCTCCATTTCGGGAGTCTTCGGAGGGAAGAACTCGAACGAGACCTTGATGGGACAGGAGGCTTGCCGGCTGGGACGAAGGGTGAGCGGGGGCATCAGGCGACCTCTCTGTCTGGTTCCGTCAGAGGCCAATCCATCACGGCGCGACGGTCCTGGCCCAGCCACAGGGAAACGATGAGTTGCTCATCGGTCTTCTTCGGAGGCTCGATATCCCGGGTCAGCGTGCAATCCAGCCCGGCCTCGTCGAGCCATGCAGCCACCTGATCGGGCGCGAAGCCGAGGCGGCGATGCGCCTGATCCTCGCGCAGGAATTCCAGATTGTGGGGCGCGAAATCGACCACGAGGATGCGCCCGCCCGGTGCCACCAGACGGGCCGCCTCGCGGATCGCCCGGGCGGGGTCATCGAGGTAGTGCAGCACCTGATGGATGACGACGAGATCGAAGGTGTTGCGCGGGAACGGAGGCGCGTAGATGTCGCCCTGCCGCAGCTCGATGCCCCTCAGACCGGCTTTTTCCAAGTTGGCGCGGGCGACCGAGAGCATGGCGTGGCTGGCGTCGAGGCCGACCGTCCGGGCGGCGCGCGGCGCCAGGAGCTGCAGCATGCGGCCGGTGCCTGTCCCGAGATCGACGAGGTTGCGGATCGGTTTCGGTCCGAGCGCATCGAGGACGGCGGCCTCGACCACGGCCTCCGGCGCATGCAGGGAGCGGAGCCGGTCCCAATCCGGGGCTAGCCGGGAGAAGAAGGCCTGGGCGGCCTGCGAGCGCTGGGCGCGGACGGCATCGAGGCGGGTGCGGTCGTCCAGCAATTGCGGATCGGAGCGGTCGAGGCTGTCCAGCATGGGGCGGACGATCCGAGTGGCCAACCCGCGATCCGTGAGCCGGAAAAAGGCCCAGGCCCCCTCACGGTGGCGTTCGACCAGCCCGGCTTCGACCAGAAGCTTCAGGTGGCGGGAGATGCGTGGCTGGGACTGCCCCAGGATATCGGTGAGATCCGAAACCGACAGCTCGCCCTCGGCCAGCAAGGCCAGAATCCGCAGGCGCGTCTCCTCGGCGGCGGCCCGGAGCACGTCCAGCGTCAAGTCCAGGGATGGAGCCGAATTGTCCGGCACAGCAATAACTCGCTCTTACATATAAAGATATATTTATATCTCTTTTGAATTCAGAGCAAGCGCGGAGTTGCGTTCAGCCTCCCTTGACCTTGGCCCGCCCGGCCGCCACGACGACCAGGAAGACGGCCGCCGCGACCAGCCAGGCCGAGAGGCCGATGGGCTCCCGGTTGAGAACGGACGCGATCAGCAGGGTGATGAAGGTCTGCAGGAGCTGGACCTGGCTGACATGCGCGATGCCGCCGATGGCAAGGCCCGCGTTCCAGGCGAAGAAGCCCAGATACTGGCTCATCAGGGTCACATAGGCGAAGCCGATCCAGCTCCAGGCCGGTATGGATGTGGGCGAAACCGGCATGAGCCAGAGCGTCAGGGGCACGGTCACGGGCAGCGCCACGACCAGAACCCAGGAGATGACCTCCCAGCCCGCAAAGCCCTTGCGGGCGAGCTTTCCGGAGAGCACATAGCCGAGCGCGGACGACAGGGCGGCAGCCAGGAGGAAGAGATCTCCCTGCCCGAACGACCCGCCGCCCTCGCTCAGCGTGAAGCCGATGACGAGGGCCGCCCCCGCGACGGCCGCCAGCCAGAAGGCGGTGCTCGGACGCTCGCCCGCGATCAGGGTGCTGATAACCGACGTCGCCAGCGGCAGGATGCCGAGCACGACGCCGCCGTGGGAGGCCGGGACGCTCTGCATCGCCAGGGCGGTGAAACCCGGAAAGCCCCCGACCAGACACAGGGCCACAAGGGCGAGCGTGCCGATCTGCTCCCGCGAGGGCCGTGGCCTGCGCAGGAGAAGCAGGGTCGCGAGCGCCAGCAATCCCGAAAGCGCCGCCCGGCCTGCCGTGACGAAGACCGGGCTCAGGTGCTCGACGGCAAGATGGGTGAAGGGCAGCGTACCGGCAAAAATGCACACGCCGACGAAGCCCAGAAGCAGGCCCACGGTTTCACGGGACATGAGAGTGCGCTGTTTACCGGAACGGAGGCTCGTCGAAGCTGCGGAGTTTCCGCGAGTGCAGGGACGAGCGCTGCCCACGCAGGATGTCGATGGCCGCGAGACCGATCATCAGGTGCTCGCTGACGGCGCGTTCGTAGAAGGCGTTCGCCGCTCCTGGCAGCTTGATCTCGCCATGCAGCGGCTTGTCCGAGACGCAGAGCAGCGTGCCGTAGGGCACGCGGAGGCGATACCCTTGAGCCGCGATGGTGCCGCTTTCCATATCGACCGCAATGGCGCGGGACAGGTTGATCTGGCGCCGCTCCTGGCTCCACCGAAGCTCCCAGTTCCGGTCGTCATAGGTCACGACGGTGCCGGTGCGCAGGCGCCGCTTCAGGGCATCGCCCCGTTCGCCCGTCACCTGGACGGCAGCTTCCTGCAAAGCGACCTGGATCTCGGCGAGGGCTGGGATCGGGATTTCGGGCGGCACGGCGTCGTCCAGGATGCTGTCGCGCCGGAGATAGGCATGGGCGAGCACGTAGTCGCCGATGGATTGGGATTGCCGCAGGCCCCCGCAATGCCCCACCATGAGCCAGCAATGCGGCCTCAGGACCGCGAGGTGATCGGTGATGTTCTTCGCATTGGAAGGGCCGACGCCGATGTTCACCAGGGTGATGCCGCCCTGGCCGTCCTTGCGGAAGAGGTGGTAGGCCGGCATCTGGAAGCGGTGCCACGGGGAGGAGCCGATGAGCTCCTCGACGACGGATTCATCCAGCCCGCGCTCGACGGTGATGCCGCCGGGAAGGACGAGCCTGCTGTAGGGGCTGGTCTCGTTCGCCAGTTCGCCGACCGCCCAGCGGATGAACTGGTCCACATAGCGGTGATAGTTGGTCAGCAGGATCCAGGGCTGCACCGAGCGCCAGTCGCTGCCCGTGTAATGCACGAGACGCCGGAGCGAATAATCCACCCGCGCCGCATCGAAGAGCGACAGGGGCCGCGGCTCGTTCTCCTGAAAGATCCAGGTGCCATCGGCGATCTCGTCGCCGACCTTGGCGAGATTCGGCGTCGGGAAATGCTGCGCGAGTTCGGATGCGGAATGCGCGCCGCGGGCGAGCTCGTCGCCGCGCTCGAAGACGTAAGGATAAGGGATCTCCTGGTCGCTGACCCCGACCTCCAGGGTCGCGCCATAGTCGCGCACGAGATAGTCCAACTGTTCCAGAAGATAGTTCTTGAAAAAGCCCGGCTGCGTGATGGTCGTGGCGTAGACGCCGGGTCCCTGGAACTTGGCATAGGCGCGCTGCTTGACGGGCGGCACCGCAATGGCCCGGTAGTCGAGCCGTAGTTCGGGATAGCGGAAGGCGGAGCGCTCGGCGGGCGTCGGCGCCACGCCGGAGCCGAAGAAGCGTTCGAGAGCATGGCGCTGCGCCTCGATGGCGCTGTCATGGAGCCGGATGAGCCGCTCGACGGCTTCTTCAGGAGTAGCGATGGATTGGAAGGCGGAGGACTGATCGGCTGGCACGTGGACGCCTCATCTTGGGTCTGGTGCCTTCAGGGTCATACACGGTTTCACCGGAGAACCCAACTGCCACGAAAAGTCGAGGAAAGGCGGGCGCCGGAGACCGGCGCCCGCCGAGGATTTATTCGCAGACCTCCGTGCGGCGGATCACGACGCGGCCCCAGTCATCCACGAAGCGGCGACGAACCGTGTAGCAGCCCGAATCCCCATAGGCGGGCGCGCCGTAATAGGCGGGAGACGGGTAGGAATAGGCCGGCTGCGAAGCCAGCGCGCCCAGAGCCAGCCCGCCGATCACGCCGGCCGCCACTGCGCCGCCGTCATCCGAGCGGTGCCGGTGGTAATACGGACGATAGCCGTAGCCGGCCGAACGATACCCATAAACCGGCCGGGGCCGGACGACTCCGTAAGGCGTGGCGTACGAACCGTCACGCCATGTTCCCGTGCTGGACCCGGCCTGCGCCGGATCGGCCGTCAGGAGAGTTCCGCCGAGCGCCATGACGGCAAAGCCGGCGGTCAAGATCACCTTAGCCTTCGACATTTCAACCCTCCTCAAAGGGAAAATCACTCTTTCAAGGTAAGAGCCAAATGGCTTTTTCGTTCCCTGAACTATGGAGGAAGGTTACCGCTCCCGATCTGAACTAGAGGTGAAAATTTCACCTGGCCTCTGTTCATCGAACGTTTAACCAAAGATCGGATTTTTCAGAAACTGTTCATGTTGGCAGGAAATCAGAAAGGTATTGGGCTCCCCTGCCAGTCGAAGAAGCCGCCGGTGTCTTCGATGGTCAGGCGGTCGATGAGCGCCTGGAGCCCGGCCGCGCTCTCCTGAACGGAAATGTCCGCGCCCGAACCGCCCATGTCGGTACGCACCCAGCCGGGATGCACGGACACGGCTACGATGCCGTCTTCGCGAAGGTCCGTCGCGAGCCCCTGCATCACTTTGTTCACGGCCGCCTTGGAGGCGCGATAGGCGATGCGGTCGGACTTGGCATAGGACAGGGAGCCCATGCGGCTGCTGATCGTGACGATCTTCGGGGTTTTCGAGCGGCGCAGATGGGGCAGGAACGCCTGCACGACCCGCAAGGGGCCGAGGGTGTTCACGTTCAGGGTATCGAGGAAGCCCGCGAAATCCATGTCGAGCGTGGATTGCCGCTCCGGACCGATGATGCCCGCGTTGTTGACAAGGACATCGATGGCTTCATCGACTGTTTTCGCAGCCCTGGCCACCGAAGCTTCATCGCGAACGTCGAGTTCGAGGAGCGTGAGACGTCCGCTTGCGGTGAACTCGCCCCATTGCGCGGAAGCCTGCTTCGGATTGCGAACCGTGCCGATCACGCGCTCGCCCCGCATGAGAAGGGCGCGGGCGAGCTCCCGCCCGATCCCGCGCCCCACGCCTGTGATGAGGGTGGTCCCCACGGTCAATATTACCGCGAGAACTTCTTGTACTTGATCCGGTGCGGGATCGTGGAATCCGTGCCGAGGCGGCGCTTCTTGTCCTCCTCGTAATCGGCGAAGTTGCCTTCGAACCACTCCACATGGCTGTCGCCCTCGAAGGCCAGGATGTGCGTGGCGATGCGGTCGAGGAACCAGCGATCGTGGCTGATGATGACGGCGCAGCCCGCATAATCCTCCAGCGCCTCTTCGAGCGCACGCAGCGTATCCACGTCGAGGTCGTTGGTCGGCTCGTCGAGCAGGAGGACGTTCGCACCGGACTTCAGGATCTTGGCGAGATGCACGCGGTTGCGCTCGCCGCCCGAGAGCACACCGACCTTCTTCTGCTGGTCGGAGCCCTTGAAGTTGAAGGCCGAGCAATAGGCGCGGGCGTTGATCTCGCGCTTGCCGAGATAGAGCACCTCGTTGCCGCCCGAGACTTCCTCGTAGAGCGTCTTGTTGGCGTCGAGCGTGTCGCGGCTCTGGTCCACGTAGCCGAGCTTCACCGTGTCGCCGATGGCGATCGTGCCCTCGTCCGGCTGCTCCTGGCCGGTGATCATGCGGAAGAGCGTCGTCTTACCGGCGCCGTTCGGGCCGATGATGCCGACGATGCCGCCCGGCGGAAGCTTGAAGGACAGGCCGTCGATGAGCAGCTTGTCGCCGAAGGCTTTCTTGAGGCCGTCGAACTCGATGACGTTGTTGCCCAGCCGCTCCGCGATCGGAATGATGATCTGAGCCGTGGTCGGGCCCTTCTCGTTCGCCTTGGCGACGAGGTCCTCGTAGCGCTGGATACGCGCCTTCGACTTGGCCTGGCGGGCCTTCGGCGAGGCCGAGACCCACTCGCGCTCGCGCTCGATGGTGCGCTGGCGGGACTCTTCCTCGCGGCCCTCCTGCTCGAGGCGCTTCTGCTTCTGTTCGAGCCAGGACGAGTAGTTGCCCTCGTAGGGAATGCCCCGGCCGCGGTCGAGCTCCAGGATCCAGCCCGTCACGTTGTCGAGGAAGTAGCGGTCGTGGGTGACGATCAGGATCGCGCCCGGATAGGTGCGAAGGTGGCCTTCGAGCCAGGCGGTCGTCTCGGCGTCCAGGTGGTTGGTCGGCTCGTCGAGGAGGAGCAGTTCGGGCTGCTCCAGCAGGAGCCGGCACAGGGCCACGCGGCGCCGCTCGCCACCCGAGAGCTTGTCCACCGACCAGTCGTCCGGCGGGCAGCGCAGGGCGTCCATGGCCTGATCGACCTGGGATTCGAGGTCCCAGAGGCCCTTGGCCTCGATCTCGTCCTGGAGACGGGTCATCTCGTCCGCCGTCTCCTCGGAATAATTCATGGCGAGCTCGTTGTAGCGGTCGAGGATCGCCTTCTTGGCGGCCACGCCCTCCATGACGTTCTCGCGGACGTTCTTGGACGGATCCAGCTGGGGCTCCTGCGGCAGGTAGCCGACGCGGGCGCCCTCGGCCACCCAGGCGTCGCCGGTCCAGTCCGTATCGATGCCGGCCATGATGCGCAGCAGCGTCGACTTACCGGCGCCGTTGACGCCGAGCACGCCGATCTTGGCGTCGGGGTAGAAGGACAGATGGACGTTGTCCAAGACCTTCTTGCCGCCCGAATAGGTCTTGGAGAGGCCACGCATGTGGTAGATGAACTGACGGGACACGGGAAAAGCCCTGCTTGATCGAGATGTGGATGGAGTTGGCCGTCAGTTAGCAGGGGTGGCCTGCCGGGGCAAGGCGGGCGAATGCCGCCGCATCGTTCCCCTCCCGTCATTCCCGGGAGGACGCGCGGGGATGGGGAGGGAATTCCATTGCCGTGAAGCTTGATTGTGGATCCCCTTCCCGGTCCTGACGGACCGCCGGGGATGACACGGCATGCTTCACCGAGATGACACGGTGCGGTTCCACACTGTCATTCCCGGCCGGAGGTGACGCAGTCACCGCAGGGGAAGGGAATCCACGGACAAGCGCAACGGTCTGGATCCCCTTCCCGGCTCTTCGAGCCGC
>JBOZRS010000091.1:0-31035 GCA_050789065.1 Microvirga sp.
ATGGGTTCCTTGGGATCGCCGGACGGGAGTTCTCGGTCGATGCCAACCTCGATGATGTCGAGCGCAGGAACGATCGTACCTACATCTTCAGCGAGGGTGCGGGCGCAGGATGTGCTCGGCCGCATGGGCGGCGAGGAGTTCCTGCCGATCCTCCTGGGGCCGGACTCGACGCTGCGTCCGGCATCATCAATCGGATCAGGGAAGGCTTGTACCGAGATCCATCGGACGATCAGGATTCAAGAAGGTTCCAAAAGCGTGTGACGATTGGCCGATCGTTCGCAATGAAGCGATAGAGACGAATGTCGACGCTCAGATCCCAAGATGGATCGCCGGCACGCACGATGCGATTCGCAGCGAGGTCGTCCACGATGATGCTTTCCGGAATCCAGGCGAGCCCCCAACCGGCGAGAGCCATCGCTTTCAAACCCTCGGACATGGTATTTTCGTAAATCGTGACGCGTTCCAGCGGGCGCTGCTTGAACAAACCCGTCAAAGCATGGCCGAAAAAAGCGCCGGGCCCATAGGCCAGGTAGCGAACGGGTTTCCCGGACTCATCCAAGCGATGCAGGGGGAGGCCTGCGGAATCGGGTGCCGATACAGGGATAATGTTCTCACGACCTAGGGTCTTGTAGGCAAAACGCGCCTCGTCGATCATGACCGGTACGGCCGAGTGGGCATAGATCAGGAGAAAATCACTTTCTCCCTCCGTCAGCGAGCTCACGAAACTTTCCATGCTGCTGTTGTCGGCACTAAGACGGGTCGACAACGCACCAAACCTCGGTTCGATGCTCTGGAGCCAGCGTGGAAAGAACGTGATTGACAGGGTATGGAGCGCCGCGAAGCTGAGGGTATTGGCTTTGATGCCTTGACTCGCCCGAACATCGTTGCGCGTCCGGTAAAGACTGGCGACGACCTCCTGTGCGACTGGAAGAAAGTCTTGTCCTGCCTGGGTGAGTTGAGCCGGAAAGGTGGCGCGATCAACGAGCGAGACGCCGACCCAGGTTTCCAGCTGTTTGATGCGTCGGCTGAAAGCGGACTGCGTGACATGTCGTTCTTCAGCGGCTCGCGAGAAGCTTAAGGTACTCGCGAGGCTGATGAAATCTTCTAGCCACTTGATTTCCATGCCTGACTCCGAACGCAGATGAGGCGCGCCTCATGGTTCACTGAAGCCAGCCTGAGAATCGCTCCCGATCCAGACCGCCAGCAGTCGCTGATCGATGGCTGAAGGTCTCCGTGAGCCTTGCAGACTACCCAAGTCGGATCAGCTTGCAAACGCGGCAAGTTTGAAGACAGTTGGACATCGTTGTCGGGAATTCCAGGCCTATGCAGGACCTGCATAAGGTGGTTTCCGAGCCGAATTGGGCAGACGCGGCCTCCATCTTTAAAGATGGAAGCGGGGTCTCTCTGCTTCCGTGCATACCGGATAGATCCCCGAGGAGAGGCGGCGGTGGCCGGGTGCCATCAGGCCTGGATGGTCGAAGACAGGCTCATCACGGAGGGCGGTCCGTCGACCGTCTTCATTCTGACCCAGGACGACGTGATCGTCACGCGCCCTAACTCCAACGCCATTCTGCCTGGCTGCATGCGCAAGGCGCTGATCGCCCTCGCCGAAGAGCGCCAGATCCGTGTCGAGGACCGGGCTTTCTCCGTCGAGGAGGCACTGGCCGCGAAGGAAGCCTTCATCACCAGCGCATCGAGCTTCCTGCAGCCCGTGGTAACAATCGATGGAAAGCCAGTGGGTGACGGCAAGCCCGGTCCGGTCTCGAAGCGCCTGCGGGAGATCTTTGTCGACTTCGTGCGCACGACGGCACGATGAAACGAGGAGGAAGGCCCATCTGGACGGTGGAGATCTCCCTTTTTTCAGGCTGCCCGTTCGAACTGAATGACGCGGCTACGGTTCAGGAACAGCCCTACGCGGCCGCCCCTGAAAGCGAGGCTGGAGCGTTTCGTCCACGGTCCGTCCTTGCCATCCATGAGGAGCCGATTGCTCCCTAAGGAGGACAGGGGCGCACCGGTTCGCGCAGGGCCGATGCCCATTTCGAGCCTATCGCCTCTAATCGTGAAATCCGAATGACAGCTCGGGCAAGTCCAATGGCCCTGGACCTCCGACAGGCAGTCGTCGGGCCGAATGGGGATGAAACGGCGCGCCACATGGCCGATTTCGCCTTCAACGGCTTCGCCCGTCCAGCGCAGGCGCATCGGCATATGGGCCGAGAGCGAAACGGACCACCCGTCTGAGGCTTCATAGAGGGTATCTCCGGCTCCGAGGAACGTTGCGGTGCCGCCTTTCACCTCGAGCCAGAATGGTCCTTCCGCGGTCGCGTAAAGGCCGTCGGGGATGCGTGCGCTGCGTCGGGGCAGAGTTGCACCGAGGAGCGCCGCCATCACCTGGAGAGCTAAACTGGAGGCCAAGGTGTCCTCGCGATTGGACACGAGCGCGACGCCCACCCGGCGCTGCGGATCGAGAAGGAAGTAGGCCTTGTAGCCCGCATGGGAGCCGCCGTGGCCGACGAGGCGATGGCCGCCGACCTGCGACCAGGCAAGACCGAGCCCATACTGGGTCTGCCGCCCATCTGTGAGGGACCGGGGAGCCGAAAGCCGCTCGAGCCATCCCGTTCCGGGACCACGGTTGCTCATGAGCGCCTGCAGCCATATCGCCAGATCCCGCGCGCTCCCGGTGAGGCTGCCGGACGCCGAGAGATGCAGTCCGGCATTGCCGAGTTGCCAGCCATGCTCAGACCGCCAATAGCCCGGGATGAGGCCGGGCACCGGGTCGAACCACAGCTCGGGGGCATGAAAGGCGATGCCGAGCGGGCGAGAGATTCGCTCCTGCACCATCTCGTCGAAAGGCAGGCCTTTGTTCTTCAGGGCCGCTTCCACAAGGCGATAGCCGGTGTTCGAATAGGAAATCTCCTGTCCAGGCGGAAAATTCAGCTCCCCGAGACTGTAGAGAAAATCCAGGATTGGTTGTGCCTCCGTCGCTGTGTGAACGGACAGGCCCAGAAGCGAGAGCGTTTCGCGCACGTCGGGCAGTCCGCCCGTCATGTCGAGAGCCCGGCCAACGGTCACACCGGCCATGGGGCCGCGCAAATCCGGCAGATGGGAGCCGAGGCGATCCTCAAGACCGATCTTGTCGGCATGATGCAGAGCCATCGCGGCGAGGATGTGCTTGGTGATCGATGCGTACCGAACCACGCTGCCGGAGGAGAAAGGAACGCCGGTCGCCAGACTTTCCAAGCCCCCACAGGCTTCGACCCGGATGTCATTATCATCGAAAAGCACGATCGCCCCGCCGGGGCCGCCCTCCTGCCTCCAGGCATCTGCGATCCCTGCCGCTGTTTCCGCAGCCGAGGACCAGTGCAACTCAGACGAGGCAGCAGGCATGGTCATGGTCTGAACTCTTCAATCCGAGGAATGTGAGAGGGGTCTCGCCCGGGTCGGGCGTGTGATTACGAAGCTTCTTCAAGATTGACGCTGAGCGCACGCAACTGCGCGGTATGCGGATGATGGATATTGCCGGCGCGCAGATCGTCCGCACTCAGCTGCTCGACCATCTCGCCGCCGATCATGACGCCGACTTGGGAGCAGAGATGCGTCACGACAGCGAGATTGTGGCTAACAAGAATATAAGTCAGCTGTCGTCTTTCCCGCAGATCGGCGAGAAGGTTCAGGATTTCCGCCTGGACGGACACGTCGAGCGCACTGGTCGGCTCGTCGAGCAACAGGATTTCCGGCTCAGCGATCAGCGCTCTCGCGATAGCGACGCGCTGACGCTGGCCTCCTGACAGCTGATGCGGGTAGCGGAAGCGCACAGTGCTCGGCAAAGCGACTTCGGCCAGGACTCTTTCGATGCGTGCCTCGATGTCCCCGATCCCATGCACGAGCAGAGGCTCGCTCAGAATACGGTCGATGGTCTGGCGCGGGTGCAGGGAGCCGTAGGGATCCTGGAATACCATCTGGACCTTGCGGAAGAAGGCACGTTCACGACGGGGCTTCATGACCTCGCCGTCGATCACGATGCGGCCGGACCATTCCGTGTTCAGACCGGACACGGCGCGGAGTACGGTCGACTTGCCTGACCCGCTTTCGCCGACGATGCCGAAGCTTCTCCCGGCCGGAACCTGAATCGAGACACCCTTGACCACCTCGTTGCTGCCGAAGCGGACCCGCAGCTGATCAACATCGATCATGATTGAAGCCATGCTGCGTCACGATTTAGGACCGGCAGACGCGATTTTGGATGAATGAGGGAGGGCAGGCAACTGAGCAGACCGCGCGTATAGGGATGCTCGGCCTGCTGAAGCCTCCCGGCCGCGATTTCTTCGACGATGCGGCCTGCATACATGACAGCGACGCGATCGCAGAAATGGGACACGAGCGGGAGATCGTGGCTGATGAGGATGAGGCCCATACCGCGCTGAGACACAAGATCTTCCATCAGGCGCAGGATTTCCGCCTGAACGGTCGCGTCCAGAGCGCTGGTCGGTTCGTCGGCGATGAGCAGCGCCGGGTCGGGGGCCAGCATCATGGCGATCATGATGCGCTGGCCCATTCCCCCGGACACCTCATGCGGATACAGATCGTAGACCTTGCGCGGGTCACGGATGCGAACCTGATCGAGAAGGCCGATGGCAGCCTCCTTGGCCTCTTTGCGGCTGCCGCCTTTGTGCGCTCGCCAAGCCTCTGCGACCTGCCGGCCGATGGTCATGACGGGATTGAGGGAATATTTCGGGTCTTGAAGGATGAACCCGGCCCGTTTGCCACGAATGCGGCGCATGGTGCGTTCATCGGCATTGAGAATGTCGGTGCCGTCGAAACTCAGACGGTCTGCCGCGATGCTCGCATTCTGCGGCAGCAGGCGCATCAAGGCGCGTGCCGTCAGTGACTTTCCCGAGCCGCTTTCCCCCACGATGCCGAGCTTCTCGGTCCCGATCGCCAGCGACACGCCGCGTACGGCCTCGAAAGCGCCGGTGCGGGTCTTGAAGGAAATCCGGAGATTCTTGATATCGACCAGCATTATCGTTGCTTCGGATCGAGGACGTCACGCAGACCGTCCCCCAGAAAGTTGAAGGCAAGGGAGGCCAGGAAAATGGCAATCCCCGGGATGGTCGGAACCCACCATTGCTCGAAGATGAAGCGTTTGGTCGTAGCGATCATAGCGCCCCATTCTGGTGAGGGAGGTTGAGCGCCCATGCCGAGGAAGCCGAGGCTCGCCGCAGTGATAATGATGGAACTCATGTCCAAGGTGACGCGCACGATAAGGCTCGGAACGCAAAGAGGTGCGACGTGCCGAAGCACGATTCGCCCGGTCGGTGCGCCGGTCAGACGGCAGGCTGCGATGAAGTCGCTGTTGCGCACCGTCATGGTCTCGGCACGAGCCAGACGCGCATAAGGGGGCCATGTCGTCAGTGCGATGGCCAGGATGGCGCTCTCGACTCCCGGTTTCAAAGCCGCCACGAAGGCCAGGGCGAGAATCAGGCGCGGGAAGGCCAGGAAAATGTCGGTCACCCGCATCAGCAGGCGATCGACGATGCCACCCGCATAGCCCGCGATGCACCCGACAGCGAGACCGAGCGGGGCCACGAGGACCACCACGGCAACGACCATGCCGAGGGTCACGCGACCGCCGTAGAGGATGCGCGAATAAATGTCGCGGCCGAGCTCGTCCGTTCCCAGCCAATGCGCCGCCGAGGGACGAGCCAGGCGGTTTGCGAGGTCCTGTGCGCCGGGGTCATGGGTGGCCAGGAGGGGCGCTGCCAGCGACAAGAGCACGAACGCGACGACGATCGTGAGACCGATCGTCGCCAGAGGATTTGACCGGAGATCGAGCCAGGCGCGGTATCGCCGGCCCCAGGCGGCCTGGGTTCGGGACTCCGGCGTTTCCGCCAGGAGCCATTCGCGGGATAGGACTGTGCTCATCGTACGCGTGGATCCAATTGCCGATAGAGGGCATCGGCCAGAAGATTGAGGCCAACATAAACCAGACCGACCAGCAGCGTCGCGCCGATCACCGGGTTCATGTCGGCATTCATGAGGGAGACCGTCAGATATTGGCCAAGACCAGGCCAGCTGAAGACCGTCTCGGTGACGACCGCACCTTCGAGGAGACCCGCATAGGTCAAGGCAAGCACCGTCACGAGCTGCACGCCGACATTCGGAAAGGCATGACACCAGATCACCGTCGAGGGTGAGAGGCCCTTGGCGCGCGCGGTGATGACATATTCACCGTTCAAGGCATCGAGCATGAAGGCGCGCGTCATGCGGGTGATGTAGGCCATGCTGAAATAAGCCAGGATGCAGACGGGCTGTGCCATGTGCGCCAAGGCATCCCAGAACGCATCCCAATCACCCGCGATCAAGGCATCGACGGTCAGAAGGCCCGTCACCTGATCAACCATATCTTGATAAACGATGTCCTGTCGTCCGGGACCTGGTGCAATTCCCAGCACCGCGTAAAAGACCAGAAGGCACACGAGGGCAAGAACGAAGACTGGTACCGAATGACCAGCGAGGCAGACGACGCGAATCGTCTGGTCGATCCAGGTGCCTTGCCGGACCGCAGCCCACACACCCAGCGGGATCCCGATCAGGGCCGCGACGATGATCGCTGCGGTAGCAAGCTCAAGGGTTGCCGGGAAATATCGGGCAATATCGCTGGTGACGGGGTTCTTCGTCAGGATCGATCGGCCCAGGTCTCCGTGCAGCAACTGCCCCAGGAAGCTGAGGAATTGATGCAGGAGAGGCTGGTCGAGACCCATCTGCTGGCGAGTCGCCTCGACCACCGCCTGAGGCGCATTGTCCCCGACCGCGGCGAGAACCGGATCGATCGGCATGACGCGTCCGATCAGAAAGGTGATGACGACGAGTCCGAACAGAGTGAGAGAGACGCTGGCGAGAAGACCCGCCAGCGCACCAAGTCGCTTCTTCACGCCTTACGGCCCCCCGAGTAGGTGTGGGTATCGGAGAGCGTACCAAGGCGAATACCCGAGACGTTCTTGCGGCAAGCAGCCGTCGTGATGCCCTGCAGCATGATCGCGAAGGGACTGTTCGCCATATGATCGCGCTGGAGCTTCTCGTAGAGAGCGATGCGCTGGGCTGGGTCACGCTCCTTGAGAGCCTCGATGGAACGCTCCGTCATCTGCTTGTCCTGCCAGGACGAACGCCATGCGAGCGTGCGGTTGCGCGCATCCTCACCGTTGTCCGTATTGACGCAGAAGGCCTCCACGTTGGTGTTCGGATCGAAATAGTCGGAACCCCAGGCTGTCAGGATGAGCTCGTGCTGACGCGCACGCATCTTGGTCAGGACCTGGCGGTTCTCCGACGCCAAGAGCTTCAGGCGGATGCCGATTTCGGCGAGATTCGCCTGGATGGTCTGGGCGATATCCGGATAGGGCTGCGCCGAGTAGTGATCCATCGTCACCTCGAAACCGTCGGCGAGCCCCGCTTCTGCCATCAGCGCCTTCGCCTTTGCGACGTTCTTTTGATAGGGCTTGTCTTCGATGGCACCGGGGAAGCCCTTCGGCACCATGGTCTGGTGCACGACATGGGTCAGGGGCACGATATTCTTCTGAATTCCCTCGTAGTCGAGAGCCCATTTGATGGCCTGCCAGACCTGCGGCTTCGTCAGGTTGGGATTCTTCTGGTTCATCGAAATGACCATGAGGGATGCCACACCCGATTGAACGAGATTGTAGTTGGCGTCGCCCTGGAGCGTGCGGAGCTGCTCGGTCGTCAAATTGCGAGCGACATCCGCGTCACCCTTCTGCAGCATCAGGAGCTGGGCAGACGGATCAACGATGTGCCGCAGGATGATCCGCTTGATATTGCCCTTGTACTCACCGTTCGGATTGGCATCGAGCATGATGCTCTCGCTCGGCTTCCACGCACGCAGCATCCAAGCGCCGGATCCGGCCGTGTTCTGGCGCAGCCAGCCGTTGCCGAGATCATCGCCCTGAGCCTTCTCGAGAGCCACCTTCTTCTCGACCACACTGCCGACATTGGCCGAGAGGCAATAGAGCAGGAAGGAAGGGGAGGTCGGCTCCTGCAGCGTCAGGACCAGGGTATTGGCGTCAGTAGCCTTGATGCGTTCGGCCACATTCTCCTTCGTGAATCCGAACTGGTTGATGATGAAGGCCGGGCCCTTGTTCAGGACCACGGCGCGGTGCAGCGAGAAGGCCGCGTCCTCTGCGGTAACGGGCTGACCGCTGGCGAATTTTGCATCCTTGCGCAGCCGGAAGGTGACGGTCTTGCCATCGGCGCCGGCCTCCCAGGATTCCGCCAGATCGCCCATGACCTCGGATGGCTTGTCGAGATTGGCCTTGACGAGTTTCTGATAGCAGTTGCTGCTGATCTCACTTCCCACTGCCTCGAAGCTCTCGTGCGGATCCAGGCTGGTCATGTTGTCGAGTTGCTGTACTACGACGAGAATATCCTTGGGCGTGTCCGCGAAGGCTGCCGACAGACCCGCATAGCTGAAGAATGACGCAGCTGCGGAGCTTGCGAGAAATGTGCGCCGATTGAGCATTCCGTATCACCTCTGTTGGGAAGGGTCTGGCCTTCCAGGCCATTCTTGCTGCCACTGGCGACTCGCGGTCGCAAGCCGGCATTCCTTCGCGATTTCTGACTGGATCAGATAGCCACGAATGATTGCCGATATGATGTATCGAAACCTATGCGGTTCCGAGCACAAGGCCGGTCATTCGAAGCTTCTTTGCCTGGGCAAGGAACCTATACGGCGTAGATTTTGCCTGACAAATTCTGAAAATGGCATTCCTTATGCATCCTTTGCATCAAAGGCATTCATATCAACCTTCTATGCAACTCCGGCATCACTTTTGCCGGAAATTGAATTGGCTCAGAGACCTCATAGGGCCTACACGAGAAGTGCTCCGGGTGATGCTCCCCGGCTTATCGTGTTGGAAGACCATGAAACCCGAAGCCCTCATACCGGTGTTTGACGGACATAACGATGCGCTGCTTCGCCTCTGGCGATCAGGCAGCAAGGCGGCAGAACTCGACTTCCTCAAAGAGGCGACGACCGGTCATCTCGATCTTCCACGCGCGCGGGCTGGAGGATTCGCGGGCGGTCTCTTCGCGGTCTTCGTCCCATCGTCCCCCGATGGGGCAGCGAGCGATGACAAAACCCAGGCTCTGCCGCCGTCTCTTGCCGAGGCGCAAACGGCAACTCTCGAACTGATTTCGCTCCTGGTGCGCATGGAACGTGCTTCGGAGGGTGGCATCCGCATCTGTCGAAGCGGACGGGATATCCGCGCGGCCATTGCGAAAGGCGCCCTTGCGGCGGTGCTCCACATCGAAGGGGCTGAAATGATTGACCCCGATCTAAAGATGCTCGACGTGCTCTATCAGGCGGGATTGCGTTCCATTGGGCCGGTCTGGAGCCGCTCGAATATTTTTGGCCATGGGGTGCCGTTCCGCTTCCCGTCCCCTCCTGATATCGGGCCTGGCCTGACCGAGAAGGGGCGGGAGCTAGTCCGGGCGTGTAACAAGCTGCGTATCCTCATCGACCTGTCGCACCTCAACGAGCAGGGGTTCTGGGACGTGGCTGCTTGTTCGGACGCTCCACTCGTGGCGAGCCATTCGAACGTTCATGCCCTGACGCCACACTCGCGCAATCTGACGGATCGTCAGCTCGATGCAATCCGAGAGACGGACGGGTTCGTTGGCGTGAACTTCGGCACGATGTTCATTCGGGCCGACGGCCGCAAGGACCCGGACACCAAGCTCGACGAACTTGTGCGTCATATCGATTACCTCGTCGACCGGATCGGGCTTGATCGGGTTGGCCTAGGGTCCGATTTCGACGGGACTACGGTCCCGACCGCCCTGAGCGACGTTAGCCGTCTCCCGGCCCTTGTCGATGTTCTGAAAAGCAGGGGGTACGACGATGCAGCCGTGCGAAAGATCTGCGCGGAGAACTGGATCAGGGTCCTCGAACGGATCTGGGGTGGGTAGCTCCGTCGGCCCAAGCGACTTCAACGACAGACACGGCAGGTGAGTTTCAATGGACAACCCCTTTCTCATTGAAGTGACGCGCGGACAACTAATCGAATCGCGTCATCGCGGCAGTGTAGCGATCGTCGATGCCGATGGTGTGCCGGTCCTGGCTTTGGGCGATGTGGAACGGCGGGTCTATCCACGATCCGCTGTCAAGGCGATTCAGGCTCTGCCTCTGGTGGAGAGTGGGATTGCGGACCGGTTCGGGCTGTCGGACGAGGAGATCGCCCTGACCTGTGCGTCCCATTCCGGAGAGGAGAAGCACGCGGCGACAGCCGCCTCCATTCTGGCCAAAGCCAGCCGGGACGCATCCTGCCTCGAATGCGGAGTGCACTGGCCTTCGAGCGAGGCAGCCAACCGTGCCTTGGCGGCGCAGGGCGGGAGGGCGAGTGCGCTTCACAACAATTGCTCTGGCAAGCATTCGGGATTTATCTGTCTCTCCTGCGGGCTGGATGAGGATCCGAAAGGCTATGTGACACCACGACATCCAGTTCAGCAGGCCGTAAGGCGCGCCTTGGAGGATCTAACTGGCGCTCCTCATACGGATGAGGAAAGGGGGATCGACGGGTGTTCAATCCCGACGTACGCTGTTCCGCTCTCGGCTCTGGCTCTCGGCTTCGCGCGGTTCGGCACGGGATCAGGCCTAACCAGCGAACGCAGGATTGCCGCGGGCCGGATTCGGCGTGCGGTTGCGCAACATCCCTTCATGGTCGCAGGAACCGACCGCTTCGATACGAAGCTCATGGAATGTCTTCGGGAACGTGCCTTCGTCAAATCCGGCGCGGAGGGAGTCTACTGCGCCGCATTGCCGGAACTTGGTTACGGAATTGCGCTGAAGATCGACGACGGGACGCCACGGGCTTCCATGGCCACCATGGCAAACCTCATTCTGCACCTCCTACCCTTGAGCGACAGGGAGCACACTGAGGTCGAAACCATGGCCGGACCCGTTCTGAAGAACTGGAACGGAATAGAGGTGGGGCGTGTCCAGGCGAGCGCCGATCTTCTCCGGTCTGTCCCAAAGCGCTACGGCTCATAGTTGTCTGGCGAGATCCTCTAGTGCTGCTGCAGCGGATCTCGGCTTTGCTGCACCCGCGCATAATGCAATTGGCGCATAAAGAATGCCATTTTCGGAATTTGCTTCTTGAAAGAGGCGGCATGTAGTGTTGCGAATAAGACATTTCTGGGTCATTTGCGAATGGCGGAGCGGCGGAGATTGCGAAGGACCGATGTAACAAAATCCGAAGGTTTTCGGATTGCATGATTCATTTCGAACTGAGGCTTTCGGAAGCATGATGGCCACTGACGCATTGTTGTCGATTCGCGATCTGGCGGTGGAATTCCCCACCGAGAGCAGCGCCGTCACCGTGCTCGACGGCATCAGCTTCGACATCAAGCCGCGAGAAACCCTTGCAGTGGTTGGGGAATCCGGCTCCGGGAAGTCGGTCACGGCCCTGAGCATCATGCGCCTGCTCGAATACGGCGGCGGCAGGATCTCCAGAGGCAACATGCTCTATCGCACCCGCGACGGTTCAGTCCGTGATCTCGTACAGGGCCAGCCCTCGGATTTTCGACCGGTGCGCGGCGACGAGATCGCCATGATCTTTCAGGAGCCGATGACGTCGCTCAACCCGGTCTTCACGGTCGGGGACCAAATCAGCGAGGCGATCCTCCTCCATCAGGACATGGACCGTGCGGCTGCGCGCGCAGAGACGCTCCGGCTTCTGGAGAAGGTGCGGATTCCGGAAGCCAAGCGGCTCATGGACGCGCATCCGCACCAGCTGTCAGGCGGCATGCGCCAGCGCGTCATGATTGCCATGGCGCTCTCCTGTCGGCCAGGTCTCCTCATCGCCGATGAGCCGACCACCGCCCTGGACGTGACGATTCAGGCCCAGATCCTGCGGCTGATGCAGCAGTTGCAGGAGGAGATGGGCATGGCGATGATGTTCATCACCCACGACATGGGTGTGGTGGCCGAGATCGCCGACCGCGTGGTGGTCATGTACAAGGGGCGCAAGGTCGAGGAGGGGACGGCCGAGCAGATCTTCGCTTCTCCGCAACACCCCTATACGAAATCGCTTCTGAGCGCCGTTCCCAGGCTTGGGGCCATGAAAGGGCGCAGCCTGCCGGCCCGTTTTCCGCTCGTCGATCTCGGTAAGAGAGGTGCAACCTCCGAAAAGCCGCAGGATACGGTAATGCCGGCGGCCGAGCCGCTTCTGAGCGTGAGGGATCTCGCCACGCGCTTCGACATCCACAAAGGCATCTTCAGCAGGGTCGTGGCACGGGTTCATGCCGTGGAACGGGTCAGCTTCGACATCATGCCCGGCGAGACACTGTCCCTTGTGGGGGAATCAGGCTGCGGCAAATCCACGACAGGCCGCACGCTCATGCAGCTTATCGAGCCGACAAGCGGCACGATCCGGTTCGAAGGTCGTGATATCGCCGCACTGTCTGCTGCCGAACGTCGCGGTCTGCGCCGCAAGATCCAGTATATCTTCCAAGACCCCTATGCCTCCCTGAATCCACGCCTGACAGTTGGTTTCAGCATCGCTGAGCCGCTCATCACCCATGGATTGGCATCCGGTGCCGCCGTGCGGGAGCGCGTTGCGGAGCTCCTGCGCGTCGTCGGACTCCAGCCCGAACATGCCGAGCGGTACCCGCACGAGTTCTCGGGAGGGCAGCGTCAGCGCATATCGATTGCGCGTGCGCTGGCCTCGGACCCGAAGCTTGTGATCGCGGATGAATCCGTCGCTGCGCTCGACGTTTCGATCCGGGCGCAGATCATCAACCTGCTGATGGAACTGCAGGAGCGGCTGGGCGTCGCCTATCTTTTCATCTCGCACGATATGGCCGTGGTCGAACGCATCAGTCATCGGGTCGCCGTCATGTATCTCGGCCAGATCGTCGAGATCGGATCGCGCCAAGATATCTTCGAAAACCCGCAGCACCCCTATACTCGGCGGCTGCTGTCGGCTGTACCCATCGCTGATCCAAACATGCGCCGCCGGGACCGCGAGCTGATCACCGGAGAGGTTCCGAGCCCGACCCGACGTGTCGGCGATGAGCCGATCGTCGCAAAGCTTGCTGCCATTTCACCAACCCATTTCGTCGCCAGACACTCGGTCGGTGCCTACTCAGAACGATAAACCAGAGGAGAAGCAATGTTCAACTTCAGAAGATTCGTCGTAGCGGGAGCGCTGCTGCTGTCGGTGTCGACCCCGGCACTGGCGGCCAAGGACTTGGTGGTCGGCGTTCCCGACAACCTGACCGGCCTGGATCCCCACAACGTCAACGACACGCTGTCGCAATCTGCTTCACGCCTGATTCTTCAGGGCCTCTTCGGCTTCGACAAGGACATGAAGCTCGTGCCTGTGCTGGCCGAAAGCTACGAAGCCAATGCCAGTGCGACGGAATTCACCATTCATCTGCGCAAGAACGTGAAGTTCCACGACGGCACACTGTTCAACGCCCAAGCCGTGAAGATTAACTTCGAGCGCCTCGCCAATCCCGAGAACAAGCTGAGTCGCGCGAGCCTCGTGAACATGGTTTCCGAGTTCACCGTGGTCGACGATTCGACCGTCAAGCTCACACTGAAAGAACCATTCGGTGCCATGATCAACAACCTCGCGCATCCCGGCGCGATGATCCACAGCCCTGCGGCTCTCGAAAAGTACGGCAAGGAGGTGATGCGTAATCCGGTCGGGACCGGTCCATACAAGTTCGTGAGCTGGCAGGCAGACACCCTGAAGGTGGCCAAAAACGAGAATTACTGGAAACAGGGGCTGCCGAAGGTTGACAGCGTCACGCTTCGGAGCGTTCCAGAGAACGGTTCCCGGCTTGCCATGCTTCAGGCAGGGGAAGCTCAGTTCATCTACCCGCTGCCGCCTGAGATGGCATCCGTCGCTGAGAAGAGTCCCAAGCTCGACGTCATCAGCAAGCCGTCCATCGTCACCTGGTACGTGGCGATGAACAATCTGAAAAAGCCGTTCAATGACCTCCGGGTGCGGCAGGCGTTGAACTATGCCGTCGACAAGCGGGCGTACGCCAAGATTGTCTACAACGGCAACATGGATCCCATGGATTCGGTCGTGCCGCCAGGGCTGCCATTCTATGCCAAGCAGGGCGAGTGGCCATACGACGTCGCCAAGGCGAAGGAATTGCTGAAGGAAGCTGGCTACCCTGATGGCTTCGAGACAGAGATTTTTGCTGGAAACAGCACGACCTCCATCCGCGCCATGCAGTTCCTGCAGCAGCAGCTGGCACAGGTGAACGTGAAGCTGAAGGTCACGCCGCTTGAGGCCGGTGTCGCCGCACAGAAAATCTGGGGCGTGTCGAAGCCGGAAGATACGACCGTTCAGCTCTATTACGGCGGCTGGTCCGCCTCGACGGGTGACACCGACTGGCAGCTGCGTCCTCTTCTTTTCGGCGAGAGCTTCCCGCCGAAGATGTTCAACGTCGCCTATTTCAGCAATCCCGAGGTTGATGCCGGCATCAAGGCCGGGCTTGCAACAGCCGACAAAGCGAAGCGAGCCGAGGCCTACAAGAAGGCTCAGGAAGCGGCGTGGAAGAACGCTCCGTGGATCTACCTTGGGGTGGAGCGCCTCCTGGCCGCCAAGTCCAAGTCGCTGTCGGGCGCTTATTATCTTCCCGATCGCGGACTTCTGCTCGAAGAAGCCGACCTCAACTGACAAGGATCGCCCGGAGCCGGTCACGGCTCCGGGGCACCACCCGCAATGCGCCATGTTTAAGTATCTCATTCACCGATTGCTCGGCATCCTGCCGGTGCTTTTGCTCATCTCTCTGCTCGTCTTTGCGTTCGTTCACCTTCTGCCGGGCGATCCGGCGCGTCTTGTCGCAGGCCAGGATGCAAGCGAGCGGGACATCGCCGCTGTCCGGGCCGCGCTCGGTCTCGACCGCCCCCTCTGGGAGCAGTACGTCACCTATGTATGGAACATCCTGCATGGAGATTTCGGCATATCATTGAAAACACGCCGCGCTGTCTCAGCGGAGATCGGGGAGCGCTTCTTCCCGACCTTTTGGCTGACGATCATCAGCATGGCCTGGGCCACGGCGTTCGGCCTCGTCATCGGCGTCTCGTCCGCCGTCAGGCGAGGGCGCTGGCAGGATCATGGCGGCATGCTCGTGGCCGTTTCGGGCATCTCCCTGCCGTCGTTCTGGCTCGGCCTGCTTCTCATCGACTGGTTTTCCGTGAGGCTGGGTTGGCTGCCGACTAGCGGCTATGGGACGCTCGCGCATTTCGTGCTTCCGTCCATCACTCTGGGCGTGGGTGTTGCAGCCGTGATGGCCCGCTTCACACGATCTTCCTTTATCGAGATCGCGCGGGAGGACTACATCCGGACAGCCCGAGCCAAAGGAGCCTTCGAAAGACTTGTCGTGTGGAAGCACGTGCTGCGCAATGCGCTGATCCCAATTATTACAATGGTCGGCCTCCAGTTCGGCTTTCTCCTCGGCGGCTCGATCGTGGTGGAGACAGTCTTCGCATGGCCAGGGCTCGGCCGTCTTCTCGTGGACTCGGTCTCATACCGCGACTATCCGGTCATCCAGGCTGAGATCCTATTGTTCTCACTTGAATTCATTCTCATCAATCTCATCGTCGACGTTCTTTACGCGCTGGTGAATCCGGAGATCCGCTATCGATGAGCAGCGCCGCCCTGTCCTCCACCGCCAAGCCGCCTGCTGAGCGTATCCGCACGCCCTGGTCCGAGTTCTGGCGCAAGTTCCGGCGGCAGAAGCTCGCTGTCGCCTCCGGCGTCCTTCTGTTGCTGCTCGTCGCCGTTGCCATTCTGGCGCCTTGGATCGCTCCGTACGATCCTGCCGCTCCGGATTACGACCATGTTCTCGAAGGATCATCCTGGCTGCATTGGGCCGGGACGGACGATTACGGCCGCGACATTCTCAGCCGCATCATTCATGGAGCGGGTATCTCTCTGATGGTCGGCTTTCTGGCGGTGACCGTGGGTGGCATCGTCGGCGTCGTAATGGGGCTCCTCAGCGGGTTCTATGAGGGCTGGCTCGATCGCATCATAATGCGGGTCTGCGATGTCCTTCTTGCCTTCCCCGGCATCCTGCTCGCCATCGGCATCGTGGCGATTCTCGGACCGGGCGTGGAGAACGTCATCTGGGCGGTCGCCGTATTCAGCATCCCGGTCTTCGCCCGGCTGGTGCGAGGCTCGACCCTGGCACTCAAGCGGGCCGTCTATGTGGATGCAGCGCGAGCGATCGGTGTACGCAACCTCGTCCTCATGGTTCGACATATCCTGCCCGGAGCCTTGCCGAGCGTCATCGTTTACTTTTCGATGCGCTTCGGAACATCGATTCTGACCGCTGCAAGCCTGAGTTTCATCGGCCTTGGTGCTCAGCCGCCGACCCCGGAATGGGGCGCTATGCTCTCGGCCGGACGAAGCTTCATCGGCGTCGCGGATCATCTGACCTTCTTTCCAGGACTGGCCATCTTTGTGACGGTCCTCGCCTTCAATCTCCTCGGTGACGGGCTGCGCGACGCACTTGACCCCAAGTTGAGCCAGCTCTGAGGCTCACTTGGCCGAACAGGAACGGACGAGCACATGAAGATCTACATATCGGCGGACATCGAGGGCGTAGCCGGCATCGTGAGTCCGCAGCAGGGCTCGATGGGCAATGGCGAGTATGAGCGTGCCCGCCGTCTCATGACGCAAGAGGTGAACGCTGCCATAGAGGGAGCCTTCGCAGGCGGTGCCAGCGAGGTTCTGGTCAATGATGCGCATGGTGATATGCGCAACCTGCTCCCCGATGAACTCGATCCGCGCGCGGAACTGATCTCCGGAAAACCAAAGCCTCTCAATATGTTCGAGGGCCTGACCGCAGAACACGCAGGTGTCTTTTGCATCGGCTATCATGCGCGGGCGCGGGAAGCTGGCGTTCTGGCGCACACCACCAATGGTTTTGCGTTCGGCCGCATCCGTGTGAACGATCGGGAACTTGGTGAGGCGGGTCTCTACGGAGCTTATGCGGGCAGCCTCGGCGTCCCGGTTATTCTTCTCACGGGTGATGACCGTTTGGAGGGCGAGACGCGGACCCTGTTTCCCGAGGCCAATTATGCCGTCGTCAAGCAGGCTATCGGCCAGCGCGCAGCGCGCAGCCTATCACCACAGCAGGCACGAATCCTCATTCGCTCGCAAGCGGAAAGCGTTGTGAGACGTGCGCGCTCGATCCAACCTTTCACCATCGATGGTCCGTACCGACTGGAGATCGAACTCAACTCGCCAGCGCTTTGCGATCTCGCCGCGGTCATTCCTGCTGCAACTCGATTGGATCCGGTGACTGTCGCCTTTGCGCCGGATAGCATCGACCATGTCATCCGGTGGGTTAATACGCTGTCAGCTCTATCGACCGCGCTGCGCTGACGCTGACAAATATTCCAATCTCTCTGATTGAGAAAGAGCCGTGCCCATGACCACGACGCAAGCCGCCGACACCGACTTCGTTCTCGCCGTTCATGGCGGGGCGGGCACGATCCTGCGCAGCCGCATGACCCCGGACAAGGAGGCCGCCTACCACGCGGGCCTGCGCCGCGCTCTCGATGCGGGTCGGGCCGTCCTGGCCGAGGGCGGAGCGGCCCTCGACGCCGTGACCGCCGCCGTCATGGCGCTCGAGGACGAGCCCTTGTTCAATGCCGGGCGCGGGGCGGTCTACACCGCGGCCGGAAAGCAGGAGATGGACGCCGCCGTCATGGATGGCCGTGACCGGGCGGCCGGTGCGGTCGCGGGCATCTGCGGCCCGCGCAACCCGGTTCTCGCCGCAAGGGCCGTGATGGAGCATTCCGGCCATGTCCTGCTCATCGGCGAGAGCGCCCTGCAGTTCTGCCGCGACCGCGGACTGGCCTTCGAGGAGCCGTCCTACTTCTACACCGGGCAGCGCTGGCAGGCGCTTCAGGAAACCCTGGCCCTGCGCCGGAGCGGCGCGGATGACCAGGACGAATCCCGCAAGCATGGCACCGTGGGGGCGGTCGCCCGCGACCGCAACGGCAACCTGGCGGCTGCGACCTCGACGGGCGGCATGACCGGGAAATCGCCAGGCCGCGTCGGCGACAGTCCCGTGTTCGGGGCCGGCACCTGGGCCGACAACGAAACCTGCGCGGTCTCCGCCACGGGGCATGGCGAGATCTTCATCCGCTACGCGGCGGCCCACGAGATCGCCTCCCGCCTGCGCCATGCGGGCCAATCGCTGGAGGAGGCCTCACGGGCTGTCGTGGTGGACACACTGGCCCCGGTGGGGGGTTCAGGGGGCGTCATCGCGGTCGACCGGACCGGCGCGGTATCGCTGCCGTTCAACTGCTCCGGCATGTATCGCGGCATCGTGCGAGGCGATGGCGTGCTGCTCACCGCCATCTACGATGAACCTCTCGTAGACGTCTGCCGTCCATAAACCTCTGTGGCTCGCAACAACAAAGTTGAAGGTAAGGCTATCCCGTCAAATGAACGCTACGATCAGGGGAATCATGTTCCCGCCGATCGGCAGGGCCGTCGCTGATGGCTAATGCTCAGCAGGCGATCTGCGCGCCCGTCATGTGAACGGGCGTGATGGGCTTAACGATCCGCCCGTTCACTGCACAGGTCAGCCGTGCCTCTGACCGGCACTGGGCTCCCTTCGCTGTACCAGCTTTGGGTCCTACAGCAAACTGGACGGTCACCTCTCCTGGAGCTGTCTCAAGGAAACCTTCCACCGATGACAGCCACGCCTCCCCGACGACATCTTCCGTAGCACGTGCGTCGCTCCGGGCCTGCTCAACGCAAGCCAATGCGGCGTCATCCGGGCGAAGGCGCTCTGGCGGAGTTGGCTGTGTAATCGTGGCTGTCGTCTCGACATCCGGCTTATGGTTGCTCATCGATATGGAAGGCTGCGTAACCTCCGGGTCACCACGGAATCCGTTGACGACCAAAAGCGCCAGAACACCGCAAACAGCCATCTGGACCGGCATGCGCTGCAGGCTCTCAAGCACCGAAGTTTGGCTGACGCGCACAGACCTGTAGACATAGGCTAAGCCAGCCATGAGGCTCAGGAGGAGGATCACTCGAAGCATAATCAACCGCGTCCGGAGGAATCGTGCAAAATGAGCTGATTGCGATAGGACACCCAAGCTTGGCTCAGGATTCTCAATTGCCATATGCGGCGAACCACCCTAGCGCCTTTGCAGTTAACGAGGTTTTAAACTTTGCGCGCTCTTCGGTCGGCCATGCCGTCTAAGTGGTGCATCCGGCAGGTTGCGGGGTATAAGTGGGATACCACCCCGATCGCTCGATGGCTGCATAAAGGAGCTCGCGGGCTTCGATCTCGATCTGATCCCTCTCAATAGGCGCCATCCAGACCGAACCCTGACGTGATGATCAGATCAAGAATAAGGCCTCTGTTACCAGCGGCCAGAAGGTGAGAGGCCCCGGATCCAGGGAACCTACGTATCAGGATAGTGACACGCCCAGCTCGCAAGAATGCTAGCACTCCAGACCACGACCTTGAAATTCCATGTCGTCATTGAGGCTATATGCGCAATGCATTGCAGCCGGCCCTGCTGCTATGTCCTTATTGATACAGCCGCTGCCCTGAAAATCAGGAACCGCTCGGTGTATACAGATCGGAGCGGCTGGGGGCAGATCCGCTCCCTTGTGCCGGCGCGCCTTCGCCACAAGTAGGGAGCTCCTTTTTTCCGGAGTAAGCTCATGACCCGTAAGAATGTGACCCGCGCCGATTTGGCCAAAGCTGTTTATCAGAAGATGGGCCTCTCACGGCTGGAGTCGGTCGACCTGGTCGATCAGGTTCTCGACGGGATTTGCAACTGCCTGGCAGCGGGCAAGCGAAAAGTCTGTAAGACTGACGATTCACCCCACTAGAACCCGCCTTCGAGCCAGATTAATAGCTCAACAGGGCCATTTGGGCTTGCGACCCGCCGCATTATCGTCGGACCCTACGGCCTCGCGGAAAACCTGCAGGCGAGTATCTTACCGATCTCAAGACGCGGCGGCACACTGTAGGAGGCTAGACCGCGTTTCCAGAAGATAGCGCTGCCGGGCGATTGTTCAGGCTCTTGGTGATCATCCGAGATCTGAAGGCCAACGGCTCCCAGTTGTTTGTGCTTTGCGTGGCCGTCGATCCTCTAGAGCAGAAATCCACACCTTCAATGGGTTTCTCTTGAATGCCAGATCTGCGCATTCTACCGGCAACATGGCTCTATCCAGGTTTCCCATTTTTCGGCACGCTGATGACGAACAGGGAGACAGAGCCATGCCGCGTCCTCTTCGGACACTTGCTTTTGCAACTTCGATGATTGTCCTTGCCGGGGTATCGACCACCCCTTCCAGGGCGCAGTCCCTTGTTCCCGATCTCGAGCAACAGATCCGCTCCAGGGCGGCACAGATTGAGGATAAACTGATCGCCTGGCGGCGCGACATTCATCAGAACCCCGAGTTGGGCGAGCAGGAAAACCGGACGGCAGGTCTCGTGGCCGAGCACCTCTCGAAGCTCGGGCTCGATGTGAAGACCGGCGTTGCCCGGACGGGCGTGGTCGCCGTGCTCAAGGGAGGAAAGCCCGGCCCGGTCGTGGCTCTCCGGGCCGACATGGACGCCCTGCCGGTCAAGGAACCAGAAGGTCTGCCCTTCGCCTCCAAGGCCAAAGGCAAATATCTCGGCCGAGAAGTCGACGTCATGCATGCCTGCGGCCATGACGCCCACACGGCTATCCTGATGGCGGTTGCCGAAGTGCTCGCGGGCATGAAGGACCAGCTGCCCGGAACAGTGAAATTCGTCTTCCAGCCCGCCGAGGAGGGGCCGAGCCTCTATGCGGCGTCCGCCGACAAAGCTTGGGGTGCCAAGGCCATGATCAAAGAGGGCGTGCTGCAGGATCCAAAGCCGGATGCCGTATTTGGCCTGCACGTCACGTCAGGACTGCCGAGCGGCCGGATCGGCTACCGAGCCGGAGCCGCGAACGCAAGTGCGGACGAGTTGCGCATCAAGGTGACCGGAAAGCAAGGCCATGCCGGCTATCCCTGGCGTGCCGTCGATCCGGTCACGACGGCCTCTCAGATCGTGCTTGGGCTGCAGACCATCGTCAGCCGCCGGACCGACCTGATGAAGTCGCCGACGGTCGTGAGCGTCTCGACCATCAATGGCGGCTCACGGTTCAACATTGTCCCGGAAACAGTGGAGATGACGGGCACGATCCGTACCTATGATGCCGGCGTACGAGCTCAGGTTCATCAGGATCTCCGTCAGATTTCGGAGAACATCGCGGAAAGCGCCAATGCCAAGGCGGAGGTTGAGGTGATCGAGCTGTATGATCCGCTCGTGAACAACGACAAAGTCACAGCCCGCATGGCCCCGGTGCTCGAACGGGCAGCGGACGGCGATGTCGTTGCCACCGAGCGTTCCGGTGCCTCCGAGGACTTCTCGTTCTTCCTGAACGAGGTCCCTGGCATGTTCTTTAATCTCGGGATTGTGCCAAAGGATCAGGATCCGAGCAAAGCGGCTCCGAACCATAGCCCGAACTTCTCCGTCGATGACAAGGCCTTGGTCGTCGGTGTCAGGGCCCTGGCTGCGGTGACCGTGAACTACTTGGCCGCAGCTAAGACAGACTAAACGGTCGGAACGTCGGCCAAGACCCAGTGTATCGGCTCCGCCGGGTCCCCCGGGCCTGAGAACCCAGGGCCCGGCGTTCTGCTATTCACGCAGTGCTCGTGTGCTCATCCTGCTCCTGCTTATTGAGGGGGTGCAGGTCGCGGACCATCTGCTGCAGGCGGGAGGTGTCGAGATGGGTGTAGATCTGAGTGGTCTCAATGCCCGCATGGCCCAGCAGCTCCTGCAAGACTCTCAGATCAACCCCTCCTGAGTGCATATGGGTCGCAAAGGCATGCCGCAACACGTGAGGAGAAACGCGGTCCGGATTGGCCAGTCCTGCCGCCACGGCCGCCTCCTTGATCTCAAGCAGGGCCGCTTGGCGCGTGAGGGCCTTGGTGCCGTTGCGGACGGAGTGGAACAGCCAAGGGGAGGGCGCCCCTCCCGAATAAGCGGCCGCCAGCTTCTGCCACTGGTCGATGGCTTCAATCGCCCGATCATGCAGAGGCACGAGCCGCTGCTTGTCGCCCTTGCCGCGCACCAGCAGCATCCGGGTGCCAGGGGGCGCCGCATCGGAGGGCAGCGCCAGAGCCTCGCTGATGCGCATGCCCGAGACATAGAGCGTCTCGAACAGGGCCGCCCGTCGGGCATAGCCGGCCTGACGGTACAGACCGACCGAGGGATCCGCCGCCAACCTGTGAGCGGTCTCCAGAAGAGTCTCTGTCTCGCCAACTGAGAGGACGAAAGGAAGCTTCCGAGACTGCTTCATAGCCGACAGGGTAGACGTGGGATCACGTGAGCCGAGGTCCTCAGCGATGAGGAAACGGTGAAGCCCCCGGATGACCGTGATGCGGCGGGCAATGGTCGATCCGGCATAGCTGCGAGCATTGAGATCGGCAATGTAGTCACGGACCTGCTGAAGGCCGACATCGCCCAGTCCGAGACCTTTCACATCGAGCCAGTCGAGATAGCAGGCGAGGTCGTCGGTGTAGGTGTCGATGGTGCCGGCTGATGCCCCGAGTTCGGTCGCAAGGGCATCGAGCCACAGTTGAGCCAGCCGTCGGTTTGAGCGCATACAGTCCTCCTGATCCGGAGGACCTTGCCACGGCACCGGTTACCGACTTCTTGTCAAAATGCTGCTGCCCGCCTGAGATAGGTGCAATGCATTATCAGGTGAGCCGACATTGGCCTCAGAGCCGCCCTCTCTCCCGTAGGGACGAGCTACCAGGATGGCCACCATGGAACAGTTCAATTACCCGCTTAACTGAAGCCTGACTTGCGTAGACACGAAGGAGAATGAGCGAGAGAGGGAAGTCTATATCAGCCAGCAGATGAGATCCCGCGTGAGCATCCAAGACCGCCTTGAGATTCTGGAACGTGCTCTGGCCATCGACGCTGACGTGCTTGTGCCTGAGGAAGTGAGGAGCGGGTTGGAAGTGTTGCTCAACAGGGGGCTGCTATGCACACCGTGGTTCCCAACGTGTCCAAGTCCTCCAACATCAAGGCTTGCTTTGCTCCTGTTCTTTGACACCACTGCAGGTCTCGGCTCTGCCCGGACCTTCGGTCACCAATGATGCCCCATCTGCGCCTCCAGCGCTCCTTCGGCCTCGTTCCTGATCTCGTCAATCCCGCAAAGTTGTGAGTTTTTCAGGCGCGGCGGGCGGTGCATAAATTATCTGTTCAAGTCGGTCAGGAGGGGATAATGCATCTCGCAAAGCCGTTCCGGTCCTTCGCTCTAGCCGGTCTGGTGACCGCCAGTCTGATCCCGATGCCCTGCCGTGGCCAGACCGTCCACGCGGCACCCGAAGCCCGCGTCGAGGTATTCGCCCGTGTGCCGGCGGCCCGCGCCATGGCGGTCTGCGGTGATGCGCTTTACGTCGGCACGAAGGGCAATGCGGTCTATGGCGTACCCCTCGCAGGTGGGCCTGCCGTGCGGGCGGCTTCCGGGCTTGTCGCCCCCAATGGCGTCACTTGCCTTGGGAACCGACTCTATGTTGCATCGCGTGACCGGGTCTCGGCTTTTACGCTTGTGCCCGATGGTAGGCTGGCGAACCGAGTTGACCTGCAGGTCAGGCTACCGAACCTGGCCCACCATGGCTTGCGCTACATTCAGGCCGGACCGGACGGCCGGCTGTACGTTTCGATCGGCTCGCCGTGTAACATTTGCCAGCCCGAGGGTTTGCAGGGGACAATCGTCAGCCTTAGCCCAAACGGCGGGGACCTCCGGCGCATGGCCTCGGGCATCAGGAACTCCGTTGGCTTCGACTGGAACGGCGGGATCCTGTATTTCACCGACAATGGTGCCGACGGAATGGGAGACAACACACCGCCGGACGAGCTCAACGAACTGCAACCGGGTGCCTTCTATGGCTTTCCGTATTTCGGCGGTCGGGTGCGGTTGCGCGACTTCGAGGCGGCGGCCCCGCCCGCACCACAGAACCAACCCGCGTATGAGTTTCAGGCCCATGTCGCCACGCTCGGGGTCCACTTTTATCGCGGTGCCATGTTCCCCGACCTGCGAGGCGAAGCGCTGGTTGCCGAACATGGGAGCTGGAATCGCAGTATTCCGGTCGGGTACCAAGTCGTGCGGCTGCGGGTTGGCAGCAGCCGCACCGGCAATGGGCAGAGCTTCTTGAGCGGCGTCGGGCGCCCGGTTGATGTCAAGGAACTGCCGGATGGGTCGATTGTCGTGTCGGATGATGCCGGCGGCCGGATCTGGCGCGTTAGCCGCTGATCCAGCCCAGGAGGAACGAGAAACACGGTGGGAGCATCTATACAACCTTAAGATATCCCGCAACTGCCTGCAGCTGGATACTTCTTGTCAAAAGAACCCTTATGCGAAATCATATTGTAGGCGCAAAGTTAAAATGTCCCACCGTGGCAAACCCACCCGGCCGGATTCTCCGACCGGGGCGATTATCTTGGTAATTGTCATGGTCAGGGTGATCCTGCCGCCGATCATGGTAGTCGTGGTGTTCATAATCTTCAGCATCATAATCGAGACCGCAACGGCTTGGCCGTCGGCTATAATGTCTGCACCGGGGTACGATGCCGGAAGCACATTGTCGTCGGCACATCGGGTGGCGTCGTACTTCCAAGACCTTGGCCACTCCGACGATGGATATAAGTCCTTGATTTATAAGTTGTTCCACATTTAATATAAAAATCCATAGAAAGTGTTGAAACTTGGCCGGTAAGAGTCCAGATTGGGATTCAACAGGCGGGGACGAAAAATCATTCCAGTGTTGAACTCATGCATTTTCAGGAACTTGACAACGATCAGCGCCGCGAGCGGGTGAATACACAGCAGCGCTACACTGCCTGGAGGGATGTGAAGGCGCGGGCGCAGAGCTACCGCGGCTCCCTCGTCTGGCATGAAATGAAGGGCAATGAGTATCTGGTCCGCAGCTACTACGACGCCTCTGGGAACCGCCGCCAGAAGTCTGAGGGCAAGCGCAGTCCGGAGATGGAGAAGCTGAAGGCGGACTGGGAGCGCGCGCGCGCGGAGGCGGCGGACCGGCTGAAATCGATGCGCGAGGCCGTGACCCGGCAGGCCGCGATCAACCGCGTCGTCGGTCTCGCCCGTGTGCCGCTCGTCGGCGCCAGGATCATCCGCGCCATCGACGAGGCCGGCCTCCTGGGCAACGGCATCCACATCGTTGGTACCAACGCGATCTATGCCTACGAGGCGGCGGCTGGCGTCATGGTGGATCCCGGCATCACGACGCAGGACATCGACCTGCTGATGGACGCTCGCATGCACCTGCGGATCACGGCCAGCGAGACCATTCCGGAGCCTACGCTGATCGCGCTGCTGAAGCAGGTGGACCGGAGCTTCGAGCGGACGGACCAGACCTTCCGGGCCTCTAACAAGGAGGGCTACCTCGTTGATTTGATACGCCCGCTGCGGAATACGCCGTGGCTCCGGGAGCACGAGCAGATTGGTGAATCCGAGGACGAGCTCTCGGCGAAGGCGATCGATGGGCTCGCGTGGCACGAGAGCGCCCCGGCCTTCGAGGCGGTCGCGATCGACGAGCGCGGCGGTCCACTGCGGATCGTCGCCACCGACCCGCGGGTGTTCGCGGCACACAAGCTGTGGATCTCGAAGCGGGCCGACCGGGAGCCGACGAAGCGCAAGCGTGACGAAGCCCAGGCCAAAGCTGTCGCCCAACTCGTCGCCCGGTACCTAACGCACCTGCCGTACGTGTCGGACGAACTGCGCATGCTTCCCCGCGCACTGTTTGATGACGCCCTACCCCTTTTCCAGAGCGAAGGACCCGATGACCCCTTCTCGTTCTGACATCGCTGACCTCTGAGATTCGCTCGCCGGGATCGTACGTCCGGCGCTACATCGACGGGATCGCCCGCTCCATCACCGGTACAGCGGGGCGTGTCACTCCTCAGAGGGGATAGTCAGCGTCTCCGGCCTGGTCGGCAGCCCTTCGCGACCACCCGGTGCGCGCCAGCGGGATCGCTTACTATGCCCGGCATGATGACGAGGCTCTGTGCTATGCTCTTTATGACCATGGCGCCACGGCTGTCGAGGAAGAGCATCGCGTGACCAGCCTTGATGAAGGCTGGTTCTGGGATTTCGCTGAACCCTACGGTGTGGGCTTGGCACCCTAGCCAACAATAGCTCTCGCCACCTGGCGAATGAAAACTAATTGCGGCCGGGATCATTGTAGGGATGAGGCATAGACATTCTTTGCCTGTCAGCACCAGCACCAGCAAGAGGAACGGACATCCATGGCCGCCAGCAAGAAAGATCAAAGTACATCATCCCGGAGCCGCCGCAAAGCGTCGGAGCAATCCCCTACCCGGTCCCGAAGCGGATCGAAGAGCTCATCAGCTGCCAGCAAACGAGCCCAGCCCAAGGCGACCGGCAGCTCCAGGGCCGCAACCAAGTCGATGACCCTGCCCATCAAGGCGCGCTCTGCAGCCCGATCAAACACGATCTCGGCTGCGCGGAAATCGACCGCCGGTACGAGGGGCGGCAACCGGGGCACGACCTCACGTCGGACCAGATCCGGAAGCAGCACCTCGGGGACGCAGAACTGGCTGAGCTCCATTGAGACGATGATCACCACCCGCGTGGGACGGGAGATCATCGCCGAGGCGCTGCGGGCCGTTGCCACCGTTCTCGACAGCCGCAATCAGCGCGACCAGGACAGTGCCGGAGGTGGGGCACGCCGCTTCGGAGAGGCCTTGGATGAGGGCCTGCACACGAGTGATCCCGTCACCAACCCGGCCGCCGAAATGGTAACGGGAGCCATGGGCGTGGCGCAGGCGGCAACGGAGGTGATGACCGATGCGGCCACAGGCGTGATGCTCGGCGGGATCGGCGGCACTGCTGGCAGTGAGGGTGGCAGCCGCGGAGCCGGCAAGGGGCGGTCTTCCCGGAGGCGCAGCTCTTCCGGAAACGAGTGAAGCAGCATCATGGGGCGGGTGAGATCGGAAGAAACCGGTCTCGCCCGATTATTGCAAGACAGCCGCATTTGCCCTCGGACCTCCGGTCCATGACCGACCCAACGCCAAGCCTGTCTACCTGCTGTTGGATATACCTATAGCTAGTCTATCATGGGTCGGGACAGCGCTGCTCAGCTCGTTGACGGTTGGATCTTGCTTGTCTGCCCGCACGATCTCCGCCGATACGGCTTGGATCTGTTCGCAAGTTCGACTAACGATCCTCCGTTCATTCTCGCAGCTTTCCTGGAACAGCCAGGATCCGTGGCCTTCGGCAGGTCCCATTGCCCAGGAAGGCTACTTTCGATTATTTCAGGAAACAATCAGTGCCTGGCACCTCGCGTCAATTCGAGCCGCAGATCACCCGTAGCGGCGGAGTACCATCGAAGTACCGGTTTACGGTCCGCTGCTCCAAGTGCCCCAATAGCGACAGCTACGAGACCCGTCAGTCCGTCAGCGACGAGATCATCAAGGGCTGCTTCAAGGAGCGCGGTTGGCTGCTCGGGCGGGATCGCGCCTATGACCTGTGCCCTGCCTGTCTGGCAAGGCCTCGAGATGCCGAACGGCGTCGAGTGAATGAGATACGCCACCAGACCGTTGCAATGACGGCCCGGCCATCGGATCACGAGACCGCCCCGATAAGTTCGCGCCGCAAAGACACAGCGGAGATCCTGGCCCGGCATCTCGGCAAGTCAGAAGCCTTGGCGGCAGAGGTCTTCCGGCCCAAGCCGCCGCAGCCCCCTCACCTCTCCGCTCCGGATACGGCGCAGCAGCCAGCATCGACCCCGGTCCTATCGCCCGAGGTAGAAAAAGCTCTGACCGGGATGGCTGCTGATCTGAAGAGCCTCCGGTCCACCATGGAGCTGATGGCCGAGCAGATGAGCAAGCTGGTAACTCTTGCAGGCCAGCAGATCGAAGCCATCGCACGGCTTGCGCCTCTCGTCGTTCAGTCGAGTGACAGGCTCTCCGGGGGACTCCAGGATATCGTGAGCACCATCAAGCTGAACTCCAGGCCCGCAGACATCAGTCTCTCGCACCAGCCCTCACCAGCGCCTGAGCCTTCGACCGAGCAGGATCAGGACATCTGCTCAGGACCCGAGGCTGAACAGGTAGTGATGCCGACAGGACCGGCCAAGAAATCCCGTCGTCCAAGGACGAATGGAAGCATCGATCGAAGCCCGAGTTCCGGCCATGTTGCGGTGAAGTCCATTGCGGATGCCAAGCGGCCCGACCGGTTCTACACCACAATCCGGCTGCCACGGGAGCTGTGGGACAGATCCGGCTTCGGCCCAGAGGATCGCCTCCAACTCGACTGGAAGAAGAAGACACTGTCCATCACGCGTGTCTTGGACGGCGGCGTGAAGCCAAAAACCGTCGGCGATGCTGTTGTGGTTCTTCAGTCATGGTGCTTGGGCGATCTCAACTTCGATCCAACGAAGTTTAAGTCTGGGACCGGCCTCCTGCGCTTGACGTCACCGTAACAGGACCGCTCGTCGCAACTGCAGTGTTCAGGTAATCGATCAGATCCAATTCTAAGGTTGATTGAGGCCACTCAGGTCGGCTGCTGCCCCTTTAACGTCATCATATGGCAGAGCCGGAAACCTCAGAACGTCTATATGTCGCGGCGGATGGGCTTGACCTCCAGATGCTCCAACCACGCGCAGAGGTCCCCACAGCTCGGGAATGCGTGTTCGACCCTCGTGAACGGCGCCGGCCGGCGCGCTCTTGGAAGGGTCTCCAGCAGTTCGGCCGTCCAGACCGCTGGTTTCCGGGACGCACTCCGCACCACGCTGGCAATAGTGACGTCTCCGAGGAGAAGATCAGAGTTGCCGGGAGCCAGTTGGATCAGGCGGTAGGTCATGCGCTTCTGTGGCGATCTGCGGCGTAAACCTCGATCCACTCACGAGCCTTCGCCAGCACCCTCTCGATCGGCGCCAAGGACAACGCTCGACCGCTCCCGAGGAGCGGTAATCACGGCCATCCACTCAAGGTCCGTTTGTTTCAGATGGATTTCATATCCCGGATGGTCGGGCGCAAATACGGTCGGGGAAGGTTCCGGCTGGTCAAGGCGAGGGTGCGCATCGACCGTGCGACCAGGCGGCACAATCCCGCCCTTTCCATATCGAGCCACGGCCCAGGCAGCGCCCGGGACATCGGCAATGGCTGCAAGGGCCTGAATGCCATTATTCTCCAGGCGCCCGAGCAGTGTTGTGAGCAGAGCCTCTTCGCCGCCGAAGAGATGCTCGACACCGGCGATGTCAGTCCAGAGGCCATCCGGAGGATCGAGGGCGACCACGGGCGAGAACCGGATCGCCCACTTGGCAAGTTCGAGCAGGGATTTGGCTTCACCCTCCGGATCCGCATCCATGACGTGCAGATCCGGAACCAGGGCTTGGGCCTGCGCGACGGGCATTCCTTCAATCAGCCCGAGTTGCCGGGCGGTCTGGTAGGCGGAGGCAATGATCCGACGCGAACCGGTCGTGCTGACGGTCACGAGCGGCTTATCCGGCGGCAGGCTGTCGAACCTGCGCCGGATGCGGTCGGTGGGCCAAGTCGGAAGGTAAGGCGAGACGACCCTGCGCATCGCAGGCCTCCACAATCCAGGAACAGGGTTCAGCGCCGCGGCAGCGCACCAGATCGACCTGCCACCGGGCTCGGCCGAGACCATCGGCAGGCAGGCTCCCGGACACCGCCGGGGTGATGCGCCATCGCGTCAGGGCGGCGGTTGGAAGACCGGTCAGGTCCTTTTGCGAGACCGTCCACCAGCGCCGGATCACCAGGGCTGTGACGCTGGAGGCGTCGGCGGCCAGTTGCAGGCGCCGGGATGCCGTCAGGCCAAGCTTTGTGACCTCGCCGACCACAGCCCCGAGGCCCTTCTCATGCAGACCTTCCTCAATCAGGGGCAGGACATCGGCGTCTCGATGGGTTCCGACGAAGATCACCCGATTTGGGTGAAGCCCCACCTGCATGAGCCCGGGAGCAAACAGATCCCGGCGTGTCAGACACCACAGAACCGGACCTTTGAGGCGGGTGAGAATGCCGGCCGTGAACAAGGTGGCGGTCCCGGCGAATTCCGAAGCCGGGCCATGCTCGATCACCTCGTGCAGGGCGCCTAACGCCAAGCCCACGGTGGGCAAATGGCGGTTGATCGGAGCGATGCGGAAGGGGAGCGATTTGCGCAAGGGCAAGCCTCCATGAAGCCGGTCGATCTCTGACGCCGCAAGGCCTCCATGACTTCGCGCCTGCCACCCATGACCCATGTTGCCTCCTCTACGAGAGAATATAACAAAACAGGAACATAGGCCAACGCGGGGAGTCAATGACGGTTGCCGGAGCCAGTCTGTGATACCGGGGAGGAGCCCAGCCGAGCGCCTGATGGAGCGTGTGCGGGGTTCAATCGGCGACAGAACAGCCGAAGGACTCAGCGGCTCGGTGAGCCTTGGAGCGGTATGCTACTAAAGCATAACAGGCCTTCCGGATGGCCGCTCCTCTGAGCGTGGCGCATCCCTATATGTGCCGTGCAGCAAGAGCAATGATCACCGGTCATCGGGGCCGGTCACCTGCTGGGGATTTCCATGTTCGTTACCTACATCCTGTCCAAAATCCGCGCCTACAAGCTCTACCGTGAAACCGTGCGGGAACTGGCGCAACTCTCCGATCGTGAGCTGACCGATCTGGGTATCGCCCGGTTCGACATCGCCCGCGTCGCCCGCCAGGCCGCTTTTGCATAAGCCGCGCTCCGTCACGCGACCTGAGGCCCTCGCCCGCCCTCTGGCGGGCGTTCTCTGTTCACGCTCGACTGCAGCACCGGATGAGCACTTCATCGTCTCGGAAGCCACTGATGTCACCCGTCAAGACTAAGTGGTGCATCCGGGAAGTCATGCTGCCCTCGGCAGGAGGGCTATCCCGGGTGAGCGGCGTGGGCGATGCCGGCGGCGTTGGCCCCAGACAAAGGGA
>JBOZRS010000011.1:0-15517 GCA_050789065.1 Microvirga sp.
AAGGTGTGGTTCACGCTCGCTGTCATCCCCGGCGAGCGAAGCGAGGGAAGGGGATCCACGGTCGGGCTCGGCGCTCTGGATTCCCTTCCCCTCCGCTTCGCTCCGGCCGGGAATGACAATTGGGAAACGCAACCCTGTCATCCCCGCTTCTCCGCGTTCCAGTAGCCGGAGCAGGCCCGTCCTCCGGACGTAGACCAAGTGCCACGGCCGAAACTGCCCGACAGGCGGCCGGTCACGTTCGCCCGGTCCTGGCCGTGCAGAATGCTGCCGGAAACCGAGCCGTTCGGCTGGACCTGGCCGCGAATGTCGAAGTTCTCCGGGCCGCCATAGCGGGCGCGGCCGTTCTGGACGATTACGGAATAGCGGTAGGCCCGGTCGCAGGCGCCCTGCTCGGTGACCACCTCCACGCTCCAGTTGCCGTCGAACCGTCGCGTCTGCGCCTGGGCCGGGAGAGCGGACGCTGCCACTGCAGCGGCGGCGAGCCAGAGGAAAGACCGCATCGGATGCTCCATGACCGGGTCGACCCAATCGGGATAACGTGAGGTCTGAGAGGGTGTTCCTGAGGGATGCGCCAGCCCTGCGGACCATGAAAATGCCGCTGCGCGGAGGGATGCAGCGGCCTCAAATCATTCTTGATCAGGGCAGGGCAGGCGCGATCAGCCCTGAACGGTGCCGGAGCGCTTCTGGGCCGTCCAGCGCCCGGAGCAGCCGAGCATGCCGAGCTGCCATGTGCCGGAGCCGGACTGCCCGTTCAGGCGGCCGTTGGCGTCGACCTTGGCGATGCTGCGGCGGATATCGAGGTTCACCAGCCCGTCGGGACCGATCCGGCCCGATACGGTCGTCGGGGAATCGCCAGGGGCGAGGAGGTAGCGGACGTTGCCGTTTTCGATGGCGATGGAATAGCTGTTGCTGCTGTCGCAGGTGCCGGAATCCGTCACCATCCGGATGTTCCAGGTGCCGTCGTGCTTGCTCGCGGGGGCCGCAAGAGCGCCGCCGGTCAGGGACAGGCCGAGGCCGAGTGCCACGGCCGTTCGCTTCGCAAAAGTCATAACCGATCGTTCTCCCGGTCGTGAGGCCGGGAGAACCGTCTCGGCCTCAGGAGCAAGCCTCTTCGAGAGCTTGGCTCAGGACCTTGAGGGCGTCGCACCCAGCATAGATGAAAGTGGTGATGCCGGCGCGGGTCAGCTGTTCTTCGCGCTCGCCCGGACGCCCTGCCAGGTAGATGAGGGACGATCCGGCCTTTCGCAAGGCATCAGCGGTTTCAACCGCATGTTTTTCATATATTTCATCTGTCGAGCAGATGCAAGAAAGCTTGGCTTTGCTTGCCTTATAGGCCTCTCTAAGCTTGTCATGATCGGAAAACCCGTCCGTCATGATGGCTTCTATTCCTCCGGTCTCGAAGAAATTCTTGGCGAAGGTCGCGCGGGCCGTGAAGGCCGCGATGGGGCCGAGATTCGCGAGGAAGACCTTGGCGCGCGCGCCCGTCCGCTGGAAATAGGCATCCGAGATGTCGCGCAGGCGCTCGAAGGGCTCTGCCGTCCGGACGGAGGGCAGGGGAGCAACGGACACGGGCGAAGGACCCGCGGCCGTGATGGCGAGTTGCCGGAGGCCCGCTCCCTCCGTGGCCATGCGGACGAGAGACCCGAACGGCGTTTCGGCTGCGGCAGACGGAGGGGATTGCTCAGCCGGGGCTTCGCCGCCCTCCGGGTCAGGCGTAGGCAGCAGCACCGCCACATCGGCCTCATGGATGTTCGGAAACTCGCTCGTGCCGGTCAACGGCTCCTTGCGCGTGGCGACCGCCTTCTCCCGCTCCGCCCGCACGGCCGCAATGCGGTTCTGCAGGGCGCCGCGCGTGAGGCTCTCCAGGATCCCGCCCTCGCGCTCGATTTCCTGGAACAGGCCCCAGGCCTTCTCGCACAGCGCATCGGTGATGGCCTCGAACCCGCCCGCGCCAGCGGCGGGATCGGCCACGCGTCCGAGGTTGGACTCGTCGAGCAGGATCAGTTGCGTGTTGCGCGCCACCCGGCGCGCGAAGGCATCGGGCAGGCCCAGGGGCGCCGTGAAGGGCAGAACCGTCAGCGCATCCGCTCCGCCGATGCCGGCCGAGAAGGCCGCCACGGTCGTGCGCAGCATGTTGACCCATGGATCGCGCTTCGTGGTCATCCGCCAAGCCGTCTCGGCATGGAGGCGGATCGGCTTCGGCGCGAGGCCGCAGGCCTGCTCGACCCTGGCCCAGAGGCGACGGAGCGCGCGGAACTTGGCCACGGTGAAGAACTCGTCCGCATCCGCGACGAGCAGGAAGGCGAGCGCGTCGCGGGCCGCATCGAGAGAATGACCCTGCGCTTCGAGGGCGCGCAGATAGCCGAGGCCGGTCGCCAGCACGGCCGCCAGCTCCTGGGCCTCGCTCGCGCCCGCCTCGTGATAGACCCGCCCGTCGGCCAGGAAGGCGCGTCCCTTGAAGCCGCGGCCCGCGAGGTCCGCGAGCGTGTCGCCCATGCGGTGCGCCACCGCATCCCAGGCAGCCGACATCCGGCCTTGCGCCGCCATGGCGCCGACGGGATCGAGGCCGAGATCGAGGGAAAGATCCGAGAGGTTGTGGCCGCGCCGCTCGGCGAGTGCCAGCACCAGCGCCGCCATCTGCCTCCCGTGCCCGCCCGCATCGAGGCGCAGGTGGATGAGGTCGAGCATCACGCCTTGAAGAGTCCGGTCGAGATCGTCGAGGCTGTCGATCCTGACCCCGAAGCCCCGCGCGGCGGGTGCCTTGCGGGTGACGAGAGTCAGCGCGTCCGCGCCGCCCTCCAGATCGAGAAGGGCGAGTTCGTTGGCCTTGGCCGGGTCCGGATGATCGACCCGCTGCGACACCCGCCAGCGGCCTGGCTGTTCGCGCGTGATCCGCGCGGCCCCCTCCGCCTTGGGGTAGAGCGGCTGGATGGCGATGCCGTCATGGCTCCTGCCGACGAGCTTCCTGTTGAAATCGGCACCTTTGAGCACGCCCTCGACCAGCTTGAGCCATTGCTCGCGGGTGGCCTGAGGGAAGTCGGCGGCGAGTGAGAGATCGTCCATGGGTATCCTCGTCCGGAGGAGGGCAGCACTGTTTGCGCGCGAAGATACCGGGTCGAGGAGGCCGTGGGAATGCCCCAAAGGACGGGGGCATCATGCGGTCATTCCGGGCACGGCTGCGCGGCCCGGAATGACGGCGGGTGCTGTCGTCAAACGAACTGGGACAAGCCGGGGATGGAGCCGATGATGGGGCCCATCACGTCCTCGCCGGCCTTCTCGCGGCCATAGGCGAAGAGTTCCTTGCCCAGGGGCTGCATCTGGCCCATGGAGACGCCCGCGCCCATGAGCTGGCCGCCGAGGGCCATCACGCCGCCGCCCAGAGAGCCCATCATGCCCATCAGGCCGCCGCCACCGCCGGTCTTGGCCTGCTCGATGGCATCCTGAGCGCCCGGCAGGGCCGCGATGAGCTGGTTGACCTCGTTCTGCGGGCCCTCTTTCTGGAGATAGCCCAGAATGATGCCGATGGCCTTGCTGGCGGTCGCTGCGTCGAGGCCCGTCTTCTGCGTGACGCGGGCAATGAGCTCTTCCATGTGATTCTCCTGATCTTGGGCTTGCGGCGATAGTTTAGTACTAAACTATTTAATCGAAAAACCCCAGAGTGGAAACTGGCGACAGGCCGTCTAAGATCCTTCTTCCGATTCTGGAGAGACACGATGCTTGAAGACGGGAAGATCTTCATCGGCAAAAGCACCAAGCCCGAATATCTGGATCTGGGGCTCGCCAACCGCCATGGCCTCATCACGGGCGCGACCGGCACGGGCAAGACCGTGTCGCTCCAGGTGCTGGCGGAAGGGTTTTCCAGCGCGGGCGTCCCGGTCTTCGCCGCCGACATCAAGGGTGATCTTTCCGGTCTTGCCGCTCCGGGCAACGGCAAGGAGCCCCTCGTCAGGCGCGCCAAGGAAATCGGCATCGAGTACAAGCCCGATCAATTCCCCGTCGTGTTCTGGGACCTCTTCGGCGAGCAAGGGCACCGGGTGCGGGCGACCATCTCCGAGATGGGTCCGCTGCTCCTCTCCCGCCTCCTCGATCTCAACGACACGCAGGAAGGCGTGCTCAACATCGCGTTCCGCATCGCCGACGAGCAGGGGCTCCTGCTCCTCGATCTCAAGGACCTGCGCGCGCTGCTGCAGCTCATCGCCGACAACGCGGGGGAGCTCACCACCACCTACGGCAATGTGTCGAAGGCCACCATCGGGACGATCCAGCGCCAGCTTCTGGTGCTCGAAAACCAGCAGGGCAACGCGTTTCTCGGCGAGCCTGCCCTCGACATCAAGGATCTGATGCGCACCGACCGTGACGGACGCGGCGTCGTCAATATCCTGGCGGCGGACAAGCTCATGAACAATCCGCGCCTCTACGGCACCTTCCTGTTGTGGCTCATGTCCGAGCTTTTCGAGGAACTGCCGGAGGTGGGCGATCTCGACCAGCCCAAGCTCGTGTTCTTCTTCGATGAGGCGCATCTTCTCTTCAACGATGCGCCGAAGCCTCTGCTCGATACGGTGGAGCGCGTCGTGCGCCTCGTCCGCTCCAAGGGCGTGGGCGTCTATTTCATCACCCAGAACCCGGTCGACATTCCCGAAACCGTGCTGGCCCAGCTCGGCAACCGGGTCCAGCACGCGCTCCGCGCCTACACGCCCCGCGAGCAGAAGGCGGTGCGCGTGGCGGCGCAGACCTTCCGCCAGAACCCGGCTTTCGACACGGAAAAGGCCATCACCGAACTCGGCGTCGGCGAGGCCCTTGTCTCGACCCTGGAAGGCAAGGGCACGCCCTCCATGGTGGAGCGCACCCTCATCGCTCCGCCGATGGGGCAGGTCGGTCCCATCGACGCGGCCCAGCGCCAGCAGATCATCGCCTCGAGCCCCATGAAGGGGAAATACGACCAGGACATCGATCCGGAATCGGCCTACGAGATGCTGGCCAAGCGCGCCGAGCAGGCGGCGGCCGAGGCGAAGGCCGCCGAGGGCGGGGGCGGGATCCTCGACATGATCGGCAGCATCTTCGGCACCACCGGCCAGCGCAAGGGAACGCTGACGGTCGGCCAGAAGGTCACGCGGGAGGTCACCCGCACCATCGTCAACCAGACGGTGGGCAACATCGCGGCCGAACTCGGCAAGTCCATCGCGGGCCGCCAGGGCAGCTCCATCGGCCGTGCCATCGTGCGCGGGACCCTGGGCGGGCTCCTGCGGCGGTAGGCGCCGGACCGTGCCCGGAGGGGAGCCATGTCCTGGATCCGCCTCGCAGACATGGGGGATCTCGCGGCGGTGGAGGCGGTCGTCCATGCCGCCTATGCCGGGTACGTGCCGAGGATCGGCCGCGAGCCCGGCCCGATGCTCGACGATTATGCCGTCCTGATCGGGAACCGGCACGTCCATGTCCTGTGCGACCAGGACGGCGTTTGCGGCGTTCTGGTCCTCTTCCCGGACGACCACGCGATGCTTCTCGACAACGTGGCCGTTCATCCGCAGAAACAGGGCCACGGCTATGGCCGGGCGCTGATCGCCCATGCCGAGAGGATCACCCGGCAACGGGGCCTGCGGACGATCCGGCTCTACACCAACGAGGCGATGACGGAGAACATCGCCCTCTACCGGAGCCTCGGCTTCGTCGAGACCCATCGCGGCGAGGAGAAGGGATTCCGGCGGGTCTACATGACGAAGCTGCTGGACGCAGGGCCATGAGGCCGAAACCCGTCTTGCAATGGCCCGGTCCGAGGGGATACCTCTTGGGGTGATTTCCCTCATCAGGCAGCCATCGCACCATGTCCCATCTCGACCAAGTTCTCTCGAAGATCGATGCCGACCTCGATTCCTCCCTGGAGCGGCTGTTCCAGTGGCTGAAGGTGCCGTCGATCTCCACCGATCCCGCCTACAAGGACCATTGCCGCACGGCGGGACAGTGGCTCGTCGACGAGTTGAAGCAGATCGGCGTCGAGGCGTCGCTCCGCGAGACCGGCGGGCACCCGGCCGTGGTCGGCCACGCCAAGGGCGACGCGAAGCTGCACGTGCTCTTCTACGGTCACTATGACGTGCAGCCCGTCGATCCGCTGAACCTGTGGGAGAGGCCGCCCTTCGAGCCGCGCCTCATCACGCTGCCCGACGGCCGCAAGGCCATCAGCGCCCGCGGCGCCGCCGACGACAAGGGCCAGGTCATGACCTTCGTCGAGGCCTGTCGCGCCTGGAAGGCGGTGACGGGTTCGCTGCCCATCAACATCACGTTCCTGGTCGAGGGCGCGGAGGAGGACGGCTCGAAGTTCCTGCCCGAGTTCATCGCCGCCAACAAGGACGAGCTGAAGGCCGACGTGGCCCTCGTCTGCGATACCGGCATGTGGGACCAGGACACGCCCGCCATCACCTCGTCGCTGCGCGGCATGGTCTATGAGGAAGTGATCGTGCGCTGCGCCGACCGCGACCTGCATTCGGGTCAGTTCGGCGGCGCCGCCCGCAACCCGATCCATGTGCTGTCGAAGATCATCGCCGCCATCCATGACGAGCACGGCCGCATCACGATCCCGGACTTCTACGAGGGCGTGCCGGAGACCCCAACGCAGATCCTGGAACAGTGGAAGAACCTGAACCTCACCGAAGAGGAGTTCCTCGGACAGGTGGGCCTGAAGCACTCCGCCGGCGAGAAGGGCCGCATGCTCATCGAGCAGATCCAGTCCCGCCCGACCTGCGACGTGAACGGCATCATCGGCGGCTACACGGGCGAGGGCACCAAGACGGTGATCGCGGCGGAGGCCCGCTGCAAGGTTTCCTTCCGTCTCGTTGGCGACCAGGATCCGGAGAAGATCTCCGCCAACTTCCAGGCCTTCGTGCGCGAGCGCATTCCCGCCGACTGCTCGGTGGAGTTCATCAAGCACAAGGGCTCCCGCGCGCTCGCCCTGCCGCATGACTTCGCGGCCCTGACGGCCGCGAAGTCAGCCCTCCACGATGAATGGAAGAAGGATCCGATCGTCATCGGCATGGGCGGCTCGATCCCGGTCGGCGGCGACTTCAAGCGCACGCTGGGCCTCGACACCCTGTTCGTGGGCTTCGGCCTCGACGACGACCGCATCCACTCGCCGAACGAGAAGTACGACCTCAAGAGCTTCCACAAGGGCGCGCGCTCCTGGGCCCGGATCCTCGCAGCCCTGGCGAAGTAGGCGGGGGCGAGCATCCCGACACCCACCTCTCCCCACCGGGGAGAGGTGGGTGTCGCGCTTGATCTTCATCTCAAACCAGCTCGTTCAGCGACGTGATGACCGCATGCGGTGCAAGCGCCGCATACTCGTCCGGCAGCCCGAGCCGGTTCACCCAGACGGTGGTCAGGCCGAACGCGGTTGCGCCTGCGATGTCCCAGCGGTTGGACGAGACGAACACGATCTCTTCCGCGCTCAGGGACAGGGCCCGAAGCGCGAGATCGTAGGTGCGCGGGCTCGTCTTGAAGACCTTCGCGGCATCGACCGACAGAACGGAATCGAGATCATCGGCGAGACCGGCCGAGGCGACCGCGGCGTTCAGCATTCCGGGATCGCCGTTCGACAGGATGCCTGTGAGGAGGCCGCGGGCGCGCAGGGTGCGCAAGGTGTCTCGAACCTCCGGATAGGGATCGAGCGTGCGGTAGGCATCGAGAAGAAGAGGCCTGACGGAGCGGTCCACGCCCGGGCAGCGCGCGAAGGCGTAGTCGAGGGCCTGTTCCGTCAGGGACCAGAACGGCTCGTAGCGTCCGGCGAGCGACAGCACCCACGAATATTCCAGCTGCTTGGCCCGCCAGATCTCGGACAGCCGCGCCGCTTCGGGGCCGATCCGCGCCATGTGGCGGCCGACCGCCGAGTGCACATCGAAGAGGGTGCCGTAGGCGTCGAAGATGACGGTCCTGGTGCGATCCGGGAGGGGCGCCGGTGTGGTCATGCACCCGAGCTTCGCACAAGCCCGTCGCGCGGAAAAGCGGGTCCACTCCAGGTCCAGTAATCCGGGCGCGACAGGTGGCAACCGCCGGATCGATCAGCCTCTCTCATGGGACCGATCACAAGACTTTATGCCCTGACGGGCCGCAGGCCGATTGACGGTTGAGCTCCCAGGGTTTTCGATACGTCACACATTTTGATCATGGGGAATGAGACAAGTGGCTTGGTATTCGCAGACATGGAACTGGTTCAACGGCGCGTGGCATGAAGGCAATCCGCCCCTGATCGGGCCGCGTTCGCATGTCTCCTGGCTCGGCTCCTCCGTTTTCGACGGGGCCCGGGTGTTCGAAGGCGTCATGCCCGATCTCGACCGGCACTGCGCGCGCGTGAACCGCTCGGCCGCCGCCATCGGCCTGAAGCCCACCATGGAGCCGCAGGCGATCATGGACCTGGTCCGCGAAGGCGCGAAGAAGTTCGCGCCCGGAACCGCGCTCTACGTGAAGCCCATGTACTGGGGCGAGGCCGAGGGCATCGCTACCATCGCGCCGGATCCTGAATCGACCCAGTTCTGCCTTTCCGTTTTCGAGGCGCCGATGCCGGTGCCGGGCGGCACCTCGGTCATGAAGTCGAGCTTCCGCCGTCCGACGCTCGAATCCATGCCGACCGATTCCAAGGCCGGCTGCCTCTATCCCAACAATGCCCGCGTCATCCGCGAGGCGAAGGCAAAGGGCTTCGACAACGCCCTCGTGTGCGACGCAATGGGCAATATCGCCGAGACCGGCACGTCCAACGTGTTCATGGCCAAGGACGGCGTGGTCTACACGCCTTACCCGAACGGCACGTTCCTGAACGGCATCACCCGCCAGCGCGTGATCCAGCTCCTGCGCGACGACGGCGTCACGGTGGTGGAAGGCACCCTGCGCTACGAGGACTTCGCCAATGCCGACGAGATCTTCATCTCGGGCAACTACTCGAAGGTGATGCCGGTGCTGCGCATCGACAGCCGCGAACTCCCGCCCGGCCCCTTCTTCCGACGGGCGCGCGAGCTCTACTGGGCGTTCGCCCACGACAAGGGCGTCAGCAAGGCGGCCTGATCCTGCTTCGAGACTGTGGAACCGGGGCTCGCCGCCCCGGTTTTTTCATGCCTGAACGGCTTCGATGCTTTGAATTTCCGGCTCAGCGCATCTTTTCACGCAAAACCGGTTCTGCCCTTTGCGTTCGAGCTCTAACGCCGCGCCAGCCGGACGCCGGAGAGCTTCAGCCCGGCCAGGAGGGCTGCTCCATAAACCACGCATCCCCCTGCGCCGAGAGCCGCGAGGAGCGTCTCGTTGTGCCATTTCGGAAGAGCCGCGATCCATGGGGTCAGGGGCGCGGGCGCATAGATCGCGAAGGCCGTCAGGAGCAGGCTCGCGGCCGCGATGGCAAGGCAGGTCTTGGCCAGCGTCCGGTTCGGGGCGGTCCAGCCGCGGCGATGGGCAAGGAAGAAGAGTAGCCCCAGGTTGACCCACACGCCGATGGCCGTGCCGAGAGCCAGACCCACGACGCCATAGGGCCGCATCAGCAGGATCTTGACGATCACGTTGACCCCGACGGCCGTGAGGGAGGCGATGAGCGGCGTCGCCGTGTCCGAGCGGGCATAGAAGCTGGAGACCGCCGAGCGGATCAGCACGGCGGCCGGAAGTCCCAGGCCGTAGGCGGCCAGGACCGCGCCTGACCTCGCGGCCGCGGAGGCGTCGAAGGCGCCGCGCTGGAAGAGGGCGGACATGAGCAGGTCCGGCATGGCCATGAAGGCCACGAGGAAGGGGGCCGCGAGAGCGAGGGTGAGCCCCACGGTCCGGTTCTGCGCCGCATAGGCTCCCGCCTCGTCCCCGACCGCGATCCGGCGGCTCATCTCGGGCAGCAGCACCGTGCCGGCCGCGATGCCGATGACGCCCAAGGGGAGCTGGTAGATCCGGTCGGCATAATAGAGCGAGGACACCGCGCCCGTGGGCAGGAACGAGGCGATGATCGTATCGGCGAAGATCGCAAGCTGCACCCCGGCCGACCCGATCACGGCCGGGCCCAGGGCCTTGAAGAAGGTCTTCATCGGCGCATCGACGCTCGGGCGCGCGAGGCCGGGTGCGGCGGCGGCGCGCCGGGCGTCCCACCAGACGAGGACGAGCTGGAGAATGCCGGAGATCGTCACGCCCCACGCGGCCGCGTAGCCGGCGTTCGGAAACAGGAACACGACGGCCAGCGCCACGATCATGGCGATGTTGAGCAGGATCGGGGCCGCCGCGGCGGCCCAGAACCGATCATGGGCATTGAGGATGCCCGAATAGATCGTCACGATGGTGATGAACAGGAGATACGGAAAGGTGATCCGTGTCAGGGTGACGGCGAGGTCGAATTTGGCCGGATCCTCCGAGAAGCCGGGAGCAAGCAGCATCACGACCCACGGCATGGCCAGGAAGGCCGCGATGAGGAGCGCGATCTGCACGATCAGCATGAGGGTCGTGATGCGGCTGGCGAACGACGTGGCGGAGCTTCCGCCCTCCGTCTCCAGGACCTGCGCGTAGGTGGGCAGGAAGGCGTTGTTGAATGCGCCTTCGCCGAAGATCGCCCGGAAGTGGTTCGGGATGCGGAACGCCACGAAGAAGGCGTCCGCCACGACCCCGACGCCCATCACGGCCGCGATGACCACGTCGCGGATGAAGCCGGTCAGCCGCGAGACGAGGGTCCATCCGCCGACGGAGAGGATCTTCCGGAACATCGGTCAGGCCCGGCGCAGGCGGTAGGTGTCCGGCACGAGGCCGCTCGCGACCTCCGCCGCGCCGCCGACACGCTCGGCCACCACGTAGAGCGGACGCCGTTTCACCTCCGCGAAGATGCGGCCCACATATTCGCCGATGATGCCGAGCGACATGAGCTGGATCCCTGAGAAGAACATGATGGAGACGATCAGGCTCGGAAAGCCCGGAAGGTCGGTGCCGAACAGCAGGGTGCGGACGAAGAAGAAGATGGCCGTCGCGATAGACAGAAACGAGATCAGGAAGCCGAGATAGGTCCAGACCCGCAGTGGCACGGTGGAGAAGGCCGCGATGCCGTCGAACGCGAAGCGGAACAGCTTGCGGAAGCTCCACTTCGTGGTGCCGAAGCGGCGTTCCTCCACCACGAAGGGCACACCCGTGGCCCTGAAGCCGATCCAGGCGTAGAGGCCCTTGGAGAAGCGCGCCTTCTCGCCCAGGGTTCGCAGCACCTCGACGCCCTTGCGGTCGATGAGCCGGAAATCGCCCGCGCCCTCGGGCAGGCTGATTTCGCCGAAACGGGCGAACAGGCGGTAGAACAGCTGGGCGAAGCCGCGCTTGATCCGCGTCTCGTCCGAGCGGTCCGTGCGCTGGCCGTAGACCATCATGTAGCCTTCCTGCCAGCGCTCCACGAAGGTCTCGACCATCTCCGGCGGATGCTGCAGATCCGCGTCCATGATGACCACCGCGTCGCCCCGCGCATGGTCGAGCCCGGCCGCGATGGCGATCTCCTTGCCGAAGTTCCGGCTGAAGGAAACGGCCCCGATCCGGGGCTCCCGGCGGCTGAAATCCTTGATGATGTCGAGGGTGTCGTCCTGGCTGCCGTCGTCGACGAACACCACCTCCCAGATCGAGGTGATCCGGTTGAGGACGGGCAGCAGACGTTCGCACAGGGGCGCGATGTTGGCGCTCTCGTTGTGGACCGGGATGATAACGCTAAGCTTCGGCGACGCCACTGGAAGAACCCTTCATGACCGAGCGCATCAAGAGACGAGTTTGCCTCATTGCTCAAGAGGGTTAGGGTGCGGCAAAGCTGATTTCAGGGTTGTTCGTCCGGGAGATGGCTGTGGACTCATTCCGTACCGTCGTGCTTTGCGCCGATGATTTCGGCCTCAGCGATGGCGTGAGCCGGGGCATCGTCGAACTGGCCGAGGCGGGCCGCCTGTCGGCGACCGGCGCCATGACCAACATGCCCGGATGGCGCCGCATGGCGCCGGACCTGAGGCCCCTGAAAGGCCGGATCGGGATCGGCCTGCATCTCAACCTCACCACGGGCTCCCCTCTGGGGGCGATGCCGCATCTTGCCCCGTCCGGCACCTTTCCGCGTCTGAAGGAACTGCTCGCGGGGGCTATCCGGCGCCGGCTGCCCGAGGCCGAGATCCGCGCCGAGATCGCACGGCAGCTCGACGCCTTCGTGGAGGCCCACGGGGAGCCTCCCGCCTTCGTGGACGGCCACCAGCACGTCCACGTGCTGCCCGGAATCAGGAGAGCTCTGCTCCGGGAACTGCTGGAGAGGGGATATGCCGGGGGCGTCTGGCTGCGGGACCCTTCGGACAGGACGTCGGCGATCCTGGGCCGCCCCATCGGGCGCAGCAAGGCGCTGATCGTGAAGTCCCTGGCCCGAGGCTTCGCCAGGGATGCCGAGGCGGCGGGGCTGCGGACCAACAAGGGCTTTTCAGGCTTTGCCCCCCTCGATCTGTCCGTTCCGGCCACCCGCGTCTTCGAGGACGCTTTCTCGCGCCTGGGGAAGGCCCATGCCGTCATGTGCCACCCGGGCTATGCGGACGATGAACTGCGCGGGCTCGACCCCGCCGTGGAGAGCAGGCCGGAGGAGCTGACTTACCTCAAGTCGGATGCTTTTCGCGACATGTTGGAGGGGCGGGGGATCGGGCTCGCTGCCGCTCCGACGTCATGATGCACCGTGTCGTCCCCGGAGCGCGGGAAGAGGATCCAAAGAAACCTTGTGCCTGCGGGTGGATTCCCTTCCCCTCCGCTTCGCTTCGGCCGGGAATGACAAGGTTGTGGTTCACGCTCGCTGTCATCCCCGGCGGCTCGAAGAGCCGGGAAGGGGATCCACATTCAGGCTCGGCGCTCTGGATTCCCTTCCCCTGCGGTGACTGTGTCACCTCCGGCCGGGAATGACACGGAGGAAGAGCTTGCTGTCATCCCCGGCGCGCGGAGCGCGGGAAGGGGATCCACTCACAAGCGCTGCGCTCTGGATTCCCTTTCCCTGCAATAGCTTTCGCCATCTCCAGTCGGGAGCGACATGGGCGAAGACCAAAACGAAACGGGCCTCCGAAGAGGCCCGTCCGAAACTTGTTCTGCGCTCGATTTACTTCGTGGCGTTCTCGAACATCTCCTCGACATGCTCCCAGTTCACGAGATTGTCGAGGAAAGCCTTGATGTAGTCGGGACGGCGGTTGCGGTAGTCGATGTAGTAGGAATGCTCCCACACGTCGCAGCCCAGGATCGGCTGAGCGCCGTGGACGAGGGGGTTCTCGCCGTTCGGGGTCTTCATGACGGCGATCTTGCCGTCCTTCACGGCGAGCCAGGCCCAGCCCGAGCCGAACTGGCTGACGCCGGCCTGGACGAAATCTTCCTTCATCTTGTCGACGGAGCCCAGATCCTCGACGATCTTCTTCTCGAGCTTGCCGGGCAATGCGCCGCCGCCATTGGGCTTCATCCACTTCCAGAAATGGATGTGGTTGTAGTGCTGGCCGGCATTGTTGAAGAGCGCCTGGTTCTTGCCGTAGGAGCCCTTCACGACCTCCTCGACGCTCTTGCCTTCGAATTCGGTGCCCTTGAGCAGGTTGTTGCCGGTGTTCACATAGGCAGCGTGATGCTTGTCATGGTGAAACTCCAGCGTCTCCCGCGACATGTAGGGCTGCAGGGCATCGTAGGCGTAAGGCAGTTCAGGCAGTGTGAACGACATCGGCGTCTCCTTTGAGGTTGAGCGACCCAGAGGCGCTTCCACGGGCGTGGAACCGCTCCTCTCGTTTATGTGCCGCATTTTCCGGCGTACCGAGCCACTTCGCCGAAAAATACTCCTGGCGTTAGTTAAAGCGCGACGGGCGCAAGGGCAACGGCCAAGCTTCCGCCTTTTTTCTCCGCATGCTTTTCTTGGTGTTGCCTTTCGCCTATAGAGGCATAGCTTTTCCTTCGAAATCTACGGTTTGCGTACAATGGAGACGGCATGATCATCGCTCTTCTGGCCCTCGCTTTCGCGATGATCCTGGGCGGATTGCTAAGCGTTTTCTTCGGGTGGGACATCGTGCTTGTCGAACGTGGCTGGACGATGGTGCTCGCCGGCACCATCAGCGCTGCGAGCGGCGCGCTCCTGCTCGGCATCACGGCCGCGCTTTCCAGGCTCGCCGGAATCCATGATGAACTCGCGCGCCTGCAGGGAGGCTTCGCTGCGGAACCCCACTCGTCCAGGATTCACGACGAGCCTCGCGCCTCCACGGGCCTCTCGCTTGCGGCGCTTTCGGGCGGTCTTCTGGGCGGACGGGCACTCGGCAAGGCCGAAGCGGCGACCGAGGAGCACAAGCCTGAGCCTCTTCCTTCCTTCGCCGATGGGGACGAGAGCGACCTGGAGGTCGAGAAGGTCGACGAGCGCTCTTCGGCCGCCAAGGCTTACGAGTCCGTCGTGCCGTTCCCGTCGAGGCCTCCCGCGGACAGCGCCCCGGTCCGGACGGAAGAGGACATTCCCGAGATCAAGGTGCCGGACTTCCTGATCGTCGACCGCCACGAGGAGACCGAAATCGAAGTGCCTGTTCCGGATCGGGACAAGGATCTCTTCGTCGCCGGGCCGATCGCCGACGAGCCCGAAGAAGAGGCGCGCGACGAGGAGCGGACAGAGCCCGCCGAAGCTCCTGAAGAAGCTCGGAAAGAGGTGGAGACGGAGTTCGTCGAGGAGGAGAAGGCTCCGGAAGACGTCGCGCCCGCGGAGCCGCGTCCCGCGACGGTCGTCGGCACCTACAATTCCGGCGACAACAAATACGTCATGTTCTCCGACGGCTCGATCGAGGCTCAGACGCCGAACGGCGTCTTCCGCTTCAAATCCCTGGACGAGCTCAAGGAGTTCATCGCCTCCGGAGGCGAGGGCGGCTCGGCCGCCGCTATTTGAGGAGCGGAGCGAGCGCGCGGAAATCGTCCGTCGCGGCCCGCTCCAGCCACTCGAACACGACCATTTCGGCCGTTACCCAGTGACAGCCCGCGTGGAGCAGCCTCGCGCAGGCGGCGCTGACGCTCGCGCTCGAGCGACTGGACACCGCATCGGCGACCACGAAGACATCGAACCCCTCGCTCCTGAAGCCGAGGGCGCTCTGCAGAACGCAGACATGGGCCTCGGCTCCGCAGATCACGATCTGGTCGCGCCCGCTCCCCCTCAGAGACGCGGTCCGCTCCGTCACGGCCGCATCGCCCGCCGCGGAGAAGCTCGTCTTGGGCAGCACGGCCGCGTCGGCCGGCAGGGCTTCGATGATCGAGGGCAGGGTCGGGCCGAGCCCCTTGGGATACTGCTCCGTCACGGTGACGGGCACCCGCAGCCGCGCGGCGGCCTGAAGCAGGAGGACCGCGCGCCCAATCATCGACTCGGCGTCCAGGATCGCAGGCATGAGACGGGCCTGGATGTCCACGACGAGAAGATGCGAGCGTTGGGCGTTCAGCAGCATGGCGGCCTATTTGTCTGGGTTGAAGAGGGGAGGCTCGCTGGGGATGGGCATGGTCATGGTGAAGCGCAGGCCCTCGGGACGGAAGTCCATGCTCACCTGCGCCTGGAGCTGGG
>JBOZRS010000012.1:0-140769 GCA_050789065.1 Microvirga sp.
CGAGGTTGAGCGTCTTGTTCGTCTTGTAAGTGCCGAGCTTGGTGTTGAACACGAACACGTCCTTGCCCGCCCCGCCGGTCAGCACGTCGTTGCCCGATCCGCCCGCAAGCGTGTTGTTCCCCACATTGCCCGCAATGGTGTTCCGCGATGCGTTGCCCGCGAGCCGGATGGAGGCCGAGCCTGTGCCGACGAGGTTCTCCACGAAAGCCCCGAGGGTGTAGCTGATGCCGCTCTGCACGAGATCGGTCGCCCCGTCGGCCGCCGTCTCGATCACCTGATCGGCGATGCTGTCCACCACATAGACATCGTCGCCCGCCCCGCCCTGGAGGATATCGCCGCCGGCGCTACCGTCGAGGGTATCGTTGCCGCCATTGCCGATTAGGATGTTGGCGAAGCCGTCCCCGCTGATCCTGTCGGCTCCCGCGCCGCCGGAGCACGTGTCGTAAAGAGACGTGTTGCGGACCATGGAGCCGTTGGCGAGGTTGATCACATAAGGCACCACCCAGGTCTGGTCGCCTTCATGCACGCTCACCGCGGCTGCCTTCACGCCTGTGGAACCGTAGGCATGCTGGAAGCTGACCGTGCCGCCTGCCGGCGCGGCATTGTCGCTCGCACCGTCGCCCCAGGAGATGCTGACCGAGGATGCCGCTCCGACGCCAAGCTGCATCTCGACATAGCGGCCCTCCTTCATGGCCTGGCTGTAGGGCAGCCTCGTATCGACCAGGAAGATGTCGTCGCTGGAGTTGGTATCGCCGGTCACCAGATTGCTCGCAGCACTCTGGATGACGATATAGCGGCCATCGGCGCGCATCTGGGCGCTGCTGCTGGACCCGTTGGCCTCCGCAAGGCCCTGGACCGGCCGGTTCGCCGCGGAGATGCGCACGATCTCGCCCGTCTGCAGGTCCTTGCGGAAAACATCGGCGGCCCCGTTGGTGTCGCCCGCCACCAGATTGTTGGCCGCGCTCTCGAAGACCACATAGCGTCCGTCCGCGCTCACCTGCGCACTTCTGCTTGAGTTATTCCCCTGGTCACCGTTAGCGGCGGTCGAGACAAGGACGACCTCGCCCGTCGCCAGATCCTTGCGGAAGACATCGATGTAATTATTGGTATCCCCCGCCACCAGATTGTTGGCGTAGCTCTCGAAGACCACATAGTGTCCATCGGCGCTTATTTGTGCCTTGCCGCTGTAGCTATTGGCTTGAGCATCATCGGAAGCGGTCGAGACACGCATGATGTCTCCGGTGAGCAGATCCTTGCGAAAGATGTCAGTGGCATTGTTGGTGTCACCCGCCACCAGATTGCTGGCGCTGCCCGAGAATACCACGTAGCGTCCGTCGGCGCTCACCTGCGCATTGTTGCTGCCGTTATTGGCTTGGGCGCCATTAGCGGCAGTCGAGACACGCACGGTGTCTCCGGTGAGTAGATCCTTGCGGAAAATATCGGCGGTATTGTTGGTGTCGCCCGCCACCAGATTGTTGGCGTAACTCTCGAAAACCACATAGCGCCCGTCGGCGCTCACCTGCGCAAAGGCGCTTGAGAAAGTGGCCTGGGTGCCATCCGTCGCAACAGAGGCGCGCACGATTTCGCCCGTCTGCAGGTCCTTGCGGAAAATATCGGTGGTATTGTTGGTGTCGCCCGCCACCAGATTGTCGGCAGTGCTTTCAAAGACTACATAACGCCCGTCGGTGCTTAGCTGCGGATTGTAGCTAGCATTGTTGGCTTGCGCACCATCCGTCCCGGCCGAAACGCGGACAATCTCTCCGGTCACCAGATCCTTGCGGAAGATATCTCCGGCATTGTTGGTGTCGCCAGCAACCAGATTGCTGGCTTGACTTGAGAACACCACGTAGCGTCCGTCGGAACTTACTTTTTCATCAGAGCTATGATTGTTGGCTTGCGTACCATCGGTCCCAGCCGAAACGCGGACGATTTCACCCGTCATCAAATCCTTGCGGAAGATATCTCTGGCACTGTTGGTGTCGCCCGCCACCAAATTGCTGGCAGCGCTCTCGAACACCACATAGCGTCCGTCGGAACTCACTTGCGCGCCGCCACTGCTGCCGTTGCCCTGTTCATTGCCTTGTGCAGCAACAGCCGCCGTGGAGAGGCGCACGATCTCCCCAGTCTGTAAATCCTTACGGAAAACATCGGGTGAGTTGTTGGTGTCTCCCGCAACCAGATTGTTCGCGACGCTCACGAAGACCATGTAGCGCCCATCGGCGCTCAACTGTGAATTGTAGCAATTGTCATTGGCTTGCGTGCCATCGGCCCCGATCGAAAGGCGCACGATTTCGCCCGTCACCATATCCTTGCGGAAGATATCGCGCCGCTCGTTAGTATCCCCCACTACGAGGTTGCCGGCATAACTCTCAAACAGAACGTAGCGCCCATCGGCGCTGAATTGTGGATTGAGACTGTCACCTTTGCCTTCGGAGCCGTCGGCGGCGATCGAGACACGCACGACCTCGCCCGTCGTCAGATCCTTGCGAAAGATATCTGCGGCACCAAGACTATCGCCCGCGGCCAGGTTGTCGGCCGTGCTTGTGAACAGGACATAGCGACCATCGGCGCTGATTTGCGCGTCGTAGCTATCGCTATTACCCTCGGAGCCATCGGTGGCGGCCGAGACGCGCATGATCCCGCCCGTCACCAGATCCTTGCGGAAGATATCGATGGAATTGTTGGTATCATCGGCGACTAAATTATTGGCGTAACTCTCGAACACTACATAGCGCCCGTCGGCGCTTAGCTGCGGATTGTAGCTGCCATTGTTGGCTTGCGTACCATCCGTCCCAAGCGAAGCGCGGACGATTTCGCCCGTCACCAGATCCTTGCGGAAGATGTCCTGAATGTTGCCGACATCCCCGGATACGAGGTTATTGGCATTGCTCTCGAAGACCACGTAGCGCCCGTCGAGGCTCATTTGCGCATAGTTGCTCTGACCATTGGCTTGAGTGCCATCGGCAGCGGTCGAGACCCGCACGGTTTCGCCGGTTACGAGATCCCTGCGGAAAACATCCAGTCCATTGTTGGTATCGCCGGCCACAAGGTTGCTGGCCCCGCTTGCAAACAGGACATAGCGCCCATCTGCGCTGAAAGTGGGAGTGTAGCTGGGCCCATTCCCTTGCGTACCGTCGGCCGCGGCCGACAGCCGGACGATGAGGTTGTCGCCGTTGGGAAGCTGGAAGGATTGCAGGTTGAGGGTCAGCGGCATGATGCAGGATCCATTCTCGGGCGGCCCCGGGCCCGAGAATCAGCCGCCGGCGCCTTTATATGACTTTATATAGTATCATTTTCTTTTCTACCGGGTTGATGCTGTCAAGCAATTACGTAACGCTCGATGGCTGCTGGGCCGTTACGGCATCCCGCCGATGACCACGCTCGCCGGTCCGGCCGCCGTCCGCTCGGCCAGGCGGCGTATGGCCTCGTCCACGAGCTCGGGGCTCGCCCGCAGAACCCCGAGCTCCACGGCGGACATGGCCAGCATCACCGGGTTCAGGTTGGGCAAGGGCGCTCCGTCTTCCGTAAAGAGCTTGAGGTCGTCCGTCGGCCCGACGCCGAGTCCCTCGACGATACGGCTCGCGTAATTGCGCAGGCGTTGCTCGTCGGGAGCGCAGGCCGTGGCGGTCTCGGGTCTCGGCGCGGCCGCCGGCTTGGCTGCCCTGGGGGCCGAAGTGCTTGCCTTCGACTGGGCTGCGGGCTTCGGGCGCGCGGCAACGAGGGGCAGCGGCGCCGTGTCGGGCTTTTTCTTCTCCCCCATCCCCATCGCGATGTCCGGCACCCGGAACTGCGGCGTCTTCGGGGTCAGCGGGATGACCATCGAGACCCGTCCGGGCTTGCCGCCCGGCTTGGACTGCGCCGTGAACCTCACGGCCCTGCCGGCCTTCCGAGACGCGAGATAGCGGGCCCGGACGGTGCCGCCGATCCCCTTCACGGCCAGGACGGCCATGCCGCCGATGCCCATCGCCACATTGCATTCCGCCGGGGCCCAGCGGCGCACGATGTCGAGGGCGGATTTGCGCTTGAATTCCATGTAGTAGCGCCGCAGGAGAGCGGCGGCGGCATCGGCCCCGTGCCCGGCCGAGGCGAAGCCCACATGCCCTTCGCTGTCCTTGGCGATCTCGCCGTTCCAGCGGGCGCTCTTGATGCACCAGTAGTTGTTGAGCTTGACGCAGCGGGTGACGAACGGGCGCTCGGCCTTGAACAGAGCGGCCAGGGCTACGATCGGCTTGGGCTGCAGGGCCACGAACGCCTCGTAGCGCCAGTTGGTGACCTCGCGAGTTTCGGCCTCGTAGCGCACCTGGACCGCCTGTCCCTCGCCGTCTGGCCGCTCGCCTTCTCCTCCCGTCAGGTTCAGGTCTGCGGGCAGCAGGGCGCGCGCGGCGAGGACGAGCGCGAGAAGCGTCTGAGGCACCATGGTGAGGATCAGCCCCCGTTCTGGCCGAAAATCATCGAGACGGTTTCAGGCAGAACGATGGTGCGGACGGATGGTTCATCAAGGGCGCGAGGATTATTCCGGAGCAAGCGGCCGGCAGTCTAATCGTCTTCGTCGGTCCCCAGGGATTTCGGGGTCGCGAACCGCTCCAGCCGTCCGGACTTGCGCGTCACCTCCCGCCAGTCCTCCTGGGAGAAATCAATGACAGCGAGACCGGCCGTCGGATATTTCTGGCCGAGGCGCAGGATCGAATCCATGTCGCCCTCCCCGATCAGGAATTTGGCGAAGTCCTCGAACCCCGGATTGTGGCCGACCATCAGGAGCGTCCGCGCTCCGGGCTCGACCTCGTGCAGAACGGTCAGGAGGCGCGAGACGGAAGCCTCGTAGATGCGCCCGTCCCGCCTGGTCTCGATCTCCCCGAGGATGGGCTGGACGAGGTCCCATGTCTCCTGCGCGCGGCGCGCAGGCGAGACGAGCACGAGGTCGGGCTCGAGCCCCTCGTGTTTCATGTATTTCCCCATCAGGGCGGCCGCGGCGTGCCCGCGCCTGGCGAGCGGGCGGTCGAGATCCATCACGCCGGACGGCCATGCCGCCTTGGCATGGCGGAGGAGGAGGAGGCGGAGCATCAGCGCCCTTCCCGGCGGGCGATGAAGGCCAGCTTCTCGAAAAGGCTCACGTCCTGCTCGTTCTTCAGCAGGGCCCCGTGCAGCGGCGGGATGAGCTTGCGGGTATCGCGCTCGCGCAGCTGCTCGGGGCCGATATCCTCGGACAGCAGCAGCTTGAGCCAGTCGAGCAGCTCGGAGGTCGAGGGCTTCTTCCGCAGGCCCGGAACCTCGCGGACCTCGAAGAAGATCTTCAGCGCCTCTTCGACGAGGCGGTGCTTGATTCCGGGATAATGCACCTCGACGATCCGCGCCATGGTGGCCGGATCGGGGAACTTGATGTAGTGGAAGAAGCAGCGCCGCAGGAAAGCGTCGGGCAGTTCCTTCTCGTTGTTGGACGTGATGATCACGATGGGCCGCCTCGCGGCGCGGACCGTCTCGCCGGTCTCATAGACGAAGAACTCCATGCGATCGAGCTCGAGCAGGAGGTCGTTGGGAAACTCGATGTCGGCCTTGTCGATCTCGTCGATCAGCAGCACGGGCCGGGCCTCGGACGCGAAGGCCTCCCACAGCTTGCCGCGCTTGATGTAGTTCCGGATGTCGGACACGCGCGGATCGCCGAGCTGGCTGTCGCGCAGGCGCGAGACGGCATCGTATTCGTAAAGCCCCTGCTGGGCCTTGGTGGTGGACTTGATGTGCCAGGTCAGTAGCGGCGCGCCGAGGCTCCTGGCGATCTCCTCGGCCAGGACCGACTTGCCCGTGCCGGGCTCCCCCTTCACCAGAAGCGGACGTTCCAGGGTGATCGCCGCGTTCACGGCGACCGTCAGGTCCTCGGTTGCGACATACGATTCCGTTCCGGCAAAACGCGCCATCGTCCACCATCCTTTTCGCTATTTCGACCCTATGTCCTGCCGACACCTTTCGGCAACCGTCCTCATAAGGTAAGCCCGTTTCAAAGAGAGGAACGATCCATGGCCTACAACCGCTATCATAAGGACCGCATCGGCAACCATAAGCTGAAGCCCGAAACGCTGATGCTGGGCTACGGCTATGACCCGACCCTGTCGGAAGGCGCCGTGAAGCCGCCCGTCTTCCTGACCTCGACCTTCGTGTTCACCAGCGCCGAGCACGGCAAGGAATTCTTCGATTACGTGGCCGGCCGCCGCGAGCCGCCCCAGGGCGAGGCGGCGGGTCTCGTCTATTCCCGATTCAACCACCCGAACTCCGAGATCGTCGAGGACAGGCTCGCCATCTTCGAGGAGGCCGAGGCGGGCCTCCTGTTCTCCTCCGGCATGTCGGCCATCGCCACCACGATCCTGGCCTTCGCCAAGCCCGGGGACGTGATTCTCCACTCGCAGCCCCTCTATGGCGGCACGGAGACCCTGATCGCCAAGACCCTGGCGAACCTCAACATCCAGGCCGTCGGCTTCGGGGACGGAGTGGACGAGGCGGGCGTCCGCGCGGCCGCCCAGGAGGCTCAAGGAAAAGGCCGCGTCTCGGTCATCATGATCGAGACGCCGTCAAATCCCCTGAATACCCTCGTGGACGTCGCCATGATCCGCCGGATCGCCGACGAACTCGCCCAAGCCCAGGGCCATCGCCCGATCATCGTCTGCGACAATACCCTGCTCGGCCCCCTCTTCCAGAAACCCCTGAAGCACGGCGCCGACATCTCGGTCTATTCGCTGACGAAATATGTCGGAGGCCATTCGGACCTGATCGCCGGCGCGGCCCTGGGCTCGAAGGAGCTGATGAAGACGGTGCGCCTCCTGCGCTCCGCCATCGGCACCCAGCTCGATCCGCATTCCTGCTGGATGCTCGGGCGCTCGCTCGAGACGCTCTCGCTGCGCATGAGCGCGGCGAACCACAATGCCGAGATCGTCGCCAAGTTCCTGCACGAGCACCCGAGCGTCGTGAAGGTGCACCACCTCGCCTATCTGCCGGAAGGCTCCAGGGCCAAAGAGGTCTACGAGATGCAGTCGGATGCGCCCGGCTCCACCTTCTCCTTCGACGTGAAGGGCGGCGAGGCGGAGGCCTTCAGGGTGCTCAACGCGCTCCAGGTCTTCAAGCTGGCGGTGAGCCTTGGGGGCACCGAGTCGCTGATCTCGCACCCGGCCTCCACGACCCATTCCGGCGTGCCCAAGGCAACCCGCGACCGCCTCGGCGTCACCGACGCGACGATCCGGGTGTCCATCGGCATCGAGCACCCGGACGATCTGGTGGCCGATCTGGCGCAGGCGCTGGCCACGCTGGACTAAGGCCGCCATCGCTCCCGGGCCGCAGCCGGTCCCGGGAGCGATGGCGCGTAAAGCGCTGTCATCCCGGCGAAAGCCGGGATGCAGAGCCCCCGAGGAGCCAGCCCCCCCTGGCGCTGTCAGCGGAGCCGGATCCTGCCTGCGCTGGTATGGCACGGAGGCGAGGACTTTGCCGATGCCCGAGGCAATCTGCGTCGGCATTGCCCGCGCGGTCCTGAATTTGAGCAGCATTTGTCCTTGCGCTCCCGTTCCCCCTGGACCCAAGATGGTCCGAACCGGAAAGAGTAGATGACCACCTCGATCGACCTGCATGCCTATCAGGAGCCCATTCTTTTCCTGGCAACGGCAGGCATCGTCGTTCCCCTGTTCCATCGGCTGAGGCTCAGCCCGGTCCTCGGGTTCCTCGGTGCGGGCGCGCTGCTGGGTCCCTACGGCATCGGGCGGCTCGTCCCGGACTACCCCTGGGTGGACTGGCTGACCTTCACGAACCCGGAAGGCACTTCCCGCCTTGCCGAGTTCGGCATCGTGTTCCTTCTCTTCACCATCGGCATCGAGCTGTCCTGGCAGCGCCTTCGCACGCTGCGGCGGCTGGTCTTCGGCTTCGGATCGCTCCAGGTCGCGCTCTGCGCCCTGGCCATCGGCCTCTTCGCCTTCAAGATCGTCGGCACCATCGCGGCCGCGGGCCTCATCGGCATCGCGTTCGCCCTATCCTCGACGGCCATCGTCATCCCGGTCCTGGCCGAGCAGAAGCGTCTCAACACCGGGGCCGGCCGCGCCAGCTTCTCGGCCCTGCTCTTCCAGGACCTCCTGGTGGCGCCGATTCTCTTCACCATCGCGGCGCTGGACACGCGGCAGCCGGAGGCGACGGTCTTCTCCTTCGCCATAGCGCTCCTCCAGGCGGGCCTGGCGCTGGCCATCCTCATCGGCCTGGGGCGGATTGCCCTGCGGCCCTTCTTTCAGCTGGTCTCGACCACCAGGAGCCCCGAGCTCTTCATGGCGGCCTGCCTGCTCGTCGTGCTGGTCACGAGCCTGATCGCAGCCGTGAGCGGCCTGTCCATGGCGCTCGGAGCCTTCATCGCCGGCATCCTCCTGTCTGAAACCGAATACCGCCGTGCGGTGGACACGACGATTCAGCCCTTCAAGGGCCTGCTGCTCGGCGTCTTCTTCGTGTCGGTCGGTATGGGGCTCGACCTGTTCCGCTTTCTCGAAGCGCCTCTCACCATCCTGGCGGTGGCGACCCTGGTGATCGCCATCAAGAGCGCGATCATCTTCTGGCTGGGCCGGCCCTTCGGCCTCAACGCCGCGGAAGCGGCCGAGACGGGCCTCCTCCTAGGACCCGGCGGCGAATTCGCCCTCGTGATCCTCGGGAGCGCCATGGCGGCAGGCCTGATCCCGGACGGGACCGGGCGCGACCTCCTTCTTGTGACGACGCTCACGATGACGGCGATCCCCCTCCTGGCCCGCGTCGGCCGGCGGCTAGGACGGCGGATCGAAAGGCGGCAGCCTGCCGACGCGGCCGCTTCCGTTCCACCGCCCCCAGACGAGGTCGGGCGCGTGATCGTGGCGGGCTACGGCCGGGTCGGACAGCTCGTCGGCGACATGCTCGAACGTCACAAGGTGCCGTACCTGGCAATCGACATGGATCCCGCTCTCGTGGCGGATCAGAGGAAGGCGGGAAAGCCGGTCTTTTTTGGCGATGGGGCCTATCCCGAGTTCCTCCGGGCCTGCGGTATCGACAGGGCGCGAGCGCTCGTCATCACGCTCGACACCCCCAGCGCCATCGGAGCCGTGGTCACCGCCGCCCGGCAGGAACGCTCCGACATCACGGTCGTGGCCCGCGCCCGCGACGCCAAGCATGCGGCCCAGCTCTACAGCCTCGGGGTGGACGACGCGGTGCCGGAGACCATCGAGGCCTCCCTCCAGTTGAGCGAAGCGGTGCTGGTCGATATCGGCGTGCCCATGGGGCTCGTCATCGCCTCGATCCATGAGCGGCGGGACGAATTCCGCGAAATCCTCAAGAAGAACACGCTCAAGCCGGAGCGGACCGAATTCCGGGCGCGGCGAACCGTCGGAAAGTGACCTCCCTCGAGGCCCGTTCCAGGATTGGCCCTTGACCTTCCGGAGGGTTGCCTGACACTGACGACGCCATGTTCCTGACCTTCTTCACAGAATTGCGCGCCGCCAAGGTTCCGGTCTCCCTGCGGGAGTATCTGTCCCTCCTGGAGGCGCTCGACCGGGATCTGGCCGACAAGAGCGTGGAGGAGTTCTACTATCTCGCCCGCGCCTGCCTGGTGAAGGACGAGCGGCATTTCGACCGTTTCGACCGGGTCTTCGCCCATGTCTTCAAGGGCCTTGAGAGCATGGGCCAGGCCTTCGATGCGGCGGAGATTCCCGAGGAATGGCTCCGCAAGCTCGCCGAGCGCTATCTCACGGACGAGGAGAAGCGCCAGATCGAGGCCATGGGCTGGGACAAGCTCTGGGAGAACCTGAAAGAGCGGCTCAAGGAGCAGAAAGGGCGCCATCAGGGCGGCAACAAGTGGATCGGCACTGCCGGCACGTCGCCCTATGGAGCCTACGGCTACAACCCGGAAGGCATGCGGATCGGCCAGGACAAGAACCGCAACTTCCGGGCCGCGAAGGTGTGGGACAGGCGCGAGTTCAAGGATTTCGACGACACGGTGGAGCTCGGCGTTCGCAACATGCGTATCGCGCTGCGCCGCCTGCGCCGCTTCGCCCGAACGGGGGCTCCGGAAGAACTCGATCTCGACGAGACGATCCACGAGACGGCCCACAAGGGCTATCTCGACGTCCATCTGAGGCCCGAGCGCCGCAACGCCGTGAAGGTGCTGCTCTTCCTCGACGTAGGCGGCTCCATGGACTGGCACATCCAGGCGGCAGAGGAGCTGTTCTCCGCGGCAAGGCTCGAATTCAAGCATTTCGAGCACTTCTATTTCCACAACTGCGTGTACGAGAACCTCTGGAGGGAAAACCGCCGCCGCTTCGACGAGAGGATCCCGACCCTCGACGTGATCCGCACCTACCCGTCCGATTACCGGGTCGTCTTCGTGGGCGACGCCTCGATGAGCCCCTACGAGATCACGGTGCCCGGCGGTTCGGTGGAGCACTGGAACGAGGAGCCCGGCCAAGCCTGGCTGCGGCGCATCCTCGACCACTTCCCGCGAGCGGTCTGGCTGAACCCAGTGCCGCAGCCCCATTGGGGCTACACCCACTCCATCTCGCTCGTGCGGCAGCTATTCTCCGAGCGCATGTATCCGCTCAATCTCGAAGGCATCGATCTCGCGATGCGTGAACTGGTACGCTGATCCTATGACCCAGACCTATACCCACAGCCCTCGCCCCTTTGGCGGGCCGATCAGCTTCGCCCTGAAGGGCGACGGGCTCACCGTCGATTCCGGCCGCAAGGTCAGGGAGGTCCGGCTCGGCGCCGTCGAGACCGTCCGCATGACCTTCGAACCCGGCCGCCTCGGCCAGAAGGCGTTCCGCACGAAGGTGGTGATGAAGGACGGCAAGTCCTTCACCTTCAGCTCGATCAACTGGAAAAGTCTGGTCGAGGCTCAGGAGCTGACCTCCGAGTATCGCGCCTTCGCGCAGGCTCTCTGCGCGGCCGTCGCCCGAGCCAACCCGAAGGCGCGATTCATCGCCGGGAAACCCTGGTGGCTCTGGGTTTCGACCGCGGCTCTAGGGGTGGTCTCCCTGCTGGCCATGGCGGTTCTGATCTGGCGTGCCTTCCAGATGGGATCGATGGGCGTTGCCGGGCTGGGCGTCCTCTTCGCGGTCGTGGGCGTCTGGCAGATCGAGCCGCTCGTGCGGCTCAACAAGCCACGTCCATTCCGTGCGGAGGCGCTTCCCCAGGACCTGCTGCCGAAGGCGGCCTGATCCTTGAGCGTGAATTTCCGGGCTCAAGCTGCCGCGAGCCCGGAATGCGGGTCGAAGGCTTAAGCCCGCACCACCAGCACCGAGCACTTGGCGTGTCGCACGATGGTGGAGGCATTCGAGCCGAGGAGATAGGTCGCCATCGTCGGCCTGTGCGAACCGATGACGATCAGATCGGCCCCGGTCTTTTCGGCCTCGTCCAAGACTTCGTTGTAGACGGAGCCGAGGCGGACGACGGCAGAGACGCGCTCCGCCGGAAGGTCGAGGCTCGCCGCCAGTTCCGCCAGCTTCTTCTCCGCCTCGTCCTGCTGTTCCTCGTCGAAGGTCGGCGGCATGAACTCCATGTAGGTCACCGGCACGAGCGAGCGCACGTAGATTAGCCGCACGGTGCTGTCGTCGTTATCGGCAAGCTCGACCGCCTTGTCGATGGCAGGCTTCGCCGCCTCCACCTCGCCGAGATCGACAGGAACCAAAATCGTCTTGAACATGGGATGGCCTCCGGATTAGCCTTGGCGAATGGGGGTATGCACGACGAGGCCGTCCATCTCGGGCCGCACGCGAATCTGGCACGAGAGCCGCGAGTTCGGACGGACATCAAACGCGAAGTCGAGCATGTCCTCTTCCATGGGCTGCGGCGGCCCCGTGACGGCTTCCCACTCCTCGTCCACATAGACATGGCAGGTAGCGCAGGAGCAGGCCCCGCCGCACTCCGCCTCGATTCCCGGAATGCCGTTCCGGATCGCGGTCTCCATGACCGTCGAGCCCTCCTCGGCCTCGACGGTCCGGGCGGTGCCCTCGGCATCGATGAACGTTATCTTGATCATTGCGGTCCTCTGACTGTCGGAGCATATTTAAGCTACCGTGTACCGGAAGACGAGGGACGAGCGAGAGACCTGCCGTCTTTTTGCCATAGTTTGCCCGGCACAGCAGGTTACTAAGCCGTTAACGACGTTCGTAAGTGGCAGGGGACATCGGGTTTTCTTAACCAAGACCCGCCGCTAAACTTGCTTGGTAAATGGCAGATTACCGTACGGAAGCACCAGGAATGGTTAATCCGGAACGGAACGAGGCCCGCATTCGCCCTGTCTGGGGCGTAAGAGGCCTCACCCATCATCAGTTGCGTCACGAGGGCGGATCATGGCGACCGAGAAGAAGAAGATGAAGGACCCGGCGGAGGCGGCCCTGACGGCTGTCGAGCAGGCGCTCAACCTTGACGAGACATTCGTGGTCCCCTCTCCGGACCGGTTCGAGGACAAGTCTTCTTCCAGCGAGCCCAGGCTCCCCGATATCGACGACCATGATTTCACCAGGGGCCCCTTCGGCCTCTCGGCGGACGACCTGTCGGAGCAGGCGGATGGCCGTGGCCGCCGGTCGGACGACATGTCCCGCTCCGGCTTCGTCGCGCCCGACCGGACCGCCGTCGCCAATGACGACCGCCAGAATGTCGGCGTGATGCTCCAGGCTCTCCAGGTCCGCCCCTCGCGCGGGGCCTACGGCATCGCGACCCTCGCCTCCCTGCTCTGGATCGCGGGCGTCGGGGCGCTTCTGTATGTCCAGGGCATCACCACGCCGGAGCAGCTGCTGGCCAGCTTCTCGACATCGCAGCTGGCGCTCGGCGCCGTGGCTCTGGCGGCTCCCGTCTTCCTGTTCTTCGTTGCCGCGATGCTGACCATCCGGTCCCAGGAGATGAAGATGGTGGCCCGCGCGGTCGGCGAAGTCGCCGTTCGTCTGGCGCAGCCCGAAAACTTTTCCACGGATGCGGTCCTCACCGTGTCCCAGGCCGTGCGCCGCGAGGTGGCGGCCGTGGGTGACGGCGTCGAGCGCGCCCTCGCCCGCGCCGGCGAACTCGAGACCCTGGTCCGCAGCGAGATCGCGACCCTTGAGCGCGCCTATTCCGACAACGAGATCCGCATCCGCTCGCTCATCGACGAGCTCGTCACGCAGCGCGAATCCATCGTGACCAACGCCGAGCGTGTCCGCGGCGCCATCACCGGAGCCCACCAGAACCTCATCCAGGATCTCGACGTCGCGAGCGAAAAGGTCGTCTCGGCCGTCAGCGGCGCGGGCGACCGGATCACCGGCTCCCTCGAGCAGCGCGGAGATCAGATCACTCAGGCCCTCGGCCGGGCCGGTGAGCGCGTCGTCGAGGAGATGGCGGGCCGCGGCGTCGAGCTGGTCGACCGCCTGTCGGGCACCAGCGAGGAAATCAAGAACGGCATCGCCCAGGTCGGAACCACCATCACGAGCGCCCTCGAGAGCAAGGCGCAGGACATCACCGGCGCGTTCGAGCGCACCGGCGACGTGCTCACCCGCCACCTCCAGGACGGCGCCAGCCAGGTCACGCGGACCCTCGCGGAGACCGGCCGCGGCGTCATCGACGCTCTGGCCCAGCAGGGCAACGACGTCCGCGAGGCGTTCGAGCAGACCGCCCGTTCCCTCGAAGAGAGCTTCGCCCAGCGCGGAAGCGAAATCACCGAGAAGCTCGCAGCGACGGGCGGCGTCATCGCCGACGACATCTCCGCCCGCACGGCGGACATGCGCGACCAGATCGCAGCGGCCGGCGCGGCGGTTGGCGAGGAGATCATGGCCAGCGGCAGCCTCGTGCGCGAGCAGCTGTCTTCGACCGGCTCCTCGCTCGTTCAGGAGCTCAACGCCAGCAGCGGCAACCTGCGTCAGGAATTCGCCTCCACGGCCAGCTCCCTCATCGAGGAACTGGCGACCCGCGGCGGCAATCTGCGCGAGCAGCTCGCCAATACCGGCACCGAGGTCGTGGACGAGATCGTCGTGCGCGGCAACGAGTTCCGCGAGCGCCTTGCGACGACGGCGGCCGACGTCGCCCGCGAAATCTCGGCCCGCAGCGGCGAAGTGCGCGAGCAGCTCGAAAGCGCCGTGCGTCTGGCCGACGAAGCCATCGGCAACCGCGTCGAGGACCTCGCGCTCCGGCTCGAGACCGCGAGCCAGCGCGTCAGCGAATCCGTCACGGTTCAGGGCCAGGCCCTCGAGAACAGCCTCTCGGAGGCCGGCGAGCGGCTGTCGTCCCTCATGGGATCCAGGGTCACGGAATTCCAGACCGCGTTCGAAACCCGCGGCCAGGAATTCTCGGAAACCCTGTCCCGTCACGCCGACGACGTGCAGGGCCGCATCGCCACCACGGGCAAGGACATCGTTCTGGCCATCGCCACCCAGGGATCGCGCGTCAACGAGGCCCTCAACCGGACGGCCGAAACCCTGTCGAGCACGGTCGACACCCGGACCCGCGATATCGAGGCCACCCTCGGCTCCCGCCTGGAGGCCTTCGAGGATGTCATGGGCCGCGGCGGCGAACTGGCCGAGCGTATTTCCCGCGACGTCGGCAGCCTGACGGAGACGATCAGCGGACGCTTCGAGGAGATGGACCGCCTCATCACCGTGCAGGGCCGCACCATGACGGAGGCCTTCGCCGAGCGCGCCCGTGAAGCCACCACGGCCATCGAAACCCAGCTGACGGCTCTCGAAGAACACGCCACTCGCCGCACCACCGAAATCACCGTCAACTTCGACACCATCGTCGAGCGTGTGGACAGCGTGCTCAGCGCCCGCTCGTCGGCTCTCAACGAGGCGCTCGTCATCCGGACGGGCGAAATGGCGCGCGTCATGGCCGAAGGCGGACGCGACGTCGCGAACGCCCTTCAGACCCGCGTCGATGAGATCACGCAGGCCATCGCGGCGAAGACCGGCAGCATCGCCGAGGTCCTTTCCTCGAAGGCCGAGCAGATCAGCGAAGCCCTGGAGGCCCGCGCCTCCACCATCAACCAGGTCCTTGGCGACCGGGCCGGCGAGATCACCGAGGTGCTGGGTACCCGCGCCTTCGAGATCAACGAGACCCTCGGCTCCCGCGTCCAGGAGATCAACCGGACCCTGGGCAGCCGCGCCGAAGAGATCGCGACAACCCTCGGCAGCCGCACGGAAGAGCTCGCCGCGACGCTCGACCAGCGCGTGTCGCTCTTCGAGGATCGCGTCGTGAACCGCCTCGACGGCGTCGTGGGGACGATCGAGGACAAAGGCCAGACCGTCGTCGGCTCCCTCAACAGCCGGATCAGCGAGATCCGCTCGATCTTCGACACGCAGGGTGCCTCCCTCGTGGCGTCTCTGGGCGACCGCAGTGAAGTCATCGGCCGCGAGGTCGCGGCCGTCAGCGAAGCGACCCTGCGGACCCTGGAAGAGCGCAGCAATGCGGTCATCGAGAGCCTGCAGGATCGCAGCAGCTCCATGCTGGCCTCGCTCCAGGACCGCACCATGGAGCTGACCTCGTCCTACATGCAGTCCACCGAAGCCATGCGCGTCACTCTCGACGAAGGCACGGCCCGGACGGTCGAAACCCTCGTCGGCACCAACGACCGCATGCGGGGCGAACTCGCCGAGGTGCTCGGCCGGCTGCAGGATGCGAACCGCACGCTCCAGCAGCTCGCGGCCAGCGCCAGCAGCAACCTGGGCGCCGTCGAGGACGGCCTGTCCGGTCGGGTCCAGCAGATCGAGGTCCTTCTGTCGGAAATCGCGTCCCAGACGGGCCGCGCCTCCGATCAGGTCGCCGATCAGGTCGAGGCCCTGCGGACGGCGTCCTCCGACGCGATCCAGCAGGCAACCCAGCTGGCCTATGCCCTCGACGAGCGCAGCCGTGCCCTCACGGAGACGACTCGCGAGCAGACGCAGACCATGACGGAAGCCGCGACAGCCCTGGAGCGCGTGGAGGCCCGCATGAACGAGGCCCTGGCCAGCCGCCAGAGCGCCCTCGACGAGTTGCTCACCCGCATCAACGAGCGTTCGCAGGACATGGAGGCCGTGACGCGCACCTTCACGGCTCTCGTGGAAGGCTCGCTGCAGAATGCCGAGACCAAGGCACGCCAGATCGGCGCCGTGCTCTCCGAAACCGCGCAGACGGCTACGAACGCCATCGGCGAGCAGTTCGAGCGCATCCGCACCTCGACGGGCGCGGAGAGCGAGCGGACCGCGGCCGCCCTGCGCACGGCCTATGAGCAGGCGGCAGCCGAGATGATGGACGCCCTGAACAACGCTGCCGGGAAACTCCGCGACTCCATGGGCGACCTGCGCGGCATGACCGGCCAGATCCAGCGTGAGCTCGAAGCCACCCGCGCGGAACTCCGCCGTGGCGTCGTCGAGCTGCCGCAGGAGACACAGGAGACCACGGCCAACATGCGCCGCGTGGTCGCCGACCAGATCAAGGCTCTCACCGAGCTCTCCGCTCTGGTTTCGCGCTCCAACCGCCTGGTCGACGCGGCTCCGGCCGCCCAGCCCCGCCGGGCTGCGGTCAATGAGACCCCGGTCGCGGCGACCATGGCCGCTGTGGCGGCTGCCGTCGAGCAGCGCATCGCGTCCACGACACCCGCCCCGGCGCCGACTGTCGCCCGGGCCGTGGAGGCCAAGCCCGCTCCGGCGGCGCCGGCCCCCGCTCCTGCTCCCGCCGCGCCCGTCCGTCAGGCCCAGCCTGCCGCGGAGCGCCCGCAACCTCGCCGGGAGGAGGCCCCTGCCCGTGACGCAGGAAGCCGTGGAGGCTGGCTGTCGGATCTCCTGAACCGCGCATCCCGTGACGAGGAGGCTGGCCCCGCCCGCGCGCCTTCGCGGCCCGACCGCTCCCGCGTCAACAGCCTCGAATCTCTCGATTCGATCTCGGTCGACATCGCCCGGATGATCGACCACGACGCGGCCGTCGAGCTGTGGGACCGCTACCGCCGCGGCGAGCGCAACGTGTTCACGCGTCGCCTCTACACGATCCAGGGTCAGCAGACCTTCGACGAAATCCGCCGCAAGTACCGCCAGGACGAGGAGTTCCGGCACACGGTCGACCGGTATGTGGAGGAGTTCGAACGCCTGCTGGCGGAGGTCTCCCGCGACGACCGGGACTCCATGCTGACCAAGACCTATCTCACGTCGGAGACCGGCAAGGTCTACACCATGCTGGCCCATGCGAGCGGCCGCTTCGATTAAGGCCGGTCGATCCTGAACCGAATATGGAAAACGCGGCCCCGGGGCCGCGTTTTTCTTTTCTTGGCCTCCCACGTTTTACGCTTAAGCTCGGGACAGCATCAGAAGAACCGCCCAAGCCAAACGATGAAAGAACCAAAGTCTCGAACGGCCTCTGCATCCAAATCCGATCTGCCGACCATGGCGTTCGAATCGAGCGCGGAATGGGAGGACTGGCTGAGCGCGCAGCCACCCGCCTCGGCGGGCGCGTGGCTCAAGCTCGCGAAGGCAGGGTCTGGCATTGCCAGCGTGTCCAAGCAGGAGGCCATCGACGTAGCCCTCTGTCACGGCTGGATCGACGGCCAGTTGGCTCCCGGCAACTCCGATTTCTTCCTCGTGCGCTTCACGCCCCGCCAGCCCCGGAGCAGATGGTCGGAGGTCAACCGCAGGCGCGCCCTCGCCCTCATCGAGGCGGGGCGCATGAAGCCGGGAGGGCTCCGGGAGATCGAGAAAGCCAAGGCGGATAGGCGATGGGATACCGCCTACGCGCCCCAGAGCAGGGCCGCGATACCGGACGACCTTCAGACCGCTCTCGACAGCAATAAGGCAGCCAAGCGGCGTTTTGCCAAACTCGACAGTCGGAATAGATTCGCGATCCTGTACCGGGTCCAGGACGCGAAAAAGCCGGAAACACGCGCCCAGAGAATCCAGAAATACGTGGCCATGCTGGAACAGGGCGGAGCGATCTACCCTGCGAAGTGAGCATCGCCCCGAGCATGGGGCGGAGTTCGTTAGCTACCCTGAAGGAAAAGCACCATCAGCGCTTCATCCGAATATCCATCGGCGGTCTTCAACGCCCGCGGCTCGACGCCATAGATCTCGAATCCCAACGTCCGGTACAAGGCCGTCGCATGGCTGTTGTCCTGCACGACCGCCAGGGTGAGTTGCTCGACGCCCCCCTTCGCGGAGGCGATCAGGGCCTTCATCAGCTTCATCCCGACGCCATGCCTGCGCCAGTCGGGATGCACATAGAGTCCGAACACGAATCCTTTGTGGCTGTCCTTCGGCCCGGTCTCCTGCTTGAAGCCGACCACGCCGACGATCCGACCACCCGCATAGGCTCCCAGCACGACGCAATCGTCGATCCTCTGGGCGAATTCGGCCAGCGGTCGCTCGGCTTCGACCGCATAGACGGATCCGAACGCGTCCGGGTCTCCCCGCAATGCGGCAAGACGGATGGCCCGATAATCCTCGGCGTCGTCGCTTACGAGTCTACGGACCTCGATCGCTGCCATTGAAGCCTGCCAATCCTTGAGAACGTCGCCGCCAGGACTCCATTCTGGAACAAATCCACCGCTTCAAGCGCGAGGGGCCTCACGCCGGGGCTTTGGGCAGGTCAGGAGACTGCGACTGGCTGCTCGCTGCGCCCGGCTCCTCCCGCCTGGGAAGCGGCGTAGCGCTCACCCAGCGCACGATCTCCAGCATCACGGTCGACAGGGCCTCGTCGAGGGCGCGGGTGGCATTGGGCGCATCCACGGCGCTGGCGGGGACGCGGGCCCGGAAGATCCGGCCGTTGACGATGCGCCCGCTCTGATCGCTCACGATCTTGGCGGAGATCTCGACGACGGCCTCGTTGCCGGGAGTCGCGATCTCGAAGCTGCGGAGTTCCGAGATCAGCTGCACATCGGCGACGGCCCCGCTGCTCGGCCGCGCGACGCCGCGGATCTGGGAGGCGTTCTCGAAGGTGTTGATCAGTCGCGTCTGGATCAGGCGCGGCAGGTTGTCGGACCACTGCCCGCCCCCGATGAACGAAACCGCGCCGCTCGCGTCCTTCACCAGGATCTGCTGGCTGGAGAGGGTCTGCAGGGCTGCGGGCTCCGCCACCAGAACCTGAACGCCGGCGGCTCCCCTGATTCGGGCCGTGGGGGCCGAGAGGTCATACGTGGTCGGCGCGGGCCCTGACGAACAGGCGCCGGTCAAAGCAGCCAGGATCAGAGCCGGCGCAAAGCGCCGGAGCGACCGGACCCTATCGGTTTGGAGAAGCGACACGGATGATCCACACATGGGGCTTACTTAACGGCGTCCATTGTATTCGGGGATATTCGGGCGGCCACCGAAAAGAATCTGCTGTGGATTACGCTCCAGGCTCCGGACGGCGCGGCTGATGTCGCCGAGGGTCCGGCGCCCTTCCACGGCCAGCGCCTCGTATTCACGAAGCCCTGAATCCGTGAAACGGCCCACGCCGGACAGGATGCCCTCGGTGCGCTTGTTCAGGTTGTCGGCAAGCTCGCGGACGGACACGGCCGCGTCGCGGATCTCGTCGAAGGCGCCCTTCCCGGCCTGTCCCGAGGCGGAGCCCAGGAACTTCTCCGCACCGGCCAGAACGTTGTCGATCTTGTCGGCGGACTTGTTGAGCTTCTCGGTGATCGAACGCGCCTCCTGGATCGCCTTGTCCACATCCGGGCTGCGGCGGCTCAGGGTCTGGGCGAAGGTGTCGATGTTGTCGACGGTGCGGCCGACCTTGGCGGAATCGATCGCCTTGGTCAGATTCGTGATCTCGGTGAGCGCGGCATCGAGTTTCGGCGCGCTGTCGTTGAGCCGGGCGACGAGGCTCGCCGCATCGCGCAGCGCATTGTCGATGGCCTGCCGGTTCTCGCCCAGAGCCCGCGTGAAGTTGTCCGTATTCTCCACGATGCGGGCCACGCGCTGGCTGTCGATGGAGCGGGCGACCTCGTCCACCTTGTCGACCGTGCGGCCGACTTTGGCAGGATCGATGGACTTGGCGATGTTGGAGATATCGCCGACCGCCGCATCGAGCTTCGGTGCCGTGTCGTTCAGGCGGGCAACCAGGCTGTCGGCATTACGGAGCGTGTTGTTGATGGCCTGCCGGCTCTCGCCCAAAGCCTGGGAGAAATTGTCGACATTCTCGACGATCCGGCTCACGCGCTGCGGTTCGACGGCGCGAACCACCTGATCGACGTTGGTCGCCAATGTTTCGAGCTTCTCGGCCAGGGGACCGACCTTCTCGGCCGCCTGCCCCACCTGGGCAAGGAAGCGGTCGATTCCCTCCGCGTTCTCGCCGAGCGCCTGCGAGAACCGCTCGACGTTCTGCACCGTGCGGTTGATGGAACCTTCGTTGTCGGAGATCACCCGGCCCACCCGCTCCAGCACGTCATCGGCCCGGCGGGCGATGTTGCGGGCCGTCTCGATGAGATCCTGGAAATCGGATCGGTCGGCGAAGATCGTCGGCATGGGCTGCCCGGGTCCTGCCGCGAGCGGAGGAGCCCCCGGCTCTCCGCCCGTGAGGGCGATGTTCGCAACGCCCGTCAGGCCCTGGTATTCCAGGCGGGCGCGGGTGTCGGAGCGGATCGGCGTGCTGCCATCCACCTGGACGATGGCCACGACCCGGCGCGGGTCCTCGGGCAGAAGGCTGATCTCGGTCACCTCGCCGACGCGAAGGCCGTTGAAGGTCGCGCTCGAGCCCTTGGACAGCCCCGCGACCGAGCCGGAGAACACGATGCGGACGGCCTGCCGGGCCTGCCCCCGGTCGCCGCCCGAGAACCAATAGACGAAGCCGAAGGCCGCGGCGATGACAGCCAGGGTGAAGAGACCGATCAAGGCGTAGTTTGCGCGCGTTTCCATCGCTAACCCTATGTGCCGCCGGCCATGGCCGCACGAGCCCGTTTCCCGTGAAAATAGGAGCGGATCCATGGGTGATCTGATGCCAGCATCACCTCGATGGGACCTTCCGCCAGAATTTTGCCCTCACCCAGGGCCGCGATCCGGTCGCAGACCGTGTAAAGACTGTCCAGGTCATGGGTTACCATGAATACGGTGAGACCCAAAGTCCGCTGCAGCGTCGCAATCAGCTCGTCGAACTCGCCCGCCCCGATGGGATCGAGACCCGAGGTCGGCTCGTCGAGGAAGAGGATTTCCGGATCGAGGGCGAGCGCGCGAGCGAGCGCTGCGCGTTTGATCATGCCGCCGGAGAGTTCGGACGGGAGCTTGTCCGCCGCGTCGGGCTTCAGCCCCACCATCTCGATCTTGAGCATCGCCAGCTCGTCGAGAAGCCTCTCCGAAAGCTTGAGATGTTCCCGCATGGGGACCTGGACGTTCTGCTTCACCGTCAGGGCGGAGAAGAGCGCCCCCTGCTGGAACAGGACGCCCCAGTGCCGCTCGAGCTGGCGCCGCTCCGAGGGGGAGAGCTCGTCCAGGTTCCGGCCCAGGACCTCGATGGTGCCGGCCCGCTTCGGGACGAGCCCCAGAATGGCACGCGTGAGAACGGACTTGCCCTGTCCGGAGGCGCCGACGAAGCCCAGGATCTCGCCCCGATAGACGTCGAGGTCCAGCCCCTTGAGGATGGTTTTCTCGCCGAATCCGACCTCGACGTCCCGCACGCGGATGATCACCTCGCGGTTCTCCGTGGGGATGGGATGGTGCCTGTCGAGCATCGCTTCAGTACCTGATGGCCGCAAAGAACATGGCGAAGAGGCCGTCGAGAACGATGACCATGAAGATGGCCTTCACCACCGACGAGGTCACGTGGCGGCCCAGGGACTCGGCGGAGCCCGCCACCGCGAGTCCCTCGAGGCTCGCGATGATCCCGATGATGAGCGCCATGAAGGGCGCCTTGATGATCCCGACCAGAAACGTGTTCATGGCGACGGCTCCCCGCAGGCGCGACAGGAAGACGTCGGGGCTGATGTCGCCATAGAGCCAGGCCGTCACCCCGCCCCCGAAGAGCGCCGCGATGGACGAAATGAACGTGAGGAGCGGAAGGCCGATGATCAGGGCCAGGACGCGGGGGACGATGAGCACCTCGATGGGATCGAGGCCCATGACCCGGAGCGCATCGATCTCCTCCCTCATCTTCATGGAGCCGATTTCGGCCGTGAAGGCCGAGCCGGAACGGCCCGCGACCATGATGGAGGTGAGGAGGACGCCGAGTTCGCGCAGAACCAGGATGCCGATCAGGTCGACCACGAAGGGCGTGGCGCCGAACCGGATCAGCTGGAAGATGCCCTGCTGCGAGACAATGCAGCCGACCAGGAACGAGATCAGGACGATGATCGGCACACCCCGGTAGGCGATCTGCTCCAACTGGTTGATGACGGCGGTTCCCCGGAAGCGCCGGGGATGGACGACCACGCGGACGAGGGCGGCGATCAGTTCTCCCAGGAAGGCCACCCCGTTGATCAGGTCGTGACCCGCCCCCGTGATGGTCTGGCCCACATCGACGAGGAAATCCACGAACCGGGAGTGCCGGGTCTTGGGCTTTTCCTGGAAACCCCGATAGGCGACCTCGTTCAGGAGGATCTGCTGTTCCTGGGTGGCGTTGGTGAAATCCGCCGCTTGGCCCCGCTCTCCGAGCTCGTGCCGCGTCCGGTCGAGAACGAGGGCTCCGAGGGTATCGAGCCGCTGCACCTGTTCCAGGTCGATGATCATGGCATGCTGGTCGGCCTCGGCCGCGATCTCGCTCGCCCAAGTCTCGACCTGCCTCGCGTGCTCGGCCGTCCAGTGCCCGGCCAGCCGTGCCGTCACCCTGTTGCCGGAGCGCTCGATTTTCACTTGCGGCTCTTGAGCCAAGATGCTCTGCGCCACGATCATCCTTCCGGTTTGATTCCGCTTGGTGATAGCGTGTAGCTGCGCCACAAGTCGAGCCGAAGTTACGAGAGAAACCGAGAGAATGCGCAGTCTGACCGTCTCAATCGACCGCTTCCCCATCGCGGGGAAATTCACCATCGCCCGGGGATCCCGCACGGAGGCGGTGGTGGTCACGGCCACGATCGCCGAAAACGGGGCCGTTGGCCGCGGGGAGTGCGTCCCCTACCCCCGTTACGGCGAGACGGTCGAGGGCGTGGCGGCCGCCATCGAAGCCCTGAGGCCGCAGATCGAGGCCGGACTGACCCGGGAAGCCCTGCAGGGCGTCATGCCGGCGGGAGCGGCCCGGAATGCGGTCGATTGCGCCCTCTGGGACCTTGATGCGAAGCGCTCCGGTATCCGCGCCCATGTGACGGCCGGGCTGACCCGCTGGCCACCCGTGACTACAGCCTATACGATCAGCCTCGATACGCCTGAGGCCATGGCCGAAGCGACCGCGAAGGCCGCCATGCGGCCGATCCTGAAGGTGAAGTTCGGCGCGCCCGACGGCGATATCGAGCGGATCAGGGCCGTTCGGAGGGCTGCGCCCGAGGCGACCCTGATCGCGGACGCCAACGAGGGCTGGAGCGAGGACAGGCTGGAACAGCACCTCGCCGCCTGCGCGGACGAAGGTTATGCCCTCGTGGAGCAGCCGCTTCCCGCCAAGGCCGACGGTTTCCTGGCCGGCATTTCCCGTCCGCTTCCCATCATGGCGGACGAGAGCGTGCATGACCGCGCGGGCCTCGACCGCTTGGTCGGGCTCTATGACGTGGTCAACATCAAGCTCGACAAGACCGGGGGACTGACGGAAGCCCTCGCCCTTGCGGATGCGGCCGAGGCAAAAGGCTTCTCCTTCATGATCGGCTGCATGGTCGGAACCTCGCTCGCCATGGCGCCCGCCCTGGTGCTCGCCCCCCGCTGCCGTTTCGTCGATCTCGACGGCCCCCTGCTCCTCGCCAGGGACCGGGAGCCCGGCCTCAGATACGAAGGCAGCATCGTCTATCCGCCCGAGCCCGCGCTTTGGGGCTGAGCCTTCAGGAGGCGAACCGCGATCAGCATCAGGACGAACCCGATGACGCCCAGGGGAGCCATCGCGGCGAAAACGGCGGCTCCCGCCTCCTTGTAGATCAGCCCGCTCGCGATGGTGGAGACGGCGGTCGCCAAGGCGGCCAGCGAGCCGTAGATGCCCTGCGCCCTTCCCCGCGCATGCTTCGGGGACAGAGCCGTCAGGGCCGCCATGGTGCCGATATGGGTGGCCGCGAAGGTCAGGCAGTGCATGGCCTGCAGGACGAACGTGACGGCCAGTCCGGGATGGAGGGAGAGGATCGTGAAGCGGATCGCCGCCGCTGCAGACCCGGCGAGGATCAGACCCACGCCCGACCCGCGCCCGACCGCCCGGCCGAGAAAGAGGAAGACCAGGATCTCGGCGATCACGCCCGCCGCCCAGAAATAGCCGATCACCGCATCGGAGAAGCCCAAGGAGCGCCAGTAGATGCTGGCGAAGGCGTTGAGCGCCCCGTGGCTGCCCTGGGTCACGGCCGCCGCGATCATCACCAGCCACAGGACGCTCGGCAGCCGCATGGAAGCCGAGGATTTTGCACCGTCCGGTCGAACAGGAATTTCGGACGTCTCGTTCGGAACGACGAGCAGGGTCGCCATGATCCCGAGAAGCGGGATGAGGGCAAGCGAGATGACAACGAGATCCGCCCCGAAGGCGCCGACCAGGTAACCTGCCGCGATGTTGGTGATGAAGAACGACACCGAGCCGAAGCCCCGGATCAGCCCGTAGTTCAGGCCGGGCTGGCGGTGAACCGCGTTGGTCGACACGAGATCGTTGCCCGGAATAATGACCGCCTGCGCGACCGCGATGAGGGCCACGAGACCGATGATCGTGAGACGATCGTGGGTCAGCATCAGGAGGGGGAAACCCGCGATCTGTCCCGCATGGCTCGCCAGGAGCAGCCGCTTCACCCCGAACGAGCGGTCGGCAAGGCTCATCAGGGGAGCCGTGGCCAGGATGCGGACGATGATCGGAATTGCGACGATCAGTCCGATGATCTCCGGCGGGAGCGCCTTGCTCTGCAGCCAGAGCGGGAAGAAGGGCAGATAGACCCCGTGGCTGACGAAGCTCGCAGCCTGCAAGGCGCCCAGGCGCATCTCGAGGGCTTTCGGGGAGTGGATCAAGGGAGAGGCTTTCTCGGGTCGCTGAAGTTGCGCCGCATGGTAAGAACGCGGTGCAAGACTGCCCATTACAGGCATTGCGGGACTTGAGCCAAGGCCTGCTTTGCACACATCTGCGGAGAGAGGAATCCTGCCCTCGGCCAGAATGGAACCGCCGCGATGACCGATGAAGAGACCAGCGCCACGTTCAGCGACGAGGATTACGAGGCCATCGAGGCCGCCGTCATGGAGACGGCTCGCGGGCGCTGGTTCCTGCGGGAATACGCCAGGCGCAACCGCAACGCGGATACGCAGGCCGTTCTGGGCGCCCTGGATCAGCTCGAACGGAAGGTCCTGGACAATCAGGGTCTGGGAAACCTGAAGGCCGATTTCCAGGAGATGGCTTCGGCCATCCGTCAGACGAAGGACGAGGTTCGCTCGTTTCCCCGCATCGACGGCAACGATCCCCTGAACGCCCTGTCCGAGGAGGAATTCCAGGCTGCAGCCGAACATCGCATTCGGCGGCTGGTCCAGACGCTGCATTACCTGGAGGGGCGCATCGAGGCCCTGACAGCCCTGTGTGGCGCAGCCACGGATCGGGAGCAACCCCTGTCGGGAGCGGAAGCCGTCGAGGACGGGCGCCCCGCCCATGTTCCTCCGCACCCCGCTTATCTGATGTAGGCTGCGCCCCGTCGAAGGACGGACCTGGCTCCGCCGGGGCGGAGCACGCTCCGGCAGTCACGTCGCCGAATGGGCCGCCTCGATGTTCGAGAAGAACTGGCGTGCGCTTTCATGCCAAGTGAAGGTTTCGCCATAGGCCCGGCATCTGTCTCTGGGGATGTCCAGCGCTGCGAGAGCCGCCTCCCGCAGGTCGTGCTTGAGGGCGCCGCAGCCCGAGGAGCCGATGACGTCCATGGGCCCCGTCACGGGAAACGCCGCCACCGGCAGGCCGGACGCCAGGGCTTCGAGAAGCACGATCCCAAAGGTGTCCGTCAGGCTCGGAAAGACGAAGACGTCCGCCGATGAATAGACCCGCGCCAGTTCCTCGCCCGTAAGGGCGCCAAGGAAACGGGCCTCGGGATAGGTCCGCTGGAGCTCGAGGCGCGCAGGCCCGTCGCCCACGACGACCTTGCTGCCGGGAAGATCGAGCGACAGAAAGGCCTCTAGATTTTTCTCGACGGCCACTCGGCCGACATACAGGAAGATCGGCGACGGCAGGTTCAGAACCCGCTCGCTGCGCGGGCGGAAGAGGTCCGTATCGACGCCCCGGGTCCAGCGGACGATGTTTCGGAAGCCGCGCTCGGCCAACTCCCGCTCGAGGGACGGCGTGCTGACCATCATGGCCCGTGCGCCCCGATGGAAACGGCGCAGCGCCTTGTAGGACCAGCTTTCCGGAATCGGAGACCGGGCCGAGAGATATTCCGGGAATCGCGTGTGATAGCTCGTGGTGAAGGCGCGGGCCTGCCGGCTGCAGGCGATGCGCGCGGCGAGCCCGATCGGCCCCTCGGTCGCGATGTGGACATGGGTCGGCTCTGCGGCCTCGATGATCCGGCCCACCCGTCGCGGGCTCGTCAGGGAGAGACGGATTTCGGGGTATGTCGGCATCGGGACCGAGAGGAAGCGCTCCGGCGTCAGAAACAGAACCTCGGCGCCGAAGCCGGGCGCCTCTGCGGCCATGTACTCGAGGGAGCGGACGACGCCGTTGACCTGGGGACGCCATGCGTCCGTGGCGATCAGGACGCGCATCAGGCGGCTCTCCCGGGAATGGCCGCACCCGCAAGCTCCGGGTCGGGCACCTTCTGCGACCGCGTCTCCGTCCAGCGGATTAGCTCGAAAGAGCCGTCGTAATGTTCGACGACCGCAGAGCAGGATTCCACCCAGTCGCCCGTGTTGACGTAGGAGACGCCGAATTCCTCGTGCATGACGGCATGGTGGATATGGCCGCAGATCACGCCGTCGGCACCCTGGCGCTTCGCTTCCGCGGCAAGCAGTTCCTCGAACCGGCTGATGTAGTTCACCGCGTTCTTGACCTTCAGCTTGGCCCAGGACGAGAGGGACCAGTAGGTCAGCCCGAGCTTTCGCCGCACGATGTTGAGATAAGTGTTAACGGCAAGGGCCGCCGTATAGGCTCCGTCGCCCAGCAGAGCGAGCCAGCGGGCGTGCCTCACCACGAGATCGAACTGATCTCCGTGGATGACGAGGAAGCGCCGGCCGTCGGCGGTCTCGTGGAGCGCGTGCTCCGCCAACTCGATGCCCCCCAGGGTGACGCCCGTGTAGTCGCGCAGGAACTCGTCGTGATTGCCCGGGACATAGATCAGGCGCGTGCCCTTCCGGACCTTGCGCAGGAGTTTCTGCACCACGTCGTTATGGGCCTGCGGCCAGTACCATCCCGATTTCAGACGCCAGCCGTCGACGATGTCGCCGACGAGATACAGAGTATCGGCGTCGTATCGCCTGAGAAAGTCCAGGAGCGCCCCTGCCTGGCATCCCTTGGTGCCGAGGTGAACGTCCGACAGGAACAGCGTGCGTACGCGCAAAACGTCCGGGTCCTGGGCCATGCGGGGGCTCCTCACGTCGCTCGCCCCAAGCCAAACCGGATTCGCGTCTCGTCCCCATGACACTATCCTTGCAGATTTGTGACGTCTGGGCCGGACCTCATGCGCCGGGCGCAGGGTTCGCCCGTCATTTGGGGGTTCACGGATCAGCCGCCCCGTGGTTGGCTGCGGCTCCTGCCTCGAGCGACTCAAAGCCCGTGAAACCTCTCCTGGGGATCTCCCTCAAAGTCCTGTCCGCTCTCGTCTTCACGATGATGTCGGCCACCCTGAAGACGCTTACCGCCCGCTATCCCGTGGGTGAGGTCGTCTTTTTCCGTTCCGCATTCGCTCTGATGCCGCTCCTGGTCTGGCTGGCATGGCAGGGAGACCTCATCAACGCGGTGCGGACCCGCAATGTCGTCGGGCATTTCAAGCGCGGCTTCATCGGCACGGCGGGCATGTATCTGGGCTTCGCCGCTCTCTCCTACCTGCCGCTCCACGACAGCATCGCCATCGGGTACGCCTCGCCCCTGATCGTCGTCATTCTGGCGGCCCTCGTCCTGAAGGAACAGGTACGCGCCTATCGCTGGACGGCCGTTGCGATCGGCTTCATCGGCGTTCTGGTCATGCTCTCCCCCTATCTGAAGCTCGAAACCTTCGCCGGGGGCCTGGGCAACGGTCCGGCCTTGGGCGCGCTCTGCGCTCTGCTGGGAGCCTTCTGCTCCGCCGGCGCCATGATCCAGGTGCGCCGCCTAACCGCCACCGAGAAGACGGGGGCCATCGTCTTCTATTTCTTCATTCTGGCGTCCGTCCTCTCCCTCTGCACCATGGTCCTCGGGTGGCGCATGCCCGATGCCCTCGATCTGGGCCTGTTCGTCGTCGGGGGCATTCTGGGCGGCATCGGACAGATCCTGCTCACCCAGTCCTACCGCCATGCGGACACGTCGATCATCGCGCCCTTCGAGTACACGACCATGATCTGGGCGCTGCTTTTCGGCTGGTTCGTCTTCGGGGACCTGCCCAGCCAGACCATGTTGACCGGAGCGACGATCGTGGTCGGGACCGGTCTCTTCATCGTCTGGCGCGAGCACCGCATCGGCATGATGCGGACCCAGGAATTCGCCGCGAGCCCGCAGAGATCCGGCATCTGACAGGAAAAGGCAGGCCGCGCTCCCTCAGACGCTTGACCCGTCCTGGCTGTTACCCCACAACCGTTTTGAGGAACGAACGTTCGGTCTTTCAGAACAGAGGCGGGCAATATGGGCGTCGAGGGCAAAGAGCGGCAGCGGGACCTGGAAACAGGCGCGCAGGTCCTGTCCGGAAACATGGGCAAGACGATCCAGCGGCTGCGCAAGGCCTACAACCTCTCCCTGTCGGAACTCGCCGAGCAGTCCGGCGTCGCCAAATCGATCATCAGCCAGATCGAGCGGAACGAGACCAACCCCACCCTGGCGACCATCTGGCGTCTGAGTCAGGCCCTCGACGTCTCCATCGAGCGGGTCCTAGCCTCGGGGGACGAGGAACCCTTCATCGAGAAGTCCTCCCGTGCCGACACCCCGATCCTCGTGTCCGAGGACGGCAAGATGCGCCTCGCCATCATCGGCTGGCTCAAGACGATCGAGTGGCTGCAATGGTACGACGTGCAGTCCGAGCCCGGCGGCGTTCTGGATTCCGACGGCCACCAGCGGGGTTCGGTCGAATGCCTCTCCGTGCTCGAGGGTGAGTTCGATGTCGAGGTGGGCGGCGTCACCCAGCGGGCCAGGACCGGCGAAACCTTGCGCTATCGCTGCGACCGCCCTCACTCGGTGCGGTGCGTCGGCGACACGCCGGGACGGGCCACCATGGTCTGCATCCTCAAGGCGGCGGTGATGGATTGAGGACGGTCCACCGTTGGATCGCCTGAACTGCTTGGTTTGACGCATTTTTTGACGGCGAACCGGATCCACTTCGCCGAAAAATACACTGACTCATGGCTTCGGCGGCTTATGGCCAACCTTCGGGGGTAGGGACAGGATGTATTCCGCGATGGCCTGACGGTCCGAGTCCGTCAGATGGGCCGTGTTGCGGACGACCGAACCCATCGGCCCGCCGACGGTATCGAAATTCGGCGTCTCGCCCGTCTTCAGGACGGTCGTCAGATCATCGGCCGTCCAGCCGCCGATTCCGCTCTTGTCGGGCGTGATATTGGGAACAGTCCCCTTGCCTTCCGGATCGGGACCTCCGGCGAAGCGCCGCGCCTCGATGATGGCTCCCGCGAAATTGCGCTCGCTGTGGCACTCGGCGCAGTGCCCGGGCCCGTTCACCAGATAGGCGCCCCGATTCCAGCTGTCGGGCTTCGCCGGATCGGGCGAGAAGACCCTCCCGTCGAGGAAGGCGAGCTTCCACAGGCCGACGCCGCGCCGGATGTTGTAGGGAAACGGCAGCTCGTGGTCAGGCGCGCGGCCCTCCACCGGCTGGAGGGTCATCAGGAAGGCGAAGAGATCCGCCAGATCCTCCGGAGGCATCCGCTGGAAGGACGTGTAGGGGAACGACGGGTAATAGTGGCGCCCGTCAGGCGATATGCCCTCGCGCATGGCGCGGATGAAGTCGCTGACGGCCCAGGACCCGATGCCGTCCTGCTTGTGAGGCGAGATGTTCGGGACGTGGAAAGTGCCGAAGGGAGATTTGAGCGCATAGCCGCCGCCGAGCCGCAACTTGTCGTCCTGGTTCGGGGTGGCATGGCAGGAAGTGCAGCCTCCCGCATAAAACAGGGTGCGGCCGTTCTCGATATTCGGCTCGCGGCTGAGCCCTGAGGACGCGCCCTGCCCGTCGCCGCGGATCAGGCCATAGGCCGACGGCGATGTAAGCCCCCAGAAGCACAAGGCTCCCAGAACGGCCAGAACGAGAAGTCCCGTGATGGCTTTGCGCATCCTGCTCTCCAGCGTAACGGGCGGTCAGGGGACCGCCCGCATGGCCTCAGGAAGGCTTAGGAGCTCTTCTTCCGGAAATCGTTGTGGCAGGCGCCGCAATTCTGAAGCACCTTCGGCATTTCGGCCTTGAAGGTCGCCTCGTCCTTGATGGTGGACATGGCGGTCTGAGCGTCCTGGCTCAGCTTCGCCAGATTGGCTTCGAACTTGGCCTTGTTCTCCCAGACGGTCGGCAGAGCCTCGGTCTTGTCGACATTCTTCGAGTTCTCCGGGAAAAGGGGCGCCGCCTTCTTGGGGTTCTCGGCAAAGACCTTCAATCCGTTCTGGACCTTGGCGAGATCGAACGGCTCCTGGCCGCGCAGCATGGCGCCGATGGGCCGGGTCTGGGCTCCCATCTCCTTCATGAGGCCTTGACGTTGTTCGACGACGTTGCTTTCCGCGATGGCGGCGGTCATGCCAAGCGCCAGCAAGCCGGCGACAGTGATACTACGCTTCATGGAGTTCTTCCCTATTTATCGAACGATAGCTTCCCTCGCGGGCTATCCTGAGCCCCCTCAGTACTGCATGATTTTTCGGCGCGAGGGAGCCTCGGTCCAAACACATCTGTGTGAAGCTGGGCCGGAAATCCTATGCCTCGACCGGCTCGCCCGCCGCGATCCAGTCCTTGAAGCCGCCTCTGTAATGCTCCCGGATGTCGCGCCCTGCCGCCTGAGCGAACTCGATCGCCCGGACGGACCTGACGCCGGCCGCGCAGGAGAAGACGATTCGCTTGTCCGTCGGCAGCGAGGAGGGATCGAAGGCCGACAGAGGACAAGAGAGCGCCCCCGGGATGTGCCCAGCTGCGAATTCGTGCGGCTCCCGGACATCGACCAGCACGATAGATCCGTCGCGCAGGCCTTGCTTGACGGTCTCGCGGTCCAGGTCGACGACGTGTGGCGTATGGCTCATGAAGGGTCCTCCGTGCATTGCATCGACTCATACCGGGTTCGCACGGAGGGCCGCAATCGAATCGCGCCTATGAAAGGGGTGGGATGCGCAGCACCCATCCGGGCTGAATCATGTCGGGATCTTTGACCGGCGGAGAATTGGCCTTCACGATCTCCGTGTATTTCGCACCCTTGCCCTTGCCGTAGTGCTTTTCGGCGATCGCCCAGAGCGTATCGCCCTTCTGGACGGTGTACATGGTGGATTGTTCGGCAGGCTTCTCGACCTTCAGGTCGCTCGTGTCGACCTCGGCCACCCCATAGGTATTTCCGAGCGATAGGATGAGCTTTTCCGCCTCCTCCTGGCTCATGGCTTGGCCGGACAGCTTCACCTTGTCGCCTTCGACCTGGATCCCGAGCTTGCTTGTATCGAAGCCATGGCCCTGAACCTCCTGCTGCAGCTTCTCCGGCGTTGCGGCGGCGGCGCTCCCTCCGAAGATCTTCGCGCCCGCCTCCTTGATGAACTTGAATAAGCCCATGACACCCTCCTCTCGTTATCGCCTGGCCCTCGATGCGGCCAAGCTGAGAAGAAGACGCGCGGTTGTCCCCAACGGTTCCGCTTAAGCCGTCGTGGAGAAGACGTCGGCGAGCGACGGGAGCCGGTCCTTGAGGCGGAGCAGCGCGATCAGCTCGATCTGGACGATGGCCGTGCCGAACTCCTGCTCGGGATCATGCTCCAGGCGCTCCTCGAAGGCCGCCAGGATCTCCTCCTTCCGGCGCCCCTTCACCGCCATGATGAACGGAAAGCCGAATTTCTGCCGGTAGGCGTCGTTGAGGGAAAGGAAGCGGCTGCGCTCCTCCTCGGTCAGGCTGTCGAGCCCGGCGGAGGATTGCTCGCCGCGGGAATCGGCCGTGAGATCGGCGAGCTTCAGGCGCCCCGCAAGATCCGGATGCGCCCGGATCAGCGCCAGCTTCTGCTCGCGGCCGGCTTCCGAGAGCACGTGCACCATGGCGGCATGAAGCCCCTCCGCCGTGTCCTGCGTCGTCGTGAGTCCAGCCTCGTAGACCCGCTCCGCGATCCAGGGAGAGTGCTCGAAGATGTCGCCGAAGAGCTCGACGAAGAGCGCCCGGCTCATAGTGCTGGGCCGAAGCGCGGCCGGCCGGTGATGACGGATCCAGTGCCGGGCGATGTCGATACGCCGGGCCACCCAGACCTTCTCGTGGGAAGCGACGTAATCGAGGAAGCGCGCCAGAGCCGCCGCGCGGCCGGGCCGCCCCACGAGGCGGCAGTGGAGGCCCACCGACATCATCTTCGGCGCGGTCCCGCCCTCGGCATAGAGCGTGTCGAACGTGTCCTTCAGATAGGCATAGAACTGGTCGCCCGAGTTGAAGCCCTGCGGAGTCGCAAAGCGCATATCGTTGGCATCCAGCGTATATGGCACGATGAGCTGCAGCCTCCCGCCGTGCTCTTCCCAATAGGGCAGTTCGTCCGCGTAGGAATCGGCGCAGTAGAGGAAACCGCCCTCCTCCGCCACGAGCCGGTTGGTGTGCTCCGAGGTGCGGCCGGTGTACCAGCCGAGCGGGCGCTCCCCCGTCACCTCCGTGTGGATGCGGATCGCCTCGTTCATGTGGGCCCTCTCCTCGTCGGAGGAGAAATCGCGATAGTCAATCCACTTGAGGCCGTGGCTTGCGATCTCCCAATCCGCCTCCTTCATGGCGGCGACCGCCTCCGGATTGCGCATGAGAGCGGTGGCGACGCCGTAGACGGTCACAGGCATCCGGCGCTCGGTGAACAGGCGCCACAGGCGCCAGAAACCGGCGCGGGAGCCGTATTCGTAGATCGACTCCATGCTCATGTGGCGCTGGCCGGGCCAGGGCTGCGCCCCCACGATCTCCGACAGGAAGGCCTCGGACGCCCGGTCGCCGTGGAGGATGTTGTTCTCGCCCCCCTCCTCGTAGTTGATCACGAACTGCACGCAGATGCGCGCCCCGTCCGGCCAGCCCGGATGGGGCGGGTTGCGGCCATAGCCGACGAGATCGCGGGGATAGGAGGCGTCAGCCATGGTCAGCTTCCTCTATAGGTGGAATAGCTCCAGGGCGAGACGAGGAGCGGCACGTGGTAATTCCCGTCGGGCTCCGCGATGGTGAAGCGGATCGGCACCACATCCAGGAAGGGCGGATCGGCCATCGCGGTCCCGAGCGACCGGAAGTAGGAGCCGACCTCGAAGACGAGTTCATACGTCCCGGTGAGGAAGGATTCGCCGATCATCAGGGGGGCGTCGGTCCGCCCGTCGGCGTTGGTGGCGGTGCGCGCGACGGAGCGACGCTGCCCGCCTTCCAGGCGGAAGAGCTCGATGGCGACGCCCCTGGCGGGCCTGCCGTTGACGGTATCCAGAACGTGGGTGGACAGGCGTCCCATGAAACCTCGCAGGAAGCGGAGAAACCTCATTGATCGACCGGAGAAATCTTTAGAGGCTCCGGCCCGGCGTCAAGCCGCCCAAGGGGCGCAACCGGCCTCCTCGAAGATTTGCAGAATGGGTTCCTGTTGAAAAAGCGCCCCAGCGGGCCTTTCGCAAATGTGAGGGCAGCCCTAGGCTAGCCCCTCCTTTGCATTTCCAAGTGGCCGCATGATCGACCCGCAGATTTCCGAATGGATCAGCCAGATTCTCCGCTGGATTCATGTGATTACAGCGATCGCCTGGATCGGCTCGTCCTTCTATTTCATCCACCTCGATCTCAGCCTTAAGAAGCGGGAGGGCCTGCCCGAAGGCGTCGGCGGCGAAGCCTGGCAGGTCCACGGCGGCGGCTTCTACAACATGCGCAAGTACCTGATCGCGCCGCCCGAACTGCCGAAGGAGCTGACCTGGTTCAAATGGGAGAGCTATTCCACCTGGATCAGCGGCTTCTTCCTGATCGTCTGGGTCTATTACCTTCACGCGGATCTCTACACCATCGACCCGTCCGTATACGCGCTGGCGCCCTGGCAGGCTGCCGCCATCGGCATCGGCGGCCTTGGGTTAAGCTGGCTTGTTTACGAGGGCCTGTGCCGCTCGCCCCTCGGCAAGAACGGGCTTCTCCTGGGCATCGTCCTGTTCTTTTACATCCTTGGGGCGGCCTATGTGTTTACGCAAGTCTTCAACGGCCGCGCCGCCTTCCTTCATACGGGCGCCATGATCGCGACCTGGATGTCGGCGAGCGTCTTCTTCGTCATCATCCCGAACCAGAAGAAGGTGGTGGCGGACCTCATCGCGGGCCGGTCCCCGAACCCGAGGCTCGGCAAGGAAGCCAAGCTGCGCTCGACGCACAACAATTATCTCACCCTGCCGGTCATCTTCATGATGCTCTCCAACCATTATCCGCTGGTATGGTCGTCGCGCTATGCGGTGGGGATCGTCGGTCTCGTCCTGATCGCAGGCGCGGTCATCCGGCACTTCTTCAACTCGCAGCATGCGGGCAAGGGATCGCCCTGGTGGACCTGGGGCGTTGCCGCTGCAAGCATCGCGCTTGCGATCTGGCTCTCGATCATCGGCAAGCCCGGCAACGCCAACATGGCGGGCGCATCCGCGGCCGGCACCCCCACGGCCGCTTTCGAAGAGGCCACCCTCGCGATCCAGTCGCGCTGCTCCATGTGCCATGCGGCCGAACCGGTCTGGGACGGCATCGCCATCGCGCCCAAGGGAGTCCGCCTCGACACGCCGGAGGAGATCGCCCGTCATGCGGACCTCATCCGGGTCCAAAGCGTGCTCACCCACGCCATGCCGCCCAACAACGTTACCGAGATGACCCTGGACGAGCGCAGGGCCGTGGCGACGTGGCTTGCTGAAAAAGACGCGGTGACACGCTAGTTTCCCATCACTGTTACCCCATCGACTGGCTCTCAAAGGAGGGATCCCGGGATGTCCGAACTCAACCTGCAACAGGCACAGACCATTGCGACCGCCACCCTGAAGGCGGCGCGGGAGAAGTCATTCAAGCCCCTCGCCGTGGTCGTCTACGATGGGCGCGGAGCCCTCAAGGCCCTGCTCGCGGAGGACGGGGCGAGCCTCAAGCGGGCAGAGATCGCCATGGGCAAGGCCTATGGGGCCCTGGCGCTCGGGGTCGGGTCGCGGGCCCTGCACAAGATGGCCACCGACCGCCCCTATTTCGTGGCCGCCGCGACCCATGCGGTGGGCGGACAGCTCGTCCCGGTGCCGGGCGGCGTTCTGATCAAGGACGGTCAGGGTCAGATCCTCGGCGCCGTGGGCGTCTCGGGTGACACCTCCGACAACGACGAGATCGCCGCGGCGGCCGGGATCGAGGCTGCGGGACTCGTCTTCGATGCCGGGGCATAAGAGGTTCTCCACACCCTGAACTCTGGCGGCACGCGATTTCCGGATGCTGTTACACCCCCCACTGGACAGAAGCGGTGGTTTGAACAACAAATAGGACAAGGTCTCTGTCTTATCGGCTTGGACCGAGGAATTTCCAAATCCTACTAAAAAATCCAGAAAGGGAATGCGTCCGATGTCATCCTGGATCAAACGCACGGCTCTGGCAGCCGTCGCTACGACCGCCCTCATGGGCGCCATGAGCGCCGCGTCGGCGGAAGTCGTCTACAACCGGGCCAATTCCGGCGAGCCCGAGACGCTCGACAGCCACAAGACCTCGACCGTCCAGGAAGCTCATATCCTGCGCGACATGCTCGAAGGCCTCGTCACTTACAGCGCCAAGGGCGAAGCGATTCCGGGCCAGGCGGTAAAGTGGGAGGTCAGCGACGACGGCAAGACCTACCGCTTTACGCTGCGTGACGGGATCAAATGGTCGAACGGTGACCCGGTGACGGCCGACGACTTCGTCTATTCCTACCGGCGCATCATGGATCCGGCGACGGGCGCGAAATACGCCAACATCCTGTACCCGATCAAGAATGCCGAGAAGATCAACAAGGGCCAGGGCAAGGTCGAGGATCTGGGCGTGAAGGCGATCGATGCCAAGACGCTCGAGATCACCCTCGAACAGCCGACCCCCTACTTCATCGAGCTGCTGACCCACCAGACCAGCCTGCCCGTGCACAAGGCCTCCGTCGAGAAGTTCGGCAAGGACTATGTGAAACCCGGCAACATGGTCACCAACGGCGCCTACAAGCTCGCGGAATTCGTGCCGAATTCGCACATCAAGCTCGTCAAGAACGAGAACTATTACGACGCCAAGAACGTCAAGATCGACACGGTCAACTACTTCCCGACCCCGGACTTCGCCGCCATGGTCCGCCGCTACGAGGCCGGCGAACTCGATACGACCGACGACGTCCCGGCCGACCAGATGAAGTCGCTCAAGGAGCGCTTCAAGGATCAGGTCAAGCTCGGTCCCTATCTCGGCACCTGGTTCCTTGTCGTGAACTCCTCCAAGGCTCCGTTCAACGACGTGCGCGTGCGCCAGGCCCTCTCGATGATGGTTGACCGCGAGTTCATCGCCGAGCAGATCTGGGGCCAGACCATGCAGCCGGGCTACTCGTTCATGCCCCCGGGTCTCGGCAACTACGGCGAGCCGGCCTACATGGACTACAAGGACATGTCGCCGATCGATCGGGAGGACAAGGCCAAGGCCCTCCTGAAGGATGCCGGCTTCGGCCCCGGAAAGCCGCTGAAGGTCGAGATCCGCTACAACACGACCGATAACAACCGGAACACGGTCATCGCGGTCGCCGAGCAGTGGAAGCAGGCGGGCATCGAGACGTCCTTCATCAACACGGACGGCAAGACCCACTTCGCGCACCTGCGTGATGGAGGTGACTTCGACGTCGCCCGCTACGGCTGGATCGCCGACTACTCGGATCCGGAAGACTTCCTGTTCCTGCTCAAGAGCGACAACAAGGGCTTCAACTACGGCAAGTACAACAACCCGGAGTATGATGCCCTCCTCAAGCAGGCAGCGACCGAGCTGGACCTGAAGAAGCGTGCCGACATCATGAAGAAGGCCGAGGCCATTCTCATGAAGGACATGCCCTGGATCCCGATCATGTACTACGGCAAGAGCAACCTGATCTCGCCGAAGATCCATGGCTTCGTGATGAACACCCGGGGCGTTTACCCGAGCCGCTTCCTCTCGAAGGACCAATAATTTTTCGGCACGGAGGGGCGGTCTGATCTCCAGACCGCCCTATTCTTTTATCTGCTATTCTGTATCAGCAGGAGGAGCCCGACGTGCTCTCCTTCATCTTTCGCCGCTTTCTCTCGGCGATCCCCACCCTTTTCATCATCGTCACGATCTCGTTCTTCCTGATCCGGCTCGCGCCCGGCGGCCCCTTCGATCTCGAGCGGCCTCTCGAAGCCAAGGTGATGGAGAACCTGAACCGGATCTACCAGCTCGATAAGCCTCTGATCCAGCAATACTGGCTTTATCTGAGCGCGGTCATGCACGGGGATTTCGGCCCCTCCTTCATCCTGCGCGACTTTTCAGTGGCCGAGCTGTTCGCGCGCGGACTGCCGGTTTCGATGACGCTCGGTGCACTCGCCCTGTCGCTGGCGGTCCTCGTCGGCGGCACTCTCGGGGCCACGGCCGCGCTTCGCCAGAACAGCGGCATCGACTATCTCGTCACGGGAGCGGGCGCACTCGGCCTCACCATTCCGAACTTCGTGGTGGCGCCCGTCCTCCAGATCGTGTTCGGCCTCGCCCTCGCATGGCTGCCGGTCGCCGGCTGGGCCGAGGGCTCCCCGCGCAATCTCGTCCTTCCCGTCATCGTCCTGGCCCTGCCGCAGATCGCGGTCGTGGCGCGCATGACCCGCGCGTCCATGATCGAGAACCTGCGCTCGAACCACATCCGGACGCTCCGCTCCCTGGGCCTGCCCCTGAGGGTGATCGTGGCTCACGCCCTGCGGGGGGCGGCTCTCCCCGTCGTGTCCTATCTCGGGCCTGCGGCGGCGGCGCTTCTGACGGGCTCGGTGGTGGTGGAGACCATCTTCGGCCTGCCCGGAATCGGGCGCTATTTCGTCGAAGGAGCGCTCAACCGCGACTACACCCTCGTCATGGGCACGGTCGTGGTGGTCGCGGTCTTCGTCCTGCTCTTCAACCTCGTGGTCGATATCCTCTACGCCCTTATCGATCCGCGCATCCGTTACGATTGAGACGCACCATGGCTGAAGGCGCTGTACTTCCTGTCGAAACCATGACCGGACCGGTGGGCGGGCGCTCCCTGTGGGCCGAGGCCCGTGGGCGGCTCATGCACAACCGTGCCGCCGTCGCCAGCATCGTCGTGCTGGGTCTGATCGCATTGGCCTGCATCTTCGGGCCGTTCTTCACCGGCCACCCCTTCGACCAGGTCTATCCCGACTACGTCAAGGTGCCGGCGAGCCTCGAGGCCTACCCGAAGCCCGACCAGATCGAACCCAACATCGAGCGTATCGGCTCGCGCGTTCGCGGCAAGCCCGAGAACATCACGGTCAAAGGCGATGCCGTCACCGTGACCCTGGTGGGACAGCGCCCGATCGACGAGCGGCTGCTCGCCTATTTCGAGCGCTCGGACCTCTTCGGTCCCGCGAAGGTCGTTGACAAGACGGACGAAGGAAAGCGCCTCGTGGTCGAGGTGCCCCTGAAGAGGAAGTATTTCTTCTTCGGCACGGATACGAACGGACGCGATCTGCTGACCCGCACCATGAAGGCGGGGCAGATCTCTCTCGCCATCGGCCTGCTTGCCACCTTCGTGGCCATTCTCATCGGCGTGATCTACGGCGCGACCTCAGGCTATCTCGGCGGGCGCGTCGACCTCGTGATGATGCGTGTTGTCGACATCCTCTACTCCCTGCCCTTCATCTTCTTCGTCATCATGCTGGTCGTGTTCTTCGGCCGTAATTTCATCCTGATGTTCATCGCGGTCGGCGCGGTCGAATGGCTCGACATGGCCCGCATCGTCCGCGGGCAGACGCTGTCCATCAAGCGCCAGGAATACGTGCAGGCGGCCGAGGCGCTCGGCGTCGAGACGAAGGGCATCATCCGCCGCCACGTCATCCCCAACACCTTGGGCCCCGTGGTGGTCTACATGACCCTCCTCGTTCCCAAGGTAATCCTGCTGGAGAGCTTCCTGTCGTTCCTCGGCCTTGGCGTCCAGGAGCCCAATACCAGCCTCGGCGTCCTGATCTCCGAGGGCGCCAAGAACATCCAGGGCGCCACCTGGATGCTGATCTATCCCTCCATCACGCTTGTCGCGATCCTGTTCTGCCTCAACTTCATCGGCGACGGCTTGCGCGATGCCCTCGATCCGAAGGATCGCTGACATGACAGAACCCGTTCTCGCAGTCCGCAACCTTCATGTCCGCTTCCGCACCGGCGACGGCATCCTCCATGCTGTGAAGGGGATCGATCTCGATATCAATCCGGGCGAGACCGTCGCCATCGTGGGCGAATCCGGATCCGGCAAGAGCCAGACCATGATGTCGGTCATGGGCCTCCTCGCCTCGAACGGCTGGGCCGAGGGCTCGGTGAAGTATCGCGGAGACGAGCTCGTAGGGCTGTCGCCCGAGAGGCTCAACACCTATCGCGGCTCGAAGCTCACCATGATCTTCCAGGAGCCGATGACCTCGCTGGATCCGCTCTACAAGATCGGCGACCAGCTCGCCCTGCCGCTGACGACCCATGGGGGAATGAGCAAAACGCAAGCGCGCAAGCGCGCCATCGAGCTTCTGGAACTGGTCCGCATCCCGGATCCGGCCCGCCGCATCGACTCCTACCCGCACGAAATGTCGGGCGGCCAGCGCCAGCGCGTCATGATCGCCATGGCGCTTGCCAACAATCCCGACGTGCTGATCGCCGACGAGCCGACGACGGCGCTCGACGTGACGGTGCAGGCGCGCATTCTCGAACTGCTGGCCGATCTCCAGAAGCGGCTGGGCATGTCCATCGTGTTCATCACGCACGATCTCGGAATCGTGCGCCGCTTCGCCGACCGCACCTACGTGATGAAACGCGGCGAGGTGGTGGAAAGCGGCCGGACCAGCGACATCTTTGCCGCGCCGAAGCATCCCTATACCCAGATGCTCATCGACGCCGAGCCGACCGGGCGCAAGGAGCCTGCTCCGGCGAGCGCCCCGGTGGTGCTGGACGCCAGGAACGTCGAGGTCACCTTCGCCCTTCAGAAGAACCTGTTCGGCAAGACGACGCAGATTCTGCGCGCCGTCGACGGCGTCGGCCTCACGGTCCGGGCGGGAGAGACGGTGGGCGTCGTGGGAGAATCCGGCTCCGGCAAGTCGACCCTCGGCCGGGCGATCCTTCGCCTTCAGCAGGCCTCGGGCATCGTGCGCTTCGAGGACCGCAACCTCATGCCCCTCGACCGGGGCGGCATGCGGCCCCTGAGACGGCACCTTCAGCTCGTTTTCCAGGATCCGTTCGGGTCCCTCTCGCCCCGCATGACCGCGGGCGAGATCGTGACCGAAGGCCTCCTCGTGCACGAACCGAGCATCTCCCGCAAGGAACGCGACCGGCGCGCCGCTCAGGCTTTCGACGAAGTGCAGCTCGAACCCGGCTGGCGCAACCGCTTCCCGCACGAATTCTCCGGCGGGCAGCGGCAGCGCATCGCCATCGCCCGCGCGATGATCCTGCATCCGAAGCTCGTCGTGCTCGACGAGCCGACCTCGGCGCTCGACCGCTCGGTTCAGAAGGAGATCGTCGAACTCTTGCGCAACCTGCAGAAGGCTCACAGCTTGGCTTATGTGTTCATCAGCCACGACCTCGCGGTCGTCCGCGCCCTGTCGGACGAGATCATGGTCATGAAGAGCGGCAAGGTCGTGGAGCGGGGCACGGCCGAAGAGATCTTCGAACGGCCGAGGGAGGACTACACCCGCGACCTGATCGCGGCGGCCTTCCTGAGCGAGCGCAGCCGTGAGACCGCCCGCAGCGAGCCCATGGCCTCGTAGGATCCGGAACCGAATTGCCGGGCGCGGATTTGACTCCGCGCCATGGCAAAGCTCGCAGCCTATCGCGCCAAGCGCGACTTCACCCAGACCTCCGAACCGGAAGGCCGCGCCTCCCGGCCGGAGGGCATGTCCTTCGTCATCCAGAAGCATGACGCCACGCGGCTTCACTACGACTTCCGCCTCGAACTCGACGGCTTCCTGAAGAGCTGGGCCGTCGCCAAGGGGCCAAGCCTCGTCAAGGGCGAGAAGCGGCTCGCGGTCCATGTGGAGGATCACCCGCTCGACTACGCCGATTTCGAGGGTACCATCCCGGCGGGACAATATGGCGGCGGCACCGTCATGGTCTGGGACCGGGGCACCTGGGAGCCGGAGGGAGATCCGCATGAGGGCTACGCCAAGGGGCGCCTCACCTTCCGTCTCGACGGCGAGAAGCTGCACGGCACATGGCATCTGGTCCGCATGGCAAAGCGTCCGAAGGAACGGCAGGAATCCTGGCTTCTGATCAAGGCGGACGACGCCTATGCCCGCACCGAGGACGAGCCGGACATTCTCGACGAAGCGCCCCTGTCGGTGAAATCGGGCCGCACACTGGACGAGATCGCACCCGGCCGGGCGGCTCAACGCACATCGAAGCGCAACACCACTTCGAGGGCCCGGTCCACTTCGAGCGCAAAGGAACGTGCCTCCAAGGCAAAACAGGCATCATCGAAAGCCAAGGCCGACAAGGCCAGCAACATCGAGGTGGCGGGGGTTCCCCTCTCCAACCCCGGCCGTGTGCTCTGGGAGGAGCAGGGTCTCACGAAGCAGGAACTGGCCGAGTTCTATGTCGGCATTGCCGAGTGGATCCTGCCGCATGTGGTGAACCGCCCCCTCACCCTGATCCGCTGCCCCTCGGGAGCCCGCAAGAAATGCTTCGTGCAGCGCCATTCCTGGGCAGGCATGAGCGCCTTCATCCACCGCGACATGGTGCGGGATGAGGGCGGCGAGCTGGAGGTCCTGACGGTCCGTGACATCCAGGGCGTCGTCGCGCTGGTGCAGTCGGGCGCTCTGGAACTGCATGTCTGGGGCGCAACCCTCGATGACCTGGAGCGGCCCGACCGCCTCATCTTCGACCTCGATCCCGGCGAAGGCGTGGAATGGGCGCGCGTGGTCGAGGGCGCGAATGCGGTTCGCGAGCGCCTGCACGCGCAGGGCCTGGAGAGCTTCGTGAAGACGACCGGAGGCAAGGGCCTCCATGTGGTGGTGCCGCTGCGGCCGAAAGCCTCCTGGCAGGATGCCTTGTCGTTCACCCGGGACTTCGCGGAGGCGATGGCGGCGGAGGAACCGGACCATTACATCACCACCTCCGTCAAGCAGAAGCGCGAGGGCCGGATTTTCATCGATTACCTGCGCAACAACCGCGAAGCATCGGCGGTCGCACCCTACTCGGCCCGCTCACGGCCGGGCGCACCCGTCGCGACACCGGTGACCTGGGACGAGCTATCGCCGAACCTCGAGCCCGGCGACTTCACCGTCAGGAGCGTGCGCGAGCGTCTTTCCTCGCTGAGGCAGGACCCATGGGCGGACATTGCCCGCATCGACCAGGTCCTGCCGCGGCCAACCGGCTCACGCCGGTCACGGAAGTGAGGCCAGAGGGAAGTCTTCCGGCGAAACACCGGCATGCTTGAAACCGGTCGCGACGGTGCCCGCTCTGGCGAAGGCAGCCTTCATGTCGGCGGACGTCATGGCCAGCGTCGTCTTCAGGTCCGTCACGCTCCCGCCGGCAGCCGTGACGATGGCCGATGTCGCAACGCCCTCGTAGGGTCCTTCCGATATGACCAGGAAGTCGTACTCGCCGAAGGTCATGTAGTAGGCCAGAAGCTTTCCGCCGGACTTGGCGAAGAGTTGCGAAACGGCCTCGGCGCGGTCCTCGGGCTGCGCCATCATTCCCTTCAGGGCGGTCGGCGTGAACCGGCCCTGCGTAATAAAGATCGGCATATGCCATCCTCCCTTGTCGGACGGCAAATCCTGGCACAGCTCTGTCCGGGCTTATTGAGATTCGTCAATGAGCCCGGCTCTGTCCGTCTGCGGGAGCATTCCTCCCGCTTCGGGACTAGAAAAACGGCGCCTGGATGCCCTCGACCTTGAGCGTCTCCTGCACGGCGGGCCGCGCCAGCACCCGCTCGGCCAAGGCATTCAGATTGGGAATGGTGCGTGCCGGCCGCCGCATGTTCCTGCTCCACCGGATCAGCATGAACAGGAAGAGATCCGCCGCCGAGAACCGGTCGCCCAAGAGCCATGTCCTGTCGCCGAGTTGCCTGGAGATGAGATCGAACATGCTGTCGAGGCGTTCTCCGGCTGCCTGTTTGACGCTCGGTGCGGCGGCTTCGTCGCTCACATGCTCATGCGGATAGAACCAGGCGCGATACTCTGCCTGAGGCGTGTTGGTGAGATGGATCATCCACTTGTAGAACTCGGCCCTCTCCTTTGTGCCCACGGCAGGAGCCAGACCGGCCTCGGGAAACTTGTCGACGAGATGCAGCACGATCGCCACCGTCTCGAACAGCGCGAGATCGTCGTCGATCAGCACCGGAATACGGCCGTTCGGGTTGAGCCTGAGATAGTCGGGGCTCTTATGGGCCCTGTTTTCCTGGTCGATGAAACGCAGTTCGAAAGGCGCTCCGATTTCCCGCAGCACCATATGCGGCAAGAGGCTGGCATTGCCGGGATAGTAGTAAAGCGCGAGCATCGTCGTAGCCCCTCGGTTTTGAAACTGCGTCCTTGGTACGGGTCATGCGGCAGGTCGTAAAGGTGTTTGCAACCATGATTCAGACCTTCCTTTCAGGGGTCCATGCACTATCGTCCTCAGGATCTTGAAGGAGTGCCAGGAATGCCGAACCACGTCGGAGCCCTGATCGAGAAATTCCGGATCGAGCCGGGAGAGCGGGCCAAGCTGAAGGACAGGAATCCGCGGGACGGCTCCCTCTTCGACAACGAGCAGGAGACGAAAGCCGCCACGGCCGCGCTCTCGCAGGAGATCGACACGCTTCAGGACCGTCTCTATGCGGAGGGCACCCGCGCGCTCCTCGTGATCCTTCAGGGAACGGATACGGCGGGAAAGGACGGAACGATCCGCAGCGTCTTCAACGCCACAGGGCCTCTCGGCGTCTCCGTGACGGCCTTCCGGGCGCCGTCCGAAACGGAGCTGGCGCACGATTTCCTCTGGCGCGCCCATGCGGTCTGCCCCCGGCGCGGGACGATCGGCATCTTCAACCGCTCCCATTACGAGGACGTGCTGATCGCGAAGGTGCGGAAATTCGCCCCGAAGGAGACCATCGAACAGCGCTACGAGCAGATCAACGCATTCGAGAAGATGCTGGTCGAGAACGGCACGACGATCCTGAAATTCATGCTGCACATCTCGAAGGACGAGCAGAAGGAGCGCCTTCAGGAGCGTCTCGACGACCCGAAGAAGCACTGGAAATTCAATCCCGGCGACCTCGAGGATCGGAAGCTCTGGGACGAGTATCAGGATGCCTACGAGACGATGCTGCATCGCTGCTCGACCTCCTGGGCGCCCTGGTACGTCATTCCGGCCGACCGCAAGTGGGTCCGAAACGCCGCCATCGCGTCCATCGTCAAGGCAACCCTCGAGGAGATGGATCCGCAATACCCGCGGGTGTCATGGAAGCCGAGCGACTTCACGATTCCCTGATCCGCAAGCGCACCACAGTCCCAACTCGACCTTAGTCGAATGCCCTTGCCGACGAAGGGTTTAAGCGCGACAATAATATTATGAAAAGCATTCTCGTCCCCATCGAAGACCACGGTATCGTCGAGCCCCAGCTGGAAACGGCGCTGCTTCTCGGTCGGATGTTTGACAGCTATATCGAGGGGATCGCGATCACCCCCGATTACCCCGTGGTCCTCCCGGTGGACATCGCCATCGGGGTTCCCTCGCCGATTACCCCGGAAAACCGCGTGGAAATGGCCCACGCATGCCGGGAGCGCTTCGAGGCCTTCATGGTCACGAAGCAGGTTGCCCGATCCGCCTCCGGCCTTGCCGGCCTGAGCTTCGGCTGGCGCCAGGACGGCCTGATGGAGGACGCCTTCCTTGGCGCTTACGGGCGGGTCTTCGATCTCATCGTGGTGGGACGTCCCGACGGCTCCGACGGGCAGACGCGGCTCTCCACGGTCGAGGCCGCCCTGTTCGAGACGGGACGGCCCGTCCTCATCACCCCGCCGACGGCTCCCCGGACGGTCGGCGGGACCGTCGTGATCGCCTGGAACCGGAGCACCGAGACCGCCCGCGCCGTGCTCGGCGCGATGCCCATCCTGAAGATGGCCCGCCGCATCGTCGTCCTGGAGCTCGAGGATTGGGGCGTTCCGGGCCCGTCCGGGGCGGAGCTCGTCCGTTCCCTGAGGATGCGCGACCTGCCGGCGGAAGCGCTGGTGGCGGCAGACCCGAACGGGCGCCCCGGAGAGGTGATCCTGTCCGAGGCGGCGGCTCTCGGGTGCGATCTCCTGGTGAAGGGGGCCTACACGCAGAGCCGCCTGAGGCAGATGTTCTTCGGGGGCGCGACGAGCCATATCCTGAGCAACACGATGCTGCCCGTCCTGATGGCGCATTGAATGGGGTGAGGCTTTCCGATGTTCAGGGACGTCGCCGTCGTTCTCGATGATCGATTTCAGCGTCTGGTCATCGGCTCGGCGCGGCTCGAAAAGCTGGCGGAGGGATGCCGCTGGTCGGAAGGCCCCGCCTATTTCCCGGCGGGCCGCTATCTCGTCTGGAGCGACATCCCCAATGATCGCATGATGCGCTATGACGAGACCTCGAACGCCGTCAGCGTCTTCCGGACACCCGCAGGCCATTCGAACGGCAACACGGTCGACCGGCAGGGGCGTCTCGTTACCTGCGAGCACGGCAACCGGCGCGTGACCAGGACCGAGCACGACGGCTCCATCACGGTGATCGCAAGCCACTATGGGGGCAAGCGCCTCAACAGCCCCAACGACGTGGTGGTGAAGTCCGACGGCTCCATCTGGTTCACGGACCCGGCCTACGGCATCGATTCCGACTACGAGGGGCACAAGGCCGATAGCGAGATCGGCGCCTGCCATGTCTACCGGGTCGATCCGCAGAGCGGCGCGGTCAGCATCGTCGCCGACGACTTCGTCCGCCCCAACGGGCTGGCCTTCTCGCCCGACGAAAAGCGCCTCTATGTCGCCGATACGGGCGCGACTCATGTGGCGGACGGGCCACGGCATATCCGGGTCTTCGACGTGGGTGGAGACGGGCGCCTGACAGGCGGAGACGTGTTCGCTACGTGCACCAGCGGGTTATTCGACGGCTTCCGGCTGGACGTTGCGGGACGGATCTGGACCAGCGCGGGGGACGGCGTCCACTGCTACGACAGCGACGGCACGCTGATCGGCAAGATCCTGGTTCCCGAGGTTGTCGCGAACGTGGTTTTCGGCGGCGTGAAGCGCAACCGCCTCTATATCTGCGCCACCACGTCGCTCTATGCCATCATGCTGCCCGTGAACGGGGCGAAGACCTTCTGAAAACCCGGCCTGAAGGCTTGTGAATTGCCCAGGCTTCACCCATGAATGCGGGCCATGAGTCACCCGTCATCAAAGCCGGCGCAGAAAGTGCGCTCAGGCGCGCTCGTCGGCATCGGCCTGATGCTGCTCGGCGTGTTCCTGTTCGCCATGAACGATGTCCTGGGAAAGTGGCTCGTGGCGACCTATTCGGTCGGCCAGGTCCTGCTCCTGCGCAGCATCGCGGCGCTGGCCATCCTCGTGCCCCTCATGCGCCGACAGAAGGTCCCGTTCACGCTTCCGCCCCAGCCGGGCCTCCATGCCCTGCGGATCACTCTCTCGACCTTGGAAGTGGCCAGCTTCTACTTGGCCGTCACCTACCTGCCGCTGGCCGACGTGATGACCTATTATCTCGCCGCTCCGATCTATGTGGCGGCTTTCGCAGTGTTCTGGCTCGGCGAGCGGCTGGACAAGCCCAGAGTTCTCGCCATCGGCGTCGGGTTCGTGGGCGTCCTGATCGCCCTTCGCCCCTCCCCGGCGACCCTGTCCCTGCCCGCGCTCATCGCGCTCGCCGGGAGCCTGTTCTACGCGCTGCTCATGATCACGACCCGCAGCCTGCGAGACACCCATGACGCCACGCTCGTTTTCGGCCAGATCCTCGGCGCGCTGCTGTTCGGGATCGCAGCCGCGCCCTTCGGCTGGGTCACGCCGGGACCGCTCGCTCTCGCGGGCCTGTTTCTCCTCGGCATCGTCTCCATGGCGGGCCACGCCTGCGTGAACCGCTCGCTCAAGATCGCCCCTGCCTCCGTGGTCGCGCCCTACCAGTACACGCTCATCATCTGGGCCATCGTGCTGGGCTATCTGGCGTTCGGCGACATCGTCGAGTTCTGGACGCTCGTCGGGGCCGCGGTCATCTGCGGAGCCGGGCTCGTCCTTCTGCTGCTCGAGCGCGAAGCCGCGCGGCGGGGGCGCGAGGCCAAGGACATCAAGGCTCCGGTCCTGCCGGAGGCCTGACCGTCCACAATCGCTCCGTTCGTCGCGCTTGACAGGTCAGGATGCGAGGCCGTCAATGCCCCGACAAGAATACGGGGAGACCGATGCGCCTAAAGCTCAAAATCGCTGCCGCTACGGCAGGAATCTTCTTTGCCTCCGCGGCCTTTGCGCAGGATATCAAGATCGCCCTCATCGCCGGCAAGACCGGCCCGCTGGAGGCCTACGCCAAGCAGACCGAGGCCGGCTTCATGATGGGCCTGGAGTACCTGACCAAGGGCACGATGGCGCTGAACGGCCGCAAGATCTCGGTGATCGTGAAGGACGACCAGCTCAAGGCCGATCTCGCGAAGACGCTGCTGGAGCAGGCCTATAATGACGACAAGGTGGACATCGCCGTCGGCACCACCTCGTCCGCTGCGGCGCTCGCCATGCTGCCTGTCGCCGAGGAGAACGGGAAGGTTCTGATCGTGGAACCCGCGGTCGCCGATGCGATCACCGGCGAGAAGTGGAACCGCTTCATCTTCCGCACGGCCCGCAACTCGACCCAGGATGCCTATGGGGCCGCCGCAGCCGTTCCGGCCACCGGAGAGGTCTCCATCGCGACGCTCGCGCAGGATTATGCCTTCGGCAAGGATGGGGTCGCGGCGCTTAAGAACGCGCTCGCCGATATCCGTCCGAATGCGAAGGTCGTGTTCGAGGAATATGCGCCGCAGAACGCCACGGACTTCACCGCTTCGGCCCAGCGTATCTTCGACGCGCTCAAGGACAAGCCGGGCAAGAAGATCATCAACATCATCTGGGCCGGCCAGCACCCGCTGCCGAAGATCGCCGACCTGAAGCCCGAGCGCTTCGGGATCGAGATCGCGCCCGGCGGCAACATCCTGCCGGCCATGCAGATCTATAAGAACTATCCGGGCATGGAAGGAGCCATCTACTACTATTGGGCCTTCCCGAAGAACGCCATGAACGACTGGCTCGTGACCGAGCACCAGAAGCGCTACAACGCGCCGCCGGACTTCTTCACGGCGGGCGGCTTCGCTGCGGCCTCGGCTGCCCTGACGGCCGTCGAGAAAGCTGGCGGCACCGATACCGAGAAGCTGATCAAGGCGATGGAGGGGATGACCTTCGAGACGCCGAAGGGCTCCATGACCTTCCGCAAGGAGGATCATCAGGCCTTGCAGGCCATGTATCACTTCAAGGTCAAGGCCAACGGCAAGGACGCGAACGACCTGCTCGATCTCGTCGACACCATTCCGGCCGACAAGATGCCGATCCCGGTCCGGAACAAGCGATAAGCAGACCTGTGACCCTGTCCACCGCAACGCCCGCGCTGGAAACGCGCGGGCTCACCATTCGCTTCGGCGGCCATGTGGCCGTCAATGACGTGTCGTGCCGGTTCACCCCCGGCACGCTCACGGCGATCGTCGGCCCGAACGGGGCTGGCAAGACGACCTATTTCAACCTTATTTCCGGCCAGCTGCGCGCCACCTCGGGCCAGGTCCTCGTCGAGGGCGAGGACGTCACGGGCCTTCCCGCCTCCGCCCGCGCCAAGCGCGGCCTCGGACGCGCCTTTCAGCTGACCAACCTCTTTCCCGATCTGACGGCACTGGAGAATGTCCGCCTTGCGGTTCAGAGCCGGGCCGATGCGGGCTGGTCCCTCTTCCAGGTCTGGAACAGCCGCCGCGATCTGATCGAGAAGGCGGAAGACATCCTGGAGAGGGTGCGCCTGGCGGATAAGCGCCACATCGCGCCGAAAGCGCTGTCGCACGGCGACCAGCGCAAGCTCGAAGTCGCCCTTCTCATGGCCATGGAGCCCAAGGTGTTCATGTTCGACGAACCGACGGCCGGCATGAGCGTGGACGAGGTGCCGACGGTGCTGGAGCTGATTCACGATATCAAGCAGCGCGGCAATGCGACGGTCCTGCTCGTCGAACACAAGATGGATGTCGTGCGCTCGCTCGCCGACCGCATCATCGTGCTCCACAACGGCACACTCGTGGCCGACGGCGATCCGGCGGCCGTCATTGCCTCGCCCGTGGTGCAGGAGGCCTATCTCGGCGTGGAGGCCGCCCATGACTGAGCCTCTGCTCCGGCTCGAGAACGTGCACACCCATATCGGGCCCTACCACATCCTGCACGGATTGTACTTCGATGTTCCGCCCGGCGAGCTGACCATGCTTCTCGGCCGCAACGGCGCGGGCAAGACCACGACGCTACGCACCATCATGGGGCTGTGGAAGGCCTCCACCGGCAGCATCGCCTTCGGCGGTCGCGACATCACCGCGTCTCCGACGCCCGACATCGCCCGCGCAGGGATCGCCTATGTGCCTGAATCCATGGCCATCTTCACCGATCTGACGGTGCGCGAAAACATCGTCCTTGCTGCACGCAGCGGCCCCGTGGACAGCGCGCGTCTGGATTGGATCTTCGGCCTGTTCCCTGCCCTCAAGCGTTTCTGGAACCTGCCTGCCGGCAATCTCTCAGGCGGGCAGAAGCAGATGCTCGCCATCGCCCGTGCCATCGCGGAACCGCGCCGGCTTCTCCTCGTGGACGAGCCCACCAAAGGCTTGGCGCCCGTCATGGTCCGCAGCATGATCGAGGCCTTCAAGGCACTCAAGGCCGCCGGCGAGACGATCCTGCTCGTGGAGCAGAATTTCTATGCCGCTTCTGCCCTTGGCGACAATGTCGTGGTCATGGACGACGGGCGCATCGTGCATACCGGCGCCATGAGCGATCTGGTGGCGGACAAAGCCATGCAACAGCGCCTGCTCGGCCTCTCTCTGGATGCGCACCAATGAGTGACACGGTTGCCGAATCCGCCGCTCCATCCGAGCTCCCAAAGGCTAGGGCCGACTGGCTTCCGCTCCTCGTCGTGCCTGCCCTGGCCCTGCTGGCGCTGCCCCTCATCGGCAGCACCTCGACATGGGTGACGCTCACCGTTGCGGGCCTTGCGATGGGCATGATGATTTTCCTGATGGCATCGGGGCTCACCCTCGTGTTCGGCCTCATGGACATCATCAATTTCGGTCACGGCGTGTTCATCTCTCTCGGAGCCTACGCCACTCTCCTGGTCCTCGGGCCGCTCGCGGGCTGGGCGCAGGCGGACTCGGTGGGCCTGAATCTCGCCCTGCTCCTGCTCTGCATCGTGGCGGCGATGGCCGTGACGGGCATCGTCGGCGCGGTCTTCGAGCGGGTCATCGTGCGCCCGGTCTATGGCAGCCACCTCAAGCAGATCCTGGTCACCATGGGCGGCCTGATCGTAGCCGAGCAGGCGATCCATGCGATCTGGGGCGCCTCGCCCATCCCGATTCCGCTGCCGGAGACCCTGCGCGGCGCCTTCGTACTCGGCGACATCGTGATGGAGCGCTACCGGGTCGTGGCGGTCGGTGTCGGGCTGTTCGTCTTCATCGGCATGCAGCTTCTGCTCAACCGGACTCGGCTCGGTCTGCTGATCCGGGCCGGCGTCGAAAACCCCGAGATGGTCGAGGCCCTCGGCTATCGCATCCGCCGCCTCTTCGTCAGCGTGTTCGTGGCGGGCTCTGCGCTGGCCGGCCTCGGCGGCGTCATGTGGGCCTTCTACCGCCAGACGCTCACCGCCGGCATGGGCATGGAGGTGATGGTGCTGGTGTTCATCGTCATCATCATCGGCGGCCTCGGCTCCGTCGGCGGCTGCTTCGTCGGTTCGATCCTGGTCGCCCTGGTGGCGAACTATGTCGGCTTCCTGGCGCCGAAGCTGGCGCTGATCTCCAACATTCTCGTCATGGCCCTCGTCCTGATCTGGCGACCTCAGGGCCTCTTTCCGGTAGCGCGCCGATGAGCACGTCCCCTGCCCTCAACCTTCCCTACGACGAGACCCGCAGACGCGGCGGCCTGTTGAGTGGGATCCTGTCGTCGGATCTTCCGCGCTCGCGGATCCTGAGCCTCATCCTGCTCGGCATTCTGCTGACCCTGGCTGTTACCCCGTTCCTGTTCTCCGGCAGTCAGGCGCTGAGCACGGCGGCGAAAATCTGCGTCTTCATCGTGCTCGCGGCAAGCTACGACCTGCTGCTCGGCTATACGGGCATCGTCTCCTTCGCCCACACGATGTTCTTCGGCATTGGCGGTTATGGCATTGCGATCGCGCTGGAGCGGCTCGGCGCATCCTGGACCTCGGTCGGTGTCGGGCTCGTGGCGGCGCTGGCTCTCTCGGCTGTCCTGGCCGCCGCCATCGGTCTCCTGTCCCTGCGGGTCCGGGCGATCTTCTTCTCGATGATTACCCTGGCCGTCGCATCTGCGGTGGCCGTACTGGCGTCCCAGCTCTCCGACATCACGGGTGGCGAGGACGGGCTTTCGTTCCAATTGCCCGCCGAACTGCGCCCGGCCTTCCGGCCTCTCTCGGAGCCGATCTTCGGGATCGTCTTCAATGGCCGATTGGTGGCGTATTACCTCGTGTTCTTCGTCGCGCTTCTCGTCTTCCTCGCACTCCTGCGTATCGTGAACTCGCCGTTCGGGCGCGTGCTGCAGGCGATCCGCGAGAACGAATTCCGCGCCGAAGCCCTGGGCTACCGCGTCGTTGCCTACCGGACCGTGGCCTCGATCATCTCGGCCCTGGCCGCGACCGTCGCAGGCGCTCTCATGGCCCTTTGGCTGCGCTACAACGGGCCAGACACGACCCTGTCCTTCTCCATCATGATCGACATCCTGCTCATGGTCGTCATCGGGGGCATGGGCACGATGTACGGCGCGATCATCGGGGCGGCTCTGTTCGTGCTGGCGCAAAGCTATCTGCAGGTGCTGATGGGGGTCGGGAGCACGGCTCTTGCGGGATTGCCGATCCTTCCCGACCTCATCCATCCGGATCGCTGGCTCCTGTGGCTCGGAGCACTGTTCATCGTCAGCGTTTACGCCTTCCCGGGCGGCGTCGTCGGCCGCCTGCGGCAAACGAGACAATAAAGGCTGACCGGGGAAACTTAGCCGACCCGGAACCGTTTCCCTTGCAGGAGGGACGCCCATGAGCCGTGCCTTTGTTCGCGAAGCCGAAGGCGGGGAAGCCTTCGAGGACCTGCCTGACCGCCCCATCAGCCCGCACCATCTCGTGACGCCGTCGGGCCTTGCCCGGATGGATGAGACGATCGAGGATCTGAACCGGCGTCTCGCGCAGGCGCAGGAGGCGGACGACAAGGCGGAAGTGACACGCATCTCCCGCGACCTGCGCTACTGGTCCGTGCGCAGGGTCTCGGCGGAGGTCGTTCCGCCACCGACCGACATGTCGCATGTCCGCTTCGGCGCCCAGGTGACCTTCGAGCGCGAGGACGGACGGCAGCAGACCTACCGGATCGTCGGGGAGGACGAGGCCGATCCCGCGAAGGGAACCATATCCTACGTATCCCCGCTCGCGCAGGCCCTCATGGGGAAGGAGATCGGTGACGTGATTCCCGTGGGACAGACGAGAGCCGAGATCATCGAAATCAGCGCGTAGCGCGCCCTCAGAGAAGGCCCGTGGCCTGGACCCTTTCCGCTTCGGCCGGATCCTTCAGCGGATAGACATTCCCGGCATCGCCCGGAACGCCTTCGTCCTTCGGTCTCAAGGCGAGGATCCTGTCCCGCAGCAGGAGGTCGATCTCCTGCTGGATCAGGAGGAACTCATCCCATTTCGGCGTCGCGATGAGCGCGCAGATCTCGAGTTTGGGCCTCTCCTCCTGCCCTTCGCGGAGCCTGACCTTGACGGAGCCGTGTTCGATCATCGGATGCTCCGCCACGAGCGCTGCGAATTCCTCGATCTCCCGCCGGATTGAAGCGCTGTCCGTCGAACAGAGCCCGATCGTCCGCTCGTAGGGCATCCGATCCCGGTTGGTCAGGTTGATGATGTCCATGTTGACGAAGGTCGCATTCGGAATCGTGATCAGCGTCCGATCGAGCCCTCTGATGCGCGTCGACCGCAGGCCGATTTCCTCAACGCGCCCCTCCAGCTTCCCGAACCGGCAGAGATCGCCTACCCGCACGGGGCGGTCGGCATACAGGATTAGGCCGCCGATGAAGTTCTCGATGGTCGGTTTGGCCGCAAGAGCCACCGCAAGACCGCCGACGCCCAGACCGGCCAGGACGCCCGCCAGGGGAATGCCGAGATAGGATGCGCCGTAGACCAGAAGCGTCAACGCCACGGCAAGTCCGGTGATACGAACGGTGGCCCTGGCCAGATGCGCGTCGATGCTCTGCGATTTGGCGAATATCAGCTTGCCCGCCAGCGCATTGGACAGTTTCAGAACGCCCCAGACCATCGCCAGATAGGCGATGCCCTGCGCTGCCTCCTCGACGACGTCGCTGACCCTGCCGGTCAGGTTGATCTGGGCATCTGCCATGTAGCTGACGAACAGGGCCGCGACCGCGACGGCGCCCGGCAGGATCACGCTCGCCGAAAGCGATGTGGAGACGTTATTGTTATGCGCGACGCTGCGCGCCAGGCGGTTCACTGCCAAGACGCCCAACGCCGCCACGCCGAGCGCGAGGGCAAAGCCGACCCACTGCCAGATCGCCTGCCCCTTGATCTCCATCCGCCAGAAAGCAGGCATTCCCTCGATCAGGCCATACCATTTGGGCGGCAGCAGCCGTCCGGGAGATTGGCTGAAGAAATCGTAGAAGTCTTCCGTGGCGCCGCTCCGGTCGGGCTGATTGCGGATGAGCCCGTAGAAGTCCTCGAGGTGCTGAACTGTCTCGCCGGAAAACAGATACTCGCCTGTGCGGGGACCATCGGTCATCCGCGTAATCCTGATCTCCGTGCCCGGCACGCTCCAGCCGGCCAAGGGCTGCCCCGTCGTGCCGGCGCTGTCCGGTATCGCAGCCGGATCCGGCAGCGACAGCCGATCCAGGATCTCCTTCAGGAGAAGAGTGGCCTCCAGGCTGCGGCGCTCGAGTTCGACGGGCGGGATGCCCCGCAGGTCGAGCGCTCGGGATGCGCGCGCCAGCAGCATCTCGGCCTCGGCGACCTTCTCTTTGACGCCGGAGCTCCAGAACACCCCCGGCTCGGCTTTGTTCTGCCGGTATGCGTCCATGAGAAGAGCCGAGGCCCGAGAGACGTTGGCCCGGAAGCCCTCCAGGGTCGCTCGCGGGCTGGACGTCTCCGCCGGGGCAAGAGACCGGAGGTCGCCTATGGCCGAGGACGTTGCGAGAAACTGCAGCGCGACGAACAGGCCCGCCAGGAGGATGCAGACCAACGGCGTCGTGACCCCATGAAAGAACCGTCGCGGAGACATGGTCATGATGATCTCCCGTTCTGCGACCGGAAGCCGACATCCGTCGCTCTCCTCCGGGCATTCTAGCCGGAGGGCATTCTCCGGAAAACCGTGCCCGGCGGACACGTGGAAAGTGCTCCTAGGAAGCGGCCGCCGTCCTGCCCGCATCGAGCGCCGCATAATAGGCCCGCTTTGCCTCGTACATCAGGAGATCGGCCCGTTTTCCCACCGATTCCAGCCTCTCCCCGGGCTGGCTCGTGGCGGCTCCCATGGCGAAGCTCAGCGGTGTCCCGGAATAGAACTGGTTGTTGACCTCGACGAGGGACTCGATGCTCTCCAGGACCACGTTGCCGTCGCGCTCGTCCGTGGAGGGCAGCAGCAGGGCAAACTCGTCCCCGCCGATGCGGGCCGCATAGGAGGGCTTGTCGACAGCCTTGCTCAAGACTTCACCGGCCCGGCGCAGCAAGGCATCCCCGGCGGCATGGCCCAGCTGATCGTTGACGGCCTTCAGGCCGTTCAGATCGATCATGATCACGGTCACGGGATAAAGCCCCTTGCGCTCGAGCCGGTTCATCTCGTCGACATAGAAGGAGCGGTTGTAGAGCTTGGTCAGAACGTCGTGCTTGCCGAGATATTCCAGATAGGCCTCGGCTCTCTTGCGGGCCGTGATGTCCGTCAGGGCGACCTGGACCAGAGACCAATCCTGCTCATATCCGGGCAGAACCGAGAACTGCAGGTGAAAGTGGAGCTCATCGCCCGCGAGAGAGTAGTTCACCACCTCCCGCTGCTGAAAGATCTTGCCCTCCCATAGCTCGATCAGCTGCTCCCTGAAATGCTCCTGCATGTTGTCGCGAAGAACGTCGCCGAGGCGGCGCAACAGGGTCTGCTTGTCCGGCGCGCAGAAGACTTCGAGCGTATGCTGGTTGACGTCGATGACGCGGATTTCGCTCATGCAGCGCACGACGAATTCCGGATGCACGTCGGTGAAGACGCGGAAATCGCTGATCCCCTGCCTGCGCACCTCGTCGAGGAGCGTCTTGATGGCGCTGAAATCCTCCACCCAGAGCGAGACGGGCGAGTGCTCGAAGAGGCCGCGAGCATATTCCTCGCTGACAGCCAGCTGTCGTCTCGCGGTTTCCCGCTCCGTCACGTCTTCGATCGCCACGAGGACGCGGTCCCACTCGCGCTCGTGACCGGGCAGAATGGTGCCCTTCAGCTGGATGTCGAGCCTCTTGCCCGAAAGGGCGTAGTTCACGGTGTTGCTGGAGAACTCCAACTGCCCGTCCCACAGCTGCACGAGCTCGTCGATGTGGGCCTTGAGCATGTCGTTGCGGAATATCTGCCCGAGACTCTGCACGAGATGCGGCAGGTCCCTGGCCTCGAAGAGGCTCAGGGTCTTGCGGTTCACCTTGATGACGCGGATGAGGTTCGAGCAGGCCTGAACACGCTCGGGGTCCTCGTTGAGGTAATCCCTGAGCGACGTCACGCCGGCCCGGCGCCATTCCTCGAAGAGCCGCTTAACCCCGGTGTAATCCTCGAGCCAGAGCGAAACGGGAGCGAGCTCGAACATTTCGGCGTCGTCGAGATAGTCGCCGGCCGGGCGGCCGTTCAGGCTGAGGGCGTTGGTAGAAAGCATGGAGGACCTGCAGGATGACGCGATTCGCGGGGCAATTCAGCGCCTAGGGTTCCTGTAATACTAGATCAGGAACGGACTTTTTGTGGCTTTGGTCAACTATTGTTGAATCCCGCTCCCCTGGGGCCTTCGTGGCATGGGTGGCGCCGCTTTACCTTGCGGTCGGCACAATGGCTGTGGCCTCGACCTCGATACGAGCCGCTTTCTCGACAAGACGAACGACCTGAACGAGCGCCATCGCAGGGTAATGGGTTCCAAAGACGTCCCTATAGGCGCGACCGAGCTCGCGCAGGTTGACGAGGTATTCGTCGATGTCGACCACATACCAGGTCAGCCGGACGAGATGCCGGGGCTCCGCGCCGCCTTCGGCCAGGATAGCTCGGATATTCTCGAAAACCCTGCGCGCCTGTCCCACGAAGGTGTCGGCAAAGACGCCGGTCTCGTCCCATCCGACGATCCCGCCCGTCACGAGAACCCTGCCCTCCGCCATCATGCCGTTGGCATAGCCTTTGGGAACCGGCCAGTGCTTCGGATGAAGGACCTCGGGTCCGGTGTCGAAGTGGGGTCCGGACACAGAGCTTGTGGCAACTGTCACTGGCCGTTCTCCTTTGGGTGTTCGGGTGATGCGCCGTTGGAGCGCTGGTTTTCCAAAAGTTTCAGAAGCTCGCGGGCGATCACGATCTTCTGCACCTCCGTCGCCCCCTCATAAATGCGAAGCGCACGGATTTCCCGGTACAATTCCTCGACCTTCACGCCTTTCGTGACCCCGAGGCCTCCGAAGATCTGCACAGCCTTGTCGATGACGGCCTGAGCGGCCTCGGTCGCATACATCTTGGCCATGGCGGCTTCGCGGGTGACCCGCGGAGCCCCCTGGTCCTTGGTCCATGCGGCGCGGTAGACGAGAAGCGCCGCGCTGTCGACCCCCGTCGCCATATCGGCCAAAGCCGCCTGGGTCATCTGAAGATCGCCAAGCGGTGCGCCGAACAGCCTGCGGGACGATGCGTGCCGGGAAGCCTCGTCGAGAGCGCGGCGCGCGAAGCCGAGCGATGCCGCTCCTACGGTCGACCGGAAGACGTCGAGCGTTGCCATCGCAACCTTGAAGCCCTCCCCCGGTCCGCCGATCCGCTTCGAGACCGGCACGCGGCAGCCTTCGAAGCGCAGGGTTGCGAGCGGATGCGGCGCAATCACGTCGATACGGCTCTCGACCGTCAGCCCGGGCGTCTCTGCATCGACCACGTAGGCAGACAGGCCCTTCGCGCCGGGCGCTTCGCCCGAGCGCGCGAAGACGACGTAATGGTCGGCGATCCCGCCATTGGAGATCCAAGTCTTGAGGCCGTCGATCCGCACATGATCCGGCCCGTCAGGGGTTGCGGTGGTGCTCAGCGCGGCCACGTCCGATCCGGCCTCCGGCTCGGAGAGCGCGAAAGCGGCAATCGCCTCGCCTCGGGCCACGGGTGGCAGATAGGCCCGCTTCATCTCCTCTGTTCCGAAGAGCGTGATCGGCCCCGTGCCGAGTCCCTGCATGGCGAACGCGAAATCCGCCAAGCCGTCCCGATAGGCCAGGGTCTCGCGGGCGAGGCAGAGCGTCCTGACATCGAAGGTGGGATAGAGCCCGCCATAGGCCTGCGGCACGGCGGCTTTCAGCCATCCACCCTCGCCGAGACGCCGCACCAGCCGGCGGCAGGATGCATCCACGTCGTGGTGATCCACCAGGAGGTGGATCTCCCGTTCGGTCCAGGCCTTTAACTCACCCGCGAAACGCCGGTGGCGATCCTCGAAGAAGGGCCATGAGAGGAAGCTTGCGTCGATCACGTCAATCTCCCTGAAAGACCGGTATTTCCTTGGCGGCGAAGGCCCGGTAGGCGCGGGCGAAATCCTCCGTCGTCATGCACAGAGCCTGCGCCACCGCCTCGGCCTCGATGGCCTCCTCAACGGACATGGCCCATTCCATGGCCAGCATGCGCTTGGTCATGGTGTTGGCATAAGTCGGCCCCAGGCCGATCATGCGCGCAAGGTTCCGCGCTTCGTCGATCAGGTCTCCGGCTTCGACGATGCGGCTGAAGAACCCCCACCGCTCCCCTTCCTCCGCGCTCATGAAGCGGCCTGTATAGAGCAGCTCAGAGGCGCGGCTCTGGCCGATGATGCGGGGGAGGATCGCGCAGGCGCCCATGTCGCAGCCGGCAAGCCCCACCTTGTTGAACAGGAACGCCACCTTGGCTCTCGGCGAGGCGAGGCGCAGATCGGACGCCATGGCCACGATGGCGCCGGCTCCCGCGCAGATGCCCTCAACGGCCGCGATGATCGGCTGCGGCGCCGCCCGCATGGCCTTCACCAGCTCTCCGGTCATGCGCGTGAAGGCTGTCAGGCCCTTCGTGTCCATCTCGACCAGAGGCCCGATGATCTCGAACACGTCGCCGCCGGACGAGAAATTGCCTCCCGCGCCTGTCACGACGATAGCCTTGACGCCATCGTCTTTGGCGCAGGCATGGAAGAAATCCGTCAGCTCGCGGTAGCTTTCGAAGGTCAGAGGGTTCTTCTTTTCGGGCCGGTTGAGCGTCACCGTCGCGACGGGTCCGTCCACCGACAGGAGAAAGTGCCGGGGCTCATAACCTGAAACAGGCAGTGTGACCGGGTTGGCGTATTGCGTCACTGAGCGTCTCCCATGATGGCGCGCCGGGCGGAAAGCTTGGTTTTGGCCAAGAGGCGCATGAGGTCATTCTGGTCCTTCCGGGTCACATCACCGAACAGCTCGGCGATCCATGCCTCGTGCTCCGCCGCCATGGCGCGGAACTCGGCCTGCCCCGTCGGCGTGAGGCTGATCACCTGCGCCCGCCTGTCGTGAGGCGAGACACGGCGATCGAGATGCCCCGAGGCGGCCAGCCGATCGACGAGACCCGTCAGATTGCCGTTGGATACCATCATGCGCTTCGAGAGATCGGAGAGCGTCATGCCGTCCGGAGCCTTGTCGAGCTGCGCCATCAGGTCGAAGCGGGGGAGCGTGACATCGAACCTCTCGCGCAGGCGGCGGCGCACCTCGCCCTCGATGAGAGTCGAGCAGGTCAAAAGCCTCAGCCAGAGGCGCAGTTCGTCCCGGTGGTCCTCCGGCATCTCGACTGCCTTCGTCTCGGCGTCGAGGGGAACGGTTTGCTCATCCATGTCAGATTTCTCCACCGGCCACCGCGATGGCCTGCCCCGTGACCGAGCGGGCCTTCTCGCCGCAAATCCAGAGCACCGCGTCCGCGACCTCCTCCGGGTCGATGAGGCGTCCTTGCGGGTTGTGCTTTACGAATTCGGCCAAGGCCTCCTCGTGCGTCCGGCCTGTCTTCGTCCTGATGCGATCGAGGCTCTCGGTCACCAGATCCGTGTCCGTGAAGCCGGGACAGACGGCATTCACCGTCACGCCCGTCTTCGCGGTTTCCATTGCAAGCGCGCGCACGAACCCGATCACCGCGTGCTTGGCGGCGCAATAGGCGCTCACATAGGGGTAGCCTTTGAGGCCGGCCGTCGAGGCGATGGTGACGATGCGCCCGAACCTTCTCTCGATCATCGTGTCCAGAACCGCATGGGTCACATTGGTGACGCCGAGCAGGTTCACGTTGAGCATCTGCCGGAAGAGTTCGGGGCCGGATTTCATGAAGGGCGCAGAAACGGCCGCGCCCGCATTGGCAATCAGGAGATCGACGGGCCCGTAGCGGCGAACGGCCTCTCCGACGGCTGCCTGAACGCCCTCGCGATCCGTGACATCCGCGATGGCCGCCCCATGGGCGTCACCCTGGGCCATGGCCTGCTCGAGAGTGGCGGGATTGCGCCCCAGCACGGTCACGGTGGCACCGGCTTTGGTCAGTGTCGCGGCAATCGTGCGGCCGATGCCCCGGCCGCCGCCGGTGACGAGCGCGTGCCGCCCCTTGAGACTTGTCGTGTTCATCTCATTCCGCAGCGAGGGATTTCTCGCCGGCCTCCATCTTCAGTTCGGCGCGGGTCTTGGGCTTGGCCTTGATCCTGAGCTCCTCCACATCCTGCCGGTCGCGGACGGAGTTGCGGAAGATCTGGTCCCTGCCGGCGAAATATTGCGGCGGGCAATGAATGTTCGCAGCGCCATACCAAGCCGCCGCCTTCATGGTGAAGAACGGATCGACCAGATGAGGCCGCCCGAGCGCCACGAGGTCGGCGCGGCCGGCAGCCAGGATCGTGTTGACCTGATCGGCGGTCGTGATGTTGCCGACGCACATGGTCGCGACCTGCGCTTCATTGCGGACCTGATCCGAGAACGGCGTCTGGAACATGCGCCCGTAGATCGGCCGCGCCTCCCGCACCGTCTGTCCGGTGGACACGTCGACCAGATCCACCCCGTGCTCCGCGAAAGCTCGCGCGATCTCGACGGCATCGTCGCCGGTGATGCCGCCCTCCGCCCAGTCCGTGGCCGAGATCCGCACGGACATCGGCTTGTGCACGGGCCAGACCTCGCGCATGGCATCGAACACCTCCAGCGGGAAGCGCAGTCGGTTCTCCAGGGAGCCGCCATACTGGTCCGCGCGGCGGTTCGTGAGCGGCGAGATGAAGCTCGCCAGCAGATAGCCGTGGGCGCAGTGCAGTTCGAGCATGTCGAATCCCGCGCGCTCGCCGCGCTCCGTCGCCTCGACGAACTGCTTCTTGATGAGGTCCATGTCGGCGCGGGTCGCCTCGCGCGGCACCTGGCTGTCGGGGAAGTACGGAATGGGAGAGGCCGAGCAGGTGTCCCACCCATCTTCTCCCAGCGGCCGGTCCATGCCCTCCCACATGAGCTTCGTCGCGCCCTTGCGGCCGGAATGTCCGAGCTGCAGGCAGATCTTCGCCGCCGAATTCAAGTGAACGAAATCGACGATTCGCTTCCAGGCGCTTTCCTGCTCGTCGTTCCACAGGCCCGTGCAGCCTGGCGTGATGCGGGCCTCCGGCGAGATGCAGGTCATTTCTGTAAAGATCAACCCGGCTCCGCCCGTGGCGCGCGAGCCGTAATGGACGAGGTGCCAGTCTCCCGGGACGCCATCCTTCGCCGAATACATATCCATCGGCGACATCACGACCCGGTTCGGAACGACCATCTCCCGCAGCCGGAAGGGTTGGAACATGGGAACGGCAGGCTCGTCGACGGAAACGTCGAAGCCCCTGCCCCGCACCTGCCGGGCGAAAGTGCGATCCACCGCCGCCACGAAATCCGGCGCACGCAGGCGCAGGTTGTCGTAGGTGATGGCCTTGGCGCGGGTCATCACCCCGAAGGCGAACTGCACCGGGTCGAAATCCCAGAAGCGCGCCACGTGCTCGAACCAGACGAGCGACACGTCAGCGGCGTGCTGGGTTTTTTCAACCTCCTCGCGACGCCCGGTCTCGTACAGGGTCAAAGCCCCCTCGACGGTCGGATCGCGGCGGAAGGACTCGTAGAGGGCGATGGCATCCTCCATGGCGAGCTTCGTGCCCGACCCGATGGAGAAATGCGCGGAAGCCTTCGCGTCGCCGAGCAGGACCTTGTTGCCCATCACCCAGCGCTTGCTGCGGATCATCGGGAAGTTGCGCCAGATCGAGCGGTTGGTGAGGATCCTGTGACCGCCGAGGAACCAGCCGAAGATCTGCTCCATGAACGCTGCCGATTCGGCCTCGCTCTTCTGTCCGAGTCCCGCCCGCTCGAAGGTCTCAGGATCCGTCTCGAACACCCAGGTGGAGCGGTTGGCCTCGTACTGGTAGGCATGGGCGATAAAAGGCCCCCACTCGGTCTCCTGGAAGATGAACGTGAAGGCATCGAGAGGCTTGGTCGAGCCCATCCAGGTGAACTTGTTGGGCCGCAGATCAACCTCGGGCTCGAAGTGCTCCGCGTAACGCTCCCGGAGACGGCTGTTGATGCCGTCCGCGACGACGACGAGATCCGCATCGGCGAACAGGCTCTCGTCATCCACATCGACCTGATAGCGAAGCCTGACGCCGAGTTCTTCCGCACGGTCCTGCAGGATGAGAAGCAGCGTCCGGCGCGAGCAGCCGCAGAAGCCGTTGCCGCCGATCCGGTGCTCGGTTCCCTTGAAATGGATGGCAATGTCGTCCCAGTAGGCGAATTCGCGCGTGATCCTCTGGTAGCTCGGAAGGTCGTATTTCTCGAAATTGTCGAGCGTGGCGTCGGAGAACACGACACCGAAGCCGAACGTCTCGTCGGCGCGGTTGCGCTCATAGACCGTGATGTCCGCATCGGGGCGGAGCTTCTTCATCAGGATCGCGAAATAAAGTCCTGCAGGGCCGCCGCCGATGATCGCCGTTTTCATGAGAACCCATCCGGGATGATCAAATCGAAATTTATTTTAAGCTTAAAATAATTTCCGATCAACCTCTTCAAACTTGGCTGCATCGGAAATCGCCTCGCCCGAGGCCATGGCCCTTAGCTGGCCGCAACCTCAGCCTCTCTTTGCGGCTCATTGGCCATGCGGCGCAGCTCAAAGCGCTGGAGCTTGCCGGTCTGCGTCCGGGGCAGGGCTTCGACATATTCGATGGCGCGGGGATATTTGTAGGGCGCGATCTCAGCCTTCACGTAATCCTGGAGCGCCTTGGTGAGTTCATGGCTGGGAACATGGCCCGGCCGCAGGACCACATAGGCCTTGACGATCATGCCCCGCTCGTCGTCCGGAGCCCCGACGACGCCGCACTCGGCGACGGCCGTATGGCTCAGAAGCGCCGCCTCCACCTCGGGCCCGGCAATGTTGTAGCCGGCCGAAATGATCATGTCGTCCGAGCGCGCCTGATACCAGAAATACCCGTCCTCATCCATGAGGTAGGTATCGCCCGTGATGTTCCAGCCGTCCTGCACGTACTTGCCCTGCCGGTCGTCCGCGAGATAACGGCAGCCCGTGGGTCCGCGCACCGCGAGGCGGCCGATGCTTCCAGGCGGAAGGGTTTTCCCCTCCTCGTCGACGATTCTCGCCTCGTACCCCGGGACGGGCCTGCCGGTGGATCCGGGCCGGATTTCGTCTTCCCTGGCCGCGATGAAGATGTGCAGCATCTCGGTGGAGCCGATCCCGTCCATCAGGCTGATGCCGGTGGCCGCCTTCCAGGCCTCGTAGGTGGCCTTCGGCAGAGGCTCGCCCGCGGAGACGCATTTGCGCAAGGATGAGATGTCGTATCTGTCCAGCTTCGACAGCATGGCGCGATAGGCCGTCGGGGCCGTGAAGCAGATCGTTGCCCTGTGCTGCGCGATGGCGGGCAGGAGATCGTCCGGGCCCGCTTTCTCCAGCAGCACGGTGGAGGCGCCGACCCTCATGGGAAACAGCACGATGCCGCCAAGGCCGAAGGTGAAGGCCAGCGGCGGAGAACCGATGAAGCGGTCGCTCGGCTCCGGCCGAAGCACGTTCTTCGCATAGGCGTCGCAGATGGCCAGCATATCGCGGTGGAAATGCATGGTTCCCTTCGGCTCGCCCGTCGTGCCCGAGGTGAAGCCGATGAGGCAGACATCGTCCGCCGCCGTATCGACGGCCTCGAAGTCCGGCGAGGCCTCGGCCAGAAGCGCCTCGAGGCTGTCGGGCGCACCCGAGCCCCAATAGACCACGTGCCGCAGATCGGGCGCGAGGGCCTTCGCGCGCTCCATCTCCTCGGCGAGGCGATGATCGCAGAACGCGAAGGCGATTCCGGCCTTCATGACCGGGTAGGCGATCTCCCGGGCACGCAGCAGCGGCATGGTCGCGACCACGACCCCGCCTGCCTTGAGGACCGCAAGGTAAGCCGCCACCATCATCGGGTTGTTGGCGGAACGCAGCAGCACGCGGTTGCCCGGCACGAAGCCGAGCTTGTGGACCAGCACGTTGCAGATCCGGTTCACCCGCTCCTGCAACTGACGATAGCTGAGCGTTTCGGCGGGTGAAATGAGACAGGGCTGGTCTCCCCTTCCCTCGGCGACCCACCGGTCCAGGAATTCCGCCGCACAGTTGAGCCGGTCCGGGTATTGCAGCTCCGGCCGGCTGAACAGGAAGGCAGGCCATTGGTCCCGAGGCGGAAGGTTCTCTCTTGCGAATGTATCGACATGAGCCGTGTACGCCATCGTCCGTTCCTCTGTTTTGTTTTTCACCGGGAGGAGAGCTCTTCGTGAAGCCTGAACACGAGGGGCCGGAGACGTCTCCGGGGAGCAGCGCCGATCCGCGCCCCCCTCGGTCTCAAACCGCTCATGGTCGATCACGCGCCCGTCATCTCGCCGCCTTCCTCAGCGGAACATTCCGCTTGAAGAACGATGAAAATTATTTAAAGCTTAAAACATTGCTTGGCAATCCCCAACATGGGGATCGCGGCGGTCCGGCTCCAACAAAGGGAGTGTTCGGCAGGCCAAAATTGCGTCACAGTACCGCCGACCTACCGGCATGGCGTGCCACGCTCCGCCGGAGACAATCACGCAGCACGGCAAACCGTGCGCGGGGAACAGCCACACGGGAGTGCATGATGAATCTGACGATGAAGACCCTGAGCCTTGCGGCGGCCCTCGGCCTGACTGCCGTACCGGCCATGGCGCAGGAGAAACTGAAGATCGGTCTGCTTCTGACCCTGTCCGGCCCATCGGCTGTGCTGGGCCAGCAGGCTCGGGACGGCTTCCAGCTCGCGGTCAAAGATCTCGGCAGCAAGCTCGGCGGGCGCGATGTCGACGTCATCGTCGTGGACGACGAGTTGAAGCCCGACGTCGCTGTGACGAAGGTCAAGGGCCTGATCGAGCGTGACAAGGTCGATTTCGTCGTCGGCCCGATCTTCTCGAACGTCGCCGTCGCCGTCCACAAGCCGATCGTCGACTCGCAGACCTTCTACATCAGCGTCAACGCCGGTCCTTCGAACCTCGCCGGCAAGAGCTGCAATCCCTACTTCTTCGCGACATCGTATCAGAACGATCAGAACCACGAGGTCCTGGGCAAGGTCGCGCAGGATCGCGGCTACAAGAAGGTTTATCTGCTTGCCCCGAACTACCAGGCCGGCAAGGATGCGCTCGCCGGGTTCAAGCGGCACTACAAGGGCGAGATCGTCGAGGAATCCTACGTTCCCCTGAACACGCTCGACTTCCAATCCGAGCTTGCGAAGATCGCTTCCATGCAGCCTGACGCCATCTTCACCTTCATGCCGGGTGGCATGGGCGTGAACCTCGTCAAGCAGTACCGCGCGGCGGGCCTCGCCGACCGGATCCCGTTCCTCTCCGCCTTCACTGTCGATGAATCGACCCTGCCGGCCCAGCAGGATGCAGCCATCGGCATGCTCGGCGGCTCCAACTGGGCTCCGAACCTCGACACGCCGCAGAACAAGAAGTTCGTGACGGCTTACGAGGCGGCCTACAACTCCGTGCCGGGCTCCTATTCCATGCACGCCTATGACGCTGCGCTCCTGATCGACAGCGCCCTGAAGGCGACCGGCGGCAAGATGGACAACAAGGATGCGGTGCGCGCCGCGATCAAGAAGGCCGATTTCAAGTCTCTGCGCGGCGACTTCAAGTTCGGCGTGAACGGCTTCCCGATCCAGGACTTCTATCTGGTGAAGGCCGCCAAGCGTCCGGACGGCAAGTTCCAGACCGAGATCGTCGAGAAGGTGTTCGACGATTACACGGACGCCTATGCCAAGGAATGCACGGCTACGAACTAGACGACATGCCATGATCCGCCCCGTCCCGGCCCGCCGGGACGGGGTTCCTTTTAAACCGCAGACGCGAGCCGAGCCCTTCGAGGCACGTTTGCCGCCGTTGAAGCGCCGATGACCACCACCCTCCTTCTCATCCAAGCTCTGAACGGCCTTCAGTTCGGGCTCATTCTGTTCCTCATCGCCGCGGGGCTGACCCTGGTGTTCGGCGTGATGGACTTCATCAATCTGGCTCATGGCGTTCAGTACATGGTCGGCGCTTACCTGATGGCCGCGTTCAGCGCCTGGACGGGAAGCTTCGGCTGGGCGCTTCTTCTCGCGCTTCCGACCGCGCTGGCCTTCGGCCTTCTGCTCGAAGTTCTCGTTTTCCGCCATCTCTACGACAGAAGTCACCTCGATCAGGTGCTCGCCACCTTCGGCGTGATCCTGTTCCTGAACCAGGGCGTGAAGTTCGTGTGGGGAGCGGCGCCGCTCAGCGTTCCGGTTCCTGAGATCCTGTCGGGCTCCGTCGAGCTTGCACCGGGCCTGCTCTATCCGGTCTACCGCATCGCCATCATCGCCGCCGGTCTGGCAGTCGCGGGGCTGCTGTATGTCCTCGTGAGCCACACGCGCGTCGGCATGCTGGTGCGCGCAGGCGCGACGAACGCCGCGATGGTGTCGGCGCTCGGCGTCAACATCCAGAGGCTGTTCATGATCGTGTTCGGCTTCGGGGCCATGCTCGCGGGCTTCGCGGGCGCCATGGTGGCGCCGATCCTCTCGGTGCAGCCCGGCATGGGCGACAACATCCTGATCCTTGCATTCGTGGTGATCGTGATCGGCGGCATCGGCTCGATCCGCGGAGCCTTCCTGGCGGCGCTCCTCATCGGGCTCGTCGATACGATCGGGCGCTCCTTCGCGCCGAACCTGCTCCGGCTCGTTCTCGATCCGTCGGCGGCAAGTCAGACCGGGCGCGCCATCGCCCCGATGCTGATCTACATCTTCATGGCTGCGGTGCTGTTCTTCCGCCCCTCCGGCCTCTTTCCCGCGAAACGCTGAGGCGCACAGATGACCGAACTGGCTGAAACGCAGTCCGCTCCGGCGCCCTCGCCGCTCCTGCGTCTGGAGCTCACCCCCGTCGTGCTCTTCGCCGCTTTCGCGATAGCGCCGGCCCTGGCGTCGGCGTCCGGAGCGGAGGGTTATGTCCTGTCCCTCCTGACGCGCGTGATGATCTTCGGCCTTGCGGCCATGTCGCTCGACCTCATCCTCGGCTACGGCGCCCTTGTGAGCTTCGGCCATGCGGCGTTCCTGGGCATCGGAGCCTACGCTGTCGGCATCCTGGCGAGCCATGGCATAGAGGATCTGCTCGTCCAGATCCCCGTCGCGCTGGCGGCCTCCGCTGCGTTTGCCTTGGGAACGGGCGCGATCTCGCTCAGGACGAAGGGGGTCTATTTCATCATGATCACCCTTGCGTTCGCGCAGATGCTCTTCTTCCTCGCCACATCGCTGGCGGCCTATGGCGGCGACGATGGCATGACGCTCGACGCCCGCAGCCTCGTGGCAGGCTCTAACCTCCTGAAGAGCGACTTCGCGTTCTACTGGCTGTGCCTATTCATCCTCATCGGCGCCTATGCCCTGTCGCGGGCCATCGTTGCATCCCGCTTCGGGCGGGTCCTGCGCGGCACGCGGGAGAACGCCGTTCGCATGGAAGCCATCGGCTTTCAACCCTTCCGCTATCAGCTGGCGGCCTACGTGATCAGCGGGATGATGGCGGGACTCGCGGGATGCCTCATGGCGAACCAGGCGGAGTTCGTGAGCCCGGCTTTCATGACATGGCAGCGCTCGGGCGAATTGATCTTCATGGTCGTTTTGGGTGGGCTCGGTTCATTGCATGGCGCCATCATGGGCGCAGCCGCCTTCCTGCTGCTCGAAGAGTTCCTGCCGGACCTCCTCCATGCCGCGAGCTTCTTCATGAGCGACGATATTCGTGAGCGACTGACGGAAAATTGGCAGATGGTCTTCGGCCCACTGCTCATCCTCATTGTTCTGTTCGCGCGAGGCGGAATGACGGGTCTCCTTCGGAGAGGACACCATGGCTGATCCCCTGCTCGAGCTGCGCAACCTTCGAAAGGCCTACGGCGCTCTCGTCGTCACGGACGACGTGAGCCTGTCCATTCAGCCGGGTGAGCTTCATGCCATCATCGGCCCCAATGGGGCCGGCAAGACGACGCTGATCCACCAGATCTCCGGAATGCTGGATTCCAACTCCGGGCAGGTCCTCTTCGGTGGCGAAGACGTCACTCGGATGCCGATGCATCAGCGGGTCCGGCGCGGCCTCGCCCGCTCGTTCCAGATCACCTCGATCCTCCCGGGCTTCTCGGCTCTGGAGAACGTGGCGCTGGCGCTCCAGGCGCGCTCGGGATCGAGCTTTCGCTTCTTTGGCGACGCATCGCAGGAAAAGGCGCTGAACGAACCGGCCTTGGAATGCCTCAATCTCGTCGGCCTCGGCCCGCGGGCCCGCATACCCGCCGGGCTCCTGTCACATGGAGAGAAGCGGCAACTCGAGCTGGCCATCGGACTCGCAACCCAGCCCAAGCTCCTTCTTCTCGACGAACCCCTGGCCGGCACCGGGAATGAGGAATCCCAGCGCGTGGTCGAAACCCTGCGCAGGCTGAAGGACCGCCTCACCATCGTCCTGATCGAGCACGACATGGATGCGGTGTTCTCGCTGGCGGATCGCGTCTCCGTTCTGGTCTATGGACGCGTGATCGCCACCGATACGCCAGAGCGGATCCGGACCAATCCGGAGGTGCGCGCCGCCTATCTGGGCGAGGAGGAACTGGTCTGATGCTGTCCGTTCGCCATCTCCAGGCATCCTATGGGGCCGCGCAGGTGCTGTTCGACATCTCTCTCGATGTGGGCGCGGGTGAAGTCGTGACGCTGCTCGGCCGCAACGGCATGGGTAAGACCACGACCATAAAGACCATCATGGGCCTGCTGCGCCCGCGCGGCGGCGAGATCCGCTTCGACGGAGCCGCTGTGACCGGGCTTGCCCCCTACCGGGTCGCGCAAACCGGCATCGGCCTCGTGCCGGAAGGGCGGCAGATCTTTCCCACACTGACCGTGGAAGAAAATCTCGTTGCGACGGCAGCCTCCCGTTTAGGATCGCGCCGCTGGACACTGGGTGCCGTCTACGATCTCTTCCCGCGCCTGCGGGAACGCAGAAGCAATCTCGGAACGCAGCTCTCTGGAGGCGAGCAGCAGATGCTCGCCATCGGACGCGCCCTTATGACCAACCCGAAGCTTCTCATCCTGGACGAGGCGACGGAGGGTCTGGCGCCCCTGATCCGCCTCGAGATCTGGAACTGTCTGAAGCGCCTCAGGGGCGAACGCCAGTCGATTCTCGTTATCGACAAGAACGTGGATGCGCTCGCGAGCTTTGCGGACCGGCACGTGATCGTGGAGAAGGGCCGCTCCGTCTGGACCGGCACGAGCGCGGAACTCCTCGGCGACGCCAGCCTCAAGGACCGCTATCTGCACGTCTGAGGAGAACACGATGGCGAATGGCGATATCGATCTCGAGGCCGAGTACAACAACCGGGCGCGCGTTCCCGATCATGCGACCCATATCGCGGGCTGGCAGCGGGATGCCGCCGCCTACCGTGCGACCGCCCGATGCGAACTGGACCTCGCCTACGGGCCCGGCGAGCGTCACCGGCTCGATCTTTTTTACCCGCAGGGCGGCGATAGGGGCGGCCCCATCGTCATGTTCATTCACGGCGGCTACTGGCAGGCTTTCGACAAGTCATCGTCGAGCCATCTCGCCCGCGGTGCCAACGAACGCGGCCTGACGGTCGCGGTGCCGAGCTACGACCTCGCGCCCCAGGTCGGTCTCGCCGACATCATTACCCAGATCGAGGCTGCGGCGAATTTCGTCATGGAGCGAACGGGCCGCCCGCTGGTCGTCTCGGGACATTCGGCAGGCGGCCACCTGGCGGCCTGCCTGATGGCGCGCCCTGCGGGGTTGAAGCATCCAGTCCGGGCGGCCATGCCGATCTCCGGACTGTTCGATCTGGTCCCGCTTGTGCCGACCTCGATCAACAGGAATCTCAGGCTGACCGTCGAGGAGGCTCGCCGCTTGAGTCCTGTCGAATGGACGCCTCCCACGGAGGGCAGGCTCGTCGCTGTTGTCGGCGGAGCGGAAAGCGGCGAGTTCCTTCGCCAGTCGCGGATGATCGTGGAAAGCTGGGGCAAGGCCGGCGTCGCAACGCGCTACCATGAGGTTCCCGGAGCGCACCATTTCGACGTGATCGCGGGCCTCGCCGAGCCGAGTGACCCGCTCGTCGACATTCTCGTGGGTCTTGCGGCGGAGGCATAGCGCCTCGTTGGCGTTCAGCCGCGCTTGCCGCGGGAGAAGACCTGGGCAACCGGCGCGCGGCGAGCGACCGGCAGATCGACCGTCGGTTCGCTCGTCCTCTCGCCCGATGCCGAGATCCAGCCGCGGCCTGATTGGCGTGCATAGAACACATGACCGGTCTGGGCAGGGGGCAGAATCGACGAGGTCAGGTTGTCGAGCACGTACTGTCCTCGGTCGGTGGACACCATGAGAACCGCATGCGCCTCGCCCTGCGATGTCGCGCCGACTGTGATCGAGAGGGAGGATGCAGGCCACCCGCGCTCGATCAGCATCTTTCGCTTCAGAAGCGCGAAATCCTCACAATCACCCTTGCCGCTGGTGGGCAGGGTCCAGACATCTTCCCGCCCATACTGCTCCATGTCGGAGACCTCGACGATGGTGCTGTTCACGTGGCTGTTCACCTGCTGCAGCTGAGCCATCCGCTCAGGCGTGAGCGTAACCGGACCTGCCGACCTTGCGAGTGCCGGAACGGCAGGAAGCCCCATGACTACGGCAAAGAGAAGCCCGGCGGCGCTGCGAGAGATCGGTCCCAATGGAATGCCCCCAAATGCGAGTTTTGGAATTTTCGCCGGAACCGCGAAGCCGGTTCGACGTTGTCTTTCTCTTCTCGCATGTAGGCTTTTTCATTGAGCCGATAATGAGGCAGCTTGGCTGTTTGGCAAACGATGCTCTCGTCTGCCGGGTACGGACAGGCAAGGCTTCTAAAGGATATCGCGCTTCAGCTGTCAGCCATCAGTTGCTCGACCACGCCCTGGCTCATGTAAGGATGGCCCGCTTCGTTCAAGGCTCGATCCAAAGCCTCGATGGCGGTCAAGATCTTCGTCAGTTCCTCGGCCATCTCAACGGAGGGCAGCGGCGCATCAGCGATTTGCCGCGCCATCTCCCGGCGCCGCTTGACGAGGTTCTCGCGCGCTGCGTTCAATTCCTTGATTTCCTCGGATGTCATGGGCTCCTCGCGTTCAGAAGGGTCTCGACACTATAAATCTCAACGGCTGGATACGTTCATGCTCCCAGCGTGTCCAGCAGGTCGAGGATGTGCTTCCGACGCTCGACAATATCTATCCCGGCCTTGGCCAGAATGAGCCGCTCGCCGCTCCATCGGAGTTCCCCATGGGATCGGTCGATCAGGGGCTGCAAGGAAAGTCTTTCCTCAGTTCCAGGCCGGAATGTCAGGGCGATGGCCTGAGGCCCCGCATCGATACGTGCGACGCCGAGGCGAAGGCACAGGCGCTTCAGGTCTGCGAGATCCAGAAGGTTCTGAATCGGCTCCGGCATGGAACCGAAGCGATCTTCGATTTCGGATGCCAAGTCCTCGATCGCATCGGCCGGGTCGAGCCTGGCGAGGCGAGCATAGAGATTGATCCGCACCTCGGGCTCGTTCACGTAATCCTCCGGGATCACTCCGACCATCCCGATATTTAATTCGGGCATCCAATTATCGTCGAAAGCCTCACCCTGCAGGGCGCGCCGCAGCATGTGCTGATAGAGATCCGCGCCGATGAGCTTGACATGTCCGGCCTGCTCCTCGCCGAGAAGAGCCCCTGCCCCACGCTGGTCGAGATCCTGGGCGCTGATAGCGAAACCTGCTCCGAGCCGGTCGAGAGACTCGAGCATCCGCACGCGCTTTTCGGTCGCCTTGGGAAGGTCCTGTCCGACTTCCGTGAGCAAATAGGTGGTTCCGCGAACGCGCCCCCGCCCGACGCGCCCACGAAGCTGGTGAAGCTGCGCAAGGCCGAGACGATCGGCCCGCCAGATCAGCATGGTGTTAGCGCGGGGAACGTCCAGACCGCTCTCGATGATGTTCGTGGCCAGAAGCACGTCACCCTCCCCATCGGCGAAACGCACCATGATGTCGTCCGTCTCGGCAGGAGGCATCTGTCCATGCGCGACCAGGGTTTCGAGTTCCGGCACGAGCTTCGACAACTGCCCGCGCATTGGTTCGATGTCCTCGACCCGAGAGCACACGACGAAGCTCTGGCCGCCACGATGCCGCTCCCGCATGAGGGCCTCACGAACGGTTGCGGGGTCGAAGGGTGTCAGAAGCGTGCGGATCGGCTGACGCCGCGTGGGAGGCGTCGCGATGATGCTGATTTGCTGCAGTCCCACCAGAGCCGCCTGCAAGGTTCGCGGGATCGGCGTCGCGGTCAGCGTCAGGACATGGCCCTGGGTTCCGAGGCTGCGAAGCTTCCTCTTGTGGGCGACCCCGAACCGCTGCTCTTCGTCGATGATGAGGAGACCGAGATCCTTGAACCTCACTCCCTTCCCGGCGAGAGCATGGGTTCCGATGACGATGCGGATCGTTCCCTCGGCCAGCCCCTTCTTGACAGCTCTGGCCTCAGCAGGCTTCACGAGTCGGGAGAGGTGCGCCACCTCGATTCCGAAACCGGCGAAGCGCCGCTGGAAGGTGCGCAGATGTTGACGGGCCAGCACTGTCGTGGGCGCGACGATGGCCACCTGCTTTCCTGCGAGTGCAGCGGCTGCGGCGGCGCGCAGCGCGACCTCCGTCTTGCCGAACCCGACATCGCCGCATACCAGACGATCCATCGGCCGTCCTGAAGCCAGATCGCCGAGCACGTCCTCGATGGCACGTGACTGGTCCGGTGTCTCGATGAAGGGAAAGCGCGCTGCGAAGCGCTCGTAATCCCGCATTGGAGGAACGAGCGGCTCCAGCTTCATGGCCTGGCGGGCCTTGACCAGTTCGGTCAACCGCCTGGCGGTCTCCTGGAGATCGGCTTCGACCTTCGCACGTCGCGTGGGCCAGGAATCTCCATTGAGCTTGTCGAGAGTGAGTTTTTCCGAGGCCGGCCCATAGCGCCAGATGCGCTCCATTTCATTTGCCGGAACCATGAGCTTGGCGTCGCCCGCATAACAGAGCTTGATCGCATCGCCCGTTCCGGCGTCCCCTACAGAAACCGTTTCAATGCCTTCGAGAGTGCCGATACCATGGTCGATATGGATGACGGCGTCGCCGATCTGGAACCTGGTCTCCATCAACTGCGTGGCAACGGCGCTGACGTCCTGCGCAGCATTTCCGCTCGCCCTGCTGCCGAGCACATCGGCTGCGGTGATGACCGCAGCTCCGTCGCGCTCGTCGACGAAACCGCCTTTCAGAACCGTCAGGATCGAGAACCAGGCCGCCGACGAACCATCGAGAACGGCTTTCCAGCTCCCGACCTCCTCAGGCGCGACCTGCCATTGCTGAACCCGACGCCTCAGCCTGTTCAGATCCTGTCGGTTCCCGGCCGCCAAGACGATTTTGCGCCCAGCCGTCCTCTGTGCCTCGATGAAATCGGCAAGGGCCCGCGCAGGCCTCGAAGCGCTCACGAAGCGCGGCACGGTACTGCCCTCCGCATCCGCGTTGGAGGCTGCGTGAATGAAGGTTACGCGACGGTGAGTCAAAAGATCCTGCCATTCATCCTCCTCGACGAACAATCGTTCGGGGGAAACACCATGGCTTCCCGCAACAGTGCCGCCGTTGCCTGCACGCAGCTTCAGGCGACTCTCGTAGCCATCGGCAATCTGCTCCATGACCAGGGTCCGCCGCTCCTCGGCTTTCGTCTCGACGATCAAGTGCGCCTCAGGGCAGTAATCGAAGATGGTTTCGAGGTGTGAATAGAAATCCGGCAGGCGGTGCTCCATTCCGGCCCCGCGCTCGATACGGGCCTCTCCTGAAGCTGGTTCCAGCAGAACTTCGGAGGCCGGCTCCAGTTCGAGGCTCTCCACTTCGGCTTCCGTCAACTGGGTCATCGGATCGTAGCGACGAATGGCAACGATGGATCGGCCATCATGCTCGGCCCGGTAGGGACGATCGCCATTCGCGGGAAAAAGATCGACCACTTGGCCGCGAATGGCAGCCTCACCCGGTTCGTCGACCCGGTCGTCCAGAATATAGCCGCTCCTGTGAAGATAGGCGTCGAGCGCCTCCTGCGAGAAGGTCTCACCGGCCTTGAGGCCGTAGGTCGCTTTCTCACAGACTTTGCGCGGCGGCACCCGCTGAACCAGGGCCGCTGGACTCGTGACCAACAGCCTGGAGCCCACCGCCTGCATAGACAAGCGGCGCAGCACCGCCATGCGCTGGCCCATGACCTCGCGGGAGGGTGAGGCGCTGTCGTAGGGCAGGCAATCCCAGGGCGGCAGGACAAGGGTTTCCAGATCCGGAGCCAGCTCCCCCACGACCTGCGCCAGCTGGTCGGCACGGCGCTCATCCTCCGCGACATAGATTACGCCAGCCCGTCCGGCCTCTTCCGCCCAGTCGATCAGCCTCACCGCATGAAGCCCGATCGACAGCGCCAGGGTGAGGTCGATCCGCCGGACATCGGAAGGCGGAACGGGCGTCGCTTGCATGAGGCGTCTCTGTGGTGAAGGCGGTTGCAGATGGGGGGTCAACGCCCCTCCCTGCTGCCGGTTGCAGGCTGCCTTCCGTCGCACCCGCTGCAGGACTTTATCAACCATCATCTCCCATAGTCGGACACATGACCTATGGTAATGCCTCGCGCCTCTCCTTCAGCCTCGGCCTTGTTCTCCTCTCCTGCACGGGGTTGGTGACTGCGGGAGCACTCGCGTCTCCGAGCATGACCAAGCCAACTGCCACGCCACAGGTGCCCGCGGGCGTTCCGCTGCCGCCGTCCTCCAGGCCCTCTCCGCCGCAGAAGCTGGTCGCTGAGGCTTCTCCCGCGGCGTCCGGGCAGCCTGCCGCGGCATCCGCCACCGCCTCGCCGCCCGCCCCTGCCGCAGTCACCCCGGAAGTCAAGCCTAGCGCGCCGGCGACGATTGCGCCGATCGCCGTGTCACAGGATCCACGGCCGACGCTCGATGCGACTACGTTCATCAACACCATGCGGGCGGCGTGGACCTATAAACGCATTGCGGAAGCAGGCGGGTGGCCGATCCTGCCGGCCGGAACGACCCTGAAGGCCGGAGACAAGGGTCCTCTCGTGACCACCCTTCGGCAGCGGCTCGCAGCCGAGGGCGATTTGCCCGCCGACCATGCCGCCGGTGCGGCCTTCGACCCGGAGCTGGTCGCGGCCGTGAAACGCTTCCAGGCCCGGTACGGACTACCCGAATCCGGCGCCGTGCGCGCCAGGACGCTGGACGCCCTGATCGTGCCGGCCGCCACTCGGCACCGCCAACTCACGGCCTCCGCCCAGCGGCTGGCAAGCTCGACCTTCCCGTTCGGGGAGCGTTACGTCGTCGTGAACATTCCGTCCGCGACCGTGGAAGCCGTCGAAGGCGGGCAGGTAGCGCGCCGTTACGTGGCAGTGGTCGGCAAGGTGGATCGCCCCTCCCCCACGATTGAAACGCGCATCACCACCGTCAACTTCAATCCGACCTGGACGGTGCCGGTTTCGCTGATCAAGAAGGACATCATTCCGCAGGTGCGGAAGGACCCTTCCTATCTGGCAAAGATGAAGATCCGCATTCTGGATGCGAAGGGACAGGAGGTTGATGCGCGGACGCTCGACTGGTCCACGCAGAATGCCGTCAACTACACCCTGCGGCAGGATCCCGGCGAGATCAATTCGCTCGGACAGATCCGGATCGACATGCCGAACAAGCATGCCGTCTACATGCACGACACTCCCAAGAAGCGGCTTTTCGCGCAGGATGCCCGCTTCCATTCGTCAGGCTGCGTCCGCGTCGCGGATGTGCGCGATTTCGTGGAATGGCTGTTGCGCCGCACGAACGGGCAGCATGGCCCGTGGACGAGGGCCGAGGTCGATGGAGCCATCGCGACCACGGCCCGTCAGGACGTCAGGCTCGAAAAGCCCATTCCGGTCGCCTGGGTCTATCTGACGGGATACGCGACACCGGACGGCACGGTGCATTTCCGGGACGATGTGTATGGCCTCGATACGCCCAAGGCCGACCCGGTGATCGAAACCCAGATGCTCGACGTGCCCGCGACGTCCTCCGTCACGCCCAAGCGTCTGTAGAATCTGCCCTTGTCAGACACTTAAGGGCTGCGCTGTCTGAGAAGCCCCCCGATGCGCGGCACGGGAGCGCTGGCGCGGCGCAATCGGAAGATCGCGTCCTGCAGCAGATCGACAGCCGCAATGGCTTGAGCCCGCGAGACCGCAATCACGGCGGGATCACGATCCGCGAAGCGGTCCGTCACTTCAGCAAGGCGTCTGCATCGCTCCTCGACCACTCGTTTTGCTTCCTCCAGGCAGGGATCGCGTGCGGCCAAAACCAGCATCTGATCGCAGGCGCGCAGCACCTCGCGTGTGAGATCCTCGTTCGAATAAAGTCCGGTATAGCTGCCGATCCGGCTGCGCACATCGTTGAAAGAATACCGGATTTCCTGTCGCAAAGCGGTGTCGCTGTTCATCGCGCCCAATCCCGAAGAAGCGGAACGGTATCCTGTCTGCATCGGCACTCCTGTGGCGCAGTGCGAAGATTTCTTCAAGAGAATCCTTCAGCCCTGCTTTTCCGGCGCAGTCTCGGACAGCGGCTTAGGTGTGCGAAGGGCAGGCCCTTCGCTCTGTTCCGCCTTCACCACAGGAGAGGACCAGATCTTCTGGAGGAGAGGTCCCCCGATGATCGCAGCTACAAAAGCGAACGCGGCTACGACCAGCACGAGGCGGCCATAGACGGCCACCAGATCCTTGCGCGCCATGAGCGTGTCCCCGATTGTTTCGTATGGGACATCTTAGGGCCCGGCGCAGCGTCGGCCAAGAGTCGAAGCCCTCGTCCACCGGGCGAAGCTGCCGGACGCAGATGAAGGAGTTGTGTGAAGTGTTGGATTTTTCAGTTACTTTTTCGAGAGGAAGAACCACGAAATTTTTTTGGAGAGTGGTTGCTTGGCACCGTGGGCAGAGCCTACGATACAACAATGCTTACCACTGCATTTCTTCGCCTCCGCGGCTGGATGGAAAGTTCTTCCGCGCTCCAGTCCTCTCTTCGAACCCCATGCAACTCGTTGCCGATCTGAAACATTTTCATTCGACCCGGATTGGAAACGAGGTTCACGGAATTCATCTCTGATGCCCCACTCCGCTGCGTATCGCCCATCCGCCCGTCATCGGGAACTGGGCTCGGATTTTTATGATGTCGTCGAGCCCGCATCCTTTCCGGCGCATATTCTTCGCTATCGCAATCAGAGATGGGCGGAACGCGTCGGTCTGGAGAGCTTGACCGACGAGGAGTGGATCCGGCATTTCGGGCATTTCGAACCGCTTGCCGACGGCCTGGAGCAACCCCTGGCTCTGCGCTATCACGGTCACCAGTTCAGGACCTACAATCCGTATCTCGGGGATGGTCGGGGCTTTCTCTTCGCCCAGCTTCATGATGCGCAGGACGGCAGGCTGCTGGATCTCGGAACCAAGGGAAGCGGACAGACGCCATGGTCCCGTCATGCCGACGGTCGCCTCACCCTCAAAGGGGGCGTGAGGGAGGTGCTGGCGACGGAGATGCTGGAAGCTCTTGGAGTCGAGACCTCCAAGTCCTTCAGTCTGATCGAGACGGGGGAAGAGTTGGAACGTGGGGACGAACCCTCTCCCACCCGCTCGTCCGTTCTCGTGCGTCTCAGCCATTCTCACATCCGCATTGGAACGTTTCAGCGGTTTCTCTATCAGGATGAGCCTGAGAACATCCGAAGATTGCTAGACCACACGATCCTGTCCTACATGCCGGAAGCCTGGCGCGAGGATGAGGCTCCACGCGCAAGGGCTTTCCTCGAGGAGGTGTGCCGGCGCGTGGCCAGGATGGGCGCGCAATGGATGACAGCAGGCTTCGTGCATGGCGTCCTCAACACGGACAACATCAATGTGACGGGCGAGAGCTTCGATTATGGCCCATGGCGCTTTCTGCCGGCCTACGATCCCGCGTTCACGGCCGCTTATTTCGACCAGACGGGACTCTATGCCTTCGGCCGCCAGCCCGACGCCCTGCTGTGGAACCTGTACCGGCTGGCGGAGTGCCTGCTACCGCTTGCGCCTCAAAGCGAACTCGAGCAGGCCATCGCGACATTCGAGCCTGCCCTTCACCAGGAATTCGCAGCCGCCATTCTCCGCCGTCTCGGCCTCCGGTCCGAGGGATATGAGCGGGACGGTATGCTGGCCAAGGAGCTATGGACCTTTCTCCATGCATCGAAGGCGCCGTTCGAACAGACCTTCTTCGACTGGCATGGAGGCATTCTCAGCGCAGAGCGGGCCACGCGTGGCCCCTCAATGGAGTTTTACACACAAGCGAGCTTCGAGCCTTTTCGCGCCGCTCTGGCGAACTTCTCCCCGGCGCCGGATATCAGGCTCGATCATCCCTATTTTGCGAGATCGACTCCCTGCACGATGCTCATTGACGAGGTCGAGGCGCTCTGGGCACCCATCGCGTCGTCGGACGACTGGTCGGCGTTCTCTAGGAAGCTCGAAGACATTCGCGTGATGGCGGAAGCTTATGGAAGAGCTCCAGCCCGACAACCGCTGTAGCGGAGACGACACCACCCCTCCTCAAGGTCGTCATTTCGCCTCCCGAGATTGCGGAACGTCAAGGCCTCACCGCCCTTGTGGCCTATTGTTTGCTCGGAAAGAGAAACCGCAGAGGTAGAGGTGCTGTTGCCTATTTCCGGGACGGTAGTCATGAGACGTCAGCGGCGCAAAGCCTGCCTTGGAATCGCGCTCACGATTCTGCTTGGCGGATCGAGCCATGCATCCCCCAAAGCCTTCGAGACATCCCCGCGCCGCTTTGGCGCTCTCGTCAACCGCGTCCTGACCCGGGTCAGCGCGAATTTCCGCTTCACCCCGTCTGCATGCAGCCGGGGCGAGTCTCTGGAATGCCGCTTCTCGTCCCCTCATGTCACGGCGCGGATCCAAGGGCGATCGACGCCGCCCCGCATTGAAAGGATTGCTCTTGAAGCCGACCTGTTTCAGGACAGGCCCGGCGCGGACCCGATGACGCTGATTGCCGATGTCATCCAGGCCCTCGGCGCGACCGTCGTGATTTTTGATCCCCGGTTGTCTGCCGACAAGCGCGTGAGCCTGCTCTCGGACCTGACGAACAGCGCACTCGAAATCGGCCAAAGCGAGGCCGCCGGCCTGGATGTGCATTATTCTGCAATCTTCGATGACGCGGCGAGCGGGATGTTGACCGTTACGGTGGTGCCGGCCGAGTAGCCGCGGGAGCAGCGGATGCGCGCCCTGATCCTCCAGTCCGGTCAGATAAGCCAGTCGAGATGCAATGCCGAAACACCATGAGGCTGAAGAAACGCGTGATGGAGATCGTGGTGCGCCCCTTCGGCTTTGGCCGTATGGATCGCCTCGGTTGCATCGTGAACGAGGGCCCTGGCAGCGCCGGCGGCTGAGGAAATCACGCTTGCATGAAGCCAATCCGCAGCATGGGAGGTCAGCATCTGCAAGGACGGAACATGACTGAAGTCGAAGACCTGCTCAATCCCCGCGAGCGCGCCGACGTTTTCTCCGGCATTTTCCCTGAGCCAGTTCGCAATATCCGCCAACTCGGCAGGACTGGCCTCGGTAAGTCCGCGCTCGATGTCGTGCAGCGCGCTCCGGGTCAGCATGGCGTAGTCGCGCAGCGTCAGTTTTTCCGGGTGCTGATTGACATCGACCAGCAGGTAGATCGCGAACAGGGTCGCGAATCCACCGTAGAGACTCGCCTCGGCATCGAGCTGGTGATCCGACAGATGCGCGATCCCTTTGGCGAGATTGGCATCTCCACGCGCTCTCACCGCAGTGTCGGTGGAGTCGTAGGCCATGTCGTGGGTCTTGAACAGCGCATCGAGCGCATCGACCGGATTTTCGGAATAATCGACCTTCTGGTTCGGATCCTTGAGAATCTCGCCGTCGGAATAGCCCAGGCCTCCGTAATTCCCATAAGTCGGGATCATGAGGCCGTCCGGACCGGGCACCAGGATGTCCCAGTTGATGTTCATGCGTCTCCTCCTCATCGGGCTGTGTCAGAGCAGCCGACGAAAGGGGCGCCTTTGTGTCGGGAATTGTCATAAAATATGCGACGGGTCTGCTCTTTCGGGGAATATCCGTGGGCGCGCACGAGGTTCGAACGTCCCTCGCGCAACGACCTTTCAGACACGCCGGACCAAAACGAGCAGCCTGAGCAGCAGCCCTCCTCCCGGCATCATCGAAAGAGCTCGTGCCGCGAGGTTGATGCCCGCCAGAATGGCAAGCCTCCCGAGCCGGAAGAGAGCACCGAAGATGCTGCCAATTGCAGAGGGCACCCAAGCTGGCCGGGGAGCAGAGAAGCGGACGGGGCTGTAAGCGGCACGATGATCCAGCAGATCCGGAACGGACAGACCGTTGCTGGATCCCTGAATTAACCCATGCAGGAGAATGGCTGCACCCGAGCTTTCGGGAACAAGGCTGCTTTTCAGGCTTTGTTACACTTCCGGTCCGGCAGACAAGTCGATGCAGGCCAAATAGATTCCATAATTCGAAATTATTTCAATTAGTTCCGAAAGGCTGTTGAAGTTTTTTCCGGCCGCCAGAAGGAACGATATTCCTAAACTTGCGTCTTCTACCTACACGAACCGCTCTCCGGGGCTTACCCAAATCTATCAATCATGTAGGTGAACACATGAAGCGTTCGCACGCTCTTGCTTTGTCTGGCGCTGCCTTGCTCCTCACGTTATCGGCCCCAGCCTTCGCTCAGGATATGAGGACAGGCCTGCAATGTGTACCGGCCGTCTCCGACCCGTCCATGTATCGCAACTGCCGTCTGCATGTCATCCAGGGCAATGAGGTGTGCCGGTGCGGGATCCGCCCGCAGGCGCTGCGCAGAATGGACTATCGGGCCGACCGAGGCATCACGAGCACGGGAGCGATCGGGGTGTCGAATCCTCTCGCCAGCGGCTCTGCAGGTTTGACCGGTCATTACTCCGGCGCGGGGGCCGTGAGCAGCCGTGGTGCCGTCGGCAGCGGAACCGGGAGCGCGACGGGCCTCGGCCGACGTGCAATCGGCTCCGGCGGAACGAGCGCTGATGTTGCGGTCGGGTCTGCCGGCAGCGTCGGGAGTGGAAGGGCCGGAAATGGAGGCGCGATCGGCGCCGGTGATGTTGCCGGCGGTGGAACGACCGTTGGCGGGAGCGCCGGCGGCACGGGCGCTGGCGGCTATCAGGGTGGTGGACACGCGAACAATGGCCATGGCAACGATGTCGACGGCAACGACTCGTCGAACCCCGGCAGATCCAACAACGGCGACGGCTCTGATCAGGATGGCGCGCGCGGCAATGGCGGCGGTCACGGCCACGGCGGCAACGACAACCATGGCAACCGCGGCGAAGGTCAGGGCAACAATGGTTTCGGCAACGGCGGCGGAGACGGCAGCCCGAACGGGATGCAGGACAGCACCCGTTAAGACCATCTAGGACGCGCTCGCCTGCGGCTCTTGGAGGATCGATCCTCCAAGAGCTTTTTACATTATCGTTAGACTAAAGCCGGGTATTTAGGGACGCAGAGCTCAGCCGCACTGCGAGTGCCCGTGCCGTCCTTACTGCCCGGCGGGCTGATTGCCGGCCGGTCCCGGAGCGCCCGCCGCGTTTCCTAACGCGGGTGCGGCCGAGACGGCTGCCGCCGAAGCGCCGTTGCCGGTGCTGTAGCGCTGCATCACGACGGCCGTGCGCTGGCCGTCTCCGGGGATCTGTGTGTCGATTGCATAGGGCGGCCAGGGATCGGCCGTGTGCACGACGCTGTTCCAGGCCTGAGCCTCTCCGGCTCCCAACGTCACCGTATCGCGATGCTTCAGGTAATCGACGCAGCCACCGAGCCCCGCCGCGAGCCCCAAGCAGGCGACAAAGCGGATCCGGCTGTTAAGGCTTGACGACTTTTTTGCTGACATTTCGCTTTCCCGGCTTCAGCTCGACGATATGCCCATAGGGACCGATGACCCCCGTCCCTTCCGTGAAGCGCTTCTGCATCTCGTTGTCCACCTCGAGGGAGCCGAGCAGGAAGAACTCCACATCGTTGCTGGGCTTCGCACCGTCGAGGGGTGTGCGCAGCGGCTGTCCGGGCCTCGCGGGTTTTACGAGATGAGGCGTAACGATGATGACGAGATCGGTTTCCTGCTCCTGGAACGACGACGAGCGGAACAGCGTGCCGATGACGGGCAACTGCCCGAGCCACGGGATCTGATCCTGGTTCTTCGAATGAACGCTCTGGAGAAGGCCCGCCATCGCAAAACTCTGCCCGTCTCTCACCTCGATCGAGGTGCTGGCCCGCCGGGTAATGAAACCGGGAATCGAAATTGCCCCGGTGCTGACCCGGATCGATTCATCGACCTGACTGACTTCGGGTTCGAGCTTCAGGTTGATCAGTCCATTGTCGAGCACGATCGGGGTGAAGTTCAGACGGACACCGTATTCCTTGTAGTTCACGGTAACGGTGTTGTCCTGAGACGCGACAGGAATGGGCACCTCGCCACCGGCGAGGAAGCTGGCCTTCTCGCCCGAGAGGGCGATCAGGTTGGGCTCCGCCAGGCGGCGGGCCAAGCCCTTCTCTTCCAGGGCTTGCACCAGGATGTCGGCGCTCACGCCTCCGCTGAGCACCTGTGCGATCATCGTGCCGAACGGTGTGCCGCCGCTGGGCAGTGTCGGGTTGAAGCGAACGATGCCGGTCCTGGCCTCGTCCTCGTCCCGGGGCAGGAAGGTCCCGGTCCTGATATCCTGCTTGGAGCTCCGGGCATGCCAGCTCACCCCAAGCGCGCGGCCCGCATTGCGATTGGCTTCGATCAGGCGGACCTCCAGCATGACCTGCTGGCCGCCCGTCACCCGCAGCGCATTGATGACGCCGTCGGAACCGTATTGCTCCGCGATCTCAAGCGCCTTACGCAGGGCGATCCCGTCCGGGACGGATCCGCTCAGGCGGAGCTTTCCGTTGACCGTTTCGACTTTGACATTGGCCTGAGGAATCGCATCCTGGATCGTGGCGGCGAGATCGGGCGTGTCGGCGCCGACCTCGACGCTCACCGTGCCAAGCAATTCCTCGTCCGAACCATACACGGCCACATTGGTCCGTCCCGCGGCCCTGCCCAGGACGTAGAACGAGCGTGCGGTCAGCGGGACGGCGGTGGCGACATCCGGGTTGCCGACGACCACCCGACCGACATCGGCTGCGGTCTTTGCCGTCAGAAACTGTCCCTGGGCGACATTGATCTCGCCGGCGGCCCGCCCCTTGCTGAAGCGAAGGAGCTTCTCCTGTGCCTGAGAAGGAGATGCCGCGAGGATAGGACCTCCAGCCGCCAGAACCGCCAATGCGAGGGCGAATCCGATCCGTCTGAAGGCGGCACGGCCGTGCGCCAGATCATGTTTTGCTCGCATCTCCGAAGGTCCGCCCAACATTGTTATAGTGTTCTAATGGGTCTCCGGAAGCCAAGTCCATTCAGCCCAATGCCCTAGAACCCAACCAGATGTGGGCAAACATACTTAAGGAAGCGTGAAAATAAGGCAGCCTAGGCCATCCAGCCTAACTTGCCCCTCGGGCACCCTTCGCTCCAAATGGAAGGCGATCCAGCCGGGTGCGACGGCTTGGCAAGCTGAGGCTTGCGGTTGCGGCTGATAGGTTGCTACATCCATTGCTGTTTGGGTGAACCGGCCAAAAAGAATGACGGCGGGCTGCCCTGCCAATAATCGCCCTGACGAACCGGGCGGAGCGAAGATGGGGGTTGCGGGTGTTGTGGAAACCTGAACGGAAGGTTGTGGTCGGACTGCTCGTCTGCGTTCTTCCGCTGCTCTCTGCCTGCAACAGCATCGGGCTGTCGAGCTTCGGTAGTGCCAGCCTCTCCGAAATCGAACTGCCGGTCTCGGTCGATCCCTACCCTGACGCCGAGGTGCTCACGGTCGCCAAAACACAGTTTGCGGCCGGCAATTACGGCCACGCGGCCCGCTATTACGAACGGGCCGTTGAGATCGCGCCGAACAGCGCGGAAGCCTGGCTCGGCCTCGCGGCCTCCTACGACCGCGTCCGCCGCTTCGACCTCGCGGACCGGGCCTATCGGGAGGCCGGGCGCCTCATCGGCGACCGGGCCGAGTACTACAACAATATCGGCTATTCCTACCTTCTGCGCGGGGACGTGCCCAAGGCTCGGACTAATTTCCTGAGGGCCTACGAGCTCGATCCGACGAGCGTCACGGTCAAAAACAACCTGGACATGCTGCGCGAGAACGTCGCCCGCTCCAGGTAGGGCTGATCGCCCGATTTCCGCAAGAGCGTACCGGATAGGCCGTTCAGTAGAAGCAGGGAAGAGCGAAGGCCTAGGCCATCAAGCCGAATGGACGAGCGCGACGAAATTACCTTTGAATAGGGTCAACACAGGCACAAGGGCTTGTGGGGGGCTGCATCCGGGGATGCGGCAGACCAGTGGACCTAAGTCGAGGAACAAAGATCATGAAGTCTCTCGTGACCCGCTTCATCAAGGACGAATCCGGCGCCACCGCGATTGAGTATGGCCTGATTGCCGGCCTCATGGCGGTACTGATTATCACTGCTTTGAATACATTCGGCACCGGGCTCACAGATACGTTCACGAATATCGGAACCAAGCTGACTACTGGAGCAGCAAAGATTCAGTAAGCTGGGCGCCACTCAGTTAATTTAATAAATGCAGAGGGACAATGTCCCTCTGCATCTTGCTCCTAGAACACTTGGGCTGTCACTACTTCTGAGTTTCTCACGGGGTCGTTATGACGATTTCTGCCGCTGCAGCATTCGCCGCCAGCATGTGCTTCGCTGCCGGAACGGTATGGGCAGGCGCGATGGATCTCATGACGATGAGGATCCGCAACGACCTCGTTCTGCTTCTCCTCGCTGTCTATGCGGCTCTGGCGCCCCTCGCCGGGTTCAGCGCTGTGGAGATCGGGATGAGCGGCGCAGTGGCGTTCGGCATCTTGGCCTGCATGTTCGTTTTCTTCGGTCTGGGCTGGATCGGCGGCGGCGATGCCAAGCTCGCGGCGGTCGTCGCGCTGTGGCTCGGGGCCGAGCATGCCCTTCCGTACGTTCTCTACACGGCGATATTCGGCGGCGTGCTGACGCTTCTCCTTCTCCAGTTCCGAGCCTTGCCGCTCCCGGCGTCATGCTGCCGTGTGTCCTGGCTCGCAGACCTGCATGCACCACGCGGCGGTGTTCCCTACGGGATTGCCATTGCGGCGGCGGCCCTCTTCGTCTTTCCGAACACGCGCTGGATGGCATTCCTGTGATGAATAGGGTCGTTTCCATCGAAGTGGACACAAGAGGCCGCGACCAACAACGGGGATCATAACCATGCTGCGCGTCGTCATTCTCGTGGTGGCCCTGGGAGCCGGCAGCCTCGCTGCCTGGCTCGCCTTGTCGTTGAAGCCCGGTGTTGCGGTGACCACGGTGGAAACGCCGGCTCCGCCCGTGCCGATGACGGACATCCTCGTGGCGTCCTCCGATATTCCCCAGGGGCAGGCGTTAAGCGAGTCCTCCGTCCGCTGGCAGTCCTGGCCAAAAGACGCCGTCAATCCCGGCTTCATCTCCCGCTCCGCAAAGCCTGAGGCCGTGAAGGCGCTCACCGGCGCGATGGTGCGCAGCCACTTCGTGGCGGGCGAGCCGATCCGGGAAGATAAACTTTCCCAAGGCTCGTCGAATCTTCTGGCCTCGATCCTTTCACCCGGCAAGCGCGCCGTCGCGATCCGGATCTCCGTGGAGAGCACCGCGGGCGGGTTCATCCTGCCCAACGACCGGGTGGACGTGATCCAGACGGTGGCGCGCCCCGCCGAGGGGCAGACCGAGAATTTGAGCCGTACGATCCTCACCAACATCCGGGTTCTGGCCGTCGATCAGAAAGTGGACGAGATGAAGGGGCAGGCCACCGTCGCAGGCAAGACTGCGACCCTCGAACTCAGCCCCACGCAGGCGGAAGCCGTCGCGGCCGGACAGGCATCGGGCATTCTCTCCCTGTCTCTCCGCTCCGCCGCCGACAATGACGAGGAGCCTGCTTTCAAGCGTCCCGCCAGCACCTCCGTGCGGTTTCTCCGGGCTGGGCAGAGCGAGTTGGTGAGGTTCTGACATGACGAGTCTCGCATTTGACATGGCAGACGATCTCCGCCTGTCTGCTCAGGAAAGACAGGATCAGGACGCGGAAGCGCGTCCATCGGTTCCCGTGGCACCGCCCTCCCCTGCGGAGATTCGCCCGCGTGACCCAGTGCGGATTCCCCGCATCGCCATTCAGGCCTTCTGCGACAGCCCCGAGGCCGCGGCCGCCGTCGAACGGGCCGGATCGGATCGCCTGATGGCGCGCGCTCAGGTCAGCGTCCAGATGGGCGGGCTGACGGCCGCCATCGCCCACTACCAGCAGGCTTCAACACCCAACCTGGTGATCGTCGAAAGCCGCGCCTCGGACCGGGAACTCCTTGCCGGTCTCGACCGATTGGCCGAGGTCTGCGACGCGGGCACCAAGGTGATGGTCATCGGGCATGCGAACGACATCACCTTTTTCCGCGAGCTCATGCGGAGGGGCGTGAGCGAATACATGCTCGCTCCCGTCGACCCGGTCTCCCTGATCGCGTCGATCTCGGACATTTACGGGGAAAGCAGTTCGGCAAAGCTCGGGCAGGTTTACGCGTTCATCGGCGCCAAGGGCGGCGTCGGCTCATCCACGCTTGCCCATAACGTGGGGTGGATGATCGCCCGCCGCCTCAGCTCCGACGTGGTGGTCGCAGACATGGATCTGCCCTTCGGGACGGCCAGTCTGGACTTCAATCTCGACGCGGGTCAGGGGGTCGCAGAGGCCATTCAGGACGCCGGACGTCTCGACGAAGTGCTCCTCGACCGCCTCCTGGCGAAATGCGGGGATCATCTCAGCCTTCTGTCCGCCCCGACAATTCTCGAAAAGTCCTACGATCTGCAGGAGAGCGCCATCGAGCCTCTGCTCGAGGTCGCGCGGTCGAGCGTGCCCTACCTGATCCTCGACATGCCGCACCTCTGGACCGCATGGGCGAAGAAAGCGGTGATCTCAGCCGACGAGATCGTCATCACGGCAGCACCCGATCTCGCCAACCTGCGGAATGCGAAGAATCTGGTTACGGTCCTGAGGCAGGCCCGTCCCAACGATCCGCCGCCCAAGCTCGTGCTGAACCAAGTCGGCCTGCCGAAGCGGCCGGAGATCAAGCCGGCCGATTTCGCCAAGGCCCTTCAGCTGGAACCGCTTGCGTGCATTCCCTTTGAGGCGAGCTTGTTCGGAGCCGCCGCCAACAAGGGGCAGATGATCGCCGAGGTCTCGGCGAAAGGGGCAGCCCCCAAGGCCTTCGGCCAAATTTCCGAAGCCCTTACGGGCCGGCAGGATCTGAAGAGCGGCCGAAAGGGAATGCTTGGTCTCAACGCGTTGTTCGGCAGGCTGGGCCGCAATCAGAGCAGATCTTCCGGCAAGAGCGTGCGATGAGCGGCGGAACCTGGCCCGGCGGACAAGGCGGAAGGCGTTTCGAACCCCATGAGAATTGCGCGCAAAGGCAATCGATCTGAACGTTTCCGGGCAAGGCTGACCGCCCTGCTCCGGCACGAAGGCGGCGTTTCGGCTATCGAGTTCGCGTTGTTTGCGCCTTTCCTGGCAGTCGGTTTCCTGAGCATGGTCGATCTCGGGTTCGCCATCCGCCAGAGGATGAACATGGATCACGTTCTGCGTGCGGGAGCCCAGAGCGCCATGACGGATCCAGCCGATATCAACGCCATCAAGAGAGTTCTGGCGGTGACGGCCGCAGAGACCTTCACGGTCGGAACCACGACGCCGATCAACGGCAAGCCGGTCCTGGCCATCGATGCCAAGCGCTATTGCGTCTGCCCCGCCGATCCTGGCGCCGAAGTGGCCTGCTCGACCATCTGCACGGGTTCGGTGCCGACGCGCGCCTATTATTCACTCAAGGCATCCGGGGCCTATTCCGGGATTTTCCTTCCGAAAATCAACTTCTCACCCGCAGTCCAGGTGCAAGTTCGTTGAGACGAGCGCTCGGCATAGGCCGCCGGATCCGGCACTGCGAGACGGGGTCCGTCGCAGTCGAGTTCGCGTTCATCGCCATGGGCATGATCACGCTCTCGCTCGGCCTGATCGAGTTCGGCCGCGGGTTCTACATGTACAACAAACTTTCCCAGGCAGCGGATCTCGCTGCCCGTGAGGTTCTGAAGGCGCCTGTGATTACGGATGATGTACTGAGGGGACGTATCTTCGAGGCCTTCGAAGACGGCGAAAAGGCTCAACTGGTGGTTGGCCTCACGCCCAAGCAGACGGTCAACGGCGTCGACTTCAGAACAGTCGTCATCAAGCTTCCTTTCGCGCCGCTGATACCGGGGCTGACGAGCACGGCAATCAATCTCAGCATCACCCGCCGGCTGCTCGTGCTCTCCTAACAGCCATCCTGCGGGACGCGAGGTTTGCCCTCAGAACGACCCGGCCGGCGCCGCCGAAGCGCGCAACCCTTCGCTCAAGATGGCTGACTACTTGGCCGCACTCGGGGCGGTGAATTGCCGGCATGGGCCTGAGCAGGAGAAAATCTGCTGTTTGGTGCCCTCGTGAACCGTCGTCCATTGGCTGGTATTGGCAGCGACGTGCACCGTCAGATTGGCGATTTCCAGCCCGCCTTCGCCGAGAACGATCATGTTCGTCGTTCCCAGAGCCTTCCCGGTCAGCACGATCGTGCGGTCGTCGCTGAGAGTGCCATCGACGATGGACGGGTTTCCGATGACGATCGTCCGGGCGGGGTGGTCGAAAGCAAGGATCTTGGCGAAGTCGAGGGTCACGCCGATGGAGGATGTCTCGCCGCTGCGGATCTTGGCTTCGCGCGTGGCTCGTGATGTCACCTGGACGGACATCTCGTCCGCCTGCCCTCTTTCCGCCAGGAAGGTGCATGCCAGCAAAATCAACAGGGCTAGAATGTTTTGGAGAGGATTCGGCATTCCATATTCCTGATCCGCAGGCCGTACATTTAAAACCATTTTCTGCCGACCCCGGGCAATTAGGCCATTTGGCTGAGCGGATTCATCACGAAGCCTAGACCATGAAGCTGAATGGATCGTGACATTAAGGGAGATCTAATAAGAGGTCAGCATCATATCGTAACGAGCCTGTCGAACAGGCCGGGAGAAGACACGTCAGGGGCCTCCATCATGTTCGGTAAAAGAAGTGCGCAGGACGACCGGCCGAGCCAAGCTTCGGCGCCCGGGTTAGCTGCGCGAACCGATCGGCCTGCTCCTTCCGGCAGTCCCGCGGGCGGCTCGTTCCCCCTGAAGGGAGAGATCAACGCGGGCACGCCCATCTCCATACCCTCCCCGTCCGTTACCCATACCGGGGAGATAACGGCGGCGCGTCCGCAGGCGTCCCGGAAGACGGATGAATACTACGACCTCAAGACCCAGGTCTTCGCGGCGCTGATCGAAGCCATCGACGTGACGCAGCTTGCCAAGATGGATCAGGAGCAGGCGCGCGAGGCCATCGGGGAGATCGTCAACGACATCGTGACGGCCAAAAAGGTCGTGATGTCCATCGCCGAGCAGGACGAGCTGCTCCAGGATATCTGCAACGATGTCCTGGGCTACGGCCCGCTCGAGCCGCTGCTCGCACGCGACGACATCGCCGACATCATGGTCAACGGCGCGAATACGGTCTATATCGAGGTCGGAGGCAAGGTTCAAAGGACGGACATTCAGTTCCGCGACAATGCGCAGCTGCTCCACATCTGCCAGAGGATCGTCAGTCAGGTCGGCCGGCGCGTGGACGAGTCGAGCCCCATCTGCGACGCGCGCCTGGCCGACGGATCGCGCGTCAACGTCATTGCCCCTCCCCTGGCCATCGACGGGCCCAGCCTCACGATCCGAAAGTTCAAGAAGGACAAGCTCACCCTCGACCAGCTCGTCAAATTCGGCTCGATCACCCCGGAGGGAGCGGACGTTCTTCAGATCATCGGCCGGGTGCGCTGCAACGTCATCGTGTCCGGCGGCACCGGATCCGGCAAGACGACCCTGCTGAACTGCCTGACCCGATACATCGAGCCCGGGGAGCGCGTGATCACCTGTGAGGACGCTGCGGAGCTTCAGCTCCAGCAGCCCCATGTGGTGCGCCTGGAGACCCGCCCGCCGAATATCGAGGGCGAAGGCCAGATCACCATGCGCGACCTGGTGAAGAACTGCCTGCGCATGCGCCCTGAGCGTATCATCGTGGGCGAGGTTCGCGGCCCGGAGGCTTTCGATCTGCTTCAGGCGATGAACACGGGCCACGACGGATCCATGGGAACCCTGCATGCGAACTCGCCCCGTGAAGCGCTCTCGCGCGTCGAGTCCATGATCACGATGGGGGGCTTCACCCTCCCGTCGAGAACGATCCGCGAGATGATCGTCTCTTCCGTCGATGTCATCGTCCAGGCCGCCCGTCTTCGAGACGGATCCCGCCGGATCACCCACATTACCGAGGTTCTCGGCCTGGAGGGCGACGTCATCATTACCCAGGATCTTTTCGTCTACGACATCCTTGGCGAGGACCAGAAGGGGAATATCATCGGCGAGCATCGCTCCACCGGGGTGGGGCGCCCCCGCTTCTGGGACCGGGCGCGCTATTTCGGCGAAGAGAAGCGGCTTGCCGCAGCACTCGATGCTGCGGCGAAGCCAGGCGTGTAGCGCAGGCTGCCAGGGAGTCGTTCCATGCTTTCGCCCGACCTCGTTCCTGTCGCCGTCGCCCTGCTGGCCTGTTTCTGCGCCATCGGAATCGTCGTCGTTCTCTTCTACTCGCACCTCGCCAAGCGTTCGGAGAGCCACAAGCGCTTTGCCGCAATAGCGGCTATGGACGCGTCCGTGGATCGTCGCACCGGCGTCGAGGAGAGCAATCGGAAGAAGACGATCGATGTCGCCCTGAAGGAACTCGAAGAGAAACAGAAGGCCCGACGAGGGGTCAAGCCCACGCTCACGGGCCGGATACGCCAGGCGGGATTGCGGTGGAGCAAAACGACCTACTATATCGCGTGCGTCGGCGCCGGCATCGTTACGCTCTTCATTACCTTCGGGACGTTCGGCATCGGCCTGTTGCCGTCACTCGGCTTCGGCGTCGCCGGAGGGCTTTTCCTGCCGCATCTCTATGTGAACATGAAATGCGGCAGTCGCCTCAAGAGCTTCTCTGCCGAGTTCCCGAACGCGGTCGACATCATCGTGCGCGGTGTGAAAGCCGGCCTCCCATTGGTCGACTGCCTCAAGATCATCTCTCTCGAGGCTCAGGAGCCGGTGCGAGGCGAGTTCAAGGCCATCGTCGAGGATCAGACCCTGGGCATTCCGGTCGATCAGGCCGTCCAGCGGATGGCGGAGCGGGTTCCCCTCACCGAGGCCAACTTCTTCGCCATCGTCATCGCCCTGCAAAGCCGGACGGGCGGCAGCCTCTCGGAGGCGCTTGGCAATCTCTCGAAGGTGCTGCGCGAGCGCAAGAAGATGAAGGCGAAAATCAAGGCCGTCAGCGCCGAAGCGAAGGCCTCTGCGGGCATTATCGGTTGCCTGCCGGTGGCCGTCGCCTTTCTGATTTATCTCACTTCGCCGGATTACATCAGCCTTCTGTTCACCACCACGATCGGCAACATGGTCCTCGGGGCGTCGGCGTTCTGGATGTTCATCGGCGTGATGGTCATGCGCAAGATGATCAACTTCGACTTCTGAGGCTCATGCGATGAATCTCGGGATAATCACTGGGAACTCCGATCTGATCCTGGCGCTCTCGGCGGCCCTGTCGGTCTTCAGCGCGGTTCTGGTCGTTTCATGGCCCTATTTCGCTCGCGACCACCTGGGCATGAGAATGGCGCAGGTGGCAAGCGAGCGCGAACGGATCCGCCTCCGGGAGCGAGCGCGCCTCAATGCCCAGAAGAAGCAGCCTTCGCTGCGAAGCGAGCCGAAGAAACTCTTCAAGGACATCGTCGACCGCCTCAACCTTGCCAAGCAGGTCGAGGACGGAGAACTGGTCCAGATGCTGCGCATGGCAGGATATCGCGGCCAGGGGCCGGTCATCACCTTCCTCGCCATCCGGGCGCTGGCTCCCCTGGGGATGTTCTTTCTGGCCGTCTTCTATGTGTTCGTCGTGCTGAGATTGCAGCATCCCCTGTTCGTGAAGTTCGGGATCGCCGTCGCTGCGGCTTGGCTGGGCTATTACGCCCCCTGGTTCTATGTGAAAAACAAGACGGCCAAGCGGCAGGAGGCAATCCGCCGTTCATGGCCCGATGCGCTCGATCTTCTCCTCATCTGTGTCGAGTGCGGCATGGGCATCGAGAGCGCCTTGCGCAAGGTATCGGAGGAGATCGGGTCGCAATGCCCTGAACTGGCGGAGGAACTGAGCCTCACGACTGCGGAACTGTCCTACCTCCAGGATCGCCGCAAAGCCTATGAAAATCTGGCTGACCGCACCGGCCTCGACGGAGTGAAAGGTGTCGTCACGAGCCTGATCCAGTCGGAGAAGTACGGCACCCCGCTCAGCCACTCGCTGCGCGTCCTGGCGCAGGAGAACCGGGATATGCGGATGAGCGAGGCCGAAAAGAAAGCCGCCGCCCTGCCCCCGAAGCTGACCGTGCCCATGATCCTGTTCTTCCTCCCGGTCCTGTTCGCGGTCATCATCACTCCCGCCGCGATTCAGATCATGAACATGAAATAGGCCTGGGCAAGCCTTTCGAGAGGTAGCCCCCTGCATTCAGGCGTAAGGGAGATAGAGAGGCTCCTGCGAATTTCTTCCATCGCGCTTCGTGTAGCCCCCCGTTGAGCTTAGAGTTACTCCCTCAAATCACCGGGGCTCATTCTTCGAATGGCTCATTCGGCAATAAAGGCCTTCACGCTTATTCGACCAATTTGACAACCTGTCCGACGAGGACAGTCTTCGTACCAGCTGAGCTGCAGGTCGAACCCATCGTGATGGTGGAATTGCCGGTGAATGTCACCTTGTCTGCAATAATCTGAAGACAACTGCTGGATGAGGTCGAGTTTCCAAGAAAGTCGACGGCGGACCCGGGCAGATAGATGGCTCCTTGGATCTGCGATCCAGAGGCTCCCGTGATGCTGAAGACCTCACCACATGTGGTCGGATCGAGCGCGCAGCGCGCTCCGAAGAACAGGAGTCCGGAGAACTGCCGGAGTTCAGGAATCGATGAATCGGTGGTTGGAGCGGAAAGATCGATGAGAGGATTGCCTGCCAGTTTGGCTGTCGCGTTCTTCGAGAAGAAAAACGTGACGTCATGGCCATGAATTTCCCCACCGTTCATGACCAGCTCTGTTTCGTCGATGATGTAGAGTCCCTCGTGGAATGTGACCACGTTCTTAAGCGTTACCTTGCTGCAGAAGCGAGACACCTTGCCGTAGCGCGCATCCGTATAGTGAGGATAGACATCGCCGGTGAGGGTAGAAGTCGTTTCGCAGGGGATCGAGCTATAATCGGGCTCGGCGACATCTGCATAAGGATCGAGAGCCTTAGGGGCATTCTCCTGAACGCTGCTACAGGTCTTCAGGTCGAGGAGATCCGGGCTGGCATTCTTCACTGACGCTTCACCGACAGTGCTGACGCAATCAGCGGATAGATAAGCCGTGGAGTTCGGCATGTAATATGCGTCGGCCTGAACGGAATTCGACACAACGCTACACCCCTGAAGTGTCACCGACGTGCTGCCTGATACCTCCACAGCTTTCGGCTTCGTTTCCGACAAGGCCAGGACGCAAGCCGGGGAGCCGCCGACGACTTGAGCCACGGCACGGGCCGCGATTTGGACTGGGTCCTTTAAGAAGATCGATGACAACAGACGAGGCTTCGTCTCGAAGAGATTGACCTCGACCGCACTGGATTTGCCGACCAGGGCTCCACTGGAAGGCGGGTTATTAACTGTAATATTAGTTACTGTCGCGGCATCTTTATAGGCTGGCGTAAATCCTGACGCGGCAGCGGTCCGCAATGCCGCGTCGTTCAGACCCATCTGATTGTCGCCGACACGCTTGCGCACACCCGCCGCATGGGCCGCCACATCAGCGGCATGCTGCAATTTCCGCTGCGTGTAGTACCAATAGCCAGTTTCGGCACCGAGGCCCATCCCGCCGATCAGAACGGGAGACAGAATAGCCATAACAACGGCGGCAGCCCCATTGTCATCCTGTCGGAGCCTGCGCAGGTGACATGATAAGTGTCTCTTAAATAGATCCAGCTGCCTGAACATTGTCTTTCGGCTTGCCCCTTGAGGTCGGATGCCAAAGCAACTTGGCTCCTGGCCCTTCATTCTGGCCATTTTTCAGGGACTGCTCCACTCGTCTGAATGGTCTAGGCTGGATGCCTTATGCGGCAGTCATATGATCCATGCGAGCAATCGTTTCGCGCACGCTCCGAGCAGCGTCCCGCACCTTTTGCAGAGGGAGCGATATGTCGCCCCCTTCGGTGCAAGCCCGTTCGAGCGACGTGCAGAGTTCCGCCAGTTCCGGGAAACCCAGCAGGGCGGCCTGCGGAATGATCGCATGAGCGCTTCCGGCAATCCGCTGGCGGTCGGTCTCGGGGGGGCCGTCGGCCGCGAAGGTATTCTTCAATTGCTCGTCGAGTCTGCCGACCCATTGGCCGACCAGAACTGGGCCGATCGTGCGCCTGAAATCATCGAAATTCGCCTGGTCGAACGCAAGGCGACCTTGGGATGGCTCGCCGCCGCGACCACTGGAGCCGTGGGCCGGGGGTAGCCACTCGCCGAGTTTTCTGAGCAGATCCTCCCGTTTCACGGGCTTGCCGATATGATCGTTGATCCCCGCTTCCAGAAAGTCCCTCACCTGCTGTGGCAGAACATTGGCCGTCATGGCCGCAATGAAGACCTCGCTTGCCGGCCCGTCGAGCGCGCGGATCCTCCGGGTTGCCGTCAGCCCGTCCATGCCCGGCATCTGGATGTCCATGAGCACCAGATCATATGACTGCGCCTGGACGGACGCGATGGCCTCCTCGCCGTTCGAGGCGAGATCGACCCTGTGGCCGGCGCTTTCGAGGAGGATCCCCATCAGCTCCTGATTGATCTCGACATCCTCGACGAGGAGAATCCGGGCCGACTTCGCGACGGGCGGCCTCTCGGCCTCCCGCTGCAGATGCGGCAGCTCACCGGCCCGGGGCAGCGCAAGCTCGATCCAGAAGGTCGAGCCCCGGTCCGGCTCGCTCTCGACACCGATGGTCCCGTCCATCAGCTCGATCAGGCGTTTGGAAATCGCAAGTCCCAGACCCGTTCCACCGAACTCACGCCGGATGGACGGATCAACCTGGGAGAAGCGCTTGAACAGCCGGTCGTGCTTCTCCGGCGCGATCCCGATGCCGGTGTCGATGATCGACACGCGGATGACCTCGCCCTTCTCGGAGCTGCCCTTGTATTGCACGAGGGTGGTGATATGCCCTTCGCGCGTGAACTTGACGGCGTTGTTCAGCAGGTTGAGCAGTACCTGGCGTAGGCGCGCCTCGTCGCCGAGCAGCATTTTGGGAAGGTCGGGATCCAGCTCGACCCGGATCGGAACACCTTTCTTTCCCGCTCCGCTGCTGACGATCGAGACCGTATTGTCCACGAGCGACACGAGCGAGAACGGCTCGACCTGGAGCCTGATCTGGTCCGCCTCGATGCTGGAGAAATCGAGAATGTCGTTGGCGACCGTCAGAAGGGCCGAAGCCGAGACTTGGATCAGATTGGCGCAATGGCGCTGTCGAGCATTGAGCTTTCCGTCGAGCAGCAGCTCGGTATAGCCGATGATCCCGTTCAACGGAGTGCGGATCTCATGGCTCATGGAGGCCAGGAAGTCCGTCTTCGCCTTGCTGGCGATATTGGCCTGGCTCAGAGCCCTCTCGGCGACGTCCCTCGACGCCACGAGTTCGCGCTCCCGATCCGAAATGGCCTGGGCCATTCTGTTGAAGGCACGCTTCAGGATTCGAACTTCGCCGGCTCCCTTGTCGGGTGAACGTATGCTGAAATCGCCGTGCTCAAGGCCTTCCGCGGTGCGGACAAGGCCGCGTAGCGGGCGAAGGATGAGCCCTTCCACCCCGAGCATTCCAAGGAGAAGCGAGCCGCCAATGATGACCGTGATCAGGAACAGCCTGTAGCGGAGAACCTCGTCGATGGCGCCGACCACGGAAGCGCGATTGAGGCCGACCGCGAGGATCGCATCAGTCCCAGGGAGAGGCCGAAAAACAAACAGGCGAGAGGCCCCGGCGAGATCGGGGATCTCCGCATTTGCCTGAGCCATTTCCAGTGCCTGCTGAACAGCAGGCTGCTCGCGCAGGTTCGCTCCCACGAGCCCGCTCATGTGAGGGTAATGAGCGATCAGGGTTCCGTTGCGGTCAACGATGAACATGTTGATGTCGAGCCCCGGATCGATGCGAGCCGGAGAGCGGTCTTCGAAGATGCCCGGCTTGAGGCTCGCGGACATGATCCCGACAACCTTGCCGCCTTGGAGGGCTGGAGCAGCCGCCGTCATGAAGACAGCGCCGGATCTTTGATCCGCCACGGGTCCGCTCAGGGCGAAGCCTGCTCCAGCAAGGACCCTGGCGAAGACCTCGCTCGCCTCGAAATCCGGAGCGCCCGCGTCGGGTGCAGTGCCGCATATCTCGGTTCCCTGTGGGCTTGAGAAGCGAAGTGAACTCCATCGTTGATGCAGGGCCAGCTGGCTCCTGAGGAACGCCTCGCATCCGGGACCGCCGGCCTGGACCTCCTGGGCACCGGCCAGGAACTGCAGCACGGATCTGGCCTCCTGGACGGCTTGGCTTTGATTGTCGACTGCGTAGGACAGAAGGAGTTCGGCGCGAGCGCGCGTGGCCTTGATCGCCATCTTGCGCTCGTCACCGGCGAACTGCACCAGAGCGGCGGCCAAGGGCCCCAGGGCCGCGATGCCGATCAGCAGGAAGCGCCAGAGCAGCGAGTCGAGAGGCAATCGCCGAAGCGCCGTCCTTTTGATCATGGCGCCCGCCCCTGCGTCGGCGCCGAAGTTCCGCAGCGGCCGCACGACGATAAGAAGCGCGGCCTCATCCTAGAGGCCGCTCAGGAGATTGCGCTTGCGGTTGGGATAAGGCCGCGCGCCGGCAACGGCGGCGGCCGCCCGGTTGTTGACTCCGAAATAGCGGAAGATGGCCGCCATGTGGATCTTCACCGTGCCTTCCCCAAGGCCGAGCGCCAGGGCGATCTCCTTGTTGGTCTTTCCCTGGACCAGAAGGTCCAGCACGTCCCGCTGGCGCGGGGTGAGAGGGCTCACTGGATCGGACGGCGCAACCGGCTTCGTCTCGACCCTCTCCTCGGAAGCCTCCACGGGCGCCGAGGAGATGTCCGCCAGCGAAGGCGGCACATAGATGCCGCCGTCGAAGATCGTCTGAAGGGCCGCCGTCAGGTCCGTGATGCTGAGGCTCTTGAGCATGTATCCATGCACACCCGCCTCCAGCGCCAAAAGGATGTCGCGCCGTGAACTCGAACCGGAAATGACCGCGACCCGCGCTTGCGGGAAGCACTCACGAACTGCCCGCAGGTTCGTCGGCGTTCTCATTCCCGGCATCGAGAGGTCGAACAGGGCCGCGCACATGGTGGGGTGCTCGCTCAGGCGCTCCAGCGCCTCGTCGAGGGAAGCCGCTTCAACGATGTCCGTAAAGCCGAACTGGCGGCTGAGGATCGCCCCGACTGCCATTCTGAAATACGCATCATCATCGGCAACGAGGCCAACGCGCGTAGCCGCTTCCATTATACCCCCTCCCCAGTAAACCTACGGCTGATCGGCAAGAATGGGGAATAAAGTCAATTGATTATCTACAACCCGGTTCAACTTGCCACACCCGCCCAAGGACAACTTCACGTTATTATAGTTCATTGGAAGCACGCACTGGTTGGACTTCCGATCATTAGGATGCCGCCATCAGTTCGCCAGCTTTCTCTATAGGCTTACCCCTGAATGGGTTTCTGCCGGGTTAAGGCCGAATCGCTGCCGGATTCCGGCACTCTGTGAGAGCCAAGGCCTCCGCACAAGCAGGCGGCAGACCCTTCGGGCGAGCAGAGCAAGGCTTTCGGCAAGTTTATAGCCGGCTCATATGTTATGTTATAACAAAAATTGCAGAGAGCTGCTTGCATAATTGCCAAGCCGGCGTTCTTCTCCTCATCTGGCCCCTTTCACCCGTCCCCAACGGAACGCGGGGCAGCGGCTTCACACCGAGACGCGAGGCCTTCCGAGGCGGCACCTCGGAGTCGAGACAAGAACGACGGCTCTCCGGAGCTGCGATGCCACCCGTAGCCTGATGTATGTCCCGGACGTTCGCCGTTTACCGCTGCGCCAGCCCACGCCTTTACGCGAACACGGCTACCCGGCACGCACTGTTATAGACGTCCCTGTACCGGGAAGCGGACCGGTCCCAGCCATGGGGCCTGCTCATCGCGGCCTTGCGCATCACCGCGAGTTGGGACCGCGAGCGGAACGTATCGAGCCCTCTCTTGATGGCGTCGGTGAAGCGGCGAAGCGAGGGCTCGCCGAACAGGAAACCATTGACGCCATCCTCGATGGTATCCGCCAAGCCGCCCGTCTTGTGAGCAATGGGGAGAGAGCCGAATTTCTGGGCATACATCTGGCTCAGGCCGCACGGCTCGAAGCGTGAGGGCATGAGGAGGAAGTCGCTCCCGGCATACATGCGGCGCGCATCCTTCTCGTCATAGCCGATCTTGACGCCGACGGATCCGGGATAGCGCTCGGCCAAGGCCTGAAGCGCATGCTCGAACCTCGCTTCGCCACGCCCCGTGACGACGATCTGCCCGCCCTGCGAGACGATGGTTTCGGCCGCCGATATCGCCAAGTCGACTCCCTTCTGGTGGACGAGGCGAGACACGACCGCGAAGAGAGGACCGCGGGACAGGGCGAGCCCGAAGCTCTTGCGGACACTGTCGGCATTGGCTCGCTTGCCCCACCAGTTGTCGGCCGTGAAGGGACTGACGAGGAACGGGTCGGTGCTCGGATCCCAACTTCCGTCGATGCCGTTGATGATGCCGTCGAGCCGTCCCTCCTCCGCGCGCGTCCGGAGCAATCCGTCCAGGCCGCAGCCGTGTTCGGGCCTCGTGATCTCACGGGCATAGGTGGAGCTCACGGTCGTGATGTGCGACGAATAGAAAATACCGGCTTTCAGGAAGGAGAGCTTGCCATAGAACTCCACACCGTTGATCTGGAAGGCGGCCTCGGGAATCCCCAGGTGAGACAACCGTTCACGCTCGAAGAGGCCTTGGTAGGCGAGATTATGAATCGTCAGGATCGTCGGGATGTGCTGCCCGCGCCATGCCAAGTAGGCTGAGGCCAGGCCTGAGGGCCAATCGTTGAGATGGAGCAGGTCCGCCCGCCAGAGCGGATCGCCGTTGCCGCAGGCGATTTCGGCAGCGGCGAGGCCCAGGCGCGCAAAGCGGATGTCGTTGTCGGCCCAATCCATGCCGAAGCTGTCGACATAGGGAGACCCGTCCCGGTCGTAGAGTTCGGGGCACAGGAGCACATAGACCGTCAGGCCGTCTGTCGTCCGGGCTCGGCCAATGCCGCAGGACGGAATGCCGAAGGAGGCGGGCAGCCGGGCGATCTCCTCCACCGTCCCGATCTGCGAAAGCACCTGCCGGTAGCCGGGGATGAGAACGCGCACGTCGTAATGCTGCCGCAGAGCGCGCGGCAAGGCCGCCGACACCTCTCCGAGGCCGCCCGCCTTGATGTAATCGGCGATTTCCGAAGTCACGAAAAGAATGGATTGACGATGCTTGACCGGAATGGACGAGAACGAGTGCGTTTTCAGGTTCAGGTCAGCACTGAACGAGTTCGGGCAAGCCGCCGTGGCTTGCGAATGATCTGGTTTCAACATGTTGTCACGATGGCGCGCTCCCCTTCGACCTCCCGCGCCATAGGCAGGTCCCGCCCTCAACTCGCCTGCGATCGGGATGTTCCATGAAGAAGATGATTTATTTTCACCGGTCGAATCTGCCGCAGCGACCGCTCGAACTCGTGGATGGGCGCATCCGGGCGAAGGCCCGCATTCAGGCCGATTTGCGATGCAGTCTCATCGCTTGCCGGCATGTCCTGGAGTGCTCCGATGCGACCTTGGCCATTTTTTCGGATTCCGCCGGAACATTGCCAGGGGACGGTCGTTCGCAAGAGCCTTCCCCAAGTTTGGAGATCCGATGCGGCGAGTTCACCCGATGCCCTTCGGGGCCGAGACGACAGCCGATGGCGTGCGCTTTGCGCTCTGGGGCCCGAGCGCCCGCGACGTGCGTCTCGTCCTGGACGGAGCTGAGAGGCCGATGAACGCAGAGCAGGACGGCTGGTATCGCCTCGTCACGAGCGAAGCTCGCCCTGGCAGCCGCTATGGCTACCGGATCGACGGCGGCCTGGTGGTGCCCGACCCCGCGTCCCGTTTCCAGCCCGACGACGTGCACGGTCTCAGTCTCGTCGTGGACCCTCTCTCCCATGTCTGGTCCGACGCCGAATGGACGGGGCGGCCCTGGGAAGAGGTCGTGCTTTATGAGGTTCATGTCGGCACCGCGACGCCCGAGGGAACCTATGCGGGCCTGATGGGGAAGCTTGAGGTCCTGCGCGATCTCGGCATCACGGCCATCGAGCTCATGCCCATTGCCGAGTTCCCCGGGCGTCGGAACTGGGGCTATGACGGCGTTCTGCCCTATGCCCCCGATGCGGCCTATGGCACGCCCGAGGATCTGAAGCGGCTCGTCGCACGCGCGCACGAGCTTGGCCTGATGGTCTTTCTCGATGTGGTCTACAATCACTTCGGGCCATCGGGAAACTACCTGCACGCCTACGCGGAATCGTTTTTCACGGAACGGCACCGGACTCCCTGGGGCGCCGGGATCAATGTGGACGGCGACGGAAACAGCGTCGTACGCGACTTCTTCTTTCACAATGCCCTCTACTGGCTCGAAGAATATCACGTCGACGGACTGCGTTTCGATGCTGTCCATGCCATCACGGACGACGGCAATCCCCATTTCATCGAGGAGCTTGCAGCCCGCATCCGACAGACCATTCCAGGTCGGCACGTCCATCTGGTGCTGGAGAACGAGGCCAACGAGGCGCGCTGGCTCGGCCGCGATCGGGAAGGCCGCCCGCAGCTTCACACGGCGCAATGGGCCGACGACATCCACAACGCCTGGCACGCGTTTCTGACCGGAGAGAACGAGGGCTATTACGAGGATTATGCGGATCGGCCGCTCGCGCGCCTCGGCCGAGCGATTGCTGAGGGCTTCGCCTATCAAGGGGAGCCTTCGGTCCACCAAGGCGGCAAGCCGCGCGGCGAGCCGTCATCGCACCTGCCGCCCACCGCTTTCGTGTCGTTTCTCCAGAACCACGACCAGATCGGCAACCGCGCCTTCGGAGAGCGCCTTTCCCATCTCGTGCTCCCGGAGCGCCTCGCGCTCGCCCGAGCCGTCCTGCTGCTCGCCCCGCAGATTCCACTGCTCTTCATGGGGGAGGAATGGGCAGCCTCGACGCCGTTCCAGTTCTTTGTCGACTTCGAGAACGAGCCGGATCTTGCGAAGGCGGTACGCGACGGCCGCCGGGGGGAATTCAGACGGTTCAAGGCGTTCGCGGACACCGAGATGTCGCGGCGCATCCCAGACCCGACGGAGAGGGCGACCTTCGAGCGATCCAGGATCGACTGGTCCGAGACCGAGCGGTCGCCGCACAGAGACGTTCTGGCGGAGACACGGCGCCTGCTCGCGATACGGCGAACGGAGATCGTGCCTCTGCTCAAGACTCCTTTCCGCGGTTCCCGGCACGCGGTGTGGCCGGATGGCGGGCTCGACGTGGCATGGTCCTTCGCCGGCGGCACGCTCCGGCTGCTGGCGAATTTCGGCGAGGAGGTGATGAATGGCAGCCTTGATGAGACCGACCGCGTCCTCTGGTCCAGTCCTGGCCGCGGCCCATCCGGAGCGGCTTTCCAGCTTCCGTCATGGACCGGAATGATCATACGAGGAAAACCGGCATGAGCGGATTGGATGCCCTGCTGGAGCAGATGGCCGACCTCATCGGGATCTCTTCGGCCTACACCGACGCTTTCGGCCGGAGCATTGAAACCAGCCATGAAACACGATTGGCTCTCCTCGCGGGCCTGGGGCTCGGCGTTGCAACCGAGGATGAGGCCCAGGAGAGCCTTGCGCGGCTCGATCGCCTCAAGGCCGGCATCATCCCGGTGGTTATTGCGATCAGTGCGGATAAGCCTGCCCAGGTCCGGCTGCGCGGCGCCCCGGGACCCCTCGGCTGGCAACTGGTCCGGGAGGACGGATCAATCCAGGAAGGGACACTCGCGACTGGCGCGACTGCGCTGGAACTCCCTGCTCTGCCCATGGGCTACCACCTTCTGCGAATCGGCGGCATGGAAGCAACCCTGATCGCCGCCCCCGCCCATTGCTGGAAGCCGGAGCCCTTGGAGCGGGACGCCCGGCTGTGGGGCCTCACGGCGCAGGTCTACTCGCTGCGTTCAGAACGGGATCTCGGCATCGGCGACTTCTCGGATGTAGCCTTGGCTGCAAAAGGCGTCGGCACCTTTGGCGGAGCCTTTCTGGGCTTGAGCCCTGTCCATGCCCTGTTCTCGGCCGACCGCACGAAGATATCGCCCTATTCCCCCTCCTCCCGTCTGTTCCTCGAGCCCCTCTACATCGATCCGACCGCAGAGAAGGCCTTCGTCGAGAGTGGCGCGGCACGGCTTCTCGACGATCCCGCCATGCAGGAACGCCTGGAACGTCTCCGCAATGTCCAGTTCATAGACTACGCGCAAGCATGGGCGCTCAAGCGCCCGCTCCTCGACGTCTTGTGGGGCCACCTCCGCAGTTCGGGCGAGCACTCCGCCTTCGACGCTTTTCGCCGCTCCGGCGGAGAGGCTCTCGAAGCCCATGCCACGTTCGAGGCACTGTCCGAGCACTTTCGTGAGCAAGGCTGCTCGTGGCTGGGCGAGTGGCCCGAGGGTTTTCGCGATGTCCGCTCCGTCGAGGTCCGGCGCTTCCGCGCCGAACAGGGGGAGCGCATCGACTTTCATGTGTGGCTGCAATGGCTCGCCGACCGCCAGTTGGCGACGGCAGCCGAACGGGCGCGAGCAGCGGGCCTCACCATCGGTCTTTATCGGGACCTGGCCGTGGGCGCCGACGGCGGCGGGTCCGAAATCTGGGCGGCGCCGGAGCGCTTCGCCCCGACGCTTTCCGTTGGGGCTCCTCCCGACCCTCTAGGGCCCCAAGGCCAGGATTGGGGATTGCCGCCTTTCAATCCGCTCACACTGGAAGAACAGGGTCTTGCCGCGTTCCGCGATCTGGTGTCGGCCAACATGCGCCATGCCGGTGCAATCAGGATCGACCATGCGTTCCAGCTCCGCCGTCTCTTCCTGATCCCATCCGGCGCTCCAGCCTCACAGGGCGCCTATGTCGACTATCCCTTCGAAGCCATGCTCGCGGTCCTGCGGGTCGAAAGCCATCGGGCCCGCTGTCTCGTCATCGCGGAAGATCTCGGCACCGCGCCTGAAGGCTTCTCGGACGCCATCATGGCGTCCGGCGTACTCAGCTACAGGGTGCTGCCCTTCGAGCGTGAAGGTGCCATCTTCAAGAAGCCGGAGCGCTATCCCCGCTCGGCTCTCGCCGTCATCACCACCCACGATCTGCCGACCTTCGCCGGCTGGTGGCGCGGCCTGGACATCGACCTGCGCCAGACGCTCGGGGTCTTCCTCCCCAGGATGGCCGATGACGAGCGCGCCTCCCGCGCGGCAGACCGGCAGCATTTCGCTCAGGCCCTTGCCGATGAGGGCATTCTCCCATCTCCACAGGCGCCGGAAGATCCGCCGCTCGAAGGAGCCGTGCGTTACCTCGCGCGCACGGCCTCGGTCCTCACCTCTTTGCAGATCGAGGACGCTTCGGGCGAGTTGAACCAGCCCAACATGCCCGGAATGGATGCCGGTCATCCGAACTGGCGTCGACGGCTCTCGAACCCGATCGAAAGCATCACGGCATCGGGCAGCCTCCTGGCCAGGCTCGCCGTGATCATGGCGGAGGAAGGGCGGGACGTCCGTTCCCGCAGGAGCGTTCTCGCGTCGCCGCCGCCCCGCGCCACCTACCGGCTTCAGTTCCACAAGGACTTCACCTTCGACGATGCGGTGAAGATCGTGCCGTATCTGGCGGAGCTCGGCACAAGCCATGTCTACTCGGCGCCCATTCATGCGGCGCGCCCGGGATCGACCCACGGCTACGACATCGTCAGCCATACTGCGATCAATCCGGAACTCGGGGGAGAAGATGGGTTCCGCCGTCTGTCGGAAGCCTTGCAGGTGCACGGACTGGGACTCATCCTGGATATCGTTCCGAACCACATGGGCGTCGGCGGGCAGGACAACGGCTGGTGGCTCTCAGTCCTCGAATGGGGCCGCCTGTCGCCTTTCGCAGACGCATTCGACATCGATTGGGAGCGTCTCGGCGCACAGGGCAAGCTCATCGTTCCCTTCATCGGCGATCTCTATGGCCTCGCGCTGGAGAAGGGAGACCTCAAGCTCAACTTCGATGAAACGGAGGGAAGCTTCAGCGTCTGGCACTGGGAACACCGCTTCCCCATTTGCCCGGCGACCTATCCGGTCATTCTCGCCCATGCTCTGGCGGCGCTGGCTGATCCGGCCAAATCCAAGGACCTGACTGCCTTGACGGAGCGCTTCCAGTCCCTTGGAAAGCAGAGTTCGGCCGAACGCGGGGTTTCCCTGCCCGAAGAAGCCGAAATGCTGAAGCGCCGGTTGGCCGAAGCAGTCTCGAAGCAGCCGGCCCTGAAGGAGGCAATCGACAAGGCCGTCACCACGATCAACGGCAGCCCGGGCGTTCCGGGAAGCTTCAACATCCTGCACGACCTTCTGGAAGCGCAGGCCTATCGCCTGACCTACTGGCGCGCGGCGTCGGACGACATCAATTATCGGCGCTTTTTCGACGTCAACAATCTGGCCGGTGTCCGGGTCGAGATCGGGGACATCTTCGAACGGACGCACGACCTCGTCCTACGTCTCGCGAAAGAGGGTTTCATCCAGGGTTTCAGGATCGACCATATCGACGGCTTGGCCGATCCCGAAATGTATACCCGCGCCCTCCAGGACAAGGTTGGCCCGGGCTTCTACGTGGTGGTGGAGAAGATCCTGGAACCAGGCGAGGAGCTGCGCCCTTGGCCGGTCGCCGGAACCACGGGCTATGACGCCCTCAATCTCGTCGACGGCGTTCTGGTCGATTCCAGAGCTGGCGATGAACTCGAACGCATCTATCGGGACGCATCCGGCCTCCAGGGCAGCTACGACGATCTTCTGCGGGAGGCCAAGGTCGGCATCACGCAGACGAACTTTGCGAGCGAACTGGAAGTCCTGAGTTCCGATATCAAGAGGATTGCGGACGCCGACCGCCGCACGCGGGATTATACGTTCTACGCCTTGCAGCGGGCTTTGGTCGACATCATCGCGGCGTTCCCCATCTACCGCAGCTACCTCGGCGAGGGAGAGCTGGATCCTGAGGACGTGCGCCTGATCCGGACGAGCGTCGGGCAGGCCAAGCAGTTCAGCCCCCTGCCCGACCGTACGATTCACGATTTCATCGCCTCCGTCCTGCTGGGACAAATCGATGGAGCCAATACCGCCGACTTGCACCGATTCCGCCGCCGCTTCCAGCAACTGACCGGGCCGGTCATGGCCAAGAGCCTGGAGGACACGCTGTTCTATCGCTATGGCCGCCTCATCGCCCTCAATGAGGTGGGAGGCGACCCAGGACATTTCGGCCTCGCTCCGGAGGCTTTTCATGACGCGAACATCGTCCGCGCCCGCGCATGGCCGCACACGGTGATCGCGACCGCCACCCACGATACCAAGCGCGGCGAAGATGCGCGCGCCCGCCTCCTCGCCATCTCTGAAATGCCGGACGAGTGGGCGAAAGCGCTCGATCTCTGGCGCGAGATTGTCGCTCCTTATCTCTCCCGGATTGAGAATGCTGTTGCGCCTGATGCCAATGATCAGGTCATTCTGCTCCAGGCGCTCCTCGGCGGATGGCCGCTCGAACTTCTTGACGGTGCCGACCCGAAACAACTCTCCCTCTTTGAAGAGAGAGTGAAGCAATACGTCACGAAGGCGCTGCGGGAGGCGAAGCGGCATTCGAGCTGGATCAATCCGAACGAAGCGTATGAAGGCGCAACACTGAGACTGGTCGAGGCTCTGCTCGATCCGAAGGGCGCCTTCATCGAGCGGTTCCGCCCCTTTGCGCGGCGGCTCTCGTTCCTTGGCATGCTGAATGGGCTGTCGCGCACGATCCTCAAGGCCACAATACCCGGCGTGCCCGATACCTATCAGGGGACAGAGCTGTGGGACTTCTCGTTCGTCGACCCCGACAACCGGCGCCCTGTGGATTATGAATGGCGCAGACAGGCTCTGGAGCGCCGCGATCCTCCTGACAAGATGATCGCTCACTGGCGCGACGGGCGCATCAAGCAGCACGTCCTCTCAAGGCTGCTGCTCGACCGGAAGGAGAGCCCTGCCCTTTACGCGGAAGGCGATTACAGGCCCCTCGACGTGAGCGGCGAGCGCGCCCCCCACCTTCTGGTCTTTGCCAGGGAATACCGCGATGATGCGCTCCTCGTCATCGTGCCCCGTCTATGGGCCGGCCTGACCGAAGGCGACGACCTTCCGCTTGACGGAGGGATCTGGCGCGACACGGCGATGGTCATGCCGCGGGGTCGCTGGCGGAACGTGATGACGGGTGAGGACATCGCTGTCGAGAATGACCGGCAGAGGGTGGGCGAGCTGCTGGCCTCTCTGCCTTTCACGGTCCTGAGACGGCGGGGAGGCGTGAAAGAGCAACACTGACGAGGAGCCGGAATCGCCTGTTCCGACGCATCGATCCTTCTGGTCCGGAGGGTCGCCCGCTCCATAATCAAGACCTGCTCGTGGGAAGGCCGAGCGTGGCTAGCGCCCCGGCCCCCATCGCCGAACAAGGGAAAATACGCATGAAGGGGGACACCGGCATGGCTCAGCATCGTGGTGGACCGAAGAGCGCCGCAGCACATGCGCTCGAGCCACAGACGATTGCTGCCCTCATCAACAAGGGCGATCCCTTCTCTGTTCTCGGTCCCCACGAAGTCTCGCCGGGCTCCTGGGAGATCCGCGCGATCCTCCCCGACGCCGATGCGGCCGCGCTGGTCAGCCCCGACGGGGAGACGATGCTCGCGCCCATGGAGCGGCGGTTGGCCGAGGGCTTCTTCGTCGGCCTCGTGACCGCTTCGGAACGCCCGGACTACAGACTGCGGGTGGAGAAGCAGGACGGGATCGAAATCCGCGACGACCCCTATCGCTTCGGGACGTTTCTCTCCCACGACGATATCATTCAGCTGAGCGATCCTCGCAGCGATGCCGTCTACACGAAGCTCGGAGCCCATCCGATCAGCCCTGCTGGGATCCAGGGCTTCCTCTTCGCCGTCTGGGCCCCGAACGCCCGGCGAGTCAGCGTGGTCGGCGACTTCAACGGGTGGGACGGGCGGCGGCACCCCATGCGCAGGCGCCATGAGGGCGGTGTCTGGGAGCTGTTCATTCCGGGCTTGTCCCCCGGCGAGCCCTACAAGTACGAGATCATCGGCCTCAACGGCAATCTCCTCGCCCTGAAGGCCGACCCGGTCGCGTTCACGGCCGAGAAGCCGCCCGCAACGGCTTCCATCCTCAAGGGGGCTCCGGATTTCGAATGGCGTGACGAGGCCTGGATGAAAGCCCGCGCGACACGGAACCCGCGCAAGGCGCCCATGTCGATTTACGAATGCCATCTCGGCTCCTGGGCGCGCGTTCCCGAGGAAGGCAACCGCTATCTCACCTATCGGGAACTGGCCGTGCGGCTCATCCCCTACGTGAAAAACCTTGGCTTCACGCATATCGAACTCTTGCCGATCACCGAATATCCCTTCGATGGCTCCTGGGGCTATCAGCCGATCTCGCTTTATGCTCCCACGAGTCGCTTCGGGACGCCGGAGGACTTCGCGGCTTTCGTCGAGGCGGCCCATGCGGCAGGGATCGGCCTGATCCTCGATTGGGTTCCGGCGCATTTTCCCAACGATCCTCATGGTCTCGCCTACTTCGACGGCACGCATCTTTATGAGCACGCCGATCCGCGCCAGGGCTTCCATCAGGATTGGGGCACCTACATCTACAATTTCGAGCGCAAGGAGGTCGCGAGCTTCCTCGTAGCGAATGCCCGCTTCTGGCTCGAGCGCTATCATCTGGACGGTCTGCGGGTCGATGCGGTCGCATCCATGCTGTATCTCGACTACTCGCGCAAGCCCGGCGAATGGGTTCCCAATCGCTACGGCGGCAACGAGAATCTCGGAGCCATCGAGTTCCTGCGCCGCATGAACGAGGTGGCCTATTCGTCCCTGCCCGGCGCCATCACCATCGCGGAGGAATCGACGGCTTGGCCCGGCGTGTCCCATCCGACCTATACGGGCGGCCTCGGCTTCGGCTTCAAGTGGAACATGGGGTGGATGCACGACACCCTGCGTTACATCAGCAAGGATCCGGTCTATCGCCGCTACCAGCATCAGGACCTGACCTTCGGCCTGCTTTACGCCTTTTCCGAAAACTTCGTTCTCCCCCTCAGCCATGACGAGGTTGTTCACGGCAAGGGCTCCCTCATCCGCAAGATGCCGGGAGATCGCTGGCAGCAATTTGCCAACCTGCGCGCCTATTTCGGTTTCATGTGGGGCCACCCCGGCAAGAAGCTCCTCTTCATGGGCGGAGAGTTCGGACAGGAGCGGGAGTGGAACCACGACGAGAGCCTCGATTGGCATCTCCTGGAGGATCCCTTCCACAAGGGCCTCCAGAGCCTCGTCCGCGATCTCAACCGCATCTATCGCTCAACACCGGCCCTGCACGAGCGTGACTGCGAGGCGAAGGGCTTCGAGTGGCTCGTTGCCGACGACCGGGACAACAGCGTCATTGCCTGGGCCCGATGGGGCGACAAGGAGGATGCGCTCGCCGTCGTGGTCTCGAACTTCACGCCCATTCCGCGGGAGGCATATCGCATCGGCGTTCCGCTGCCGGGCTTCTATCGCGAAGCTCTGAACACGGACGCGGACATCTACGGCGGGAGCAATGTGGGCAACCTCGGAGGAGTCGCGGCTGAATCCACGCCGAGCCACGGAAAGCCATGCTCCGTCACGCTCACTCTTCCGCCTCTCGCAACCCTTGTTCTGGTCCTCGAGCCGGGAGAGCCGGCCGCGAACATATTGTTCCGCTTGGCCGGGACCTCCTGAGCACTCGCGCGTTGATGCGATGAACGATTTTGCTCAGCTTCCTTCCTGGGATCCGCAATGAACGACAAGCCCGAGATCCGTGAGCCCCAGAGTGCCCCCATTGTGGCTCCCCAAGTAATGAGCAGGTCCCGTGTTCGGGAAGGATTGCCCTACCCGCTCGGTGCGAATTGGGATGGTCTCGGGGTGAATTTCGCCCTGTTCTCCGCCAATGCCACACGCGTTGAGCTCTGTCTGTTCGATCAGGACGGCAAGCGCGAGCTGGAGCGGATTGAGCTACCGGAATACACGGACGAAGTCTGGCACGGGTACCTGCCGGATGCACGTCCCGGCACGACTTACGGCTACCGCGTATATGGGCCCTATGAGCCCGCCGCCGGGCACCGGTTCAATCCCAACAAGCTCCTGCTCGACCCTTATGCCAAGCAGCTCATCGGCAATCTCACCTGGAACCCAGCCCTGTTCGGCTACACCCTCGGCTCCCCGGATGCGGATCTTTCCTTCGACAAGCGGGACAGCGCGGCTTTCATGCCGAAATGCCGCGTCATCGAACCGGCTTTCACCTGGGGGCGCGAGCGCAAGCCTCTCACGTCCTGGGAGCGCACGATCGTCTACGAGATGCACCTGCGGGGCTTCACTATGCGGCATCCAGCGGTCCCCAAGGAGCTGCGCGGAACATTCTCCGGGCTGATGCACCACGAGGTCATCAACTATATCAGGAGCCTAGGCGTTACCGCGGTCGAGCTGCTCCCGATCCATGCCTTCGTGGACGACAGCTACCTCAAGGAAAAGGGGCTGAGGAATTACTGGGGCTACAATTCGATCGGCTTCTTCGCGCCGCAGCCTCGCTATCTTGCGACTCCCTTCGTGAACGAGGTCAAGGAGATGGTGAACCATCTCCACGAAGCCGGCATCGAAGTGATCCTGGATGTGGTCTACAACCACACCGCCGAGGGCAACGAGCTCGGGCCGACCCTGTCCTTCAGGGGCATCGACAACGCCTCCTACTACCGGCTCGCACCCGACCCGCGCTACTATGTCAACGATACGGGTACCGGAAACACCGTCAATCTCAGTCACACCCGCATCCTGCAGATGGTGACGGACAGCCTCCGCTACTGGGCGCAGGAGGTTCGCGTCGATGGATTCCGGTTCGATCTCGCCACCATTCTCGGCCGGGAGCCGCATGGGTTCGAGGAGGACGGCCGCTTCCTCGACACTGTCCGGCAGGATCCCGCGCTTAGTGGCGTGAAGCTGATTGCCGAGCCATGGGATTGCGGTCCGGGAGGCTATCAGGTCGGCCGCTTCTCGCCCGGCTGGGCCGAATGGAACGACCGGTACCGGGATACGGTTCGGGCTTATTGGAAGGGCGATGAAGGCAAGCTGCCAGAACTGGCGACACGGCTTACCGCTTCGGCCGACATCTTCAACAAGCGCGGACGCAAGCCCTGGGCCTCGGTCAACTTCGTGACGGCCCATGACGGCTTCACGCTCCACGACCTCGTCTCCTACAACGAGAAACACAACGAGGAAAATGGAGAGGGCAACAGAGACGGTCACGACCACAACCTCTCGTTCAACTACGGCGTCGAAGGGTCGACGGACGATCCGGACATCAAGTCCCTGCGCCTTCGGCAGATACGCAATATGCTGGCGACGCTGCTGTTCTCGCAGGGCACACCCATGCTGCTGGCCGGCGACGAATTCGCCCGGACGCAGAATGGCAACAACAACGCCTATTGCCAGGACAACGAGATCTCATGGATCGACTGGAAAGGCATCGATGAGGATGGCCGCGGGCTCCTCGAATTCACCCGCCGGCTCATCGAACTGCGTCAAAACCTGCCTATCCTGCGGCGGGGACGGTTCCTGACGGGCGTCTACAACGAAGAGCTCGACGTCAAGGACGTGACGTGGCTCACGCCCACCGGCGAAGAGATGACCCCGGAGCATTGGCAGAACCCTAATGCCCGCTGCATGAGCATCCTGCTGGACGGCCGCGCGCAGCCGACCGGCATCCGCAAGCGGGGGACCGACGTCACCCTGCTCCTGATCCTCAATGCTCATGACGATCTGGTGAAATGCAAGCTGCCGGAAGTGACCGGCGGCGAGGCTTGGACGTGCCTGATCGACACCAATCAGCCCGACCTGGAACCTCTTGAGCTGTTTGCGTTCGGCCAGGAATATGCGGTGACGGAGAGGTCGCTTCTGCTGCTCCAGCTCAAGCCCGCCAGAAAGTCAGGCGCATAGGCGTCCTCCCCGATCAGGCCCCCTGAAGGCAGGCGCGGTAGAGATCGGCATAGTGCCGCGCAGGCCGGCCCCAGCCGACCTCGGCCACCATGCCGTTCAGCTGCAGGCGATGCCATGCGTCCATGTCCAGCCAGAGGCTCTTCGCTCGGCGAAAGGCGTCGAGCGCCGCCGTCAGATTGACGGGCGAAAACTGGAAACCTGTCGCAACCCCCGTCGCCAATGCCATCTCGTTCGCATCGATCACCGTATCGGCAAGGCCGCCGACCCGGGACACGATGGGCACGCTGCCATAACGCATGGCGCAGAGCTGCGTCAGCCCGCACGGCTCGAAACGGGATGGCACGAGCAGCGCATCGCTCCCGCCCTGAATCTGATGCGCGAGCGGTTCGTCATAGCCGAAGACGCAGCCTACCTGCCCGGGATAGACCGTGGCTGCCGCCCGAAAGCTCTCTTCGAGGCTCGGGTCTCCCGCCCCCAGCAAGGCAAGCTGCGCCCCTCCGTCCAGCAAGGTCGGCAGGGACGCGAGGACGAGATCGAGTCCCTTCTGCTCGGACAAGCGGCTCACCACTCCAAACAGCATCGCATCAGGATCGGGGCGCAGCCCGAGCCGAAGCTGCAGGGCTTCCTTGTTCATCAGGCGCGCCCCGAAATTGTCGTGATCGAAAGAGGCTGCGAGAAAATGGTCCGTCGCCGGATTCCAGACCGTGTCGTCGATGCCGTTGAGAATGCCAGATACGACAGCCGCGCGCGCCCGCAGCAACCCGTCGAGCCCCATTCCGCCCTCTGGCGTCTGAATTTCCCTCGCATAGGTCGGAGACACAGTGGTGATCCGGTCGGCGAGTTGCAGGCCGGCCTTCAGGAAGCCGATCTGCCCGTAATATTCGACGCCGTCCACCGTGAAGGCACCGGGGGAAAGGCCAAGCTCGTAGAGGAGATCGGCGGGGAAGATCCCCTGGAAGGCGATGTTGTGGATCGTGATGACGGTCGCAGGGCGCGGCCTGCCGTCGAAATGCAGGTAGGCCGGAGCAAGGCCCGCCTGCCAGTCATGGGCATGGACGGCATCCGGAGCAAAGCCCGGCACGATCCCGAACCCGATATCGGCGGCAATCCGTCCAAGCGCCGCGAAACGGCGGGCATTGTCCGGCCAGTCCCGCCCATCAGGCGTGAGATAGGGCGAACCGGGACGCTCGTAGAGATGCGGGGCGTCGATGACGAAGAGATCGAGCTGACCAGCCCTGGCCGACAGAAGCCGGGCTGCCCCGCCGAAGAGATCGGGATAATGCCGGACGACGTCCATCCTCTCGAGCGAGCGCAGCACCGCCGGATAGCCCGGCACGAGCGACACAACGGTCACGCCCTCCTTCGCGAGGGCGCCCGGCAAAGCGCCGGCGACGTCGGCGAGGCCGCCTGTCTTGATGATGGGATAGATTTCCGACGCAACCGACAGGACGTTCAGAGGCCTCATTCTGCCAACCTGTCGATCATCGGCTTCGTGATGAGGCAGACACCCCTCTCGGTTCGGCGGAAGCGTTGGGCGTCCCGCTCGGGGTCCTCTCCGACCACCAGCCCTTCCGGAATGCGCACGCCCCGATCGATCACGACGTCCTTGAGCCGGGCCCCGCGCCCGATATCGACATACGGAAGGATCACCGCACCGTCGATTGTCGCATAGGAGTGAACATGCACGCCCGAGAAGAGCAGCGACCGGGACAGCGATGCACCGGATACGATGCAGCCGTTGGACACGAGCGAGTTGATGGCCTGCCCGCGACGCCCGTCCTCGTTATGAACGAACTTCGCCGGCGGCAGCATCTCCGAGAAGCTCCAGATCGGCCAGTCCCGATCATAAAGGTCGAGCGCCGGCACGATCGCCGTCAGGTCGATATTCGCCTCCCAATAGGCATCGACCGTCCCGACGTCGCGCCAATAGGAATGGGTCTGAGACTGGGACCGTACGCAGGAGCGCGTGAACCGGTGCGCGACCGCCTTACCATGCTGGACGAGATACGGGATAATGTCCTTGCCGAAATCGCGGTTCGACCCCGGAGTGGCCGCATCACGCCTCAACTGCTCGAAGAGGAACTGCGTGTTGAAGACATAGATTCCCATGCTGGCGAGCGCCATGTCCGGGTTGCTCGGGATCCCCGGGGGATCGGCCGGCTTTTCCAGGAACGACACGATGCGATCCGTCTCGTCCACCCCCATGACGCCGAAGCCGGTGGCCTCCATGCGCGGGACCTCGAGGCAGCCGACGGTGACGTCGGCGCCCGTTTCGACGTGCTCGCGCAGCATGATCTCGTAATCCATCTTGTAGACGTGATCGCCCGCCAGGATGATGATGTAGTCGGGATCGGCGCTCTGGATGATGTCGATGTTCTGGTAGACCGCGTCGGCAGTCCCCTCGTACCACATGTGTTCGGCGACGCGCTGGCTCGCGGGTAGGATGTCGAAGCTTTCGTTTCGTTCGGGGCGGAAGAAATTCCAGCCCCGCTGGAGGTGACGGATGAGGCTGTGCGCCTTGTACTGCGTCGCCACTCCGATGCGGCGGATGCCGGAATTCAGCGCGTTCGACAGGGCAAAGTCGATGATCCTGGTATTGCCGCCGAAATAGACGGCGGGCTTCGCCCGGATGTCGGTCAGCTCCATCAGCCGGCTGCCGCGCCCTCCGGCCAGAATGTAAGCCATTGCCTGACGGGCTAGAGGTGCATAGGCGGCGCTTTGGTTCGGCAAGATGGGGCCCTCACGTCCGGGGCAAACCGCCCCACTCTATAGACGCCGAACTCCGCCGCAGGTTCTCCCTGCTTGTTCAGAGTCCAGCGGCGTTCCTGCCCCCGAAGCCCCCAGCCTCCTGACGGCTGAAGGCCGACGCCGCTACACCCCTCAGGTCGTGCGGACCGTCCGTCTGCGCTTTGGCGTTTCGCCTGTCGTGTCGCCGCCCTCTCCTGGCGCCGTCGAGGCTGTGCCGCGCCTCTTGCGGGTCTTGGGAGCCTCAGGAGGAGACAGGAGATCTCCTTGCCCGCCGAGCACGGCCTCATCGGCGGTCTGGCTGGTCATGCCGAGGGGAGCCGAGCTTGTTTCCAAGGGGGCCTCACCCTCCTGATCCGAGCTCCGTTCGGCGCTTCCGGTGGCCGGCATCGAACCGGCATCGCCCGCTGGCGGCGATCCAACATCACCGAGAATCTCCTTCTCGGCTTGATACCAGTACTCTTCGGAGCGGTCGGGAAGGCATCCGTGCTGCATCCAGAGCTCGTACGCCCTCTCACGGATTTTTTCCTCAAGCTGCTTATCCATAATGACCCTTCAGTCTTACGCCTGCTCCAAAACCGCGGGAGCAGGCTGTCCTCACCATCCAGCCGAATGGCTGAGCATTCAACGTTTGCGAATGGGATAAGTTATTAGGCAGCTTTTTCGATTGGCAACGGTCGCCCGGGAAATCTGTTGCGCCTGCGGCTCGGAGTTTCGGCGCCGCATGTCTCCACCGAACCGCGTGAGACATCACGCGAACTGGCCCAAGCGCCTCGCGGCCTCCTGCGCCCGAAGGCGGGCATCGCGCCAGATCTGCAGCTCGCGCCGCGCATCGGCGAGCGCCCGATGAGCCGGGGGACCGCGCTCGTCGTCCCGGTGCTGGGTATCCGTCAGGATCTCCGCAAGGACGCCTTCGTGCAACTCCGCAGGCACATGGGCATCCTGCAAGATGCCGATGACGGCTTCCCGGTGAGCGATCTCCGTATCCTGCAGGCGCAGAGCGTGCCGGGGCAGGCCCGCCGCCCGCAGCAGCCTGCTCATCCATTGACCGTCCCACGAGGGCGCTGTCGCATAGAGCGCATGGCCGGTCAGCACGGCGACCATGCGGCGCGCAACCTCGTCGTGGGGCGTCCCCTCGGTCATGAGTCGCTCCCGCGTGATTCCATGCACGGCCTCCGAATCCGCCGCCCACTCGGTCCAGGACGGAGCCGGCCTGATGAGGTGGCTTTCCTCCGTGCCGGAATCCGACGCCCAGGCGACTTCGATGGGGAAGCCATGCTTTCCCAGGGACGAGGCTTCGAAATCCAGGAATACGACATCGGGCACGTCGGCCCCCTTTGCTGCGCACGATGGATGGACAACCCAACGCACGCTATATAGCTCCACCTTTCGATCTCGATATCATCCTTCAGCGTGAGTCAGGCAGCTTTGCAGGATATGAAACGAACAGGCGTTTACGGAACGCCACCGTCCGAACTGGCGGCCGCTCCTCCGGGGGCAACCCAATTCTCGCCCTTGATCCCAGGCTCCGCACGGCTGGAGGAGCTGGAGGAAGGCACCTTCGGCGCAATGGTCGTTCTGGCCCCTCCCGGCACGGTCGAGCGGCGCTACGTCATCGCCATGGCGTTGAAGGCACTCGCGCCCGGCGGCTCGCTGACGGTTCTTGGCCCCAAGGACAAGGGCGGGTCGAGGCTTGCGAAAGAACTCAGAGGCTTCGGCTGCGCCGTGGCCGAAGCCTCCCGCCGTCACTACCGCATCTGCATCTGCGAACGGCCTTCGGCTCTGACCGGACTAGAGGAAGCCCTGGCGGAGGGGACGCCTCGGATCGACGATGCCTTGGGTCTCTGGACGCAGCCCGGTGTGTTCAGCTGGAACCGGATCGATCCCGGCAGCGCCCTTCTGGCACGAAACCTGCCGTCCTTGGTCGGGCGGGGAGCGGACCTGGGCTGCGGCATCGGCATGCTGGCCCGCATGGTGCTGAATTCACCTAAGGTCGAGCACCTGTCTCTCATCGACATCGACCGTCGGGCGGTCGAGATGGCGGCACGCAACATCGACGATTCCCGAGCCACGTGCCGGTGGGCGGACATCCGCGACGGAACCGAACTGCGTGGCCTTGATTTCGTGGTGATGAATCCGCCATTCCATGACGGTGGCGCGGAGGACCAGAGCCTTGGGCAGAGCTTCATCCGGCGCGCCGCCGAAGCCTTGCGCCCTGGCGGCATCTGCTGGCTCGTCGCCAACCGCCATCTGCCCTATGAGGCCGTGCTGAAATCCATGTTCAGGCGTGTGACCCCGAAGACCGAGGAAACAGGCTACAAGGTCTACGAGGCCCAGAAATGAGCAAGACGATACCGACGCTTCGCCTCGATCGCCTGCTGGCCAATATGGGCTATGGCTCGCGCCGAGAGGTCCAGCAACTTGTGCATGCCGGGCTGGTGACGCTGGATGGCGCCGTGATCGAAGACGCCGATCAGCGCATCGCCGTGACCCGGGACCTGTCGGACCGCATGCGGATCAGGGGGAAGCCGCTCGATCCGCCACCGGGGCTCGCGCTGATGCTTCACAAGCCCCTGGGCGTCACCTGCTCGCACAAGGAGTCCGGCCCTCTGGTCTATGGACTGCTCCCCGACCGGTGGCGCAATCGCGACCCGGCAATCTCCACCATCGGACGGCTCGACAAGGAGACATCGGGATTGCTGCTCATGACCGATGACGGCAACCTGCTGCACCGGATCATCTCGCCGCGCGCTCACATTCCCAAGCGCTACCACGTGACCCTGGACCGTCCGTTGCGGGGAGACGAAGCGGAGATTTTCGCCACCGGCACGTTGCTTCTCGACGGCGAGGACAAGCCGCTTCTTCCGGCCCGAATGGAAGCGCTCTCCAGCACCAGCGCTTACCTGACCCTGACCGAGGGACGCTATCATCAGGTCAGGCGGATGTTCGCGGCTGTCGGCAACCACGTGACCGCTCTTCATCGCGACCGGATCGGCGACCTGACACTGCCGGCGGATCTGGAGCCGGGGCAATATCGCCTGCTCAGCGAAGACGATGTGGCATTGGTCCTGCCCGCCAAGCATCCGTAGACGAACGACTCGTGATGATCTGTTCCCGGGCCGGACCGATGCTGCTTGGGGATCGATCCAGGTCCCGGCTGCGCCATTCCGGCGCGGTCGAGGACCGAAGGCGCGACCTGGCTTGAGCCTGCTCGAACCCAGCGGATCGGTGGGCGCCGGGATCGTACCTGGCCACGCTCCGGCGTCCACCCTCTGAAGGATCGAAACGGATTTCGGAAAACCGTCAGATGACGAAGAAATCCTTGTAGGTCAGCTTGAGATGCTTGGAGAGTTGCGCGAACTCGACGGCCGCCTTCGAGCCTGATCCGTCGGCGTCATAAGAGAGAATGCCGGTCTTCTTGTTGTAGAGCAGGTAGTCATTTGAATCCTGGGGATGATCCCCGAAGTTGAAGAAGCCTTTGCTCAGCTTGGCCGGATGATCTTCCGAGCCCTTCTTGCCCAGTTTCTTGAAAATGGCGTTGTCGAGCCACAGGCTGTCGTACTTCACATTGAAGTCCACGATCTTGTCGAAGTTCACCTTCCGGTCAGTCTTGGACGTGCCGAGCTTGGTATTGAACACGAATGTGTCGTAGCCAGAGCCGCCGCGAAGGATGTCATTGCCTGCGCCGCCGAAAAGCCGATCGTTCCCGGCATCGCCGTAGATGGTGTCCTTCCCGTTTTCGCCATAGAGCCAGTCATAGCCCGTCCCGCCGTAGATGCGGTCGTTCCCGTCGCTCGTGTAGATTCTGTCGTCGCCATCCATGCCATAGACGGTGTCGTTTCCGGCTCCCATATGGGTGTTGAACCCCCGGGCGAAGGCGATGGTCTCGCTGCGATAGTCTCCGGAGATGGTGAAATTTCCTGAATAGGCCAGAGGAGCCCTCTCGTCCGAGAGAACGACTTGGGCCGGATCTTGGTCCACAGTTCGGTTTCCGTACTCGCCGAAGTAGAGATACCGGCCGACCCCGCTGTTGAGCAGCAAACTCAACTGTCCGCCATCGCCGAGCGATATGGACCCAAAGCTGGCGTCCTGATCGCCGTCCGCAAGACCGAGCGTTGCTTTATTGGGGTCGAAGACATTCCCGGGTGCCGTGCCGAAGAAATTCGAGGTGTTCCAGATCGGCGGGTCTCCGTCGACCCACTGTGCCATGTAGCCTGGGTGGAACACCACGTCGGCATTGAGCGAGTTGGATTGCGTGATGGCAGTTGGGAGCACTGGCGAATTGTAGAACGAGTTCGAAAATGCGACGAAATCGAGGTCCGCGCCTGAAGCGCCACCGCGTCCGCCCGATCTCACGCCATCGTCCACGAACGTTACGGACTGAACACTCCACGAAACTTGGCTAAGATCAACCCGGTAGATGCTTCTGCTTCCATCGAAGCCGAGAAACGTAGCAGCGGCGGCGACACTCGTCATGAGATCTTTCCTTTCAGGAACGTGATCTCATAAATTCTATAAACTCCTTTGATCGGTCTATACCCATCAGGATGTACTCAAAGCGAGCCGTATTATTCGCGAGCTGCTGTGATATGGCGAATCGACTTTGACAAACAAGCTTGACTATTCTCACGCAAGCTCTCGAAAACGCTCCTGTCGACCGATTATTCCTTGGCGCAACGAAGATCCTTAGCACGACCGTCCGGAGCAAGGGACTTCAACGGACTTTATCCAGCCCTGATCCGGAATCGCCGTTGTGCTCAGGCGCACATCGGCCAATACAGGAGGGGCTACAAGACCCGCGCTCACCGGGCACACAAGTCTCTTTGCGGAGGAATTCTTATGAAAGCATCAGCGCTCAGCTTCCGACTGGCGGTTCTGTTCGTGATCGCCGGCATGGCCATGGGCATCGCCATGGCGGCCACTCAGGATCATGCCGTCATGCCGGCCCATGCCCACCTCAACCTGCTCGGGTGGGTGTCGCTGTTCCTGTTCGGGATCTACTACGAGCGCCGTCCCGCTCTCGATGCCAGCCGCTTGGCGCTGATCCAGGTCGGCCTGTGGGCGCTCGGCACCGTCATCCTGACGGTCGCAGTCGCGGCCATTCACCTGGGCTACAGCGGCGCCGATCCTGTCGCCGCCCTGGCCTCCCTGCTCGTGCTCGCGGCCATGCTGCTGTTTGGCGTCTTCGTATTCCGCCCTGCGCCAGCAGCCGCCCCCACGGTCCACCTGACGCCCGCCGAGTGAAATACGACCGGATCGACGATCTCCCGCTACACGGTCAGGATTGTCGATCCGGTCGTCTTGCGGGCCTGGAGATCCCGGTGCGCCTCAGCCGCATCCTTCAGCGGATAGGTCTGATTGACCTCGATTCTGACAGCGCCTGAAAGAACGACATTGAACAGGTCCTGAGCCATGGCCAGAAGGTCGGCGCGCTTGTCGGCATAGGTTCTCAAGGTGGGCCGCGTGACGTACAGCGAGCCTTTCTGGGCCAGGATGCCGAGATCGACCGGGCCGACTGCACCGGAGGACTGGCCGAAGCTCACCATCAGGCCGAGAGGCCTGAGGCAGTCGAGCGAGGCCATGAAGGTATCCTTGCCGACCGAGTCGTACACGACCGGAACCATTTCTCCCCTTGTGATCTCCCTCACGCGCTCGACGAAGTTCTCGCGCGTGTAGACGATGGGGTGGTCGCAGCCATGAGCTCTGGCGAGTTCCGCCTTCTCGTCGCTTCCGACCGTGCCGATGACGGTGGCGCCAAGGGACTTGGCCCACTGGCAGGCGATGAGCCCCACCCCACCGGCCGCAGCGTGAAACAGGATGGTGTCTCCCGCCTTGACCTTGAATGTCTGCCGGACGAGGTACTGGGCGGTCATGCCCTTGAGCATCATCGCGGCGGCCTGCTGATCGGAGATCCCGTCCGGCAGAACGACAAGCCGATCCGCCGGCATGACACGCTCCTCGGAATAGGCGCCGACCGGCCCACCCGAATAAGCCACGCGGTCGCCGACTTGCACCTCTGTCACGCCCGGACCGACAGCCTCGACGATACCGGCGGCCTCGGTGCCGAGGCCGCTCGGCAGAGAAGCCGGGTACAGGCCGGACCTGACATAGGTATCGACGTAGTTGAGGCCGATCGCCCGGTGCCGGACCCGCGCTTCGCCAAGTCCGGGCTCGCCGACATCGGCCTTCTCCCAGACCAGAACCTCGGGACCGCCGGTCTGATGGAAGCGGATAGCGTAGGTCATCGATATTTTCCTTTCGGCCGGGGATCTTTGGGGATTATCTCTGCATTGGGGCTCGGGCGGAAGCGCCATCTCGGACATTGCTGTACGGTTTGCCGATGAAACAATCGGCTGAGTGTGCCGCTTGCGGTATGGAATCGGCATATTTCGGCCCGCATCCATCGCAGGCCTTCGAATGACTCCGGGATGCATTCCAGGGTGGAAGGCTCCGAAAGAAAACAGGAGATCGCTTTGGCCAAGCAAGAGATCGCGATCCACACGAACGACGGCATCGCTAAGGCAAGATTGTTTCGCCCGGATAGCGGCTCTGCGCACGACCAGCAGCCGGGTGTCATCCTCTACATGGATGCATTCGGCCTTCGGCCGGCTCTCGACGGCATGGCCGAGCGTCTCGCAAGCCACGGCTATATCGTTGTCGTGCCCGACCTCTTCTATCGGTTCGGCGACTATGGACCGTTCGACGCCAAGACCGCGTTCTCGAGCGAGGCGACACGCAATGAGCTCATGGGAATGATCCGGGGCACGACCCAGGATATGACGCGACAGGATTCCGCCGCCTTCCTCGATGCCGCGGTGGAGGCTGGCGTCACGGGCCGGATCGGGGTCGTCGGCTATTGCATGGGTGGAGGACGGGCGCTCAGGGCCGCGGCAGCCTATCCGGACCGCGTTGCGGCTGCGGCGAGCTTCCACGGCGGGCATCTTGCCAGCGACGCGCCTGACAGCCCGTATCATCATGTCTCGACGATCAAGGGACGCGTCTATGTCGGCAGTGCCGGCGTCGATGGAAGCTTCCCGCCCGAGCAGTCGGGCCGGCTGGCCGAGGCTCTGCGGGCTGCCGAGATCGATCACGTCATCGAGAATTATGTCGGAATGAGCCATGGATGGGCCGTGCCTGATCATGGCGTGTATGATGAGCATGGCGCAGAACGGCACTGGAAAAGGCTGATCACCCTTTTCGAGGAGACGCTTTGGTGACGATGTTGTGGCCGTCCTGGTGCGCATCCTGACCTGAGGACCAGCCTGGGCAGGCCCCTGCGACGATGCAGGGTGAGTTCCGATGGGGCTGCCGGCGGCGGCCTTGCCATCGCGGCGCGAGCCTATAGGATGCCCCCAAGCGCCGCCCACAGGCGCGGGAAACACCCAGCCTCATGCCCGCATCATCGACTACAGCCCCGGCCGTTTCGCTCCACAATGTCGCCATCACTTTCGGCCCGAAGGGAGCAGGCTACACGGCCGTAAAGGCTATTGACCTCACAGCGAAGCCCGGCGAATTCATTGCTATCGTCGGACCGACCGGCTGTGGCAAATCCACTTTGCTCAATGCCTCTGCAGGGCTGCTCAAGCCGTCCGACGGCCAGGTCGAGATCTTCGGCGCACCGCTAGTCGGCCTCAACGGGCGGGCCGGTTATCTCTTCCAGCAGGACGCGCTGATGCCGTGGAAGACGGCGCTCCAGAATGTGGCCGTCGCCCTTGAGCCCAAGGGCGTGCCCTACGCGGAAGCCGAGACGAAGGCGCGCGAATGGCTGCGTCGGGTCGGCTTGGCGGCCTTCGTGGACCGTTACCCGCATATGCTCTCGGGCGGTCAGAGAAAGCGGGTCGCCCTGGCGCAGATGCTGATCCGCGATCCAGAGATTCTGCTGATGGACGAGCCTTTCGGGCCGCTCGATGCGCAGACCCGGCAGATCATGGGCAATCTTCTGCTGGAACTCTGGGCGGCCAACCGGAAGGCGGTGCTCTTCGTCACGCACGATCTGGAGGAGGCGATCGCCCTTGCCGACCGGGTGGTGGTCATGTCCGCAGGTCCCGCGGCCCGCATCATCGGCGAGTTCCCAGTCACCCTGCCGCGCCCGCGCGACATCGCCGAAGTGCGGCTCGAACCGGCGTTTCATCACATCCACAAGGAGATCTGGGCGAGCCTCCGCGTCGAGGTGCAGAAGGCCTATGCGCAGGGAGAAGGAGCCTCGGCATGAACCGGTTGAAATTGGTCCTGCTCCAGGTTGCGGTGGGTCTCGGGTTCCTGCTGGTCTGGCACGTCCTGACAGCCTATCCCATTCTCGCGCCAACCAAGCAGACGCAGTTCTTCTTCTCGACCCCTGCGGACGTGCTGGCGCGGGTCTGGAAGGAGTTCACCTCAGCCGAGATCTGGCGACATCTCGGGATCACTCTGCTGGAGACGATCCTCGCTTTCGCCTTCGGGGCCGGAGGCGGCATTCTTTTCGGGTTCTTGTTCGCGCGCCGGGAAGTTCTGGCCAGCGTGTTCGATCCCTACATCAAGGCCGCGAACGCACTGCCCCGCGTCGTGCTCGCCCCCATCTTCGCCCTGTGGTTCGGCCTCGGCATCTGGTCGAAGGTTGCCCTTGGCTTCACGCTGGTCTTCTTCATCGTTTTCTTCAACGTGTACCAGGGCGTGCGCGAGGTCAGTCCGGTGGTGCTGGCCAATGCGCGGATGCTCGGGATGAACGAACGCCAGCTCCTGCGGCACGTCTATTGGCCGGCGGCGCTGACATGGATGTTCTCGTCCCTGCACACCTCCGTGGGCTTTGCACTCGTGGGTGCGGTCGTGGGTGAATATCTCGGCTCCTCGGCTGGACTCGGCTACAAGATCCACGAGGCGGAGAGCGTGTTTGACGTGACCGGCGTGTTTGCCGGCATGGTGATCCTGTCGATCTTCGTCATTCTCATCGACGCCGTCGTGACCATGATCGAAAGGCGGCTGCTCGTCTGGCGCCCCGCCCCATCGACAAACGCGCAGGGTTAGGCAATCCTTCCCCGCCACAAACTGCATTCAAGCAGGGAGATCAGGATGAAACGCCGTACATTTCTCATCGGAACGGGCGCAGCCGCTCTGGCCGCTGGGCTCAGCCCGAGCGCCTTTGCCCAGGAGAAGCCGGAAAAGATCAAGGTTACTCTGGGCGTGGGCGGCAAGCCTCTCCTTTATTACCTGCCGCTGACGATCGCGGAGCGGAAGGGCTTCTTCAAGGATGAGGGGCTCGACGTCGAGATCAACGATTTCGGCGGTGGCGCCAAGTCGCTCCAGGCGCTCATCGGCGGATCGGTGGACGTGGTGACGGGCGCCTACGAGCACACCATCCGCATGCAGGCCAAGGGCCAGGATGTGCGAGCCGTCACCGAGCTCGGCCGGTTCCCGGCTATCGTGATCGCCGTCAAGAAGGACAAGGCGGGGCAGATCAAGTCCGCGGCCGATTTCAAAGGCCTCAAGATCGGCGTGACGGCGCCGGGCTCCTCCACGGCGCTGACCACGCAATACGCCATGGTGAAGGCTGGCCTGAAGCCGACGGATGCCGCCTTCATCGGCGTCGGATCCGGTGCCAGCGCCGTTGCGGCCATGCAGAAGGGCGAGATCGACGTGATCTCTCACCTCGATCCCGTGATCGCCAAGCTGGAATCGGAAGGAGACATCTCCATCCTGATCGACACGCGCACCGAAGCGGGCACGCGGGCGCTCTTCGGCGGATCAAACCCGGCTGCGACTCTCTACACCAAGAAGGATTTCATCGACGCCAACCCGGTGACGACCCAGCGCCTCGTCAACGCGTTCATGAAATCTCTCAAATGGCTCCAGACGGCGAAGCCAGAGGATGTCGCGGATGCCGTGCCGCCCGAATACCACCTCGGCGACAAGCCGCTCTACATCAAGGCGGTGCAGAACTCGCTGGAGAGCTATTCCCGCACCGGCATCGTCCCGCCGGACGGCATGGCAAGCGTCATGGACATGCTTAAACTGCTCGATCCTGAACTGAAGGACGCCAAGGTCGATCTGGCCACGACATTCGATGACCGCTTCGTGAAGAAGGCAGCCATCTAGAGCCTTTTTCGGCGAAGTGGATCCGTTTGGCCGTCAAAAAATGCCGCGCAGCAAAGAAGAGAGCTGCTTCCACTCACGTGGAAGCAGCTCTAGGACGGCAAGGACCACTTCGCGGCGCTCTATAGGCCCACCCTGCGGCAGACCCACCGCTGTTCTGGCTGAAACGGCATGACCGGCATCGTCATGATGCCGGTCATCGACGACGCCGGTGTTCGGGGTCAGTATCGCCGCCCGAGCACCCAATCGCCCACGTCATCAAGAGCATCGAATGCGCGGTTCGCCAGGCGGCGGGGCCCGGCCAGCAGCCCATCCTCCCGTTCGACGACATAGGGATAGCGCTGGGGCGGCATCGGCTCACGACGTTCCAGGAACTCGTCCACGCGCTCATCGAGGGCCAGATCGCGCTGCGATGCGGAAGGCGGAACATTCATCGGCGGCACCGGCCGAATGCTGTCCTCCCTCGCCTCGATCGGGCGTCGATCCGCCGGCGACAGGATATCCTCGACCCTCTTCAGCGCCACGTATTGTGACTGGGGCAGCGCGACCCGATAGCCGAGGTTCTGAGCGACGCCCGGAAGATCCCGGATGGCCGCCCTGCCGGCCTCCAGGCCGTGGCAGATGCTGAAATACAGGGCGTGAAAGTTGGCATTCTGACGAACGGCCTCGCGGCTCTCCGACGAGAACGGGGCGATGTAGAAAGCCATGGTGCGACCGTTCTTCTCGGCAAGGATGGCTGGCCTTGTCCGCGAGCAGAACACGTACCCGTTTTCCTCGCTGAGTTCGCGGCGTCCGCCGGAGCTCGCACGGAAGGTTTTCACCCGGGTCTTCATGAGCGTGCCTTCGCCCGCCTTTGCCACGGGGGATGCACCGAGGACAGCGAACTCGTCGCATCCGTCGGGCCGGCAGAGCCCCCGGATGATGTCCGGGCGGTCATAGGTCTGGGCGAATGCTGGGGTCGAGAGGATGAAAGCGAGCGCAACAATACGTCTAAGCATCATTAGCCTTGCACGGACTTATGGTTAACGAAATGTAGCCACTGGGGTCGACCACAAATGTGTCGATTTCAGGCCGACCGGGCGAGCCCCCGCCGGAGTGGCGCATGGCAGGCATTCGCAATGCATCAGCCGCACGACGTCAGGAAATTTCGCCGAAGGCGGGTTCCTCGCCCCGGCAAAGGGGCGCCCTCCACTTCCGCAACGGACGGGAAGGGGATAATCGTGCCGGTTGAAAAGCCCGGAACAGCTCCAGGTAGGATCGTCCTGCAAGGGACGCCCATAGCTCGTGGTGTGCGCAATGAACGACTTCAAAACCGCCGATCTCTGTGATGAATTTCCAGGAGAGGTCGAGGTCTGCCTGACCCAGTTTCGGACGTTCGGCGGCCGCAGATCCTTCAGCGGCGAAGTCGAAACACTCCAAACCTTCGAAGACGTCGGGCTCGTCAGGCAATGCCTCGACCAGCCGGGCCGGCGACGGGTTCTGGTCGTCGATGGAGGCGGATCGACCCGAGCTGCGCTTCTGGGCGACAGGCTCTCGACGAAAGCCATCGAGAACGGCTGGGCCGGTGTGGTCGTGTTCGGAGCCATCCGCGATGCCGAAACGCTCGCCGGCATGGATCTCGGCGTGATGGCGCTCGGCACCGTTCCGGCCCGCGGGTCGTTCGAGGGCACAGGAACCATCGGCCTCTCATTCGAGGCCGGCGGAGCGGAGTTCGCGCCGGGAAAGTTCGTCTATTGCGATGCGGACGGAGTCGTCGTGAGCCGCCGCCGATTGTAGCTGCGTTGAGATGTTCGTCCGCCCTCGGGCTCGCCGGGTGACGCCTTCGGGCCAACGATGCGGGTGAGCGAGCTGTCCGCGGCCCTGTAGGATCCCAACAGCCCGATGAGCCAGGTCCCGGCAAGTCAGGATCCTTGCGCGATGGCGCAACTTGGCGTCAGACTCGGCAACGTGCCCTGAACGGCAAGAAGCCCGAGAACACCGTGACGTTAATGCCCTCGAAACTCATCACGCGCGAGAACGTGAATCAATATCAGGGGTGGTCTGCCCCCGCTCCTGACGCCCTTCACGTCTCATCGTGGCGCCGGACCTGCGACCGGCGCCGCTTTCCTATGCGGAGTTGCGCATGATCCTGGTTTGCGGCGAGGCCCTGATCGATCTTTTTGTCGGACCGCCCTCCCCGACCGGGCTTCAGGCTGAGGCCGTCGCAGGCGGGTCCCCGTTCAACGTGGCCATCGGCATCGGCCGCCTCGGACGCCCAGCCGCTTTCCTGTCCACTCTGTCGGATGATGCCTTCGGCTCCTTTCTGGCAGACAGGCTCGCCGATGCGGGCGTGGTTTCGGACTACGTGCAGCGCTGCCCGAAGAAAACCACCGTGAGCGTCGTGGCAACGGGTCCGGCGGGGCAGCCGCATTACTCGTTCTATGCCGATGACAGCGCCGATCGCGCGCTCAGCCCCGAGGCCCTGCCAGCTCGCCTGCCTTCCGACGTGAATGCCATCGCGGCCGGCTCCTACTCGCTCGGTGTCGAGCCCATCGCCGGCGCCATCGAGACCCTGCTGCGCCGCGAGGCCGGGGCGCGGGTGATCTCGCTCGATCCCAATGTCCGGCCTCGCGTCGTCGGCGACCTCAATGCCTTCCGGGAGCGTTTCGAACGCCTTCTCGCCCACGCCGCAATCGTGAAGGCGAGCGACGAGGACATCGAGTTGCTCTATCCGAACGATGGCATCGTCTCTGTGGCCAGGGCTTGGCTAAGGCAGGGGCCGAAACTCGCCATCGTCACCCGGGGAGCCCATGGCCCCCTGGCGGCGTTCGGGAGCACGGTTCTTGAACGGCCGACGCCTCAGGTCGAGGTGATCGACACGGTTGGGGCCGGAGACACCTTCCACGCGGCCCTGCTCTCATGGCTCGATGCGAACTCGCTGCTCACCCGGGAAGAGATCGGCCGGATCGATGAGAGTCAGATTACGGCAGCCCTCGACTTTGCGGCGGCTGCGGCCGCCATCGTCTGCACCCGACGCGGCGCCAACCCACCCTCCTGGGAAGAGGTGACGCGCTTCATGGCCGCGCAATAGGATTGGAGCACACCATGCAGGTCCATCATCAGCCCATCCTCCCCCCGATGGGCTCGGGTTGGCGCACACGCCCCTTCCACCGGCAATGGCTCGCCGATCAGGCGAACAGCCTGTTCGACTTCTTCCAGTACCGGATCGTCAATCCGGCGGGCGGCTTCTTCGACCTCGACAGCACCGGGCATCCCATCGAAGTCGGCAATCCCGTTCGCCAGATCCATAACACAACCCGCATGGTGCATTGCTTCGCCATCGGCACCTTGCTGGGCAAGCCCGGATGCGACGCCATCGTCGATCACGGCATGAACTATCTCTGGAACGTCCACCGCGACGACAGGCATGGCGGCTATGTCTGGTCGCTCGACGATGAGGGCCCCAAGGACGATACCAAGCAGGCTTACGGGCATGCCTTCGTGCTGCTCGCCGCCTCGAGCGCGAAGGTCGTCGGGCACCCGCTCGCAGACCGTCTGCTGGAAGACGCCACACAAGTTCTGGACCGACACTTCTGGGAGGACCAGCACGGAGCGGTGGCGGAGGAGTTCGCCAGGGACTGGACGCCCCTGAGCCAGTATCGCGGGCAGAACTCCAACATGCATTTGACGGAAGCCCTAATGGCGGCTTTCGAGGCGACGGGCGAGCGCTCCTATCTGGACAAGGCGGAGCGCATCGCGGAACTCATCATCGGCCGCCATGCCGCCAGCCTTGGCTACCGAGTGGCCGAGCACTTCCACGCCGACTGGAGCCTCGACCGGGACTATCGCGGATACGAGATGTTCCGTCCCTACGGCACCACGCCCGGCCATTGGCTCGAATGGGCGAGGCTCCTGCTGCAGTTGTGGGTGCTGGGCGACAGGCGCCTCAACTGGCTACCCGAGGCCTCCCGCGCGCTGTTCCGGCAATCCATTGAACTCGGCTGGGACAGAAACAAGGGCGGCTTCTTCTACGCGCTCGACTGGAACGATGAGCCCCGGTTGCCGCAAAAGCTGTGGTGGCCCTGCGCCGAGGCGATCGGCGCGGCCTCCTTTCTGTGCGAGCACAGCCCGAGCGATTTTCACGAGGCCTGGTATCGCCACCTGTGGGGCTTTGCCGACCGCTATCTGATCGATCATGAGAACGGCGGATGGCACCCGGAACTATCTGAAGACCTGCAGACGACCTGCGCTTTGTTCAATGGCAAGCCCGACCTCTACCATGCCCTGCAGGCCTGCCTGATCCCGCTCTTCCCCGCAACGGGCAGCCTGACCCGCGTCATTCCGCAGGGGGGCAGTATCTAGGACATTGCGGGTTTCAGGTGAGGCCGTCGTTCAGCGGTTTTGAGGAGGCGCCTGTACGAGCGCTCTTCGTCCTGACGGCTTCGGCATCCCGCAACACAGTTTCCCTGCTGTCGGTGCGCCGCTTCAACAGCTCAGTCCGCTGCGCCAAAATCCTTCGCATGTGAGCAAGCGCATTCTGGACCTCAGGAAGCTCGGAATGACGGCTGGCTTCGAACTCGTAGCGGCAGAGCCTGCATACGAGTTCCGAGCCGAAATGAAGCTTGCGGAGCCGCACCTTGAACGGCTGATGGCAGTTGGGGCAGGTGATGTCGATCCGTCTACTCCAGAAATCATCAAACAAGCTCCGCCCTCCTATGAAAAAGAATGCCATCCTCCCGATGGAAGCATAGCCATTCTCAGTTGACGAGCCTTTCATGGCCACAGCCTGGCCATATGGAGTGGATATCACATCGGCTGAGTATAATAATTACAACAAACTCCGAACCAGTTTGTCTCAGCCTAGATTATCGATCTCTCTCAGGGCAACTGTTTCTTCCTTTGGAGGCAGGACATCATTTCTCGTTGCTGCGCCATGTCAATCTTTCAACCGTCGGATGCAACCGGACCATCAGGCGCCCGTGGGGAGCCGGAGGGGTAAGCGGCTCCCGGGGAGGCCGAATGCACCTGCCCCTAGATGTGAAGCTCGCGCCCCAAGGCCTTGAGCGCGGCCTCCTGGAAAGCCTCGCCCTGCGTCGGATGTGCGTGGATCGTCCCGGCGATGTCCTCGAGGCGCGCGCCCATCTCGATGGCCAGACCGAAGGTAGCGGCAAGCTCAGAAACGCCCTGCCCCACCGCCTGGATGCCGAGCACCAGATGGGTGTCGGCGCGGGCGACGACGCGCACGAAGCCCTCCTCGCCGAGCTTCGTCATCGCACGGCCGTTGGCCGAGAAGGGGAAATGCCCCACGTGGATCTCGCTACCCGCTCTATGCGCCTCATCCGGCGGCAAACCGACTGCAACGATTTCGGGATCGGTGAAGCACACGGCTGGAATGGCCTGTTTGTCCCAGACGCGATTGTGACCGGCAATGATTTCGGCCACCATTTCGCCCTGCGCCATGGCGCGGTGGGCCAGCATCGGCTCGCCGGTGACATCGCCGATGGCATAGATCCCACGCATCGAGGTTTCGCACCGGCTCCCGATCCGAAGGAAGGGACCATCCATATCGAGGACGAGCTCCTCGAGCCCCCAACCCTCCGTGACGGGCTTGCGGCCGACCGTGACGAGGATCCTGTCCGCGGCAAGCTGCATTTCCGCGCCGTCTGCGGCCTCCACCAGCAGCGTGCCGCCGCCCTTCACCCCCTTCGCCCTGGCGCCCGTCAGAACCTCGACTCCCAGGGCCTGCAGGCGCTTGGCGACAGGCCGGGTCAGTTCGGCGTCGTATTGCGGCAGGATGCGGGCCTGAGCCTCGACGATGGTCACCTTCGCGCCCAGCTTGGCGAAGGCAGTCCCGAGCTCCAGGCCGATATAGCCGCCGCCGATGACGGCAAGCCTCTCCGGGACGGCAGTCATCGCCAGCGCCTCAGTCGAGGATATCACGGGCCCTCCAAACGGCAGGCTGGGAAGTTCGACCGGGGCCGAGCCCGTTGCGATCACGACATTCTCGGCGCGGATGATCTGCCGCCCCGTCTCGGTCTCCACCTCCACCGTCTTCCCGTCGCGAAAGCGCGCCCAGCCCTCGACCACCTTGACCCGCGCGCGCTTGAGAAGCCCCGACACGCCGCTGTTGAGGCGACCGACGATGCCGTCCTTCCAGGCGACCGTCTCAGCCAGGTCGATGTCCGGTTTCGCCGTTCTGATCCCGAGAGGATTTCGGCCTGTCGCCAGATGGGCGATCCTCTCGTATTCCTCAGCCGCATGGATCAGAGCCTTGGAAGGAATGCAGCCGACGTTGAGGCATGTCCCGCCGGGCTTCTTCGCCTCGACGATCACCGTATCGATTCCAAGCTGTCCGGCACGGATGGCACAGACATACCCCCCGGGTCCTGCCCCGATGACCAGCAGCTTGCAGGCAATGTCCTTCATCGACTCAGGTCTCCACGAAGATCATGGCGGGGGTCTCCAGAAGCGTCTTGATGCGCTGGATGAAGACCGCCGCATCCCAGCCGTCGATGACGCGGTGATCGAAGCTGGAAGACAGGTTCATCATCTTGCGGGGAACGAAGGTCGATCCATCCCACATGGGCCGGACCATCATCTTGTTGACCCCGATGATGGCGACCTCCGGATAATTGATCACCGGCGTGGTGACGACACCGCCCATCGCGCCCAGGGACGTGATGGTGATCGTCGACCCGCTCAGCTCCTCGCGGGAGGCCGTGCCGGATTTTGCCGCCTCCGCGAGACGATTCAGTTCGGCTGCGCACCCCCAGAGATCTCGCGCCTCGGCGTGCTTCACCACCGGGACCACGAGCCCCCCGCTCGTCTGCGTCGCGATGCCGATATGCACGCCGCCATGCTGGTCGACGACTCCCGCTTCGTCGTCATAAAGCGCGTTAAGATGAGGCTGCTCGGAAATGGCCTTTACCATCGCCCTCATGAGAAACGGCAGCAGCGTCAGCTTCGGCCTGTCGGACCGCTTGTTGGCGTTCAGAGCGGTCCGCAGATCCTCGAGCGCCGTTACATCGACCTCTTCGACATAGGTGATGTGGGGAATGCGCGATTTGGCGATCGCCATCTTCTCCGCGATCCTGCGGCGAAGCCCGACGACCTTGATGTGCTCGACCGAAGTCTTCGGTGCGAGACCCGGCGCCTCGGCGATCTGCCGCCCATGGGTGAAGAAGGCATCGAGGTCCTCGTGGGTGATCCGCCCAGCCGGGCCGGTGCCGGGTACCTGCCGCAGATCGATCCCGGCCTCGCGCGCCCTGAGCCGCACGGCTGGCGAGGCAATCGGCCTCTCGCCCTCTGCGCGTCCCATAGGTGCATCACGCATCCTCAGCCCCGAGACCTGGGGCGGCTCTGGAGGCGCAGGACGCCTGAACGGCTTCTCGACGAGGGGTTCGGACGCTTTCTCGGCAACCTCCGTCTTGGACGCCACCACGTCGGGTCGCGCAGGCTCCTCTGCGGTGGGCGCCTCCACGTGGCCGGTCGAAGGGGCTGCGCCCTCGCCCTCCACCTTGAGGCGGATCAGGGGAGATCCAACGGCCACGACATCGCCGATCTGCGCGCCAAGCCAGAGAACCTCACCATTGACCGGAGAGGGAATCTCCACGGTGGCCTTGTCGGTCATGACGGCCGCAAGCACGCTGTCCTCGCGGACGAGGTCGCCGACCTTCACATGCCACTCGACGAGTTCGGCCTCTGCGATCCCCTCGCCGACATCGGGCATCTTGATCATGTGCTCGCCCATGTCAGGCCTCCATCGTCTCGACGAGGGCCCGTCCGACACGAGCCGGCCCCGGGAAGTAGTCCCATTCCTGCGCGTGGGGATAGGGCGTGTCCCAGCCGGTCACCCGCACGATCGGCGCCTCCAGCTGGAAGAAGCAGGCTTCCTGAACAAGCGCTGCCAGCTCCGCGCCATATCCCGACGTGAGCGTTGCCTCGTGGACGATCACGCAACGGCCGGTCTTTCCGACGGATGCCGTAATGGTGTCCATATCGAGGGGGAGCAGCGTCCGCAGATCGATGATCTCGGCGTCGATGCCCGCTTCCGCTGCGGCCGCCTGTGCGACATAGACCATCGTCCCATAGGCCAGCACGGTCACGGACGCTCCTTTGCGCACGACCGATGCCTTGCCGAGGGGAAGAGCGAAGTGACCGCTCGGCACCTCGCCGAGATCATGCTTCGACCAGGGCGTGACCGGTCGGTCGTGATGGCCGTCGAAGGGGCCGTTGTAGAGCCGCTTCGGCTCCAGGAAAATCACCGGATCCGGGTCTTCGATCGCGGCGATCAGCAATCCCTTGGCATCGTAGGGGTTCGACGGCACGACCGTCTTCAACCCCGCCACATGGGTGAACAGCGCTTCCGGGCTTTGACTGTGGGTCTGCCCGCCGAAGATGCCGCCACCAGTCGGCATTCTGATGACCATCGGACAGGTGAACTCTCCGTTCGATCGGTAGCGCAGTCGCGCCGCCTCCGACACGATCTGGTCGTAGGCCGGGTACATATAGTCTGCGAACTGGATTTCGATGCAGGGATGAAGGCCGTAAGCCGCCATACCGATGGCGGCCCCGACAATTCCAGATTCGCTGATGGGCGCGTCGAAGCACCGGGTCTTGCCGTATTTCTGCTGAAGGCCCGCCGTGCAGCGGAAAACGCCGCCGAAATAGCCGACATCCTCGCCGAAGACCACGACCCTCTCGTCGCGCGCCATCATCACGTCCATCGCATCGCGGATGGCTTCGATCATCGTCATGCGCGCCATGGTTCAGACTCCCGCCTGCTGCCGCTGCCGGCGCAGATGCGGCGGCATCTCGGCAAAGACGCCCTCGAACATGTCGCGTGCGGAGGGTTTGCCGCCAGCATGCAGCGTACCGTAGCTCTCCGCCTCTCTCTGGGCCGCGATCACCGTATCGAGGATTTCGGCCTCCGCCTGCTTGTGCCGCTCCTCCGACCAGACGCCCTTCGCGATCAGGTGGTTCTTGAGGCGAATGACCGGGTCGCCGAGAGGCCAGGCATCGGATTCCGTCTTCGGCCGGTAGACGGACGGATCATCGGAGGTCGAATGCGCGCCGGCTCGGTAGGTCACATATTCGATGAGCGTGGGTCCCAGATTGCTGCGCGCCCGCTCTATCGCCCATTTCGCAACCGCGTAGACCGCCAGGTAGTCGTTGCCGTCGACCCGCAGCGACGGAATGCCGAAACCTAGCCCACGCGCCGCGAATGTCCCCGCCCCGCCGCGAGCGATGCCCTGGAAGGTCGAGATCGCCCATTGGTTGTTGACGATATTGAGGACCACCGGCGCCTTGTAGGTGGAGGCGAACACGAGGGCGGCGTGGAAGTCCGATTCCGCCGTCGAGCCGTCTCCGATCCAGGCGGCCGCGATCTTGGTGTCGTTCCTGATCGCCGATGCCATCGCCCAGCCGACGGCCTGGACGTATTGCGTCGCGAGATTGCCGGACACCGTGAAGAACCCGTGCTCCTTGGAAGAGTACAGCACGGGCAGTTGTCGACCCTTGAGCGGGTCCCGCGAGTTCGAATAGATCTGACACATCATGTCGACCATCGGGTAGCCGTCGGCGATCAGGAGGCCGGCCTGCCGATAGGTCGGAAAATTCATGTCACCCGGCGAAAGCGCCTTGCGGAAGGCGCAGCTGATGGCCTCCTCACCCAGGTGCTGCATGTAGAAGGACGTCTTGCCCTGTCGCTGGGCGATCAGCATCCTGGCGTCGAAGGTGCGCAGCGTCATCATGTGGCGCAGTCCTTCGAGGAGTTCGTCGTCGCTCAGAAGGCCGGCCCAGGGCCCGACTGCCTCTCCGGCCCGATTGAGAACGCGGATGATCGAGAAGGCAAGGTCGCGGATATCTTCCGGATCCACATCGACGTTCGGCCGGGGGATAGCCCCCGCCTTGGGAATCCTCACGTTCGAAAAATCAGGGGTTCCTCCCGGTCGGACGGCTGGTTCCGGGACATGAAGGGTCAGCGGTCGGCGTTCGGTCATGGTTCTTCTACTCCCGCAGGAGAAAGTAGAGACCGAACGTCATTCGGCTATAGGGTGCCGCTCCTGAGGAATGCGGAGCCCCGAAACTGGCAAGCGAAGGCGCTGAAGCGGCTATCGCGCAGCCGTGCCTCACACGACGAAGCGGAAATACCCCGAACAGGCCTGGAGGGGATGACTGTCCACCCCCTCCAGAGAAGGCTTACTTGATGATTTCGATGACGCGACGGGTGTCCGGCTCGACAAGGCCGATCTCGTCGCCGATCACCACATAGCGGTAGGTCCGAAGCTCAGGGACCTCGGTAATGATAGTCTGCGGAACATCCAGGAGGCTGACATCCCCGGGAAGAACCTCGCCTTCCCGGAGTTCGATCCTGGAAGAGGTCGAACGCGTCGAGCCGGTCGTCTCCACGGTCGTCTTGAACTTCTGGCGCTGCTCGCTGCTCAGATGAACCGAAGCCGATTTGCGGGAGCCGCCGGACTTGTGGATCACCTCCACGATCTTCTTCGTCTTCGGCTGGACGATCACGATCTCGTCACGGACGACCACGTACTCGTAACCCCGATACTGCGGAACGAGCCGCACGACTTCCGTCGGCAGAGGCGCCAGGTGAACCCTATCCGTGATGGTGGTTCCGACGGAAACGTCGAAATTCACGTTCGACATCGTATTGGCTTTCGTGCTCGTGAAGGCCTGCGTCACCTCCGAGCGCTTCTCGGTGCTCAGGTTGGCCAAGGCGTTCGAAGCCGGAGCCTCGGACGACGCGGATGAGGACGTGTTGGACGAGGCCCCGGTCGTGCCGCTTTGCTGGGCCGAGGAACCCTGTGCAGGGGCGGAGCCCGACTGCTGGGTCTTGGCGGTGGAGCCTGACGAAGCGCCCTGCTCGCTGGAGCCGGTCGTGGAGCGCTGCTGGCTCTCGGAGTTCGACTGAGAGGCGCCCTGCTTCTGGCTCTGGTTGCTGTCGGTAGCGGACTTGGACGTCGCGGCGGCCCCATTCTTCGAGCCCTCATGAGATCCGGTCGCGGATTTCGAGGAGCCCTGTTGCGGATGCTGCTTGCTGTCCGAGGCTTTGGTCGAATCCTGGGAACCGCTGGTGGCTCCCGTTGTGGTGGGGCGCTGATCCTGGCCGGACGAAGATCCAGCCGAGGAGGAGCTGGAATTGCCCTGATCGGACGAGCCTTGGCGCTTCATCTGATCCGACTGGGCGTTCGAGGAGCCCGAGGATGCGGTCGAACTCTGGCTACGGCCGGGAGCAGCCTCGGACTTGCCAGGGGCCTCCGAGGAGGCGCTGGGGCGGTTGTGACCCGGAGCGCTTTCGGATTTACCGGGGCTCTCGGACGACGTTGCGGGTGGCTTCATCTGGCCCGGTGCCGAATCGGATGAGCCGGGGGATTGGGTCTGCGCGATAGCGGTGGCGGCCCCAAGGGCCAGAGCGGCCGCTGCGGCGGTGGAAAGCAGAATGTGGCGCAAGGCAAGTTCTCCTATGAAGCTGGACTTTCGTTTGGACACGTCCAACGGAGCGTGACGGCGGAGGTTCCTCCCCTTCGGGCAGAACGTGACAGGAGAGGCTCCTCGTTCCGCGGCCGGCACGCGAGTTGAACCAAGCGTGGCCTTGTCGGTTATGCCCAGAACCACGCATTGCGTTCAGAAAGGGAAACCATGCAGACGAGCCTGCGTTCCTCGTTCCACCGTGGCTTGGCAGCATTCGCCCTGCTCGCGGCCTGCTTCATCAGTCCGGAAGCTGCTTTCAGTCAGGCCCAGTTTGCCACGGCCGCCCCAACAGCCCTTCTGATCGACTATGACACAGGCGCGGTGCTCCTCGAGAAGGACGCCGACAAAACCGTTCCACCGGCGAGCCTGACGAAGCTGATGACCCTTGAGGTGCTCTTTCACCGGATCGAGCAGGGCAAGGTCAGGCTCGACGATACATTCGGCGTCTCTGAGCATGCTTGGCGCACCGGCGGGCCCAAGTCGGGCAGCTCGACGATGTTCCTGCGCCCAGGAGAGACGGTCAAGGTGGAAGACCTCATCCAGGGTGTGGCGGTCCAGTCCGGCAATGACGCTGCGGTCGCTATCGCCGAAGGAGTTGCCGGCACCGAGGAAGCTTTCGCCGACATGATGAATGCCCGTGCGAAGGAGATCGGCATGACCGGTTCGCACTTCGTGAATCCCCATGGGCTGCCGCATCCCGAGGAGCACGTCACGATGCGCGATATGGTGCGTCTCGCGGCGCATCTCATCCGTACCTATCCCGACCGCTATCCGATCTTTGGCGAGGCGGAATTCACCTACAACAAGATCCGGCAGCCCAATCGCAATCCGGTCCTGGCCGAGGTGCCCGGAGCAGACGGGCTCAAGACCGGTCATACGAAGGAATCCGGCTATAGCCTTGTCGCTTCGGCCAACCGCGACGGCAGGCGTCTGATCCTCGCCATGAGCGGCCTCGAATCGCAGCGCGCCAGGGCCGAAGAAGCGCGAAAGCTCCTGGAATACGGTTTCCGTGCATTCGAGCAGGTCACTCTGGCGCAGGCCGGGGCATCAGTTGGCGAAGCCCGGGTCCATGGAGGCCAGAGCAACGCCGTCCCGCTCGTTCCCCGTGAAGCTGTTTCCGTCCTGGTACCCAAAGGCCGGGGAGCGGATCATCTCTCGTTGAAGGTCGTCTCCGGCGTGCCTCTCACGGCTCCCGTCGCGAAGGGGGATCAGGTCGGAACCCTGCGTGTGGTCCGGGCAGAGGGCGATCATGAAGAGAGCGTGCGGGAGGTGCCGCTTTATGCCGGCGCCGCCGTCGAGCAGGGAACTCTCGTCCAGCGCGCATGGGATGCCGCAGTTGAGTTCGTGATGCAGCAGTGGCAGAACATCTGATCCCTATGAGCGCTCATGGTGCAGGAGGTCCGGCGGACACGCCGTCGTCTCCCGTCTCCGGGAGACTGTGACCGGATCGATCCATCGTCCCGATCACCATAGGTTCAGGCGGCGAACTGAAGGCTTCTGTGCAGCCAGACGCTCCTGCGGCCTCTCTCCAGCGGGCGGGCCGCAGGAAGAAGCTCGCAGAACCGCCGATGGGCGTCAGCCAGCAGCCGCAGTTTCCTGGCCATGGGCTGCGCCTGCACGACCCTGTCGCTAACGAGCGCTTCCGCCGCGATATAAAGATCGGCGACCGCCGCCTCTATGCCAGGGCTACGCTCGATCAGGGCGATCAAGTCTGTTATCCGACACTGAACCTCCCGCAGATCAGCTTCCGATCCGCCCTGACGGATAGCGTCCAGGTTCGTTGCGAGGTGCTGGAGAATTTCATCGAGAGCATTATCGAATGTATCTCGCGTCATGAACGCCATCTCCAGAACCGAATCGGTGGAACACGCAATCCATGCAGGTTGCCCCTGCGGAATTGCAGAACGGTTAAGAGACGAGATCCTGAAGCGCGAGGGCGTGCCGCAATCTGTTTAACGGACGTCCCTGATCAGGGCGGTGTCAGGAAAACAGGTCTCCGTGCGCCGGTTCTTCGCCTGCCATTGGCCGATGGCCGTCCGGGTTGCAAAACCGACCAGACCGTCCGTCTTGCCGACATCATGACCGTCAGCCTGCAGGCGTTTCTGCAAGGCCTGGATTTCGCTGCGCCTCATCGGATCGATCGAAGCCCATGCGCCCATGAGAGCTGAACCGCCACGCATCCGGTCGGCGAGATGGCCGATGAACAGCGCGTAGAGGTCGGATTCGTTGTATTGCTTGAGAATATAGAAATTCTCCGACACCAAGAAGGCTGGGCCCAAGCGACCTGCAGGCATCACCAGAAACGCAACCGCTTCGCGGTTCATGCCCGGCAGGAGCATCCCGTTCACGGAGACCAGACCAAGCCGCTCCCATTCGCGCACGGGCCGTCCCTGCCGCGGCCCCTCGAGGGTGCAGGAGATGGTCTCGGGAACCCTCACCTCTGTTCCCCATTCCTGGTCCGGTTTCCAGCCGTGCTCGCGCAGATAATTGGCGATGGACGCGAGGCTGTCCGGCGTCGACCGCCAGATGTCGCGCCGTCCGTCTCCATCGCCATCGGCGGCATAGCGCAGGAACTTCGACGGCAGCAGTTGCGGCTGCCCCATGGCACCGGCCCAGGAAGAGAGCAACATGTCCTGCGGCAGATGGTCCTGCTCGAGGATCAGAAGAGCGGACAGGAGTTCCGGATAATAGAGCGCGTGCCGACGCCCCATGAAGGCCTGTGTCGCAAGGACTCTCAGGGCTTGGTTCTTTGGTGCGACACGGCCGAAATGCGATTCTCGTCCCCAGATCGCAACGACGATTTCCCGAGGTACGCGGTAGCGCTCCTCGATCGCGTCGAGAGTCGGAGCCCATTGCTTCAGCAGGCTGCCTCCCGTCTTGGCAAGGGTGGCGAGTTGGCCCTCCGCGAAATAGCGGCCAGGACTCTGAAATTCCGCCTGACGCTGCTCATCGGGTGGCGTGATCACGCCGGGCGGCTGCAGCTCCGGAAGGGTCCAGTCGAGACTGATGGAGCCGGAAGCCCGGTCGAAGGTCTCGCGCGAGATGCCCTGTTTTTGGGCATCGGGCCAGACGGTCTGCGCCAGCCATTCCCTGAACTGAGCCTCGACCGCCTGCCGTATCTCCGGCGACTGCGCGCACGCGGGCATTCCGGCGACCGGGATGAGCCCCAGCATGATGGCCGCGAGGGCTGCGACTATGCGGTATAAGCGACGAACAGGCATGACATGGACCCTAGGGCAGTATGCCCGTGGAGGAAATACGGCCGGGCCGACCCACCTGCATTTGCCAGCCGGCTCTGCGATGGAACGCCCGGCTTCGAGGATCGTTATTGCCCATATTCTAATATTGCACCGCACAATTGGACATCATGACATTTGATCCGAACGATTACCCCGATCCGCCGCATGCGGGCTATGCGCCAGAGCCGTCCGTTCCCGCGATCCGCCCTCCGCGCGAAAGAACGAGAACAAAGCAGCGGCGGCTCTCTCTGGCACTCCAGGGCGGAGGGTCTTTCGGGGCGTTCACCTGGGGAGTGCTCGACCGACTGCTCGAACAGGAGGACATTCGCCTCGATGCTGTCAGCGGAGCCAGCGCTGGGGCCGTCAATGCGACCCTCCTGGCTTCGGGACTTGCCGAAGGTGGACGCACAGAAGCGAGGAAGAGACTCGCACGGTTCTGGAAGCGCGCTAGCAAAGCCGCTCCACGTCTCCAATCCGGCGTGGCGGTTGCACTGGCGACCCGGGTCCTGTCGCCCTACCAGTTCAACCCGTTCAACCTGAATCCGCTCAAATCGCTTTTGTCGGAAGAGATCGATTTCGACGCATTGCGGGCCAATCCGAGCCTGCGGCTGCTGATCGGAGCAACGCGCGTACGCGACGGCAAATTGCATGTGTTCCGCGAGAAGTCCGTCACGCTCGATGCAGTGCTGGCCTCAGCCTGCCTTCCCGTCCTTCACCATGCCGTCAGGGTCGACGGCGAAGCGTATTGGGACGGAGGCTACTCGGCCAATCCGCCGTTAATCCCTCTGGTTTCGGCATCACGCGCCCCGGAGGCTCTGGTCGTGCAGATCATGCCGACGGGTGGGGCCGAAATGCCGACGACGCCGTCCGAAATCGCGAAGCGGATGGAACAGATCACCTTCAACAGTTCGCTTCTGCGGGACCTTGATGCGCTTACCGCCATGAGAAAGCTGTCCGATCCTGCCAGCCAAGGCTCGCGTTTGTCCCGAAAGCTCCAAAAGCTGCGCCTCCATCATATCGCGGCTGAAGCAGAATTCCCGGCGCTCAGCCAGGCGAGTGCCCTGAACCTGGACTGGGATTTCCTGATCGAGCTGCGGGACGCCGGAAGAGCTGCCGCAGGGCGCTGGCTGTCGAAGGATGCTCAGGAGGCTACGCCTTAGAGCCTCGGACCCAAAAGTGGACCCACTTTTGGGATCAGCTCCGATGCTCCTTCTTCGGGCTGGCGCATCGTTCGGGGCGGAAAACCGGATCCACTTTTCCGCACGA
>JBOZRS010000092.1:0-2208 GCA_050789065.1 Microvirga sp.
GCCGGCCTGACCGACCCGCGCGTGACCTACTGGGAGCCGGCCAAATGGGTGGCCCGGCTGCGCGCCACCATGACCGGCGGCGGCCCCGTCCTGCTCAAGCTCAACATGGAGGCGGGCCATGGCGGCGCGGCGGGCCGGTTCGACCGCCTGGAGGAAGTGGCCCTCGCCTATACGTTCGCAATTAAATCGGTCCAGGGGGTTGAGAGCTGACATCGAGCCCTATGTCCCGTTGTTACATACCGTACAGTATTGTGTAAGGTCGTAACAGGACAACCCGCAGGACTCGAGAGTACGCGTTGATGAACGAAAGGGGCCTTTCAGACCCGGCTGCCGATGTCGTGCCCAGCGAGGACGGCGGCGTGAAACGCCTTGCCGATCTGGAGCGCCGCCTTCAGGACGCGGAGCGCGCCGTGCGCCTGAGCAACGGCAAGCTGCGGATGGCGCTGGACATCGGCAGGATCGGCTCCTGGGAGCGGGATCTCGAGACCGGTGCGATCACCGGCAACGCGACGTTCAAGGCCGACCTGGGCCTTCCGGCCGATGCCTCGCTCACCGAGGATGACTTCCAGAAGCTCGTCCATCCCGGCGACGTCGAGCGGCTGAACCAGGCCATCGTGTTCGCCCTCAAGACGAAGACCGACTTCAACATCGAGTGCCGCGTGATCCGGCCGGACGAGCGCATCGGCCGGGTTCTCATGCGGGGATGCGCCGTCTTCGAGGGCGAGAAGCCCGTTCGCCTGATCGGCATCACCCAGGACATGACGGCACGGGAGAAGGCCCGGGAGGAGATGCACACGGCCCAGCGCCGCCAGGAATTCCTGCTGAGCCTGAACGACCGGCTGCGGGACTCCGACGACCCCTTCGCGATCATGGAGGCCACGGCGGAGAGCCTCGGGCGCCTCCTGAAAGTCGATTGCGCCGGGTATGGCGAGGTCGACGAGGATCGCGGCGTCATCCTGGCGGAGCGGGAATGGTCGAGGGGAGCCATCAGTAATGAGGGCCGGGCTTACCGCCTCTACGATTTCCTCCCCACCATGATGGCGGAGCTCAAGCAAGGCAGGCCGATCTTCGTGGAGGACATCAAGACCGATCCCCGGGCGGACAGCTCCGAGGTCCAGGCGGCCTACAGCACGATCAATGCCCGCTCGGCTCTTGCCGTCCCCCTGCTCAAGAGCCAGAAGCTCACCGCGATCCTCTACCTGCATTCCGCGGAGCCCCGCGCCTGGTCGGCGGAGGAGCTGTCCCTGGTGGAGGACGTCGCCGAGCGCACCTGGACGGCCGTGGAGAAGGCCCGGGCCGAGATCGTTCTGCGGGAAACGGACGCCCGTTTCCGCCTGATCGCCGAATCGCTCCCGGCTCTCGTCTGGATCCTGAACCCCAAGACCGAGCTGATCTACACAAACGAAAGATGGGTGACGTATTCGGGCCTCCCGCCCGAGGAGGCCCTGGGACATAGCTGGAGAAGCGCCATCCATCCGGACGATCTGGCCAGGATGGACGAGGAGCTGGTGCCGATCGTCACGCAGCACATGTCCTATGCGACGGAAGCGCGCTATCGATCCCATGAGGGCATCTATCGCTGGCACCTCATCCAGGGTGCCCCGATTCACTCCCCTTCCGGGGAATTCGAGGGCTGGGTGGGGACGAGCGTCGATATCGACGATCTCAAGAAGACGGAAGAAGCGCTTCGGGCCAGCGAGGAGCAGCTTCGCATCGCTCTTCAGGCCGCCAAGATGGGCGATTGGAGTTGTGACATAGAGGCGAACCTACTCACCCTGTCCGACAGGGCCGCGGAGATCCTCGGACTTCCTGATGGCACGAATCTGGCCGTGGTGGAGCTGCAGAACCGCGTGCATCCGGCCGATCTGCCCCGCATGAAGGAGGCCCTGGAATCGGCCATCAGAGATCACGCGCCGTACAGCATCGAGTACCGAATGCAGCGTTTTGACAACAACGCGCAGATCTGGGTCGCGTCCCAGGGCCAGACGACCCGCGCAACCGATGGCTCTGCCACCGGCATGAGCGGCGTTCTCCAGGACGTCACCGACCGCAAGCAGGCGGAGGAGCGTCAGCAGCTTCTGATCCGGGAGCTGCATCACCGGGTCAAGAACACCCTGGCGACCGTCCAGGCCATCGTCGGGTCCACCGCCCGCACGGCCTCGAGCATCGACGAGTTCTATCAGGGCTTCGTCGGCCGCATCGTGTCGC
>JBOZRS010000093.1:0-2381 GCA_050789065.1 Microvirga sp.
ACCGGAGCGCTCCAACGCCCGAATCCCGGTGTGTGGGTTGCAGCACCCGGAGACTACGCCACCCTTTCAAAAGTCCACCACATCCCAGACGGCACCCGCGCCAGGGCCGCGTCACGTCCGGACACCGGCGATCCCGCAGTGGATGAGCTCACCGGACTGAAAGTCCAACCCAGGCCAGCAAACGAACACCCCAGCGCAAATACCGAGGACGAGTGTGAGGCCTAGATAATGTCCCTGCGACACAGGTGATTTGCCTGCGGGAAGTGGAGCCATTTACCCAGCAGATCACGGCTTCTGAGAGATCCAGGGCGGCCTCATGACCTCTTCGTGATGCCATGAAGCGCTCGTGACATCCGTGCCGACCTTCATCACCGGTTCACCCGAATGCGATGCGGTTTTGGGAAAGCAGTTCCTACGTGACTGCTGCTCCGAATTAACGGGGCGCTTACTCCCCCTGCCGATAGTACTGGTCTATGCACGGCAAAGGAGAAGTCATGAGTGATGTCGTTGGAATTCCGGGCAATCGGATCCGCTCGTTCGTGGAGCGCATCGAGCAGATCGAGAACGAGATCAAGGAACTGAACGAGGCCAAGAAGGAAGTCTTTTCCGAGGCCAAGGGCGAGGGCTTCGATGTGAAGATCCTCAAGGAGATTATCAAGCTTCGCAAGCAGGATCAGGACGAGCGCGACGAGCATGACAGCCTGCTCGACGTCTACATGCGGGCCATGGATGAGGCCGGACCGGCGCCAGTTGCCGAGGCCGCTTAATAGCGTTTTAGACAAATCAGATTGCGAGAAGGCCGCCTACAAAGAGGCGGCCTTTTACTTTCCTGCATAGTGAAGAGCCCTCTGCCGCACAGAGTTAGGGACTCTGCTTCAGGGGGTGCCTTTAAGCGGCGTCCTCTGATGCGCTCACGTCATCGTTGCCCTGCAGTTCCGCAATCAGGAGACCGGCATTCTGGCGGATCTTGCCTTCGATCTCGGCCGCAATCTCGGGATTGTCCTTCAGGAAGGTCTTGGCGTTCTCGCGGCCCTGGCCGAGGCGCTGACTGTCATAGGAGAACCAGGCGCCTGACTTCTCCACCACGTTGGCCTTGACCCCAAGATCGATCAGTTCGCCCATCTTGGAGATGCCCTCACCGAACATGATGTCGAACTCGACCTGCTTGAAGGGCGGAGCAACCTTGTTCTTAACGACCTTCACACGCACCTGGTTGCCGATCGGCTCATCGCGGTCCTTCAGAGTCGAAGTTCGACGGATGTCGAGGCGCACGGAGGCATAGAACTTCAACGCATTGCCACCGGTGGTGGTCTCAGGGCTTCCGTACATGACACCGATCTTCATGCGGATCTGGTTGATGAAGATCACCATCGTCTTGGTGCGGCTGATCGAACCGGTAAGCTTGCGCAGGGCCTGGCTCATCAGGCGGGCCTGCAAACCGGGACGGCTTTCGCCCATCTCGCCCTCGATCTCGGCTTTCGGAGTCAGTGCGGCCACCGAGTCGATGACCAGAATATCCACAGAGCTTGAGCGAACGAGCGTGTCGGCAATCTCGAGAGCCTGTTCGCCGTTATCAGGCTGGGAGACCAGAAGATCGTCCAGATTGACGCCGAGCTTTCGCGCGTAGACTGGATCCAGGGCATGTTCGGCGTCAATGAAGCCGCAGACGCCCCCCTTCTTCTGAGCCTCGGCGATGGTCTGGAGCGCGAGCGTCGTCTTGCCCGACGATTCCGGTCCATAGACCTCGATAATCCGGCCGCGCGGCAGACCGCCGACACCGAGAGCGATGTCGAGCCCCAGCGATCCGGTGGAGACCGTCTCCACTTCGACAACCTGATCGCCACCGAGGCGCATGATGGCGCCCTTACCAAAGGCCCGTTCAATCTGACTGACGGCAGTCTCGATTGCTTTTGTCTTATCCGTGGTCATCCCGAATCCAGTGCTAAACAGAAGAGCTTGAGCCTAAGGATTTGTGTGGCGAAAGAAAGAACAAAAAGCGAACATATTGTCGCGACTTGGTCCTGCGGCGACAAGCTGAGCCATTGCGAACAAAACAGGAATGAGGATCTATACCAGGCCAGAGAGGAATGATTCGACTGTGTCTGCGAACCCTGCCTACCTTGACCAACTCAACCCGCGGCAGCGTCAGGCGGTCGAACACGGTGTCCTGGCCGATGGCTCACATTCGGCTGCGCCACTTCTGGTTATCGCCGGAGCCGGTTCGGGCAAGACCAACACCCTGGCCCATCGAGTAGCCCACCTGATCGTCAACGGCGCCGATCCTCGCCGCATCCTCCTGCTGACCTTCTCCCGCCGGGCCGCGGCCGAGATGGCGCGCCGGGTCGAGCGGATCGCGGGCCAAGTTCTGGGCTTGAGCGCAG
>JBOZRS010000094.1:0-4634 GCA_050789065.1 Microvirga sp.
CATCATCGCTGCGTCCTCCTCTGCTTAGGAGGACTGAATCAGGACTTCAGCTCGCCGGCAACCCTGACTTTTTCAACACTATCCGCCAGAAGCGGACCAGCACCGGCTCCGGAGTTGTCGCCCCCTTTTCGCTACATGCGGCAGCGTGGAGCTTTAGCAGGCTGCTGAAAAACTACCAGCGGTGAGCCTTGATCTGGATCTCGTCGCCGTGGTGGATGCTGATTTCAAGCTCAAGGCTCCCATCTTCGGCCAATTCGGCCGTGCCGGTGCCGCGGATTGGGATCATCTCGTCGCTGCCCTCGAACTCGAAGAAGATGATGCTGGCCCCGGTCTCGCACTCCAAGCCGGCCTGAAGGGCGCCGAGCACCATCTCGCCGCGTCCGTTCTCGTCGAAGCGGATGTAGGCCGGCTCGACCATGTCCAGATAGTCGCGGTCCCACTGGTCGGCCTCGGTGAGGCGCCACTTGCCGAGCACCTTGCAGCGTCGCGCCGCCGTCATGGCGTCGCCTCCAGCAGCTTGGGCAGGCGGATCAGGTTGTAAGCCGCCGTGGCGAAGGTGAAAGCCCAGCCCAACCGGGCCGTGCCGCGGAAGCGGCTCTTGCGATGACCTGCCACCGTCTTGACCCAGCCGAACACCTCCTTGATGCGCTTGCGGCAGCGTTGGCTCACCGCGTAGCCGGAATGCCGGGTGGTGCGCGCATCGATGCGCGAACGCCGCCCGGAGGTGTTCTGCGCCACGTGAGGCGTCGCTTGGAGCGCCCGCAGCTCGGCCACGAAATCCGCCGTGTCGCAGCCCTTGTCGGCGCCCACCGTGATGCGGTGTCGGCCCTCCATGGCGCCGATCAGCTCCAGCGCGGCGCTCCGCTCGGCGGTGCCACTGGCCTGCGTCAGCCTCGCCCCGACCACCAGACCGTTGCGGTTCTCCATCAGCACGTGCCCCATGAAGCTGAGCTTGGCCTCCTTGGCGCGCCCCTTGCGGAACAGCTTGGCCTCGGGATCGCTCACGCTGGCGTGCGTGTCGTTGCTGCGCCGCTCGCCGTGGAAGTTCCGTTCACCGTTGCGTCCCGGCCCCGGCGGCTCGTCGCCCCCGTCCTTGGGCCGGAAGCTCTTCACGCTGGCCCACGCCTCGATCAGCGTGCCGTCCACCGAGAAGTGCTCGTCCGAGAGCAGGCCCTTCACTTTGGCATGCGCGACCACGGCGCCGAGGAAAGCGCCGGCCACGTCGCCGGCGAGCAGGCGGTCGCGGTTTTTGGTGAACACCGTCGGGTGCCAGACCGGATCATCGACTCCCAGCCCGACGAACCAGCGGAACAGCAGGTTGAAGTCGATCTGCTCGGCGAGCTGGCGTTCCGAGCGGATCGAGTAGAAGGCTTGCAGCAGCAGCGCCTTGAGCACCTGTTCGGGCGGGATGGACGGTCGCCCGATGCTGGTGTAAAGCCCAGCGAACGCCGCGTCCATGCCGGCCAGCACCTCATCGACCACCGCCCGGATCGCCCGCAGCGGATGCTTCGCCGGAACCCGCTCCTCCAGCGACACGTAGCTGAACATCGCGCCCTGATGCGACTGCCGTCCGCGCATCCCCGTGACCTCGCCAAACCCCACAAGGGAAGCCAATCACAACCATGCCGCGCCGGGAAGGGCGTTTTTCAGCAGCCTGTTAGGCTTACGATCGACCAGCCGCCGGAGGCGGCCCGCCATCGGCATGGCAGGACTCGTGGAAGATGGCTGACGATGAGCGCGACTGACGGGGGCTCAGCCCCCGTCATGCCCACGAGGCTCCGGCACCGCCCGCACGATTTCACACAGGAAATGGTGGGCGTGCAGCCATGCCGCATGTCAATGGTGCGGAGCATGTTGTATACAGCTCTGACGAGTGCAAAATGCTTGCCATGGATGCCCCATTGTGAACCGCCCCATCAGAATTGCCCTTGCCGCTGCGACGGCTGTCGCTCTGTCCGCCTGTTTCCTGCCGGACAGGTACAAAGCTGAGTTGGCCCTCAAGGCCGACGGCACGTTCACGGCGGACTTCAACGGTGAAGCGACGATGATCCCCTATCTCGCGGATTATCAGAAATGGTCGCCGGAGCGGAAGAAGGCGGAGGAAGCTAAAGCTCCCGCCGAGTTCGCTAAGATGGTGGGAAAGGACGGCATCAAGAAGGCCGAGTATCTCGGCGCTGGCAGGATAGCATTCGTGGTCAGCGAGAACGGCGAAGTGGCCCGGAAGGTCGACAATTCGTTTGGCGGCGCCTACAATTTGCCGCTCGGTCTTATGAAGATGCGCAGCGATCCGCTGGGCCAGCTTGTCGTCGAGAGCGAAAAAATCGGTGAGCGTGACATCGCTGCGATCAAGCAACTAGGGGCCATGTCCAAGGGTGACATCTGTATCAAGAGCGGCGCGAGGGTCATTGAGCATAATGCCGACAGCACGCCGGGCATCTTTTCCAGTTGCTATTCGTGGAAGGGCTTTGACGTTCTCACGGGCAAACAGCTCAGAATGGTCATCGACCTGCCGGCGATGGCAGGGCCGAAGTCGTGATGCTAGTAGATTGGACAAGACGGCTCGTGTTGTTTGTTCGTCGACGGATTTGAGGTAATCTGCTACAAGCAACGAACCACATACATAACGGTCCGTTCGGTACGCACCACTAGGATTATGTCACGGCAGCCTACGTCGATCCATGTGGCCCGCCTCGCAACATCAGAGGCAATGTCGTCGGTCGAAGGCAGGGGGGTGTTGCCGAGGGCAGGCTGATAGTGCCCCCCTTCTGCTACACTGCAAAACGTTAGTCGGTGGACCGTCACAGCGAGCGTGGCCGACGTGGTTCTCCAAGCGCGCATTCAAGACCTCCGCGCTCCCAGCCGCCGAGGTCGGCCGCCGCACGGTAGGTGCTCTCCAAAAACTCCATCAACGTCGCCTCTGGGTCAACTGCCCGACGCACGGCATCGTAAGGCAGCAGGAACTCGCCGAGGTCACGGTTGAAACGCGCGTCCTCCGGCTCGACCCTGGCTTCGGCGAATCCCTCGGGCGCCGGGTAGGCATAGGAGTAGAAGGCGGGATACTCGATCATCCCGCCGCCCGGCCAGAAGCCCGCTGAGGACACCTCGTGGCTGTAGGCCTCGCGGGTGACCTCATCCGGCAGGGCTGGGATCCCGCCGGGGTGAAGGGGCGCCGCGGCCCCGGAAAAGCGCGTGACCGCCAGGTCGAAGCTGCCCCAGAAGAAATGCACCGGGCTGGCCTTCCCGAGATATCCCGTGCGGAAGCGCTTCAGCACGCCGTCCACCGCTACCAGCGCTCCGAAGAACCGCCGCACGGCATCCGCATCGTAGGGGCGTTTGGTGCGGTCCTCAACGAACGGCACTGGGTCAGGCACCTCGTTTGGGCGGCCGTCCATCTGGGGTGTGGCCCCGAGCCACGCGAGCAATTCCACGAAGCGCGCGTGGAAGTCGGCGACCGTTGTTAAGCTGAGGGCGAAGCGGCCGGAACGGCCATTGGTGGCGCATCCCACCACCGCATGGTCGATCAGGTCGAAGGCAACCTCCACGCCGCCCGGCCCGTCGGGGACCAGTCCGGTCGTCAGCCCTCGTCCGTTCACGTACAGCGTAGCGTGCCAGGAATGGTTCAACCAGGGTGTCCGGGCAAGGCGGTATTTGCCCACGATCTGCGTGTAGAGGTGCAGGGCCGTGCAGGTATCTCGCCAAGGTTGGTAGGGAATGTCTGGCCACATGCGGCATCTCCTCGCAGGATCGGGCGGATTCCGGAAACAAGGTGGAGGTTTGCGCCTCGTCGGCCATCCCCTAGCGGGAACGCACGGCGGGCCACCTTTGAAGACCGCGCCGGGGCGGCCATATTGCCAGCAGCGGCTGATCGCATGACCATGGGGGCGCGGATGACCACACTGATCGGATTGTCAGGCAGTCTCCGCCGAGGCTCGCTTAACACCGCCTTGCTGAAGGCCGCCGCCGCGGCGATGCCGGGCGGAGCGACGCTGACCATCGGCAGCATCCGCGGCATCCCGCTCTATGACGGCGACCTCGAGGCCGGCGACGGGATCCCGAAGTCCGTGGAGGAACTGAAGGACGCCATCGCGGCCGCCGACGGGCTGCTGCTCGTGACGCCGGAGTACAACAACTCTATCCCCGGCGTGTTCAAGAACGCGATCGACTGGCTGTCCCGTCCGCCGGCCGACATCCCCCGGGTCTTCGGCGGGAAGCCCGTCGCTCTGATGGGGGCCTCGCCCGGCGGCTTCGGCACCATCCTCAGCCAGAACGCTTGGCTGCCGGTCCTGCGCACGCTCGGCGCCGAACTGTGGAGTGAAGGTCGCCTTCTGGTCTCGCGGGCGCACACGATCCTCGGCGAGGACGGCGCAATATCTGACCCGAAGATCGCGGAGCAGTTGCGCTCGTTCTTGCGGGGCTTCACCGCCTTCGCCCGAACGTCGCGGGAGAAATGACCGCGCTCGCAAGAGATGCGGCCGACGGGCAGTGATCGCTCCGCCACGCTCCTTCTCACGACAATCGCAGGGCCGAGCGTGGTCGCCACCCTTTCACAACGTAGGTCCGGTCAGCTTGGTATGCCCCAACAGAGTCAACGTCGCCTCGTCCATTCCTCCATCGCAGTAGCGCGAGAGCGCCTC
>JBOZRS010000095.1:0-2128 GCA_050789065.1 Microvirga sp.
CCCAGCTCCAGGCGCAGGTGAGCATGGACTTCCGTCCCGAGGGCCTGCGCTTCACCATGACCATGCCCATCCCCAGCGAGCCTCCCCTCTTCAACCCCGATCAAGAGGCTCAAAGCCCTGCCGGAAGGCGTCCGCCGAACCGCGATCCGGCCCGGCAAGGGTGACGAAGCGGGAAGAAGCGGCTAAAAGGCAGAGGGTAGCCAAGAGCATTCATTCATGCACGACAGGGTCGCAGTACCGGATCAGGCAGGGGCCGTGTCGCAGACCGGAGATCCCCGACTCTCTCCTGCCGATCGGGAAGCCGATCCACAGACCAGCGAGATGGAGCTTCGCCGCCGGGACCTGAAGCTGCGGATGGCGCTCGAGGTCGGCAAAATGGGATCCTGGGAGCGGGATCTCGCGACGAACGAGATATCGGCGAACGCAACCTGCAAGGCTCATTTCGGGCTTGCGCCGGACGAGCCCCTGACCGTCGAGCGCCTCGAGGCGCTGAGGCATCCCGGCGATGCCGAGCGGGTCGATCAGGCCATTTCCTACGCGCTGGCGACGAAGTCCAATTTCAATGTGGAACACCGCGTCATCCGGCCCGACGGCCGCATCGGCCGCGTCCTGGTGAGGGGCGGCGTCCTTCACGACGGGGGAAAGCCCGTTCGTCTGGTCGGCGTGACGCTGGACGTCACCGAGCGGGAGAGGGTCAAGGAGGAGTTCCAGGCCGCCCAGCGCCGCCAGGAATTCCTGCTGAGCCTGAACGACCGGCTGCGGGACTCCGACGACCCCTTCGAGATCATGGAGGCGACGGCGAAGAGCATCGGCCAGCTGCTCAAGGTGGATTGCGCCGGGTACGGAGAAATCAGCGAGGAGCGTGGGATCGTCCTGGTTGAAAGGGAATGGTCCAGGGGCGCGATCAGCAATGAAGGCAGGGTATACCGCCTGAGCGACTTCCTCCATGGACTGATCGATGAATCGAAGCTGGGCCGCACGCTCGCCATCGAGGACGTCAGGACCAATCCGCGCACCGGCGACCCTGCTCTCCAGAGCTTCTACAGCACCATCAATGCCAGGGCCATTCTCACCGTTCCGCTGCTCCGGAGCGGAAAGATCACGGCCATTCTCTTCGTGACGGCGTCGGTGCCTCGCGCCTGGTCGGGCGAAGAAGTCGCTCTTCTGGAAGACGTGGCCAAGCGCACCTGGACGGCGGTCGAGAAGGCGCGGGCGGAACAGAGCCTGCGCGAATCCGAGTCCCATTTCCGTCTCATCGGGGAATCGCTGCCGGGTATGGTCTTCATGGTCGCGCCGGACCTGAGCCTCACCTACGTCAACGACAGATGGATCGAATTCTCCGGACTGACCAGGGCGGAATCCCTCGGCCACGGCTGGCTGTCGGCCGTTCATCCCGACGATCTGGCGAAGGTCGCGGCGGATGCCAAGCTTCCCAATCCGACCGGCGAGCTGTGGGAGACGGAGATGCGCTACCGGTCGGCCGGCGGCGTCTATCGCTGGCATCTGGTGAGGGTGGCCTCCCTGTTCGGCCCGAATGGCGAATACAAGGGCAAGATCGGCACGTCCGTCGACATCCATGCGATCAAGGAAACCGAGACGGCTCTCCGGAAGAGCGAGGAGCGCCTGTCCCTGGCGCAGCGGACGGCGCGCATCGGCGTCTTCGACATGGACGTGCAGACGAACTCCGTGACCTGGACCGCCGAGCAGGAGGCCCTGTTCGGGATCGAGCCCGGTACCTTCGAAGGCGCGCACGAGGGCTGGACATCCCGTGTCCATCGCCCCGATGCCCTGACGATCGAAAAGCGGTTCAGCGAGGCCGTCGCCCGCGGCGACCGGGAGATGGCGTTCACCTACCGCATCCCCCTGCCCGACGGCACCTTCCGCAACATCGAAGGCACGATGGTGATCTTCTATGGACCCGACGGCAGCCCGACGCGGGTCGTCGGGGTCAATATCGACGTGACCAAGCACAAGCAGGCGGAGGAGCGACAGCAGCTTCTGATCCGGGAGCTGCATCACCGGGTCAAGAATACCCTGGCGACCGTCCAGGCCATCGTCGGGTCCACCGCCCGCACGGCCTCGAGCATCGACGAGTTCTATCAGGGCTTCGTCGGCCGCATCGTGTCGC
>JBOZRS010000096.1:0-16341 GCA_050789065.1 Microvirga sp.
CCGGCCTTTACGTCGAGGGGGGCAACCTTGCCGTTCTCGTCACGGGCGCCGGGGCCGACGGCGACAACTTCGCCTTCCTGCGGCTTTTCCTTGGCGGCGTCCGGGATGATGATGCCGCCAGCCGTCTTCTCTTCGGCCTCGATGCGGCGGACGACGACACGGTCGTGCAAGGGACGAAAGGTCATGGGGTGCCTCCTCGGATCGTTCTTGAATCGGGAGCACTCGTCTGCGCCAGACAGTAGCGTTAGCACTCGACGCATGAGAGTGCTAACACGAGATAATCATGCAACAGGAAAGGCCGCAAGCCCATCCTTATGGATAGGTGGAGCTCAAGGCGAACCTGACCGGCAGGAGCGACGTTGATCCTGCAGAGGCTGCTTGGCCATTCAGGGAGTGAGGTTCAGTCGTGTTGAGTTTCGAAGCCGTTGAAGAGGTCTGTGAGAGCAGGCAGACGACGCTTGTCATCCACCCGGCGATCCGCCGCGCGATCAAAGGATACGAGGAAAGCTTCTATGTCGGCTTGCGCTGTTACCTGGCGGGAGAATCGGACGGTGTGTACTTCCTCCCCCTCCATGGGGATGGCTACGTGCGCCTTGTTTTCTCAAAGCGAGTCTCGTCCGGGGGACATAACCTCCTCAGGATCGATCCGCTGACCAAGGAGGGGCTGGCGCGGATCAAAGCCTCCCTGGACTGACCAGGCGTGGCGCAATGAAAGCGATCAGCTTAAGCCGAGTGGCTTGCCGGACGCTCATCCTGCTGTCCGGGATCCTCATGTTCCTTGCGCAGTTTGCCGTACGAGCAGCAACGCAACCCGATCCTGATCCGTGCCGACCGGTCCGGTTTGCGGACAGCGCCTTCGTAGTCTGTACGGTTGATCTGCGCAGGTACGACGTGAGGCTGTTCTGGCGTAGGCCGGATGGGGATGTACTCGGCTCGTTCAGCCGCTTGAAAGCGACACCTGAGGGCTCACGCTTGGCGTTCGCAATGAATGCAGGCATGTACAATGAGGATCGCTCGCCGGTGGGGCTTTATGTCGAGAGCGGAAAGGAGCTGAAGGCGGCCAACACCAGGAGCGGACCCGGAAACTTCCACCTCAAGCCCAACGGCGTGTTCTATGTCAAAAGCAACCGGGCCGGCGTGGTGGAGACGGATACCTACCTCAAGCGCAAGGTCAGGCCGGACTACGCGACGCAGTCAGGCCCGATGCTCGTTATCAACGGGCGCCTTCATCCCAAGTTTTCGGAGCAGAGCACATCCTTGAAGATCCGTAACGGTGTCGGAGTGAAAGACCAGCACACGGTCGTGTTCGCGATATCAGACGATCCGGTCACGTTCAGCACTTTCGCCCGATTGTTCCGAGACGAGCTCGGCTGTGCCAACGCCTTGTTCCTGGACGGCAGCATTTCCAGCCTCTACGCGCCTTCACTGGAACGCATGGACGCGCTGATGCCCATGGGCCCTATCGTCGGGGCTTTGCGGCGGCACCCATGATGCGGGACAAGGTTCGGTTCGAAAAGCCGCTCCGAAACGGAGCGGCTCAGGATGAAGGGCAAGAATGATCCTGCGCTCCGTTCCATCAGGCGGTCCTGAGATCGACCGCAGACTCTTTGCCGGTGCGGCGGTCCGCCTGGACCTCGTATGAAATCTTCTGGCCTTCAGCCAGGCCGCGCAGTCCGGCGCGCTCAACGGCGCTGATGTGTACGAACACGTCTTTGCCTCCGCTATCCGGCTGGATGAAGCCATAGCCCTTTTGTTCGTTGAACCACTTCACAGTTCCTGTCGCCACGAAAGTCTTCCCTCTGTCTTGCTAACGGGTGGGAGCCTACAGCCAAGCACGCTCCCGCTCGATCCTGGTCCCAAAAGGAGCATAAACTCAGTCGTCCCACGCATGATGCCTCCGTCGTTCGATCCGGACCGATCTCACAAGCGTAGAATCAGGCTCTTGTGGTGGCAAGCATCCTCCGCCTGACGCATCCGGGGCAGACTTCAATTCCTGTGGTTCGCGGCGCCACAGGAGATCCGACATGGGCTCACGTCGACAATGTCGCCTGCCTCAGGCCCGGCTCGTCCTTGACATACCGGTGACCGAACAGGGAGCAACATGCCTCATGGCTCCGTCGGCGACGCAGAAGCGATCCTCGCGCAGGCGCTGAATGATTCAGCCACCGATGAGCCCTGCCGATGAGATCTTCAATCTGACGGGTTTGACCGCAGCAGCTCCTATCAGCAGGCCCCCTGTCACGATGCGTGTGCGGCTTCGCAAACACCTGTTTTAACCGACAGGTAACCATACCAACATCAAGCGCCTCCGTTCGTTCGCCGCGTTCTGCCATCCGGCAGCTTGAGCCATCTTCCGACCACAGTCTCAACCATTCTCGTTCGCGACAGGAGATTGCTCCTTTGTCCGTTCTCATGCGCGTGAAGAGTTGAAACATGTTCCGTCGAGAGTTGCCGACCCGGTTCGAAATGCATCGCGCCGTCACGATTGTTCTGACCCTTGTGGCCCTTGCGGGATGGAGCGCCTTCATCCTCATCCGTCGATCCTCCGACGAAGTCGAGAGCCAGTTGCGCGCAAAGGTGGCCAGTCTCAGCCAGATCCAGATGGACCTGCTGTCGGAGCGGGCGCGGGCTCAGGCGACAGCCGGCGAATGGAAGCAAGTGGAGGCTCAGCTTCCTGCCGTCCGCGAGGAACTCAGGCAGCTCACGGAGGCCCGTGATCAGGCTCAGTCAGAGCTCGTCCTCGCCCAGCTGAGCCTCAGCGATGTCATCAACCGTGCATCTCAACCGCATGGCGATGTTTCCGTCACGGGATCGGTGGAGAGCAAGGCATCGGATTCCAAACAGGCGGTTGCAGCCACGGCTCAAAAAGCGTTGTCGAAGCTTGGCTATGGCAAGCTGACAGCCGACGGGGTCGTTGGGCCGGGCACGCGGCGGGCTATCGAAGCGTTCCAGCGAGGCAAGGGCCTGACCGTGACAAGCGAGCTCGATGCCCCGACGCTCAAGCAGCTGGCACAATCCCTCAACGTTGCCGCCCGTTAGAAGGCAACGCCACACGTCGCCTTAGGGATGAGTTGGAGCGGATCACGGAGGAGGTCCCCATTTCGTCTTGACACCGGATGAGAGCACCCTTGCGGCCAGGACCGCGAATGTGATGGCCGCTGTCAGCCGGAAGGACCTCAGGCCCTTTTGCGGGCCTCCCGAATGCGCGGCATCAGGTGGCTGGCAAACGGGAGGATGCATCGGCACTTGGCGGACCCAAGGCTGTCGACGGCGCGCCTCCACCCGGCACACGCGCATTAACGATCTGGCGACCTGCATCCCGCTAGTCTGCCCGCCAGGCTCAGCATGAGCCTGGCCCATCGGCGGGGCGGAAGGTGCGGGAATGCGAGGGCAGTCTGATCTTTTCCTGGACTACGACGCACCGCCGGGTCCGATCGAGACCAGACCCGCCGATGACATCGTCATCAAGGCCAGGCACCGCAGCGAGTCGTTCAAAGCTCCCGACCATGAAACGGCCGCCCGCATGCTGGAGGCCACCGGCGACTATCGTGTCCTCCGCCGCTTGCAGCCCCGTCCCATAGCAATCTCGCGTGCGTCTCGTCAGGACGAGAAGATCGGCGTCATCGTCGACACGGAAACCACGGGCCTGGATCACACGCGGGACGAGGTCATCGAACTCGGCATGGTCGCCTTTCTGTATGATGAGGAGGGCCGGATCGGGGACGTGATCGGCACGTTCAACGGCCTGCGCGAGCCGGGCGTGCCCATCAGCCCCGAGATCACCCGCCTGACCGGAATCACGCCCGAGATGGTTGCGGGCCAGGCGCTCGATCTTGCGGCGGTCGAGCGGTTCATCGAGGCGGCGGATCTCATCATCGCGCACAATGCCCGCTTCGACCGCCCCTTCTGTGAGCGCCTGTCGAAGGGCTTTCAGGTCAAGGCCTGGGCCTGCTCTCATTCCGAGATCGCCTGGAGCGGGTTCGGCTTCGAGGGCTCGAAGCTCGGGTACCTCCTGACCCAGTGCGGCTGGTTCCACCAAGGCCACCGGGCCGTCGAGGATTGCCATGCCTTGCTTGAGGTGCTGGCCTTCCCGCTCCCCTCCGGCGCCGGGCTCCCCTTCGGGCATCTGCTGGCCTCGGCCCGGAAGGCGCTCGTGCGCATCTGGGCTGAGGGCAGTCCGTTCGACATGAAGGATGTGCTGAAGGCGCGAGGATACCGCTGGAATGACGGCAGCGACGGCCGGCCGAAGGCGTGGTGGGTGGAGGTCGACGAGGACGCCGGCGAGGCCGAACTCGCGTTTCTCCGGCGCGAGGTTTACCGGCGCGAGGTCGAGCCCTTCAGGCAGAGGATCACCGCCTTCGAGCGGTTCCGCTCGGCACGCTAGCCGACGACAGGCACATCTCAGGGAGAGCTCTCATCCGGGGGGCGAACCCGAGCCTTGAAATCCTGACCGTTCGCCGCCATCTCATCGCCCGCCGGAGCAACAAGGTTCATCTCACGCCATGACGACTGCTGACACCACGCCCGCCCCTGAGAACCACACCTTCGAGGCCGATGTCGCCAAGCTGCTGCACCTGATGGTGCACTCGGTCTATTCCGACAAGGACGTCTTCCTGCGCGAGCTGATCTCCAACGCGGCCGACGCCTGTGAGAAGCTGCGTTACGAGGCGATTTCCCATCCCGCCCTGCTCGGCGATGATCCCAAGGCCCGAATTACGCTGCTGATCGATGCCGACAGCCGCCGCCTGACCGTCGAGGACAACGGCATCGGCATGAGCCGGGACGAGATGATCGAGGCGCTCGGCACCATCGCGCGCTCGGGCACCAAGGCCTTCATGGAGCGGATCCAGGCTGCCCAGGGCGGCGAAGGGGCCCAGCTCATTGGCCAGTTCGGCGTTGGCTTCTACTCGGCCTTCATGGTGGCCGACCGGGTCGACGTCGTCTCACGCCGGGCCGGCAGCGACGAGGCGACGATCTGGTCGTCCGACGGCAAGGGCTCCTATACGGTCGCGCCTATCGCATTGGATGAGGCCCCCGCCCGCGGCACCCGGGTCATTCTCCACCTGATGGAGGAGGCAAAGTCCTACACGGAGCGTTACCGGCTCGAGCGCATCGTCAAGGAACAGTCCGGCCACGTTCCGGTGCCGATCTCCCTTGTCGAGAAGCCTGGGGCAGAGCCGCAGGAGGTCGCTGATGGCGCCGCCCTCTGGGTCAAGCCGCGCTCCGAGATCACGCCGGAGGACTACACCGACTTCTACCGCAGCGTGGCCGGCCAGTTCGACGAGCCGGCCCTGACGGTGCATTTCCGGGCCGAGGGCCGCCACGAATACACCGCCCTGGCCTTCGTGCCGGGCTCCACGCCGTTCGACCTGTTCGATCCCGACCGCCACGGGCGGATGAAGCTCTACGTCAAGCGGGTCTTCATTACCGACGAGGCCGAGCTCCTGCCGCGTTACCTGCGTTTCGTGCGCGGGCTCGTCGACTCGGCCGACCTGCCGCTCAACGTCTCGCGCGAGATGATCCAGGAGAGCCCGCTTCTCGCGGCGATCAAGAAGGGCGTGACCAGCCGGATCTTGAGCGAGCTTGAGAAGCTCGCGCAGAACGATGCGGAGGCCTACACCAAGGTGTGGGAGGCCTTCGGTCCGGTGCTGAAGGAAGGGCTCTACGAGGACTTCGAGCGGCGCCAGACCCTGTTGGGCCTGGCCCGGTTCAAGACCACCGCGTCCGGCGGCGGCTGGCGCTCGCTCAAGGACTACGTCGGCGTCCTCAAGGAGAACCAGACCGCGATCTACTACGTGACCGGGATGGATCTCGCCCGGCTTGAGGCCTCGCCGCAGCTCGAAGGCTTTCGGGCACGCGGTATCGAGGTGCTGCTGCTGCCCGATGCGGTCGACAGCTTCTGGGTCACGGCCGGCGTCGATTACGAGGGCAAGCCGTTCAAGTCGGTCACGCAAGGCGCGGCCGACCTGGCGCAGATCCCGCTGACCGAGGCCAAGGAGAACGCGGGCGCGCCGGCGCCGGAGGCGGTGACGCAGTTCATCCAATCCATGAAGGCGACCCTCGGGGACGTCGTCGCCGATGTGCGCGCCTCCGAGCGGCTGACGGAAAGCGCCGTCTGTCTCGTAGCCCACGAGACCGGCATGGACCGCCAGCTCGAGCGGCTTCTCGCCCGCGCGGGTCAACTGACATCCGCAGCCAAACCCGTTCTCGAGATCAACCCGCGCCATGACCTCGTCGTGGCCCTGGCCAATCTGGGCGAGGATCAGCAGGTGCTCCGCGAAGACGCCGCTCACCTGCTGCTGGACGAGGCGCGGATTCTGGACGGAGAATTGCCAGCCGACGCGAAGGCGTTCTCTCAGCGTCTGGCCCGGGTGATGAGGCGGTGCGTGCCCTAAGCGGCTTTCGGAGGGAGGCGGCGTTCACCGACCGCATTCCGTCAAGGGCTGGAGTGGGCATTGTTGCACCTTCTGTAGCAAGCCGAATTCCGCCGACCGTTTGCGTCGGTGAGAAAAGGCCTGGGGCCGTCCGAGTTCATCGGTCTGGAGCAACTTGCATGAGAGGAGCCGCGCTTTACCACCGCGCAAGGTCCCTTCTTCGGGTCTTTGTCGCCGCAATATCAGCTCAGGACTGATTGCTGTGCCGGTCCTTTTTGCTTCACTGGCGCAGCGCACTTGGAGAGGCCCGCTGGTCAGGAGAGGCCCGCGAGCCATTATCCTGCCCCAGGAGATCGGCTCGAGACACGATCGTAGAAGTGCTTCCCGACACGGCGTCCCTCGGACGCCGAGCAGCTGGCGATGGAGCCAGGATGATCCGCGCTGCCGTGGCGGCGAAGGGCGAGTGCACGATCCTTGTCGCGACACGGTGGGAGACAGCGCAGCGGCCGTTGCGCTGGCTGGTGGACAGCCGCTCCTCTGGCGGGTGGACGGCCGTGACCTCCTCTGGAGCGGGGATCCGGAGCATTGGCCGTGGCATGCACCGGTGCTGTTCCCGGTCGTCGGGCAGGTGAATGGCGGTCGGGTGCAGATCAAGGGCAAGGCTTATGACATGCCCCGGCACGGCTTTGCGCGGGTATCCCCTTTCCGGTGCGTCGAGAAAACGGAAAATCGGGTTTGCCTTCGGCTTGAGCGGGAGACGGCTGTCACCACCTTTCCTCTCTCGTTCCAGCCGGATTGACTGTCGTCCTGCAGCCTCGCTCGCTCTCGCTTGAATCGACTGTCGGCAATCCGGGACGGGATGTCCTGCCCTGTGCGACTGGACTTCACCCGGCATTCCCCTGGCCGTTCGATGGAGGCCCACAACCGCCTACGACCTCCGGTTCGATTCGGAGGAGCAGGCTGACGTCCCGGTCATCACGGCGGGAGGCCTGTTGCGGCAGCTGCATCGGCGCATTCCCTTGGACGGAGACCGTCTTCCACTGGCACCGGAGTTGCTCGGCGATGACGCTCTGGTCTTTCTCAGTGCCCGAAGCCGATCATGGCGGTTCATGGCGCCATCCGGCGCCGAGATCGACATGCGCCGGGACGGCTTTCCCCATCTGGCCGTCGGGACGAAGCCCGGAGCCCCCTTCTTGTCGCTCGAAGCGTGGACAGGTTACGCCGACCCCGAGGGCTTCGAGGGCGAGTTCATCATAAACCGTCGATGGTTTTGCTACCCCGGGATGCGCAGCGGCACCACCGGATCGAGTTCGTCTTTTGCAACGGCGAGGAGACCTGACGACCGACAGCCCAACAAGGGCGCCGGACCAAATCGGTGCCCGATCACAGCTCCGCGGCCCGGAGTGCAGCAGCAATTCCGTACCTTGGACCGTTCCCACGGAATCGCCGCAAGCGTGCGGCAGTCAGTTTGAAGGCTCTGTCATTGTGGCCGCGCTGAACCAGCTCTTGATTTTGGCGAACATCGGATGATCGGCCACTGAGGTAGGGGTCGCCGCGTTCTGCTGGATGGTGGCCATGCGTGCCCTCACCTCCTCGGGCGCTAACCCGTCAGCCTGCCGTCCAATGGCCAGCGCGCCCGCAAGGATCCTGATGCGGTCCTGGAACGACTGACGAAATCTCAGGCGCGTGGTGATGTAGACCTCGCGCTCCCGCTCGACCTCTGCGGTGTCGGCGCAGGCCAGGCGGGTGACGAAGGGCAACAGAAGCTGCCGCTCCTCATCGGAGGCCTCATCGTTCAGTTGCATGGCCAGCGCACAGATCGGGCGAGAGAAGCAGTCCGGCATGTCCCGCACGGACCGGACGGGTCGGTACGGGAAACCCGCGGCGACGACGGCCGCCTCGTTGATACAGGTTCCACCGTCCTGGCCGGGAAACGCGTGCGAGCCCTGCTTCAGTGTCCAGTTCAGGATATGGTCGAAAGTCTCCATGGCAGCCATCCTTGTGGCGTGCCCCCACTCTGGAATGGTGATCCCGTGCCAGGCTGGTTGTCAATCGCGCGGGCTTCCGCCGCCCCTGGACAAGCGAGATGAGCTAGCGCCCGAGGGCGTTTAGGCCGAGCCGAACTTCGAAGCATGCGGTGAGAGCCGGCGTCGCCCGCCGCGTCGGACCTTCGTCCAGATGAGCCGATGGGTATGGTGGCCGCGCACCCGGATCAATGATGAAATGCCAGGAATGGGCCGCACCGTCGGTTCCGGTGCGGCATCCCGGGTGCTGATCGGCGAACGACACGAACGACCTCCATGTCCAATGACCCGCTGGCGGATACTTTTGCCGGCTCGCGGACGGCTTGCTCGGACAGAGCTATATTTGAAGCTGCAATCCGGGATGCGGGCTGTTTTTGCGAGGCTGAACGACAAGTCGGATTTTTGGCGGGTTTTCCGGGCCCCTCAAACGCCCCCGTTACTCCGACATTCAATAACGCTCTTTCGGAAATTTGTAACGCTTTTTCGGACAGACCCACGAAACCGATTCGGCGTTACAAATTTCCGAAAATGCGTTACTTATCTCCATTAAAACGTGTCGCCGTTTTCGGCGAGCGCTCGAGGCTTCCCGCCTTTTCCACCCTCCGTAATCCTCCATGCCATCTCAGACCTTGGGATCCTTCCCTTAACGCAGTCAGTTCAGGCCGCAGGTCAGGATGAGGATCCAGGCGGCATCGAGCGGGATCTGCTAACCCGGGGACCGTCGGCGTGCCCGGGACCAGGGAGCCACCTCACGGCGCTCGATCCAGGGGAGGAGCTGGATCGGGCGCGCGACCAGGTGCGCTGTCGAGACCGGGAGCTTCATCAGGTCCGGCACCTGATTCTCGATTGAGAGGGGATCGCAATAGCGCTCCGTCGTCTCCGTCTCCCCGCCGTGGCCGAGAAGGTCGGCGCGAAACTCCGCTGCGACACCCTTCTGTTTCAACTCGTTGCCGAAGAAATGCCGCGCCTGATGCGTGGTCAGCCCCGCCGTCCGGAAGGCCGGTGTCAATTCATCGTACAACCGGTCCCCCAGGAGACTCCTGGACGAGGGCGAGACGAGATCCGGGAACAGCCGCTCGTAACCCAGCGCCCTGATCGCGGCCACGTAGTGCAGGAAGCCCAACCGGATCAGCTCCGGGTGAAGGGCGAGATTGCGGACCGACTGGTCGTTCTTGAGGCGCCGGAACGCGTTGAAAGTCACATGGAGATAGGGATGGCCGCCGTTGTCGGTGACCACATCATCCACCGCCAATCCGCAGAATTCCTCGCGCCGCATGCCCTGATAGATCGCCAGCATCGGTCCAAAATACGCGGCCCGGTGGTACACGAGATCGCCCGGCTCGTGCATCCGCTTTCCGTCCCAGCCGGCGCAGCCGACAAAGACGGGCGCTTCGAACAGTTTGTCGATCGCGGCCCTGGCCGGAACCGCCCGCTCGTTACGACCGCGCTTTGCCTTCTTGGCCCGGTATTCCGTGAAGGTGAGATCGCGGTCGATGGCGACACCGGCGGAGCGCGCGCGCCGCAGCAGCTGTCCCAGGAAGGTAAAATGCCGGTTGCGGGTGCCTCCTGCCAATCCCTGCTCGGCGACATCCTTCTTCTCGCTGATCCGGCGCAGGTCCCGGATGGAGCGTTTCCGGTCCAGGGGGCTCTTGCCGTAGGCCTTGAACAGGACCCGCAGGAAGCCATCGAACGCGTTGAGGTGTGGCTGCCTCAATTGCGAGAGGCCGGTGATGTGGCACTCTTCGCGCATAAAGCGATCGAACAGATCGAAGATCATCTCGGCCTGGCGACAGGATTTCTCATCCCAGACCCTGTCCTGGCGATTGTCTTGCACCAGCCGGGCGCCGATGGTCGCAACGGAGTCGTCGATCACCGGGGCGGCGAGCGGTGTTGAAGAGCCCGTTGGAGCGGACGCGGCCGGCCCGCCTCCGGTCGCGGCCGGAGGGGCTTCGGTGATCGCAGAAGCCGTTGCCGCGGGCGTCGGCTCGCCGGAGACGGCGGGGGATACTTGGGTCCGAGGTGGAACGGCCGGGGCGGTGATCTCGGCCACGAGGTCGTCGAAGGGCAGCGGGTCGCTCCCGTAACGGTCGGCGGTGCGCAGAAGAGCCTCGCCGAGGGCGCGCAGGTAGACCGGCTCGGCCCGGGCCATGTTCGCGCTGCTCGGCTCCGCGCCCACGGATGCGATCAGGTCCCGGATCTTCAGCGGCGCCGGGCGCGCGCGGCCGTCCCGCTGCAGGCCGGCGAGCGCCGTCGCGACGGATTCGAGCGCGTGTTCCGTCAACCCGGCGCTTCGCATCAGTGCGGTCTCGTCGGCGCCGATCCGCGCGCCTAATCCCTTGCGAGCGAGGATGCGATAGGCCCATCCCATCGCCTGTTCGTCTGCAGCCTCGAGGCCTGGGTCGATGGCGGGATCCTGGCGCCCGAAATCGGCCAGGAGCGCGAGCTTGCGCGCATGGCTCTCGAAGGCTTTCCGGAACAGCGCGGTCAACTGCTCCTTCGTGATGACATGGGGATCGACTGACATGAACAGGTCTTCTGCGGCGGCGTCCATCTGCGCCGCGAGGAAGCGGGCGTGCCGGGGCTCGCGGGTGCGCAGGCTGATCTTGAGGTGAGTCAGGCCCGTGGAACGGGCCAGGTTCGGGGGCACCCTACGCCGCCAATAGTAAACAGCGCCTCGCCGCTCGAGATTCGACACCACCGGCACGTGCACTCCTCCGTGTCCCAGACCTGTGCCGCAGGCGTGTGCACCACTGGGGCACAAATCTCCCCAGCTGGCGGGTTTTGGGGCGATTTCAGAGACTTAGGAGGGATGGCTGGGGCGCCAGGATTCGAACCTGGGAATGGCGGTACCAAAAACCGCTGCCTTACCGCTTGGCGACGCCCCAATGGTGGCGTGTACATAATCGGCACGGGCTGTGCTGGCAACTCCGTTTTGCACCCTGACGTCAGCTGCAGGGGCGAGGAAGACTCTCTTGCCTTTGGCGCGGTCCATTTGCCGACAGCAAACAGCGCCTCCTTCGCCAAAAACGGCCGCAGAGGAAATTCTCAAAGAAACTCGAATTTCTCCCCTTGCGGCGTCCCCCCCCCGCCGCTATAAGACCGGCCTCCCGAGGATTTCTCGGTGTCGGAGTGTAGCGCAGTCTGGTAGCGCACCACGTTCGGGACGTGGGGGTCGCAGGTTCAAATCCTGCCACTCCGACCATTCTTCTCCCGCCCCTTCAAAATTTCGAAGCGTTCTCTGAGCAACTCTCGGCATGGGCGCCCCGGAGCCGACGTGTGATGCGATCTGCTCCCGGGCGGGCAGAAGGGCGAATCTCTTTTTCATCCCTCACCTCGCGCGAGCCTATGGGCCGCTGCGGACAATGCGCTTGTCGAGACGGAGAGCATCGGACTGGCCCAAAAGAAGACTCCACTTTAGGCCCCGATCCTCTAGGGTTCAGAAGGGTGCCTTCTTCATGCACGCCCGACCTTACCTAGATGGAGAGTATCGATACATAGTTCTGCCAGGGCAGCGACGTCTCATCCTATTGTCTAGCTCTGTTCGGCTTCCTTATAGGGATAATTTCAATTGCGTATTTGTGGCGCTCCCGAATGAAACGCCGGTTCTCAGAAGTCTATCTCAACCTGATCGCGGGCGTGATTGCGCTGAGTATCCTTGCGGTTTCGGGCCACACGTTATGGATGGACCGGGTCGACACGTGGCAGGAGGCTGAAAAGTCCTCCCGGAACCTGGTGACCGCGATCGCACGCGATCTTACCAGCGATCTCGAGATGCTGGATCTTTCCCTCAAAGGCGCGATTGAGGGAATGCGCAACATCGAGTTTCACAAGCTTCCGCCGGAACTTCAGTATCGGATGCTGTTCGACCGAGCGGTTTCCGCATCGATCATGGGCTCGCTCCTGATCTTCAACGAAGACGGAAGCCTCTTTGCCGATGCAGGGCCCACCATCGCATCGCGGTCTCTCAACGGCGCGGATCGCGAGTACTTCAAGGTTCACAAGGATAACAGCCATATCGGTCTTTACGTGAGCCGCCCTTTCAACTGCGCGCTCATCAACAATGATCTCAGCATCAGCATCAGCCGGCGCCTCTCCCATTCGGACGGGAGCTTCGCGGGCGTCGTGATGGGGACCATCCCTCTCTTCAACATCGACCAGCTGTTCAACAACCTGAGCCTCGGGCAGGAGGGATCGGTCAATCTCTTCCGCAGCGATGGCGTGTTGCTGGCGCGGCATCCGTTCGATGCGAGCCAGATCGACAAGGACTTCGGCAGTTCGCCCCATGTCCAGCGTCTCTTCACGGAAAAATCCGGAACCTTCGAATCGATGTCGCCTATCGATGGCGTTCGCCGCATTCTGTCGTTCGAACGGCTGGACAGGCACGCTCTCGTCCTGACCGTCGCACTTTCGGTCGATGAAATCTTCGCAGCGTGGAGGCGGAAGGCTCTCGTGATGAGCCTGGTGACCGGCGTGCTCTGCTCTGCCGTGATGGGCCTGACCGTTCTCTTCCAGCGCGAGTTGCGGCGCCGGACGCAGGCCGAGACCAAACTCAGGCGAATCGCCAGAACCGATGATCTGACGGGTCTGCCGAACCGGCGCGCTTTCCGCGAGACGTTCGAGCGCGAATGGCGGCAGGCCGTCCGTGCGGGTTCGTCGCTCTCTCTGCTCTATGTCGATGCGGACTTCTTCAAGGACTTCAATGACCAGTACGGCCACGGGAGAGGCGATGAAGTGCTCCGTGCGGTCGCCGGCATGCTCGATGTGAGCGTCCGCCGTCCGCGTGACGTCGCCGCTCGCCATGGCGGCGAGGAATTCGCCGTCGTACTTCCTGAGACCGATCAGGCCGGCGCGCAGGTCATTGCCGAGAAGATCCGCCAAGGCATCATCGCCATGAACATTGCGCATGAGCGAAGCCCCTACGGCCTCGTGACCGTGAGCATCGGGGTCGCGACAGCGGCTCCATCTCCTGACGGAGCCAGGACAGCCCTTCTGGAGGCTGCCGATACTGCTCTCTACGAAGCCAAGGCGGCGGGACGAAACTGCGTCCGTATTCCGGAATCCCATAAGGCCGATTGCTGCGGATGCGTCCTGCCGAACGCCGCTGCCTAGAGCGTTTTTCGCAGCTTTAAGCGACGCTCTTGCACCATCGGGAACCGGCGCTTCGCCCCCCTGCCCCGCAGGTCCTGCCGATCCGCGTCGAGGCGTCCCGAGTGTCTTCGGCGCAGGACGAGCCTTCAGCGGACGTCGGGGTGGTCGCCGGCTGGCAAGGCCGAACCGCCGATGCGCCAGCGCTCCGGGGCGAGGAACAAGCGACGGCGGCGTGCTGCCTCAAAGGCCAGAGGCGGCTTCGAATTGTCGATGAAGCGGCCGATCTGCTGCTGGAAGTCGGATCCTTCGCGCCAGTAGCCCACGTTCACGTAGGTCGTCCAGCGCGGGTTCAGGTCCCAGACCATCCAGGGAAAATCCTGCCGGCTCTCGACCCGGCTGAGGAACTCGCTGATGAGGCCTGATCGGTCCGGAATGGTGGACTTCGTGGACCAGTAGTCCAGAAACTCCTTCTCACGCCCTTTCTTGATGCGCCACTCGACGACGACGATCCGCATCGGAGTCGCCTCCTGGCGCGGCGCCGCGGCCTGTGACGCCTGAGGCGCGAGGGCGACCGTCTGCGCTGAGGCGGCCTCCGACAAAAGCGGAAGCCCCAAGGACAAAGCCAGGATGGCAGGCAATCTGCTCAGAAGAAATCTTCCACTTTTCACATCAATACTCATCGCAAGCCTTCCCAAGAGGAATTTCCGCTAAAAGGATCGTATTGCTAAAAATCCCGCCGGCAAGGCCAAGCTTCCGCCAGATCGGAGCTATCGTTAATCGAATCAACAGCTTGCCGGGTTTCGCGTGAGGCCTTTTTGGACTAGCGAAACAGCCCAGCCTGGCTTACTCTGCTTCGTAACAAGAGTGAATCGCGACGAGGCTCGTATTAAGACCTCGGAACGCTGCGTTCGGCTGTCCTGGCAATACGGCTTGAACCTAGGAGGGGGTATGGGCCAGGAGCGCAAGCACCGCATCCTCATCGTCGAAGATCAGGCTATGGTCTCGATGATCATCGAGGACATCGTGCTCGACATGGGGGGCGAGATCGTCGGGCCTGCCGCAAGGCTCGACCATGCGCTCACCTTGGCCCTCCAGGCCGACATCGATGTCGGTATCCTGGACATCAATGTCGATGGGCTCGTAGTCTTTCCGGTTGCGGATGTGCTGCGCTATCGCGGCATCCCGTTCATCTTCTCGACCGGATACGACGCCCAGGTGCTTCCCCTGCGGTTCCAGGGAAGCCCGACATTGTTCAAACCTTTTTCCTATCAGAACCTGTGCGACATGCTGCACAAGGTGCTGACGCCCACATTCAACGCGAGCGAGCGGGCCTGACCGCTCCGCGCCTCGGCGGGACGGAGATTCCTGAGGCCCTTCTCCGTGCTCAATGGGTCGAGAAGCGCCCATCCTCCGGGTAGGGCTCATAATGAACCGTCGGTGCCGGGGTGGCTTCGAGTGGCCGCGACGCCTTCGGCCAGTCCTGGGCCTGCTCCTGGGTGTTGGGCATGTACCGAGGGCGGAAGCGCAGATCGACGAGGGACCGGAGCTCCGGAGCGGCCAGATCCAGGACGTTCGCATCCCGCCAGCGCCGATGCAGCTTGTTCTTGCCCGTCAGGCGGCTCCAGAATCCCGTTACCTCCTCCTCAACCTGCAGGACGATGCGGCCCGTGAAGGTTTTGCGGAGATTGAAACGTCCTGTCAGAGGCATTGAACTCTCCCGGCTGTGATGTCTTCCACGACGGTCGAGCCTCAAATCCAGGAGGTGCGATATGGGGAACACCCCCTGGATTTGAGGCTCGGTTTAGCCCGTCCTGGTATGGCAATGCCTTTGCGGAGCAAGGGTTCCAGGCCTCGGCGAAGCGTGAGCGCAGCTCGAGCCGGAATGACCCATTTTAGGAAAAGAGGGTCTCTCGAGAGTGGTGAGCCGACGATTGTCTCATGATCGGCAAGCGGCGGCGCAGGCATGAAATCGAGATTGCTGAACATGTCCTCGTCGGACGACGAAGGTTGTCATTCGTGGAGTGCGACTGCGAGCCTGCATGCCTGGCTCGCCGATTGCGGGAAGAATGTGCGGCTCTCGCTCAGCCGCGCGGTCTCGGTGAAAGGTCGATGGTGACGAGTTCGCCGGTTCTGGGATCGAGGATCGTCATGGCAGCCTCCGTGTCTGTTGGCATGGGAGAAACGCCAGACACTCCCGGAAGATCAAACCCTGTTGCGAACGTGGTAACCAAGTCGTTACTGAAAGGCCGGGACGCCAAACTGGAAAGACGGCATCTGTTTCTCTAACGGGTTCGTCATCCCTTGCATCCGATCGAACGGATTGCTCCCCAGTTGGAGACACACCGATGAACACTGCTCACCTCGAGACCGTCTGGGCACCGCGCCTCCTCAGCATTCTGCGCATCGTCGCGGCTCTCATCTTCATGGCTCATGGCACGCAGAAGCTGCTCGGTTTTCCGATCTCTGGGAACCCCGGGCCGGCAGCCTTCAGTCTTCCGTGGATTGCGGGCGTGTTCGAACTCTTCGGCGGCGCTCTCCTGGTGCCCGGGCTGTTCGTTCGTCCGGTCGCCTTCCTGCTCTCAGGGCTGATGGCCGTGGCCTACTGGATCGCCCACGCTCCGAAGAGCTTCTTTCCGGTCCTGAACGGGGGCGATGCGGCCATCCTGTACTGCTTCGTCTTCCTGTTCATCGCGGCAGCCGGCGGAGGCGCATGGAGTCTGGACAAGATTCTCCGGAGCCGCCGCACGGCATGAAAGCCGCTAGAGCGGTTTGGGGTTGAACGGAATCGGAAGATCTGACTCGATGATGGCCAGGGGCGTGAGCACAGAGGCTCGCCATGACCACACCGTTGTCCC
>JBOZRS010000097.1:0-31575 GCA_050789065.1 Microvirga sp.
AGCCCGACGGCCCGCAGATCACGATCCGCTCGCCCCGCCGCACGTTCAGGTTGATGTCCCGCAAAACGTGAAACTCCCCATACCACTTGTGAACGCCCTGAAGCGCGATCGCAGCGGCTTCATTCCTGAGGCCTTGATGTGCAGCCGTCATCGAATCCCTCCTGTGCCTCTCATCCGCGGATCGGGAAAACGCGCGGGCTCAGCTCGTCCAGGCTGCGGCCAGCCCAGTCGCGCTGCGGTGCCGCCGCAATCGCCTCGGCCTGTCCCCTGCGCAGCATCTCGAGATCGTCGCCGATGTCGAAGCCCAGCACCTCGCCGTCCCGCACGACCTGGCGCCCATCGACATAGACATCCTTGATGGCCCGATCATTGGCCGAATAGACGAGGCTCCGGATCGGCTCGTAATCGGGCTGCATGTAAGGATTGTTCATGTCGACGACGGAGAAGTCCGCCTTGCAGCCGGGAGCGAGGCGGCCGAGATCGGGCCGGCGGATCATGTCGGCCCCGATGGCCGTGGCCGCCATGAACGCGTCCTTCGTGGTCGCGGCGGTGAAGCTTCCCGCAACGATGCGGCCCGCGTAGCAGGCCATGCGCAGCTCATCGAGCATGTTGTGCGGGAAGCTGTCCGTGCCGATGCCGCACCGGATGCCAGCCTTCATGTAGCGGCTCAGGGTATTCAGCGCGATTCCGCGGCGGGCGAACACCACCGGACAGTGGGCCACCTGGGCGCCGCTGTCCCGAAGGCGCTCGAAATCGTTGGCGTGCGGCCAGTGCAGCCACGGATGGTCGTTCAGGAAGATGCAGTGGCCGATGATGGTGTCGGGACCCAGCGCGCCGATCCTGTCCAGCCATTCGATCGGCGTGCAGCCGTAGCGGCGCATGATCTCCTGGAACTCGACGATGCTCTGCGCCGCATGAATCTGGATCGGCTGATTGCGCTCGCGGGCGGCATCGAGCGCATCGCGGATCTGTCCTTCCGTACAGGTGTCGATCTGAGCGGGAGCGATAAATCCCGTGATGCGCCCGCTCGGGTGCTTCGAGGCCGCGTCAGCGATCTCGATCGTCTCGCGCAGCAACCGGTCGCCGGTCGCCGGATCGAGATCGTATTCCACCGAGTGGCCGTTGCGGGTCTTCCATGGCCCCGACCGAAACATGCCCCAGAGAACCGCGCGGATTCCGGTCTCGGCATATTCGTCGGCCCAAGTCTCGCGGGGCCTGCCGAGATCGCAGATGGTCGTGACGCCGCTCTTCAGGAGTTCCGATGTGGCGACGCGCAACGCGGGCTTGGTGTATTCGGGCCCGATCTGGAAGACCGGCATGAACTCGTAAAGCGAACTCTGGCCGAGCCGCGGGCTGCCGAGCTCCTCCAGCATGCCTTTCCAGCCGGGCTCGTGGCCCGGATGGCTGTGGACGTCGACGAATCCCGGCATGATCATCATCCGCCGCGCATCGACCTCGATGTCCGCAGAGCCGGCGTAACCCTCGCCGACGTGGATGATGTCGCGGCCCCGGATCACGAAATCCGCATGGCGCAGGTAGACATGGGATCGGGCGTCCTCATCCCATGCGACCACCCAGTCGCAATTCCGGAAGAGCGTCGTCTTGGCATTCACGTCGGTCATCTCAGGCTCCACCAACCTCTGGATATTGTCATTGAAACAGGAGTGCGTTGTCTCAGTCGCGTCCGTCGGGGCCTTGGGACAGCGTGATGCGATAGGGACAGGCGGACGATGTCCGGTCCGTTACTGCTCCCCAAAGGGGCCGCATCGATTCCGGCCGTGACCGTCTCGGACGAATTGGGATTGATGACATAGACCGGAGATTTCATGACCTTTCACGCTCTCCCGGCCAGAGGCAGGGAATAGGGCGCCAGCGCGGCGATGGGGCGGCTCTGCGGATCGTTCCTCTCAGCCTCTCGGCAGGCGCGTCTCTGGGCATCCTGCAGCTCGCGAACCGCGCCGTCGTAATCCAGATTGACGACACGCCGGTCCCTGACGACGGCTTGCCCGTCCACATAGACGTCGCGCACGGCACGCTCCGCGGCGCAGTGGAGGAGATTGCGCAGGGGATCGTGAACCGGCTGCATGGCGGGTTGGGTCAGGTCGACGAGCACCAGATCCGCCTTCGCGCCTGGCGCCAGCCGGCCGATGTCGCTGCGGCCGAGAGCCGTGGCGCCGCCAATGGTCGCTGCCGAGAAGACACCCTCCGTATCGAGGTCGAAGACGCTGCGTCCCGCGATCCGCGAGCAGATCAAGGCCTCGCGCATCTCTTCCAGCATGTTGAAGGGATAGCTGTCGGTGCCGATGCCGACATTGACGCCCGCGCGACGATAGGCGCCGAGGCTCTCCAGAATCATGCCGCTGCGCGCGAAGGTGACCGGACAATGGGCAACCGACGTGCCGCTTCGGGCGAGCCGCCCGAGGTCGTCGCGGCTGCGCTGGCGGGTCCAGGAATGATGATCGAGAAAGATGCAATGCCCAAGGATCAGATCGGGGCCCAGGATCCCCAGGCGCTCCAGCATCGCGGGAGCCGTCTCGCCGGTCCGGCGCAGCAGTTCCTCGTGCTCGGCCATGGTTTGCGCAGCGTGGATGGTGATCCGCATTCCACGCCTGCGCGCTTCCGCGACGGCGTCCTGAAGCAGTTCCTCCGAACATGTCTCGATCTGCGAGGGCGCGACAACGCCGTCGATGCGGCCGCTGGGATGGGCGCGGGCCTCATTCACGAAGGCTAGGGCTTCTGCATAGCGCTCCCGTCCCTGGGCCACGTTCCAGTCGAAATCCAGCCGGTGGCTTCCGACCATGCGCCAGCTCGCTTCGCGGAAGCCCGGCGCGAGATAGGCGCGCAGGCCGCTCTTCGCCGCCAGGGACAGCCATTTCGCATGGGGCGACGCGATATCGAGATGCGTGGTGACGCCGCTTCGCATCAGGTCGCCCAGCATGACGGTCTGGCAGGCGGCCTTGGCGTCGGCATCGGAATCGACGAGGGCCGAGTATTCGTAGAGCGCGTTCCCCCACAGGACGGCGGTGCCGACATCCTCGAACAGACCCTTGGCGATGGGCTCGTCGCCCGAATGGCAATGGATGTTCACGAGGCCGGGCATGACCATGACGGATGCGCCCGCAATCTCCTGATCTACCGGTCCCTCATAACGAGACCCGACATGGATGATGCCGGACGGGGAGAAGGCCACATCCGCATCCTGGCGATAGACATGCCGGGAGGCGTCTGCATCCCAGGCGATAACCCAGGCTGCCTTGCGGATGACGGTTACTGGTTGGGTCATGGCTCACCGTGAGGATGCGTATGGGCAGGAGGGTCGCGGGCCGCCGGTTTCGTGGATCACAGAAGCTGCGCCCCGAAGTTCGTGGCGGGATCGAATTCGGGACTGAGCTTTCCAGTCGGACGCATGGAGGCGACGCAGTCGCGCAACAGCAGGCGGCCCGAGCCGGGCGTGGCTTGAAGCGCGCCGTTCGCGACGATCACCTCGCCGCGCCGCAGGACGATCTCCGGCCAGCCGCGCAGCCTGCGGCCGGCGAAGGGATTGTACCCGACATTGTCATGCAGCCCGTCATCCGTGAGCGTCACGTCCCGGTCCGGATTCCAGATCGCGATATCCGCATCCGCGCCGACCGCGATGGCGCCCTTGCGGGGATGGAGACCGTAGATCTTCGCAGGAGCGGTGGCGGTCAGCTCGACGAATTTTTCGAGGCTCGAGCGACCCTGGCTGACCATGGCGTCGAACAGGAGCGGAAGACGCGTTTCGAGCCCGGGCAATCCGTTGGCAATCTGCTTGAAATCTGGATTGGGACCGGCGGCGAGCTTGCCGCTTGCATCGTATCGGTAGGGCGCATGGTCGGACGAAACGATCTGGAGATCGCCAAGTTCGAGCGCTCGCCACAGTGCCTCCTGGTCCGCCGTCGAACGGGGAGGGGGACTGCACATCCACTTCGCGCCGTCCAAGCCGGGGCGATCCAGATCCTGGGCCGTGAGGAAAAGGTATTGCGGGCAGGTCTCGGCAAAGACCTTGATCCCTTCGCCCCGCGCGCGCCGGATGAGAGCGGCGCCCTCCGCCGTGGAGACATGGAAGAGCATGATCGGCTGATCGAGAAGCTGCGAGAAGCGGACGAGGCGCTCGAAGGCTTCGATTTCGCAGACGCGGGGATGGCTGATGCCGTGAAACTTCGGCTCGACATGGCCGCGTGAGATCAGCCGGTCGGCCATCCACTTGATCATGCCGTGGTTCTCGGCATGGGCGCAGACCAGGGCGCCGTGCTTGCGGGCGACCATCATCACGTCGAGCACCTGCTCGTCGAGAAGGCGCACACGGTCATAGGTCATGAAGATCTTGATCGAGCGGTGCCCGGTCTCGATCAGACGCGGCAGGTCGACATCCAGGGTTTCGGGGGTGGGATCGGAGATCCAGAGATGGAATGCGTAATCCGTGATGGCGCCGGCCGCCGCGAGACCGGAATATTCCTCGACGACCTTGCTCAGCTGATCGCCGCGATGCTGCGCGGCGAAGGAGATGACGGTCGTCGTTCCGCCAAAGGCAGCCGAGCGGGTCGCGCTCTCGAATGTATCGGCATTCATCAGCCCGCCGCCGGAGAGCTGCTGAATGTGGCAATGAGCATCGACGCCGCCTGGAAGGACCAGTTGGTTCGTCGCGTCGATTTCGCGGGAGGCGGGAGGAAGCTCTTGGCCGAGGGCCACGATCCGGCCGTCCCGAACCGCGACGTCCATGCGCGAGACGCCTTCGGTCGTAGCGACGCTCCCGCCTCTGATCACCAGATCGAATCCGATCAAAGAGTCCCCCGCGAGTGTAAAACTGTAACAAAGTACAGGATCTGCGCCGGGAGCAATGTAAGCAGATAAGAAAATCGCCAGCAAGGGTAGATCGGACAGCGCGCAAATGAGTCTGCGGCTTCGCGCCGTCAGACGCGCAACATCTCCCGCTGTTCCATCGCACAAGCCCTTCGTGATTTTCTATGAGAAGAATGTCATGAGGCCTCGGCGGTGATCGCCAGATTGAATTTCCTCTTCTTCTGCTGGAGGCCACGGTCGAGGGAGTTCTCCAGAACCTTGCCGGCGAAATACACATGTTCGCGCATCAGGTACTCGGCGCGCTCTCCGTCGCGCTCCGCCAGCGCTTCGGCAATACGCCGGTGATCGTCATGCGACCGCTTTATGATCTCGTAATCCTCCCAGATGAAGATTCTGTCGGATGCCAGCGGCACGTTGTGACACTGCCGGACGAAGTCCGTCACATAGCGATTGTCGGCCGCCTGGATGATGGTGTCGTGGAACGTGACGTTCATCTGCCGATACGGCCCGAGGTCGTCGGGATCGAGTATGCCCTTCGACAGGATGCGATCTCCGAGGTTCACGCAGTCGGTCAGCGTCCGGAGCGCCTCGGGAGACATGCCGCGCTTCGCCGCGAGGCCGCACGCCAGAGCCTCAAGGCGGGCCCGAACGTCGAAGGCGGCGAGCACGTCGTCCAGCGAGAAGGAGCGCACCGTATAGCCACGGTTCGGCTCGTAGATCAGGAGTCCCTCGTTGGTGAGGGTCGCAAGAGCCTCGCGCAGAGGGGTGCGCGACACGCCGAGCGATTCGGACAAGGGAACCTGCTGCAACCGTTCGCCGGGCCGGATCTCTCCGGAGAGGATCCGCTCCCGGAGGAGGCCGATGACTTCTGTGGAGCTGGTCGTCACGTGTCCCTCGTGCTGCCCAAGAACCGGATTGGATAAAATCGAGCTTAATATCACAAAACGGGATTGACAAACCGGTGTGTAACTTGCTCGATTGTATCCACAGGGTGGCGAAAAGACCAGCCGTGGAGGAAGCATTGTCGTCACAGGCGAATAGAATTGCGCTGGTGACCGGCGGAACCGGAGGCATTGGAGCCGCGGTCTGCCGGACGCTGGCGGAAGACGGTCTCACCGTCGTTGTCACCGATCGCGATCTCGCTGCGGCGCAGGCGCTCGCCGCGCACTTGCCCGGCTCCGGTCATGTCGGCCTTTCGGTCGACGTGTCCGATGAGCGCGAGGTCGAGCGTCTCTATGATCGCATCGAAAGCTCTCTCGGACCTGTTTCCGTTCTCGTCACCTGCGCGGGCGTTCTCCTGTTGCGACAGGACGGATCCCGCAACGAGGTGATCGAGACCTCGCTCGACGAGTGGGAAGTCACCCAGGCCGTCAATGCGCGGGGAACGTTCCTGTGCTGTCGTGAATATGCGCGTAGGCTCGGCGATGCTCCTGCGGACGCGCGGGTCGTCACATTGTCGTCCGTTGCGGCGCAGCTCGGCGGCTATCGGTCCAGCTCCTCATACATCGCCAGCAAGTCCGCGGTCCTCGGATTGACCAAGGCGCTCGCCCGCGAGCTGGCCCCGAAGCGCGTGACGGTCAACTCGGTTGCGCCGGGCCTGATCGACGCGCCGATGCTCCGCCTTTCTCTGGATCCCGCCGACGATCAAAAGGCCGCGTCCGCCATCCCTCTCGGACGCCTCGGCACGCCCGACGACGTAGCGGCCGCCGTACGCTTTCTGGTTTCTCCGGCGGCCTCGTACATCACGGGTGTCACCATCGACGTCAACGGCGGCTACCGGATGCAATAGGCTCGAAGAGCCTGACAACAAGGGAGGAAGTCATGAAGCATACGAAACAGGTTGGGCTGGGGGCGGCGCTTGTCGCCGCAAGCCTCATGCATGCCGCAGCGGCCAATGCGCAGGAGCCGGGGCTGACGGACAAGACCATCAAGATCGGCATGTTCTCGCCCCTGTCGGGCGCCAACATGGCCTATGGCTTTGATGTCGTGAACGCGGCCAAGATGTACTACAACAAGATCAACAAGGAAGGCGGCATCAACGGCCGGCAGATCGAGCTCGTGATCGAAGACGATCGCTGCAACGCCAACGATCTCGTCTCCGCGGTCAAGAAGCTGGTCGAGCAGGACCAAGTATTCATGCTCAACGGCGGATCGTGCTCCGCCCCGGCCGTCGCCGCGAAGGACTATGTCGTTCGCAGCAAGATCCCGTGGGTCATGCTGAACGCTTCCGCCGACGGCGCGCTCTATCCGCCCACCGATTACATCTTCGGCGCCTACTCGATCTCTCAATATGCCGTGGGCGGCTCCGTTGTGGACTTCGGCAAGCAGCACCTGAAGGCCAAGAAGATCGGCTACATCAACCATGACGACGCCTATGGTGCATGGAACCTCGAGGCGGCGCAGGCCACCGCCAAGGAGCTCGGCGTCGATCTCGCGGTCGAGTCGATCAATCCGAACATCACGGACGTGACGGCGCCCCTGGTCAAGCTGCGGGCGGCGAATCCCGACATGATCGCCATCACGACCTACGCGAAGCCGGCGGCCCTGATCATCAAGAAGGCCTACGAACTCGGCATCACCAAGCCCATCGTGCTCTCGGTGACGGGCACGGCCAACCTGTCGCAGCTGGTGGAGAACGTGGGCAGCAAGGACGCTCTCAAGAACTTCTACGTCCAGGACGTTCTCGCGGATGTGCCCGGCGGCCCGAAGATCAAGTGGGTCTACGACATGTACAAGGAGAACTATCCGGAGCTTGCCGCCAAGCCCGATCACCCGCAGGCCTACATGCCGTACGGCATTGCCCCGGCCATGTCGGTGGTCAAGGCCCTGAAGGATGCCGGGCCCAACCCGACCCGGGAGAAGGTGGCCGAAGCTCTGCGGAACCAGAAGTTCGATTCCGGCGTCATGGCCGGTCCCATCGAGTTCGGCCCCAACGACCGCGCCGCACAGGAATCGACCATCTATCTGAAGTTCGACGGATCCCAGCAGACCCTCGTTCCTGGCTCCTTCCAGAGCCGCTGGAAGTACAAGGGCTGATCCTGCTCCGCATCGGCCGCGGAAGCATTCCGGCTTCCGCGGCTCCTTCTTCTTTCATGGCCACGAGGGCAGCATGACGCTCGACGTAGCATTTCTCTTTCTTCAGCAGGCCGTCGCGTCCGGCCTCGTCGTCGGCAGCGTCTATGCGCTGCTCGCCCTTGCGATCGTGGTGATCTTCAAGACATCCGAAGTGCCGAACTTCTCGCAGGGCGAGATGGTCATGGCGGCCGGCTACGTCGCGCTTTACCTGCTGATCTTCCGGAGCCTGCCGCTCTGGATCGTCATGCCTGCGACGATTGTTGCGGCATTCGCCGGAGCGGCCCTGTTCCGCCGGCTGATCCTCAACCAGGTGGCGCGTGCGAACGGAAGCCCGGTCAATCTCGTCATTGCGACTTTGGGTTTCTCATACGTCCTTCGGGGCGTCGTCAGGCAGACCGGATTCGGCGATACGCCGCGCTCGTTCCCGCCCGTCATCGAGCCCGAGTCGATCATGATCGGGCAGGCCTCGGTGACGACGCTGGATCTCGTGATCCTGGCGACCGCGATCATCGTGATGGCCGCCTTCTTCTGGATGTTCAAATACACGAAGATCGGGCGAGCCATGCGGGCCGTCGGCATGAATCCGAAGGCCGCGCGGCTCGTCGGCGTCGATCTGACGCGGATTCACATGATCGTCTGGGGGCTGTCGGGCGCCATCTCGGCCGTGGCGGCGCTTCTGATCGCTCCCAAGGTCTTGATGACGGCCGACATGGGATCCATCGTGACCCTGGGGTTCGCGGCTGCGATCGTCGGCGGCTTCACAAGCCTTCCGGGCGCCGTGGTCGGCGGATTTCTCATCGGCATCATCGAAAATCTCGTGGGCCTGTTCATCTCCTCCCGCGCGATCGTGCTCGCTCCGTTCCTTGCCATCATGCTCGTGCTCGTGATCCGGCCCCAGGGGCTGTTCGGCGGGCGCGTCCAAATCAAGAAGGTCTGAGCTGATGTCCGACAAGACTGCCGCCATGCTTTCGAGACCTGGAACCGACCTGTCCGGCTGGGCCTCCCGCGGCACGATGCCCCTGCTGCACCTCGCGCTGCTCGCAGCAGGGGCCGTCGCACTGGTCATCCTGCCTTTCGCGGTCTCCGGATACGTCCTCTATATCGCCAATGTGCTTCTCGTGTTCGTCGTGCTCTGCCTCGGCCTCCATCTGGTGATCGGGGAGACGGGGCAGTTCGCCCTGGCGCACGCTGCGTTCTACGGCATCGGCATCTACACGAGCGGGCTGGCGGGGAACGCCTTCGGCTGGCCTTTTCCGCTCTCTATGCTGCTGGCGGGGCTGGTCGCCGGCGCGGTCGGCCTCGTGATCGGAGCCATCGCGCTTCGCATGCGCGATATCTATCTCGCGCTTGCGACCTTCGCATTCGGCGAGGCCATGCAGTGGGTTTTCCTGAACTGGGATCAGGTGACCGGAGGACCAAACGGTCTGCGCATCAGCCCGGCCCGTCTCGGCAGCTTCGAGATTCTCAGCGACAAGCAGGCCTATCCCGCCGTCGTGATCGCGGCCCTGCTGATGTTGGCGCTGACAATCGTGGTCTCGCGTTCGCGTCTCGGCCGCTCGTTCCGGGCGGTTCGGGAATCGGAAGTCGCCGCGATGGCCATGGGCATTCCGGTCCGGCGCACCAAGATCACGGCTTTCGGCCTCTCGGCCTTCTATGCGGGCGTCGCAGGCAGCATGTTCGCGACGTTCTCGACCTACATCCATCCCGACAGCCTGGGATTCCAGACGACCATCCTGGTGCTGACCATGATCGTGGTCGGCGGCCTCGGGTCCATCGTGGGCGCGGTCGGCGGTGCGGTCGTGTTCGGGCTCGTGTCCGAGTTCCTGCGTCAGACCCCCTCCTATCAGGAGATCATCTACGGCCTGATCCTGATCGCCTTCATGATGTATGCGCCGCGCGGTCTCTTCGCTTTCATCCGTGACCAGGCAGGGAGATTGACCCGTGGCTGATCATCTGCTCCAGGTCAGCGACCTGACGGTCAAGTTCGGCGGATTGACCGCCGTCAACCGGTTCGACATCGCGGTGGAACGCGGCACCATTCATGCCCTGATCGGGCCGAACGGCGCCGGAAAGTCGACGACGTTCAACTGCATCTCGCGCTTCTACCAGCCGACGACCGGCCGGATTCTCCTCGACGGCGCCGACGTCACCAACATGCCCGCCAGCGCCATGGCGCGGCTCGGCGTCGCGCGGACCTTCCAGAATCTCGAACTGTTCGGCGAGTTGACGGTGTTCGAGAACGTCATGATCGGCGCTCATGTCCATGCGGGAAGGACGTGGCGCGATGCCTTGTCCTCGCGCCCGGCCGATGTCGTCGAGCACGTGGAGAACCTCCTGGAACGCACCGGCCTGTCGGCCTATCGCGATACATGCGCCCGGAACCTGGATTTCGGCCACCAGAAGCTCCTGGAACTCGCCCGGGCGCTGGCCATCCGTCCGCGGCTGCTGCTGCTGGACGAACCCGCCGCCGGCCTGCGCAACCGGGAAATCGCCGCGCTCGACGCGCTCCTGACGGATCTGTGCCGCCGCGAAGGCATCACGATCCTGCTCGTCGAGCATGTCATGCAGCTCGTGATGGCGATCTCGGACCGCGTCACGGTCCTGAATTTCGGAACGAAAATCGCCGAAGGAACGCCCGACGAAGTTCGGAACGATCCTTCCGTCATCGAAGCTTACCTGGGTCAGGAGATGGCTCATGCCTGATCTTCTCGAGCTCACCGGCGTTTCCGCCTCCTATGGCCGGATCCAGGCGCTCTCGAACGTGTCGCTGCGGGTTCCCGAAGGCAGCGTGGTGGCGCTGCTCGGCAGCAACGGCGCCGGAAAGACGACGACCCTCAACACGGTCTCGCGCCTCGTTCCCGTGACGTCCGGCAGCATCCTGTTCGATGGAAAGCCCATCGAAAACTGGGCCTCCCACAGGGTCGTGGAAGGAGGCATCGTGCAGGTTCCCGAAGGTCGCGAAGTCTTCAGGGACATGAGCGTGCGCGAGAACCTCGACATGGGCGCCTACAGGCGCAAGGACGGGGCCGCCGTGCGCGCCGATCTCGAGCGGGTTCTCGGCTACTTCCCGAAGCTGAGGGAGCGGCTGCAGCAGAAAGCCGGAACGCTCTCCGGCGGCGAGCAGCAGATGCTTCTCATCGGCCGTGCCCTCATGGCACGTCCCCGCCTTCTTCTGCTCGACGAACCTTCCCTCGGCCTCTCGCCGCTGCTCGTGCAGCAGATCTTCGGGATCATCGAGCGTCTGAACAAGGATGGTCTCACCATTCTGCTGGTCGAGCAGAACGCCGCCGTCGCCCTCTCATGCTCAACCTACGCCTATATCCTGGAGAACGGCGAGATGGCCCTGCAGGGTTCATCGGATCAGTTGCGGCACGACGACAGCGTGCGGCGGACCTATCTCGGGCACTGACCGATGCGGCGCTTCGAGGGACGAACATTCCTGGTCACGGGGGCTGCCCGCGGCATCGGAGCCGCCGTGGCCCTGCGGCTCGCGGAGGAGGGCGGTGCGATCGCGGCCGCCGATCTGGACCGGGACGGCCTCGATCGGCTGCGGAGCGAACTCGGCCGACATGGTGCCGATGTCCTGACGCGCGTGCTCGACTGCAGGAATTCGGAGGACGTGGACCGCTTCGTCGCCGAAGCCGAGGACCGTCTTGGACCTCTTTGGGGAGCGGTGCCCTGCGCGGGCGTCGCGCGGGCAAGGCCCGCGGAACTCATGCAGGATCACGACTGGGCCGCCGTGATCGACATCAATCTGACCGGCGTATTCTATACCTGCCGCGCCGCCGGTCGGGCCATGCTGGCCCATGGCCGAGGCGCCATCGTGAATGTCGCGTCGATCACGGCACTCGGCGGTCAGCCGGGGAGGGCGAATTACGCCGCATCGAAATGGGGGCTTGTCGGACTGACCAAGAGCCTCGCCACCGAGTGGGGCAGGCGGGGTGTGCGGGTCAATGCGGTTGCGCCGAATGGGGTCGACACTCCCATGATCCGCGATGGCATTCCCCCGGATTTTCTCGCCGACGTGATGCTCGATCGTACGCCGCTCGGGCGCCTCGCGCAGCCCGGCGAGATCGCCGCCGCTGTCGCCTTCCTGCTTTCGGACGACGCGGCCTATGTGAACGGCGCCGTTCTCGAGGTCGATGGCGGCCTCACGGCGGGATTCCTCACCCACAAACACGGAGCCGACTTCGCCATGAGGCCGGCGGTTGCGAATTCCGGAGATAACACATGACTGACACTGGATCGGGTCAGAAGCCCGTTGCACTCGTCACAGGCGGCGCGCGCGGGATCGGGCGCGCCATCAGCCAACGCCTCGCCACTGACGGGTTTCATGTGGTGATCCTGGATCGGGACGAGGCAGCGGCTGGAGCAGCGGCTCGGGACCTGGAGGTGCAGGGCCTGTCGGTGCAGCCGGAATGCATCGACCTGACCGATCACGAGGCGGTGCGCTCGCTCCTGGGGCGGCTCCCGGCTCTCTCGGCCCTGGTGAACAACGCGGGAATCTTCGACGAGCGCGGCTTCTTCGACCTGACGCCCGAGGATTTCCGCCGCGCCTACGAGATCAATCTCGTTGCCCTGTTTTCCCTCTCGCAGGCTGCGGCGGCCCGGATGGCGGCGGGCGCCAAGATCGTCAACATCGCTTCCCGCGCGTTCCTGGGGGCGAGAAATCACGCGCATTATGTGGCATCGAAAGCCGCCGTCGTGGGCCTGACCCGGGCCATGGCGATGGAGCTGGCGGGACGAGGCATTCTCGTCAACGCAGTTGCGCCAGGGCTGATCGATACGCCTCTGCTGGCGGCCCTCACGCCCGAGCGGCTCGCGGCCCAACTCGCGCTCCAGCCGACCGGCAAGGCGGGACGTCCGGAGGATATCGCCAATGCGGTGGCGTTCCTCGCATCTCCCAGGACCGACTTCATCACCGGTCAGACCATCCTGGTGGATGGGGGCAAGTCGCTCGGCGGCGGCATGGGTCTTTGAAGAAGAGAATGCTCGATGAGTGATCAGACCGAGATGTTTGACGAGATCCACGATGTCGTGGTCGTGGGATCCGGGGCCGGCGGAATGGCGGCTGCCCTTGCGGCCCGCAAGGCTGGCCTGGATGTCGTCGTCGTCGAGAAGACCGAACATGTCGGCGGCAGCACGGCGGTATCGGGCGGTGCCGTGTGGATCCCTCAAAATCCGCATCTCGCCGATGTGGGCGCCGAGGACGACGACAATCAGGTGATGGCGTATCTGCGGGCCATCCTCGGCAACCGCCTTCGCCAGGATCTCATCCGGGCCTTTCTCGAGAACGGCCCGCGCATGGTGTCGTTCATGGAGAAGGAGACCGACGTCGCCTTCCAGGCCCGTGCCTATTCGCCGGACTACCAGCCCGATCTGCCGGGGGCCTCTCTCGGCGGGCGGACGATCGATCCCGTGCCCTTCGATGGACGATCGCTCGGCAAGAACTTCGCGCTCCTGCGTCCGCCCTTCAAGGAGTTCCTCGCCTTCGACGGGATGATGGTCAACCGGAAGGATATCGACTCCCTGCTCGGGATTCAGAAATCCTGGGCGAACTTCCGGCACAGTACGGACATCCTCCTCCGGTATTTCTCCGACCGCATGTCCTATCCGCGCGGCACCCGCCTGCTCATGGGCAATGCCCTGGCCGGCCGCCTCCTGAAATCCGCGCTGGATGCCGACATTGCCCTGCGCACGAAAACCTCGGCCAAGCGGCTGATCGTTTCGGACGGTCGCGTCACGGGCATCGTCGTGGAGCATGACAGACGGAGCATCAGCATCGGCGCGCGCCGGGGCGTCGTGCTGGCGGCGGGCGGCTTTCCCGCGAGCGACGCGATGCGGACGCAGATGATCCCGTTCTCCGACAAGCACAGGTCGATGGCGCCTGCCGGCAATACCGGCGACGGCATCCGGCTTGCCCTCGATGCGGGCGGCGTGATCGAGGAGGACAATGTCGGGAATGCCTTCTGGGCTCCCGTCTCGACGCTCCGGCAGGACGACGGGACCGAGATCCGTTTCCCGCACCTCATTCTCGACCGCCAGAAGCCGGGGCTCATCGCCGTCAACGCGGCCGGACGGCGCTTCGTCAACGAGGCGAACTCCTATCACGAGTTCGTCGAGGCGATGCACCGCTCCCATGAGACGGTGCCGACGATTCCGGCCATCCTGATCTGTGACCGGCGCTTCATCCGGCGCTACGGCCTGGGCCTCGTCCGTCCCGGCCTCCGTCGCCTCGGCCCCTTCATCAAGGCCGGGTATCTGGTCGAAGCACCCACCATTCGCGAACTGGCCGGAAAGCTCGGCATCGATCCCGGTGCGCTCTCGGAAACCGTCCAGCGGATGAATTCTTACGCGGCATCCGGCCATGATCCCGAGTTCGGCAAAGGCTCGACCGCCTATAACCGCTATCTCGGAGACCCCGAGCACAAGCCCAATCCCTGCCTTGGCCCGATCGAGACCGCTCCGTTCTATGCCGTGCGGGTGTGGCCGGGGGATATCGGGACCGCCGCGGGCCTCAAGGTCGACGCCAAGGCGCGTGTGCTCGATCGCGAGGGCGATCCGATTCCGGGCCTGTTCGCCTGCGGCAACGACATGAATTCGATCATGGCAGGAGCCTATCCGGGAGCCGGCATCACGCTCGGGCCCGCCCTGACTTTCGGTTACATCGCCGGCCGGGAACTGGCCCAAACGGCAGCCTGATTCACCAAGGAGCATTCGCCGCCATGAAGCTGTACTATTCGCCGACCTCGCCCTTCGTTCGCAAGGTCCTCGTGGTCGCCCACGAACTCGGTCTCGCCGACAAAATCGAGCGCCTCCCCAGCGCCGCGCATCCCGTCAACCGGGACCAGACCATCATCGCTCACAACCCCCTCGGCCAAGTGCCGACCCTTCTGCTGGACGACGGGAGCATGCTCGCCGACAGCCGCGTCATCTGCGAGTACCTGAACGACCTCGCAGGCGGCCAGATCTTTCCGTCAGGGGCGCAGCGGTGGAAGGCGCTCGTGGAGCAGACCGTCGGCGACGGGCTCTTGGATGCGGCTCTCCTCGGGCGCTACGAGCGGGCCGTGCGTCCGCCCGAAAAGCTCTGGCAGGAATGGCTGGACGGACAGATCGGCAAGATCCACTCCGCGCTTGCGGTCATCGACAAGGATGCTCCCGGATTGGGCGACCGGGTCGATATCGGGACGATCTCCTACGGGTGCGCCCTGGGCTATCTCGACCTGCGTTTCGAGGATCTCGGCTGGCGGGACCGCTACCCCGCTGCGAAGGAATGGTACGCACGCTTCGACGAGCGTCCCTCCATGCGCGAAACACGGCTCAAGTAGCGGCACCTGCCAAGCTCTATGACGCGATGGGACCTGCCCGATTGAGTCCAGTCGGGCAGGTTCTGCTTTGCCGGGAGCAGTTTATGGGGGCCATACGGTGGGAGGTCGCCCATCCCGTCCTGGCTGCTTCAGCCCAGGCTCGACATGCCGAGGGCTACGAAACGCGTGCCTTCCTGATTCTTGACCAGGAGGAGGACCGCTTTCTTTCCCGCCTTCCGGGCCTGTTCGACGTCGGCCTGAACGTCTGCCGGCTTCGATACCGCCTGGCCTCCGACTTCGAGGATGACGTCGCCCTCCTTGATCCCCTTGGCGGCAGCCGTGCTGGAGGGATCGACGTTCAGGACAGCGACGCCCTCGCTGCCCGCGCCCGGAACGGAGGAAGCAGGGGCGAGACGCAGCCCAAGCTGCGGACCGTTGTCCTCGTGAGTTCCGGCCTGAGCGGTCTTCTCGTCAGGCAGGCTGCCGAGCCGGACCGTCGCCGTCTGCTCCTTGCCTTGGCGCAGATAGCTCAACTGGACCGTGGTGCCGGGCTTGAACGCGGCGATCCTGCGGGACAACTCGCGGGCATTGGCGATGGCTTCGCCGTTCACCGCGGTGATGACGTCTCCTGCCTTGAGGCCCGCATCGGCAGCCGGGGTCCCGTCCTGTGCACGATCCACGAGAGCGCCCTTGTCGGCCGGAAGCCCGAGCGCATCCGCAAGATCCTTCGACAATGGCTGAATCTGCACGCCCAGATAGCCCCGGATGACTTTGCCGTCCTTCTCGAGCTGCGTGACGACCGACTGAACCGTGTCGGACGGAATCGCGAACGCGAGACCGACGCTGCCTCCTGAGGGCGAGTAGATGGCCGTGTTCACGCCCACGACCTCGCCATTGAGGTTGAAGGTCGGGCCGCCGGAATTGCCCTTGTTGATCGGCGCGTCGATCTGGATGAAGTCGTCGTACTGGCTCGCGCCGATATCGCGCCCCCTCGCGGACACGATGCCGGCGGTAACGGTTCCGCCCAAGCCAAACGGATTGCCGATCGCCACGACCCATTCCCCGACGCGCGGCTCTGACTTGGCGAGATGCACGAACGGAAAGTTGCCGCCTTCCGTCACCTTCAACAGCGCCAGATCCGTCTTGGGATCGGTGCCGACAACCTTCGCCGCAAGAGTGCGGCCGTCATCGGTTGTGACCTGAACGCTTCCGGCATTTTCGACCACGTGATTGTTGGTCACGACATAGCCGTCGGCGGATATGAAGAAGCCCGAACCTAGGGCCTGGCCGGGTCGTGACTGCGGCTCCCCGTTCTGGTCGAAGAAGCGGAAAAGGTCCCGCAGCTGCGGCGGAATCTGATCGAGATCGCGCGAGGAGAACGAGCTTCCGCGCGAGACGGTGTTTTCGAGCTTCACGCGAACCGCGACGACGGCGGGCTTCACCTTGTCGACGAGATCCGCGAAGGAAACGACGGGACCTTGGGGCCCCGCAGGCGCCGTTGCGCTTTGCGCGAGAGCCGGGGTCCAGGACGCAACGGTCGTCGTGCCGATGGCACCCGATGCGAGAATGGCGATGATGGCAACGGAGGCGAGCGTACGCTTGGTATGCGCGCGGCTCCGGGCAGAGACGTGGTCTGGCATGGTGCCTACTCCCTGAACAAGTCCGCCGCAGTGCGGCATTAAATCGAATATCGGCCACGGCCATGAACGTGTCCTGGCCTCCCGATTAAGAATTGTTCATGTTCGCAGACATGGCAGAGGCCGCAGGAGCTATGCGAGTCGATACCGCACTCTGACGGCGAAGCGGATACGCTTCGCCGCCTCCACGATCCCCGTGTCAGAACCGCACGCTCAGGCTGGCGCGCAGCGTGTGCTCCTGGGCGCGCTGACTGATCGCGCCGTCATACATCAGACCCACCGTCACCTTCTCGCTCATCTGCCAGTTGAGCCCCGCCTCGACCACGAGGCTGTCGCGGTCGATCGGAGCCCCCACCACGAGGAAGGGAGTGGTGATGCCGTCGATCCTGAAATCCGCCTGCGGACGAACATCCCCGAAGGCGTGTCGCCAGCCCAGCATCCCCTTGAAGGTGACGGCGCCGGCGCTCGTCGGCATCGTGCTGACGAGCCACGCGCCCAAGGTCGAGTAGGTGGTGTCGAAGGACGCAGCCTCGCCACGGGCATGGAAGGGCGATGCATTCTCCACCACGTCATGGCTGCTCACATGCACATGCGCCAGACCGGCAAACGGTTCGAGGGTCGTGCCCTGCGCAAGACGGAACGTGTAGCCGACCTCCCCGAACGCCTGGAGCGAATCCGCCGAGCCGTCCGAGCGGCCGCCCTGGGATGCCCCCGCCAGGAAGCCGCGGGACAGGTCGATGTCGTGATGGGCATAGGCGAGGCCGCCGCGCAGGGTGAGCGCCCCGAAGGCTGCCGAACCGTAGGCCCCGATGTGGAAGCTGTCGATGGAGCCTGAGGCGGAGGCCGCATCGATGTCGAACGAGGTCGAGAGATACCCTGTCGCGATACCGAGCCGGTAAGGCGTGCCGAGGCCTCCGTCCAGGCCGACCACGAGGCCGCCTGTGGTCCAATCCATGGCAGGGTTCGAAGCTACCGCATCCGAGTGGCCCCAGGATCCGATGGCCTTGCCCCATAGGCCCCAATCCGTGCTGCGGGGCGCCGGAGCGGACTCGATCACGCCCAGCGACGGGACGACTCCGGCGCCGTCCGTGGCAGAGCAGTGCATGCGGCAGAGAATGGCGCCCCGGAACAGGTTCTCGTGGTGCAGGATCATCACCGGGGGCGTCAGTTCCGGCTGGAGCGGAGGCGGAGGATCCGACATGCCGCTTCCGCCGCCCCCGCCCGGATTGCTGGGGTTCAATTGGAGATAAACGTTGGTGTCGTCCTTCGTCAGAACCGGCTTGAAGAAGACGAGGTCGTCGACGGCGCTGAACTGTCCGGTCACACCCTGGCGCGCCGTCAGAACCGTCCATTTTCCCGGCTGGTAGACCGCCTGCGCGGCATGGACTTCCACCGTGCCGCCACGGATCGTGGCCTTGCCGTCCGCGACGATGCGGTCGCTCCGGAAGCGGTTGTCGAGATCCACTCTGTAGGTCGTCACGGCGTCGATGGTGACATCGCCTCTCACGTTGAGGGTGGCGATGTCGCCGACCTCGCCGCGACCGCGCGTCACGATCAGGCCGGGCGAAAGGATGCTGCCGGCGAGCGCATCGATGCTGCCGAGCGTTCCGGTGCCGCCGAGGGTCGCGCTGCCGTGGACGGTCATGGCCGACCCTGCCATGTTCCCGGTTACCAGGAGGGCGCCTTCGCGCACCGCCCAGGGCATCGTATCGCCGTTGTCGTTCCGCAGAGTCCAGGTGGAGGTTCCGACCTTCTCGAACTGCTCGAATTCACGGTATTGGACGGTTGCGCCGATTTCGGCGGCATCGAAGGTCGCATCGGTCGATCCGCCGAGACTGAAGATATCCGTGCCGCTGCCGGCGCGAACGAGGCCTTCGATCCTGGAGCTTGCCCCGATCAGCAGGGAATCGTCGCCGGCGCCGAGATCGATGGCCGCTCTCCCGGCTGCTTCCGTGCGGACGAGGCCGTCATTCTCCACATGCTCCGAACCGTCGCGCCCGCGCAGCGCCACCTCGTCGCGGGCGATGATCCTGCCGGAGGCGCCGTTCACGATGAGGTTGATCTGGCCGGCATTGCTGATGATGTAGATGCCTTCTCCGTCGGGGCCGAGGCCCTGCGCGGTGCCGCTGTTGTCCACCCGGTTCCCGGTGCCCTCGATCTTGATGCCGCGCCCCTCCAGGCCTAGCGCGGTCAGCGTGCCCTCGTTGGTGATCGTGCTGTTGTGGCCGATCAACCGGATTCCGTCGGCCGTGTATCCGCTCAAGGTGATGGTGCCGCGATTGACGACCGTCGTATTCTCCGTGGCAGCGACCGGCGTACCGGGACCTCCCGGGTTACCGCCGTCGACGCGGATCCCTTCGCTGCCGGCTCCGGTGGTGGCGATGACGCCCGCATTGACGACCGTATTGTTGAGGCCCTCCGCGATCATTCCGCGCGCGTTGGCGCCCGATGTTTCGATGGTGCCGCTGTTGCGGAGAATAATGTTGTGGCCGCCCTGGAAAGCGTGCATGGCCTCGGCAGACAGTCCCTGGGTTCGCAATGTGCCGGTGTTGACGATGGTGTTGCGGTTGCCGGAGACTTCGAGGCCATCGACTTGATCCTGCAGTGTCGCGACAGCGCCGTTGTTGGTCAGGCTGCTGTTGTCGCCGCCCGCATAGATGGCGTTGTAGGCTCCATCGGCATTGGCTCCCGACACGGTGACGGTCGCACCGCTGGAGACGGTGACGGAACTGTCGCCCCTTACGCGGACGGCGGCACCGGCCGTGTCTATCGTGGCCCCGACCTCCACCTCGACAGAGACTCTGGTGCCCGGCGCGGCCCAGTAGGGCGTGCTCGTGTTGCCGGAGCAGACGATCCGGCCTGCAACGACCTCGACGCAGGATGCCTGCGCGACATTCAGGGGCGATGCCGATGCAGCCAGCACGAGGGGCAGAATCCACCGCGCGGATAACGGTTGAAGGTGCAACGGAAGCAGGATTCCGGCACGCTTCGCTGACTCGAGGACAATCGTTTCCGCAAAGGCATTGCTTGAAAAGCGAACTGGCATAGGCAGCCCTTCCCCTAACGTTATATCGGAGTGACGTAGGGGAGGACTTGTGTCGGAATACTATTCAAACAGGGAGGAAAGCTTCACAATTTTAGAATGGAAACTCATGGCCCAATTTGTAGGGACGCCGCAGCTCCGGGGCCGAAGAGGCGGCTGGCTCGCCATCGATGCGAGCCAGCGCCGATGAAGACTTACTTGATCACCGCACAGGCCACCCGAGCTCCCGCGCCGCCGATGGGCTGCGCGGAATGGTCGTCCCGACCGGCGTGGATGACGATGGCGGAGCCGTCCTGGTCCTTAAGGCCATTCTGGCCGGTCAGGAGGGTAGCCGTGTGAACCTCGGCATTCGCGGAGCCATCCGCATTGGCAAAGATGTTCGGCAAATCGCCGTCATCCGGCCCCTCCGGATTGAGGAGGCCATGCTTGCGGCTGCTGTGATTCACATGACCCTTCGAGGCCTGGAACTGGGCGGTATCCGAGCAGTCGCCGACCGCATGCAGGTGGATGCCGTGCCAGCCGGGCGTCAGCCCACCGGCATTGATGGTGATCTGCGCAACGGTCGCCTTCTGGCCGCCTCTCAGCGCGACCGTTCCGATCTGCTTGCCATTGTTGCCGATGATCGGAGCTTCGACCGCGTCCGTGCCGGCTTGCTGAGCGCCTGCCTGGGACGCCAGGGCCATGGCGAAGAAGGTTGTTAGAGCGATCCTCAAGATGATTCCTCCATTTGTCCTCGGATAACGTAGCGTTACGTACCTGCGCCATCTTCGCTTCACAAGTCATATGCAGATTTAGACTGTAGAGTATCCAAGGCAGCGCGGGAGGCGAAGGGCTCTATCGGAGGCAGCTATGGGCCGGGGCATGGCCGCTTTCTGCATGGGTCAAGCGTATCAAAGTGCAGCTTGAAGCGTTGAGAGAGACGATCCTGGACATCGATCGAATGTGCTGAGGGCGGGGGCGGAGGTGATCATGGCTCATCGGTTCCAAAGTGCTCTAGCGTGGTTGCTGTTGATCTGTGGTTTCCTTGCCACTCCCGCAAAAGCCGAAAACCAGGTTGATCTGGCGCTCGTCATCGCCGTCGATGTGTCGTCTTCGATGGAGCCGGACGAGCAGCAGCTTCAACGCGAGGGCTTCGTCAATGCCTTCCGGTCGGCGCTCGTCCACGAGGCCATCCAAGGCGGCGTCCTGGGACGGATCGCCGTCACCTATGTCGAGTGGTCAGGGGTGAAGGATCAACTGGTTCTCGTGCCCTGGACCGTCATGGACGGGTCGGAGGGGGCGAATTCCTTCGCCGCGCGCCTCGCGCGAAAGCCGATGCGGCAGTCGGGAATGACCTCCATCTCGGGCGCCATCGACTTCGGCCGCAGCCTCTTCGCAGATCTCGACGCCGTTCCGGCCCGCCGCGTCATCGACATCTCCGGAGATGGTCCCAACAACGATGGGCGCAGGGTCTCGCAGGCCAGGGACGAGGCCCTTGCGGCGGGCATCACGATCAACGGCCTGCCGATCATGTTCGAGAGGGCCGGCAAGACTCCGGAGATGGAGGGGCTCGATCTCTACTACCATGATTGCGTCATCGGCGGCGTCGGCTCCTTCATGATCCCTCTGCACGATCCCGAACAATTCGCCATGATCATCCGGGCGAAGATCATGCGGGAAATCGCTGGCATTCAGGATCCTCGCCCCTTTGTCATCCCCGCGCAGGCGAGGATGGATTGCGTGACGGGCGAGAAACAGAACGAAGGCGATGTCTCGGACCAGCAACGAAAGCCCTGAAAAGCATTGGACGTAAATGCGAATTCACGTCCAATGCTTTCAGTCACGGATTCTGCGAATCTTTTTCACTGAAAAGCCGGTTCTTCGGGGCGGGGGGCCTCACTTCATCAGGCCGGCCGCTTTCAGGGCCTTCGCGATCACCGAGCCGATGTCCGCCACCGGAGACGGCTTTCGGGGTTCAGGTCTGGATGCCGCCCTCTTGACCGTCTGCTGACGGCCCGGAAGCGCCTGCGCGATCTCTGCATTCTCCCGGGTCGATTCGCGATCCGCTGCAGCGGGCTTAGCGCCGAGGCTCTTTTCGGTCAGCCCCCAGAATTTGGCGATGTGATAGCCAGATGAGATGCCCACCTCGAGGAGGAAGGGGCCGGCGGCTCCATAACGGTTCTCGCCATCGCCCGTCGCTAGCGGCGTGCCGTGCGCCATGCCGGTGATGATGTATTCCTCGACGACCTCTTCACCTGCGGGATTGGTCCAGACGCGACGGGGATAGCCATCCACCGTCTCGTGGCGGCTTGCTGAGGAAGGAAGCCCATGCACATCCGTCCATTGCTTGATGATCTCGCCCGCGTTCATGTGCTTCACGGTCGTGTCCGCGCTGCCATGCCACACGGAGATTTTCGGCCAGGGGCCCGTGTGGCGCGAGGCGGCGCGTACGAGATCGCCCCATTCACGCGCCGGTCGGGTCTGGCCCTGGAACATGCACTCGAAGGCTTCCGGAACGCTGGTCGCGCACCGATAGGGCAGGCCGGCAATGATTGCGCCACCCGCGAAAACGTCCGGATAGGCCGCGAGCATGGCCGAGGCCATGGCTCCGCCCGCCGAGAGGCCGGTCACGAAGATGCGACTGCGGTCCACGTTGTGGTCGCGGGCCATCCGCTCGACCATCTGCCGGATCGAACCGGCTTCGCCGCGGTCGCGCTCGATGTCGCCCGGCTGGAACCAGTTGAAGCAGCGCTTCGGATTGTTGGCTTCCTGCTGTTCCGGGAACGCGAGGACGAAGCCGTAGCGGTCGGCGAGCGTCGACCATCCCGTGCCGGTGTTGTAGCCTGAAGCCGTCTGGGTGCAGCCATGGAGGACGACCACGAGAGCCGGGGAGGAGGCAACGTTTTCCGGCAAATAGGAGAGCATGCGCAGATTGCCCGGATTGGAGCCGAAATCCCGAATCTCCGTCAGGCGGCCGTGAGATCCGGAGTGACTCTCACGATGCGAGGGCTCTGATGCGCTCGCGGCGTCCGCCAGTGCTTCCCACTGCTTCTGGTATTGAGCCATCTGGTGGATGAGCTTTCCAAGGCGCGGCATAGGGCTTCCCTTCCAGAACGAGCACTCGGCTACACGACAACGCCTGATATGGGGGGCTATGTTGCAATGCACAATAAGCGCATGGCAAGGCCGAATGTCGGTCGGTTCGTTCGTAAGAATAGAAGCCGCCGGCCAGCATTTATTGCTGGCCGGAACGCGCGGCGTAGAGGAGGGATGCGGCTCAGACCATGCATTGACGATCCGAGGCGATCTTTGCGAGCGCAAGGCTCAGCGATGCGTGAAGGAGAGGAGAAGCGGTTTATCGTGCTGCTGCCCTGGGCATCTTACCCAGAGAGGCGTTTGTCGGAAGGCGCTTGAATTGCGCATTTGCCCCTGCGGAATCGTTTTGATCGTAGGCCAACCCGAATTTCTGCCTGCTTCACGCAGGACGTCGTCGGGTCAGTTGACGGCGTAGCTTGGAGCGTCGCCCATCTGAGCGGCCTGGGCGGCAAGCAGAAGTGCCTCGCCGAGTTCGCGGGCATGTTCGGGCGTCATCGCGACCGGCATCTGGCGACGGATGCCGCGCTCGAATTCTTCGGTGACGTAGCGAGTTCAATCACCATCATCGCATCGCGACCGTCGAGCGTGCCGACCGAGAAGCTAGTGAGGGCGCCGATCACATCGATGTCTTTAGTCATGTGAGCCTCCATCTTTGGCGTTACTGGACTTATGACTAGTCTGAAAGCGGGATGCTGTCTGCTCTCCGGGCAGAGAGTGGATATTATTACTGCCGAGGTTGCGCTGCGACCGCGCCTTGAATAAATTCCAGTCTTCTTCCAAGCTTGGCATTGCTTGACGAGGATCAATGTCCCCCCGGGAGTGGCAGCCTAGACGGAACTCGAGGGCTTGCCCGGGTTCATGCGATGCTCCCCGTGCAAGGAATCATGCTCCGTCGTGCAGGAGCCAAGGAGAGACCAGGACATGCCGGACTTCACGAAGCTTTATGATGATCTCAAGCGGACCCGTGACGAGATCAGGCTCAAGATTCACCTCGGATCAAGAGACATGCAGGATGAGTGGGCCGACCTCGAGAAGCACTGGCGCGCTTTTGAAAGCAAGGCGGAACTCGACAAAAGCGCGCGGGACGTCAGCGATGCGGTGAGGATCCTTGGGTCCGAACTGAAAGACGCCTTCGGGCGGATCCAGAAGGCGCTGTGATCATGGCGAGTTCCACACGCCTTCATGAGGAGCTCGGCACCTTGCAGGCGGAACTCCGCAAGGCGCCGTCGTCGGGCGCTAAACGTTCGAGCGGGACGGAGCCGGCCTCTGCGGCGCATCAGGACGATGCCGTCCAGACGGCCGGGTTCGCGGCCGATCTGGAGGGCCAGTTGGGCGACCTGGAGAAGATTCTGTCCGAACATGCAGGCAGCGTCGAAGACTTCGTCAGGAAGCACCCGCTCGTGTCGGTTCTCACCGCGTTCGCGCTGGGTGTCGCGGTCGGGCGGATGACGAGGAGGGCTTAAGGATGATGGACAGCATCGTTCGCAATCTGCGCGTCCTGTGGCGCGCCGAATCGATCATCGCCGATATCCGCCTGCGTCAGGTGGCCACCCGGTCCGGATTGAGGGGAGTCGCGGCGCTCCTCGGAGCCTTCGCATACCTCATGGGCAACCTCGCGTTCTTCTTCGCGCTCGAACAGGCATGGGGCTCCATATGGGCCGCAGCCCTCGTCGGGGTCGCCAATCTTCTGCTGGCCATCGTCCTGCTGGTCGTGGCCGAGAGGTCCAGACCGGGACGCGAGATGGAGCTGGCGCTGGAGGTGAGAAACACCGCCCTCCAGGCGCTGGAGGCCGACGCGCAGGTCGTCCAGCAGCAATTGGCAGAGTTGCGCGACGAGGTCCGTGGCGTGAGGCAGGCCATCGTCGGCTTCGTCCGCCATCCGCTCGATGCGGTTCTGCCCGGGATGCTCGTGCCGCTGGCAGGCGCCGTCATCAAGGGGCTCAAGAAGGCGGACGAGGGCAAATCCTAAGGCTCCTTCTTCCCAGCCGTTGAGGCCGTTCAGGAGGCCGGAGCGGCGGAAAAGCTCCCGGCTTGAACCTGCCCGGCCGTCCGCTCGGAAGAGCGGTGCGCCACGCGGTCTATGGCCTCGACGACCTCGTCGGGAGCCAGATGGTGGATCATGTGCCCAAGACCGGGAAGCAGCATGAACTCGCTTCCCGGCAGCTCGCGATGGAGCCGCTCGGACTGGCGCCCCGCATCGGCGATCTGGTCGTCCGCGCCCGTGACGATGACCACGGGAACCTTCAGGTCTCGATACCGGTGCTGCAGGTCGGCAGCGGCAGGGGGCATCAGGGCGGCCTCTTCCGCGCCTGCGTACAATTGCGAGGGACGCAGCATCAGGTCCTTCGGCATCAACCGGTCGAAGCGCTCGGTGACGGCAGCCGGCTCGAATGTCTTCCGGATCAGACGCGGGAGCATGAGCCGCGCGGCAATCGGCGATATGGTGTAGCGCATGACGTCGCCGATCACCGGGATCGCGGGCGGCGAGAACAGGAACGTGTCGGCCCTGAGGGTCGGATAGTAATAGCCGGAGGCCAGCACGATACCGCGCACGAGATACGGAAATTCGAGCGCGAGCGACACGGCGATCAGGCTCGCCCACGAATGGCCCAGAACGATGGCCTGGCCGATGCCGAGCCGTGCGAGGGCCTTGTAGAACAATCGCGCCTGCGCCTGCGGCGTCCACACCCTGCCGGGACGCTCGCTGTAGCCGTAGCCCGGCCGGTCGAACAGGATCACCCGGTAGCGCTCCGCCAGCCGATCCACGATGCCGCTGATCATGAAATCCTGGATCATGGTGCCGTTTCCGTGGAGAAGCACCAGAGGATCTCCGCGGCCGCGCTCAAGATAGTGGAGCCTGACCCCGTCGACCGTCATGAAGCGCCCGATGGGCGGATGCCGCCGCTCCGCATCGCGCGCCCGCTCATTGTTGTAGAGGGCAGCGGCGCCCAAGGCCGCCGCTCCGCCGAGAAGGGCGGGAAGAAGCCAGCTGCGGGATCCGGCGGCGCTGTGCGCAGGTCCACGAGCCGCGATGCCGCTCGCAAGGTGCGGCATCGCCTCACCGGAGCGTCCCGGCGCAAAGGAAGGGTTCATCGTCCTGTCCCTGGAGGCGCGCGGCTCCCCTCGTTCACGAACGCGGCCGTCCGTCCTCTCCGTCTGATGCACGAGACCTCTCCCTGTCGGTGAGACAGGGAAACGCGAACGAAGGCCGCAGGTTGCCGCTCTGCGCCGTTGCGGTGCTGCGCTGCGACAATGCGCATCTCGGGAGTAGGCTCCGACGAAGACGCGTTATGCGAACCGCCGTGCCACCGGTCCACCGGCACGGCGGCACGGGAATTGCCGATGCTACTGCGCGGCCACTCCGGTCCCGGTGGTCTGGACCGGGAGCATGAGATGCTCGTAGGGCGTGTCGGGCCACATCACATAGGGTTGCGACGTATCCGGCTTGGCGCTGCGGGGATAACCCTCCATCATGCCCTTCGCGCCGACCACCATGACGTGCGGCCCCGTTTCGACCCAATTGTTGTTGCCTTCCGGCTTCTGCGCGTACGGGTCCGTGTTGGACGCGTCCGTGCCCCCTGCCAGCATGTACATGAAGCCGACCTTTCCAGTAGGCGGTGCCTTGTGCTGGATCCACGCCATGCCCCAGTCGAGCGCGTTCTGATCCATGCACATCGGGTCCGGTCCGGGGGTGGCCGGATTATCGGGCATGCAGGTGAAGTTGTTGGTGCCTTTCCGGATGACCTGCGCCGCCCCGTCGGGCGACAGTTGGACGATGGTGGCATGCTGGGCAATCGTCGGCGGTGCAGCCGACATGGCGCTCTTGACGATCTCCTCCTGACTCATGGCGCCGGCGCCATGTTGCTGCTGGGCGAAGGCCTGCGTCGCGCAAGTCGCCGCCAGACAGCCGAATGCCAGGAAGAGGGGAGCGTGGTGCTGTTTCATATCGCACCTCCTGTCGTAGGACGACCGGTGCGATCCAGAATACTCCCGAACGGGTTTCCCGAACAGGAGTATTCCAGATCCCAGCCCGCCAAGGGGAGGTGCGAATGCGCAGAGCCTCAGGGCCGCTTGCGTTTGTCCGAAGACTTCGGCTTGCCCTTGGGGCCCTTATGCGGAGGAGACGATGGCCTGTCCTTGAAAGCCTTCTTCTCCTTGAAGCTCTTCTTCGGTCCGCCGCTCCGCTCGCCCGGCGCAAAGTCGGCGGGCGTGATGCGAATATCCTCATCGTTGGTCTTGCGCGCGGCCGAGGCGAATTTCGGAGCGTGTGACTTCGCGATCTGGAATTTCGTCTCATTGTCGAAGATCTTGATCGAGCCGATCTCCTTCTTCGTCACATGGCCCAGGCGGCAGATGACCGGCAGGAGCCAGCGTGGGTCCGCATTGTTGCGACGCCCGACATTCATGCGGAACCACACCATGTCCTGCGCCTCCTGCGAGGCTTCGTCGAAGGTGCGACGGCCCCGCTCGCCGCGGGTGCGCTCCTCCTGCCGCTCGCGCTTGTCCTTGCGCTGCCGCGGCTCGCGCTCGGCGCCGGGATCGAAGACCTCCTCGGGCGCCGGCAGTTGCGAGCGGTGGAAGCGCACCAGGGCGGCTGCCACTTCTTCGGCGGAACGCTCGGCCAGAAGGGCGCGGGCTATGGTGAGATCCTCTTCCGTCATCTCCTCGGAGAAGGCCTGATCCTGCATCAGCCGTTCCCGGTCGCGCAGCCGGATCTCATCCGCCGACGGTGGGCCGGCCCATGTCACGTCGACGCCTGCCGCATCGATCAGCCGTTCGGCCTTCCGCCGCCGGGTGTAGGGGACGAGCATGACGCAGACGCCCTTGCGCCCGGCGCGTCCCGTGCGGCCGCTGCGGTGCAGAAGGGTTTCGTGGTCGTTCGGAAGGTCGGCATGGATGACGAGGCCGAGATCGGGCAGGTCGATGCCGCGGGCCGCCACGTCGGTCGCCACGCAGACGCGGGCGCGTCCGTCGCGGAGCGCCTGCAGGGCGTGGCTGCGCTCGCTCTGGCTGAGCTCGCCCGAAAGGGCGACCGCCGAAAAGCCGCGTTCTCCAAGGCTGGCGTGAAGATGCCTCACCGCCTCGCGGGTGTGGCAGAACACCATGGCGCCGCGGCTCTCGTAGAAGCGCAGCACGTTGACGACCGCCAGCTCGACCTCGTTCGGGGCGCACCGGATGGCGCGATACTCGATGTCGCCGTGCGGCTCGTTCTCGACCAGGGTGTCGATGCGGTGCGCATCGCGCTGATAGCGCCGCGCCAGGGCGACGATGTTCTTCGGCAGGGTTGCGGAGAACAGGAGGGTGCGGCGGCTCTCGGGCGTGGCGTCGAGGATGAATTCCAGATCCTCCCGGAAGCCGAGGTCCAGCATCTCGTCGGCTTCGTCGAGCACGACGGCGCGCATCCGCGACGGGTCGAGGTTGCCGCGCTCCAGGTGGTCGCGCAGGCGGCCGGGCGTCCCGACCACGATGTGGCAGCCGTCGGCCAGCGCCCGCTGCTCCCGGCGGACGTCCATGCCGCCGACGCAGGAGGCCACCCGCGCTCCGGCCGGGCCATAGAGCCAGATGAGTTCCCGGTTGACCTGAAGGGCCAGCTCCCGGGTCGGGGCGATGATGAGGGCCAGGGGCTCGCGGGGGGCGTCGAACCGCTCCGCGTCTCCCAGGAGGGTCGAGGCCATGGCGAGACCATAGGCCACCGTCTTGCCGGAGCCCGTCTGGGCCGAGACGAGGAGATCCCGGTCCCTGGCTTCCGGCTGAAGCACGGCGGCCTGGACGGGGGTCGGATCGTTATAGCCTCGCTCGGCAAGGGCGCGTTCGAGGCTCGGATTTGTTGTCGGAAAGGGCATACGTGAGGCTGAGCTTTCTTAAGGAGCCTTGGCAGGTTCCGGTCGTGATGATCAGCCAGAGGCGGCGCCGTCGTCTATTTCGTCGATCGACACCAGAAATACGACATCGATGTCGAGGTCGTCATAGTCTTCGTCGTCTTCGACCTCGTCCTCTTCCTCTTCGTCCAGGACCTCGTTGAAGGCGTCGATTTCGTCTTCCGATGCGGGTCTGGTCGTCAAGGCAGCTGAGCCGTCCCAGAGGGGGCGGCCCTCGCTCTTAAACGACTTGAGGTCATCTTTGAAGCTCTCACTCAGAAAGAGCTCACGGGCTTGCTCCCCATCCGCGTTCGTCACGGCAATCGCCTTGCCGGCGATATCGAGCGTAACCATGGCTTTTCCTTTGCCGCATCGGGTTGATCCGAACCACTAACGCCCAGGCCATGAATTTGATCAAATCTGGCCAAGATTCCCGGCGCAGCTCCGCGGTCCAGGGGAGTGGGCTAGACCATGTAGCGGAGGGCCTCGCTCGCGGCCCTCAGGCCGGGCAGGAAACGTTCTTCCATTTCGGCGGCGGAGACCCGCGCTGCCTGTGCGCTGACGTTGAGGGCAATGGAGACCCGGCCGTCCTTTTGGATCAACGGCACCGCAATGGAGCGCAGGCCGAGTTCGAGCTCCTCGTCCACGAGGGCATGGCCCTGGTCGCGGACGGTCGCGAGCGCCGAGCGCAGCATGGTCCTGCTCGTGATCGTCCTGGAAGTTCGCGGCTCCAGGCGAACACGCTCGAGATAGGCCTCCAGGGCGTCCTCGGGCTGGTATGCCAGGATCGCGCGCCCCAGGGACGTGCAATAGGCCGGAAGGCGGCTCCCCACCCCGAGGCCGATCGACATGATCCGGCGCGTCGCCGCGCGGGCGATGTAGACGATCTCGTCGCCGTCGAGGATGGCAGCCGAGCTGGATTCCCCCGTTTCCTGGGAAATTCGTTCGAGGAAGGGCTGCAGGTGGGCCGAGAGGGACGTCGACGACAGATAGGCATAGCCGAGCCTGAGAATGCGGGGGCTCAGGCTGAAGTAGCGGCCGTCGAAATCCGCATAATTCAATCGGGTCAATGTGCGCAGGTAGCGGCGGGCCGCGGCGCGCGTGATGCCCGTCAGCCTGGCCACGTCGGAGAGCGTCAGCCGGGGCCGCGTGGCATCGAAGGCTTCGATGACCAGAAGGCCCTTTTCGAGGCTGGCGACGAAGTCCCGGTCTCCGTTCACCTGATCCTCGGTCTTCCGGTTGTCCATGCATCCTCTCCAAACCGATGGTCCGCCGCACCTTGGTGGCCTTGACACGAGCCCCTGAAGCGTACTTCATGTTCGATATCGATTTCAATGTTCGCAATGCGAACAAATAGGGCAGGCTCTGCAGGCTCGCCCACTCGCTGCATCGAGGTTGAGGCATGGCATTCGCACGCGTAAACGGCGTCGTTCTCCATCATCAGGTGCTCGGGCGGTCCGACGGGCCGGTGCTCGTCTTCATCAATTCGCTCGGCAGCGACTTCCGCATCTGGCAGGAGGTCGTGCCTGCCTTCCTCGACCGCTTCCGGGTCGTCCTATACGACAAGCGGGGCCACGGGCTCTCCGATGCGCCGCCCGCACCCTATTCGATGGACGACCACACGGACGACCTCACCGCTCTGCTCGATCATCTCCACATCGGGAGCGCCGCCCTTGTCGGCCTGTCGGTCGGCGGCATGATCGCGCAGCGCATGGCCGTGCGCGTGACCCATCGCGTGCAGGCGATCACGCTCTGCTGCACGGCGGCGAAGATCGGCACGCCCGAGACCTGGGCCGAGCGGATCGCTGCCGTCGAGCAGGGTGGTGTGGCGCCCCTCGTCGAGGCGGTCCTGCAGCGCTGGTTCACGCCGGCGTTTCGCCAGGCGCGGCCCGACGATTGCGCCGGGTGGAGCAACATGCTGGCCCGCACTCCGGCTCATGGCTATGCCGGAACATGCGCGGCCATCCGCGATGCGGATCTCACGGCCGATGCGGGCAGGATCAGGGTTCCGACGCTCTGCGTCGCGGGGGATCAGGACGGATCCACGCCGGCGGATGTCGTGCGCGACACGGCCAATCTCATTCCCGGCGCCCGCTTCGAACTGATCGACGGGGCAGGGCACATTCCGTGCGTAGAGAAGCCGGCCGTTCTGGCCGCGCTCATCGGGCAGCATCTTCGGGAGGCAGGACTTGTCTGACGCCAGTCAAAGCGAACGCTACAAGCTCGGCATGGCGGTCCGTCGCCAGGTGCTCGGCGACGCGCATGTGGACCGGGCGAGCGCCCAGATGACCGAGTTCGACGCCGACTTCCAGGCCTTCATCACCGAAGGCGCCTGGGGCTCGGTCTGGTCGCGTCCGAACTTCACGAAGCGCGAGCGCTCCATCGTCACCCTCGCGCTGCTCGCAGCCTTGGGCCAGGACGAGGAGGTCGCCATGCATGTGCGCGCGACGCGCAATACTGGCGCGACGAAGGAGGACATTCGCGAGGCGCTGCTGCATGTGGCGGTTTATGCGGGCGTGCCCGCCGCCAACCATGCCTTCAAGATCGTCAAGAAGACCTTTGCCGAAATGGAAGCCAATCCCGAGCCTCGGACGTAGGGCGCGGCTTCGAACCGCGCCGGGGCTCGGCCTCACAGGGAAACGACATGAGTGAAGGTTCGTATTATCAGCGGGACCGTGGGTGGCATCCTGCGGCGTTGACGCCGGGGTACAAGACCTCGGTGCTGCGCTCGCCGCGCCAGCCGCTGCTCTCGCTCGAGA
>JBOZRS010000098.1:0-17988 GCA_050789065.1 Microvirga sp.
GCGGAGCTGAGCCGGTGGTGCCGAACAATCCCACGCATCCGGCCATGACGCATGACAAAGCGGCTGATCGCCGGCGCCATCGCGTGGAGAACCTATGAGCGCGGCTCAAGGAGTGGAGGGCTGTGGCCACCCGCTCCGACAAAACAGGCGCAAGCTATCTCGGAACACTCCACCTCGCTGCAGCGCTCGACTGGTTGCATAACAGACCCTAGTCTCCTGCGGTGAACGGACCTTGAGCGGGCATGCCTAAACTTCACAAATTGACTCGAGCCGACCTTCGGACAGGCAAGGCACCCACTCAGGATGGCTGTTCGCCGAGCGACCACGCAGGTTTCACCTGGCGCGATGGGGATTCATTATCCGTTGGAGGACAGCGATGATACGCGGGTGGTCCGCCTGAGCAACGTTGAAGCGGAGGAACCCACTGGCCGTTTGCGAGACGCTGAACACGTTGCCCGGGGCCAGCACCACGTTCTCCTCCATGGCCAAGCGGGCGAGCGCTGCGGAATCCTGGTCCTCCGGCAAGCGGCACCAGAGATAAAATCCGCCGCGCGGCATAAGCCAGGGCTGGATGCCAAGGGGCTCCAGCCGGATTGCCGTTTCGTGTCTGGCCCGCGTAAGGTGCTGGCGCAATTCCTCCATGTGCTTGCGATAGCCGCCCTCCGCAAGAACGCTGGCGATCAGCTCGGTTGCAACCGGGCTTGGTCCGCCGAAGCAGGTGGCAATCTGAAGATCGACCAACCCTTCGATCCAGTCCGCCCGTGCGGCGATATAGCCGCAGCGGATCGAGGCGGACAGCGTCTTCGAAAAGCTGCCGATCCGAATGACGCGGTTAAGTCCATCGAGCACGGCAAGGCGTGCCGAGGGCTCCGGCTCGAAATCGGCAAAGATGTCGTCCTCGACAACCGCCAGGTCATGAGCCGAGGCTGCGTTCAAGAGCCTGTGGGCGGTCTGCGGCGAGAGCGTAGCGCCGGTGGGGTTATGGAGCGCGGAGTTGGTGATGTAGAGGCGGGGTCTCTCTGCGGTCAGGATTGCCTCGAAGGCCGCGATATCGGGCCCGGAGGGCGTGTAGGGCACACCGACGATCCTGACCTGATGCGCCCGCAGCAGCGCCTGAAAGTTGAAGTAGCACGGGTCGTCCACCACCACCGTGTCGCCGGGCCTCAGCAGGAAACGGCAGATCAGGTCAACCGCCTGCGTCCCTGAACCGGTGAGCATGATCTGGTTGGGTGAAGCCTCAAGGCCTTCTTCAACAAACCGGCGGAGCAGCAACCGGCGGAGGAGCGGCGAGCCACGCGTGCTGCCATATTCGGCGAGAATCGCATCCTTGGACCGCGCGAGTGTCCGCAAGGCGCGGCGAAGCGCGGCATTCGGCATCCAGTCCGCCGGCAGCCAGCCGCAGCCGGGCTTCAGCACTGCGGGATCAGCGTCGAGCGACTGCCGCGAAACCCAGAACGGATCGACCGCCCGGTCGCGCCGCGGTTCTGTCTCCGCCAGCGCCAGCGGTGGCAAACTGTTGCCTACGACGTAGAAGCCGGAGCCTCGCCGGGCGCGGATCAGACCCTCGGCCGCAAGGCGATCATAGGCTTCCACAACCGTGGACGGTGATACACCCATGCTCGCGGCAAAGCTCCGGATCGAAGGCACCCGGTCGCCGGAGACGAGGGCTCGGCTCGAGACCTTCGATCGGATTGCCGCCATTACCTCACCCGTGCGGGTCAACTCTCCGTCCTTCATGCGCGCTCCGCCGATTGTGAGGCCGTCTGTACCCATACAGTTCGGCTAAATCGTACGGCACTGTCCCTGTCTGAGCCAGTCCCGAAATCCTATGATCTCCTCTGAAAGAGAGGTTCCATGGATCGAACTGCGGACGGGTGGGGCAGTGGCCTCCTGGGTGTCATCATCTTCAGCGGCTCGTTACCGGCCACGCGGGTCGCTGTCGGCGACTTCTCGCCCCTATTTCTGACCTCGGCCCGCGCGGTCATCGCCGCGCTTCTCGGCGCAGCCCTCCTCCTTGTCCTCCGGCAGATGAGGCCGGGGCTCAAGGATGTTGGGTCGCTTGCCGTCGTCGCGCTTGGCGTTGTGGTTGGGTTCCCGCTGCTGACGGCGCTCGCGCTCCAGCACATCACCTCGGCGCATTCCATTGTCTTCATCGGCCTCCTGCCGCTCGCGACCGCCATCTTCGGTGTTCTGCGCGGTGGCGAGCGGCCCCAACCTGTCTTCTGGCTGTTCTCAAGCCTCGGCGCCGCAGCGATCGCAGGCTTTGCCCTCTTCAACAGCGGCGTAGGTTCGCTTACGGGCGATCTGCTGATGGTGGCTGCCATCGTGCTGTGCGGCCTCGGCTATGCCGAGGGAGCCGCATTGTCCCGGAGGCTAGGCGGCTGGCAGGTCATCTCCTGGGCTCTGCTTCTGGCGCTGCCGATGATGGTAGCCGTCGCGCTGATCACGATGCCAGGATCCTGGAATGCGATCGGCGGTCCGGCCTGGCTCGGGCTCGCCTATGTGTCGATCTTCAGCATGCTGGTCGGCTTTGTCTTCTGGTATCGCGGCCTCGCGCTTGGGGGCATTGCGGGCGTGGGGCAGTTGCAATTGCTCCAGCCCTTCTTCGGCCTAGCGCTGGCCGGCCTGCTGCTTCACGAGCCGATCGCCTGGACGATGATCGGGGCAACGGGCATCGTTGTCCTGTGTGTCATCGGCGCTAAGCGGTTCGCCTGAAAAGCCTCACGAGAGCGAGGTTGCGCCTTATTCGCAGGTGCATTGGTTTAGAAGCTATCTAGAAATCCCAACACGCGAAGGTCTGGATTTAGCCCTCATGAGACGTAAGCGCCTGGTCCGCTTCGGCGGTTAGAAGCCGACGTTCGTTGGGCGGACGGAAGGTGAGAGGTTGATCCGTTTCTGACCTTCCGTGCCGAGGGTTGTCCCATAGTCATGGTTGCGATGCTCGCGAGAGGACAAGAACGCCCCTCGGCTGAATGAGGATTGATCCAGGATTTCACCTTGGCGGAACCCGCGGGATGTCGGATTTCTGGCGGCGGCACCATGTGCTGTCGCTGAGCGTTGAATTGTCATGGCGAAGTCTCTCAAGCTGGTGACGGTTCAGCCCGAAAGGATCCCCGGCGTGGTGGCCTCGGCCGCCTATGCGAGAGGTCGGCGCGTGGCCGACATTGCCATTGAGGAGGCGGGCGACTGGGCGCACAAGCCGGGGCACGTCGTCTGGATCGGCCTGCACGAGCCGAGCCTCGAGGTTCTGCGGAAGGTGCAGGCGCAGTTCGACCTGCATGAGCTGGCCATCGAGGACGCGCTCAAGGCCCACCAGCGGCCCAAGCTCGAACAGTACGGCCAAGCCCTGTTCATTGTCGCCCGCACGGCCCAGATGCTGGAGGAGCGCATCGCCTTCGGCGAGACCCACCTGTTCTTAGGCAAGGGCTACGTGATCTCTGTCCGTCATGGTGCCTCGACGACCTATACCCTGGTGCGCGAGCGCTGTGAGGCAGCGCCGAAGGCGCTCTCGGCCGGCGAGGATTTCATCCTGTACGCCATTCTCGACTTCATCGTCGACAACTACATGCCGGTGATCGAGACCATCCAAGCCGAGGTCGAGGACATCGAGGACAGCATTCTGGTCGCGCCCGCGTCGCAGCAACAGGTCGGGCGGCTCTATCAGCTGCGCCGGGACCTGCTGCGCCTGCGCTTCGCTGCGGTCCCGCTGGTGGACGTCTGCCGTCGCTTGGAGCAGCCCGGGCTGCCGGCCATTGATCCCGCGATGTACCCACTGTTCCGCGATGTCTCCGACCACATCCGCCGGGTGCAGGAGGAGATCGAATCCCTGCGCGAGGTGCTGTCGTTCGCGTTCGAGACGAGCCTGATGACCGGCCAAGCGCAGCAGAACGAGATCACCCGCAAGCTGGCGGCTTGGGCGGCCATTCTGGCGGTACCCACGGCAGTGGCCGGGATCTACGGCATGAATTTCGAGTTCATGCCCGAACTTCACTGGCACTACGGCTACGCCCTCGTGCTGACACTCATCGTGGTGGCATGCGGATGGCTGTACTGGGGCTTCCGCCGGAAGCGATGGCTCTAGGCCGCCTTGTTGAAAGCATTTACCTGAGCAGGATGATCTTGAACTTCCAAGCTGGCAACGATCCTTCCGACCGAGCGGGGGCGCGGCTTATCGGGTGTTCGCGGGTTGACTGGCCTCCTCGAGGATCGTCTTTAGCTGGTGGAGTTCGGCTCCAAAGCCGCCCCAGTCACCGGCCCTCAGCCGCTCCAAGGCTCGATGATAGTGATCAAGGGCCCTTTGGGCTCCGTTGAACCCCGGCTTGGTGAGAGCAGATCCGATTGCCTCCTGTTCGCCTGGAGATAAAGCCGCCGGCGGCTTGAACAGGGCCGCGAGAGCCGCAGTGAGGGTTTCCTCCATCACCACCTGATCGTTGTAGGCGGCGATGACTCGCTTGAGCTCGGGAATCCGCCCTTTCTCTGCCCGGAGATACAGGGGCGAGACGTATAACAAGGAGTTCGCGATCGGGATGACATGCAGGCTGCCGCGAATGACACGTGAGCCCATCTGGTTCCACAGGGACAACTGTTGCGAGATCGCCGTGTTCTGGTTCAGGCGGGCCTCGATCTGGAACGGCCCGAAGACCAGCTTGTCCTTCGGAAACTCGTACGCGATCAGCTCGCCGTAGTGGGGCGGATCGCAACGGGCCGCCAGCCAAGCAATCATGTTCTCGCGCTGGCTCGGCGCCATCGGCAGCATCAGAATGTACTCCGCCTGCGGTTCGCCTGGCAGGCGCATGATCATGTAGGAGGGATTCATCGATGCCGTGGCCCCCTCGGACGCCTGCTGTGGAAACTGCCAGAGATCCTCCCGATTGTAGAACACCTCCGGATTGTCCATGTGGTAGGCGCGATAGACCTGCGCTTGGATCAGGAAAAGCTCTTCAGGATAGCGGATGTGCCGTTGCAGATCCTGCGGCATGGCTGATAGCGGTTTGAAGAGGCCGGGAAACATCCGCTGATACGTGCTGGCTATCGGGTCGGACGGATCGGCAACATAAAAATCAACCGAGCCGTTGTAGGCATCGACCACGACTTTGACCGAGTTGCGGATGTAGTTCAGATCCGCGTCCGGGAGAGGCGGGGCATAGGCCAAGGAATAAGGGAAATAGTCGCTCGTCGTGTAGGCGTCCTGAACCCAGAAGAGACGTCCGCTGCTGATCACGAGATAGGGATCTCGATCCAGGCGAAGAAACGGTGCAATTTCCAGAATGCGATCTCCGACGTTGCGCCGAAGGAGAATCCGGCTGTCGCGGGTGATATAGTCCGTCAAGATCAGGCTCAGGTCATCGAAATACCAAGCGAACAAGGCACGTCTGGCGGCCCCGCCCAGGGCAATCCCATCCGTTCCCGCATAGGATGCGTAAACGTTGTCTTTCCCCATGGGGTAGTCGAATTCTGGCGTGCTTGCGTTCACGACCACATAGCCGTCGCTCAATTCTCCGAAATAGATTCGAGGCTCTTGGACCGGGGGCCCGCCGGTCGCGACGGGTGGAACATCCTGGAGATAGAGCACGGGCAGCCCCTCTGCGCTCTTGCGGGTGACCGGGCTCATCACCACTCCATTACCGTGGGTGAACAGCAGGTGCCGGTTGACCCAGGTCTGTGCATTCGGTGGGAGGAGCGCGGTTTGGAGCTCCCGGGCTGACAGCATCACCTGCCGGTAGGTGCCGTCGAGCCAGTAGCGATCCACATCCACGTCATGAAACTTATAATAAGTCCGGATCTCCTGAAGCTGGGCGTAGGTGTCCATCGCTGGCTGCCAATCCCACAGGCGGATGTTGTCGGTGGTGGCTTGATTGGCCTGAAGGGCTGTGAAGGTCAAGTTGGGATCCGCTGGGAAAGGCTTGGGCACAATCCTGTTCAGCCCGTACGCCAGCCGCGTAAGCGCGATGTTCTGCTCGATATAGGGCTTCTGCAGCTGGAGTTCGTTGGGTTTGACGTACATCCACTCGAACAGGGCAGGGTAGACCCCGTCCAAGATCCAGGAACCTCCGATCAGGAGAGCGATTGCGGCCAGCGGCAGCGTGTGGCTGCGCAGCCAGATGTTAGCCCAGCAGGCAACAGCAGCGGCGATCGAGAGCCCGATCAGGAACCACAGAACAGGCAGTCGCACATGAAGATCGGTGTAGCTGGCTCCAACGACGACTCCGTTGTCCTGGTAGAGCAAGAGGAAGCGATCGAGATCATAGCACCAAGCCTGTACAGCGAAGACGAGGCCGAGGAGGAGGGATCCATGAATGACGGCCCTCGTGTGGATCGACCATTTTCGACCGTCTACGACGATATGACCGCCGAACCAGTACACGGCTGCTGCGACGATAAAGCTGAGACTGGCTGTCAGCAACATCCAGTTGTTGAGGGCGATGTAGGCGGGAAGGGAAAACAGGTAGAAGCCGATGTCCCTGCCATAGACGGGATCACTTTGGCCGTAGGGAACCTGATAGACGAACCGGAGAAGCGTAGCCCAGTTGGTTATCCCGAACGCGGCCATCAACGTTCCGGTGACAAGCGCAGTGCCAACAACAAGGAGGGTCGTACGCCTTCGCAGGAAGTCGTGCGATTCAGGTGGGGTCAAAGACAGAGTTGCCTCACCCACAAGGTGAATGAGTTGCCGGCTTGCCCCTGGGGGAGCCATCCGTGATGCCAGCCATCCGTTCGCCCACACGAGGAGCGCCGTTGCCCCGAAGATTGTCAGGAAGAGCACGAGCCGCGTGCCGAAGAGCGTCCAGAAGACTTCCCCGTACCCGAGCGAGGAGAACCAGAGCCACTCGACCCGATACCCCACGATAAGGTTCGAGAGCATCAGGCTGACCGCGATGCCGATTGCTGCGATGGCCATGCCTTTCCACGACATAGCGCCATCTCCCTTGCGCCCCTATCATCCTTCTCGTTGAAGCCAAGCCTTATGGAGATACAGGCCGAAGACGATCCTCACACGACATTGAGAAGGGCAGTATACGCCCTATCGGATCGCGATGAGAGTCCGGTACCCTATCTGAAGCCGCCCGACAGATCGGGTGGATGATGTGGCGACTGAAGTGGGCGAAGGACTGGCCCAGCCGATAGGTTATAGTGAAGCAATCGTCCGGCTGAGACCTTCAGCGAGGACGGGATTCTACCGCCGGGTCGGCTCACCCCGCCATGAGCCTGACCGATGCCCCTGGTATGGGCGCATCCGCTTTTGAATCTCAGGGGCATAGCGTTGGACCCAACGAAAGATCGTGCTTGGATGGACGCTGACACCGCGCTCAAACATCATTTCCGCGAGATCGCGATAGCTGATCCCGTACTTGCAGTACCAGCGCACGCACAGCAAAATGATCGCGACCGGAAAGCGGCGACGCTTGAAGATCGAGGACGGGACGGCTCCTCGATTAGCCATTCCTCGCTACATGACCAAGGTTATGCAACGGTGCCGCTCACTTGATCTCCCACGTCGTATTGTGCGGGATGTCCATCGCCGTATAGCCGCCTGCACCAGCCAAGGCTGGCATAGCATTACACGCAAATGGCTCGCTTCCGGTAATGCCTTTGTACTTGCCGGTGCCGCCCGTGATGATGTGGGTGCCACAGTTGAACTCGGGCTGCGACTTGTCAACGTCGCGCGTATCAAAGGTGGAGAAAATCTTGTCACCGTCGCTGTCGGACAAGACGCAGGCGCCATCGATGTATTTCTTGTCTCCTGATGAAACGTTCAGCGCCGTACACCGCGCTGACATTTTGTCGAGCATCTTCTCGCCCTTCATATTTTCAGTCGTTCCCACGGCCTCCAGAAGAGTCGCGGTCCCAAGGTCGGAAACATCGAGGTTCGCAACGGGTCGGAAGATGAAGTGAGTGACATAGGGAGTGGTGCCCTTCTTCGCGATCGGCTCTCCCAGCGCGGCCCCAGTTGCAAGGGCCACAAGAAACATCGGGACACATGCTGTCGTGAGACGTTTGACGATCATGGCTCCCTCCTTGATCGTTGATCTTCAGAAGGACGCGAACTCAACAAACCAACGCAACGCACGGACGTGGACAACAAGTCATCCAAGCTATTGGTTGTCGAAACTGAGCAATTATACGCTTCGAGATCATCATGTGCCACAGGAATTCACCCTGGCGGCTTCGTTGCAGTAAGTAATTGTTTCAGGATAGTTTATGCGCAACCGACGGCCCCGTTGGTCCAGGCGTTATCATGGTCGCCATCGGCACAGGACGGGTTCGCGGCATAGGAAGTTGGACGATCTGCTTGATCGTTCGCCCGGCGGGTTAAAAATCCGGGCCTGCAGCATCCCGACGGCGGGCTTGTCATGGTTGGGACGGCGTTCCACGCCCGTGCATGAGGCTCAGGAACTGCCCGGCGGCGCGTAGAAGCAGATGATTGCCTTGCCGACCTCGCACAGGTGGAACCTGCTGTTGAGCGATACCCTGGTAACGGCCTTCCCCACAACACAGCCATCCCACAGACGCCACCTGCCGTGGTTTCCGTGACGACCTCCCCCTTGTCCTCTGTCAGTTCCTGATAATCCCTATCTCCGCAGCACGATGGCGGATACCAGCTGTGAGCCACGGCTAAGCTGGGAGATAAGAAGATTATAAGCGCAACCAACAAATGATTGAGGCGAAGCACACAAGCCTCCTGATGCTGAACTGCGCTTCGGGTACGACAATTCCGGCAGCTCCACCTTCACATGGATTATTTGTAAGCGTTATGCCGAAGGATGGGTGAGCCATGGGACGTCGACCCGGTCCGGCAGCCGTCGGAGCGCGCGGAACCTAGGCACAAGAGCTTGCCGAACAAGCTCTTGGAGCGAACTTCAATCACACCTAACGCAATCTCTGCTCCGGCACCTCTGGCTCCCTTGCACAATCGGTCTAAGCCTATGATGGAGGCAATTGCGGGGGATTTTCAGTCGGTGACATCTCCTGCCCCCGTTGACTCAATGCCTGTCGCAGCTCCTCACTCAGGCTGTTGAGAGGAATTGCCTCAAATTGAGAGACCGTTACGCATCGGCCCTCAATGCTGGCCATCACCACAGCGTCGGCAGAAGGTTGACGACCTTCGCTCAACGGGGCACTTGCTGGGTTACGCCGCTCATCAACTGGACGGCTCTCCTTCCGCAAAGCGATGACGTACCAGACATTTCCGGTTTTTGCCGCTTCTGCGAGTGTTCGCACTCTTTCCTTTGCCTCATTCAAGGCTTTACGGCGTTCTTCGATTGATTCACCTCGCGTAAAAGCGAGATTTGGCGGCGTGTCGCCACTCTCACCGTAGGAGTGGACGAAGTTCAGCGTCATCCTCAATTCGTCCACCTTGACCTCCTTAACGGGGAGTGCGGTGGCTTCTTTTCGGCCCTGAACGAACTCACGGACCGCCACATCGCACGAGCGGAACTCGTCCTGTTCCTGCGTCGCTTGATGGGGCGATGCCCGTTCCTGGGCCGGAGTGGTCCGTTTTCGGGATGTTGCGCCTTCCGCTCCTGCAGAAAGAGCAAGGATACATACGAGACCTAATGAGACAATCCGCACCATGGCTCCATCCTCCCAGACAGGGAAGAACGCCGCCAACCCGGCCAACGGCCAAGCTGCTCGATGGTAACGGATCCTCAGCCGAGATGGCCACCGTCGACAACCTAACGCTTAGGCTGGATCTTAGTTGCTGAGCCTTCCCAAAGGCCCCAGCCGTACTTCCGTCCCGCCCTCCACTCATTGCTGTCGCCGATCTTCTCGTTGTTCTGGTTTATAGACAGTCAGACCGCGCAGCTTTGACGCCTGCCACTGTCCCGGCTGTTCCTCGGTCATCCGGTTGCCCATCGTGGGCTCCGACGCTGGGCCGGTTGGCGACGCGGCGGGAGGGGCGGTGGTCGACCCTGCGGGCTGGTCGGCTTGGGCCGAGGCCGGGGCAGCGATCAGAGTCGTTCCCGGAAGAGCGAATGCACGAGGCGTCGCCAGCATGTTTTCCTTCATGGATTTGCCTGCGCCAGAAACTGGCGCTGGTTCGACAGCATCACCCTACACAGCATGTTCTTCTCCTGAAACACCTGCCCCTCTAAGGACAGGGCAGGTGTTGGAAGCAGCCGGTTAGCCTTGAATCGTTCCCATCAAATCTCCGTCGCTCGCTATAGGCTCAATGGGAACACGCGTCCGCTCTCGCCAGACAACCCGATGGGCGGTGGCGGAGGTGCTCTCGGGCTCGACAGGCGTGGATCAGACCGACCAGTAGTAAGGGGCTCGCCAGAAGTCGTGCAGTTCGCGCTCGCGTTCCCGATCCGACCAGTGATAATCCTCGTCACGGTAGAAGGTGGGCGCGCTGCGTAGCTGCTCTTCCGTGATGTCCGTGCGGTAGCCGCCCAAGCCCATATCGTAAGTGAGCTTACTCCAGGGAACCGTGTGCTGCCCCTCGCTAAGCCCCAGAAAGCCAGTGAAGGATACGGCCGCATAGACGATGCGGCCACTCGTCTTCTCGACCATCAGCCGCGTGACGGAGCCAATGTATTTGCCCCTGGAATCGTAGACGGGGCTGCCCTCAACCCGATCACTCTCAATCAGGGGCTTGCCCGTCATCACGCCAAGAGCATCGGTGCGGGTCGCAGTATCTGTCTGGGCCATTGCTTCCTCCTCTGCGAGGGTGGAATGCGGATACAAAGTGGCCCCGCTCCACCAAACCAACTCCAGGCCAAAAACCCCGTTCGAGGGAGAAGGGAACCTACGCGCCTAGCTTAGCTCCAATCCAGGCGAGCAGCATCGATTGCCGCCGTAGAACCGCATGAATGGTCTGAGATAGCCTACTGAGTGGTTGGTCGTGGGTTTCGCCGTGACCGCAAAGTTCCCGACAAACAATGATCTGCACTCAAGCCATGGACCGGTAAAACCGAACAGGGCTCGAAGGACTTGATGACAAATGCCCAGCTTGCTGCCCTTAGGTCTCAGAGAAGGTAGAGGCTCAACAAGAGAGCGTATTATTCCCGGCGGGTACGGTCAGGCAATCAGCAGACGGCCTCTTTTCATTGGGTGACAATCCCTTGACTGGATCAGGTTTGCAGGCGGACAATGCAGTGCCGAGGACTGCCTCAAAGGCGCTCGTAGCGTCTTCCCTGACGGAGGCGCAGATGACCCTGTCCCGGAGGCTCACTGATTTCGCCGAACGGGTTGCCCACGCGGCTGGTCACCGAATCACGTTTTCGCTGTGTGTGTTGGTGGTGATCCTGTGGGCCGTTATGGGACCGATCTTCCATTTCTCCGATGCGTGGCAGCTTGTGATCAACACCGGCACTACCATTGTCACGTTCCTGATGGTGCTCCTGATCCAGAACACCCAAAACCGGGATGGGGCAGCCACTCAGACCAAGCTTGACGAGTTGATCCGAACCAGCACGGCGCAGAACACTTACATTGGCATCGAGCATCTCACGGAGCAGGAAATGGACGAGCTTCGGAAACGCTGTGAGGCGCGGGCCGAGAAGCTCAAAGGGGTCAAGCAGGCTACTGATATGGCGCAAGAGGCTGCCAATCAGAAGGCAGCCAATGCAGCAGACGAGGCCAGCAATGGCCTACTGCCGTTCAAGCCCCGCACGTAAGTGCCCGACTGGCAGGGCTTCTGGGTATGCTGAGGGCTAAAGGCCATCACGCGAACCCATGCAGAGGAGGATGAAATGACCGATACGATGGTGATCAAGGTGACCAGCGCCTGCTCCCGACCGGTGACCAGGGCGAAGTCCATCTCGCGTCGGGCAAGCGGGTCTCGATGCGGCTGTGGCGGGACGAGCCACCAACCCAAGATAAGCCCAGCCATAAGCATGACTACGAGGTGGTCGGCTGTGTGATCTGCGGAAGGGCTGAACTGGAGATCGAGGGTCAGACGGTGCGGCTGGAGCCGGGGGACCCCTGGGTAGTGCCGTCAGGCGCAGAGCATACTTACCGCATCCTGGAGACATTCACGGCGGTTGAAGCAGTTGCTCCTCCGGCTCACGTGCATGGCCGTGAGAGGTCGTAGGCCGTTGCTGCCTTGATGCTCAGGCGGAGTGCCAGAATATGCTTGGTAATACCGGTCCAGTCATAGGACCTGTCGCTCATGTTGATTGTAGCGCGAACCTCGCGAATATCTCGGCAGCTACGGAGCCATTGCCGAGGGTTCTTGCGAGGCTGCTTTCATGACCTGATCGGGGCCGATCTCGTGCCGATCTTCGATGCACAGCAACCGGGCAAGGCGTAGGCGGGCTCGATTGACCCGGCTCTTGATCGTGCCTGCTGCCACACCCTGCAGGGCTGCCACCTGCTCATAGGTCAGGCCCTCAGCCCCGATCATCAGGAGGGCTTCCCGTTGCCTGGGTGGCAGACGGGTCAGAGCCGAGCGCAGTTCAGCCATCTCCAGCCCAGCTTCCTGCGCGGGCAGGATGATCAGCCGCTTGGCGTAGCCTTCCTCCGGGTCCTCCACCTCGTGCCGGCGCTTGCGGTGCTCCGAATAGAACCGATTGCGCAGGATTTGGAACAGCCACGCTCCCAGGTTCGTACCGGGCTGGAATTGCGCCAGATGGCTCCAGCCGCGCAGGATCGTGTCCTGCACCAGATCGTCAGCCCTGACCGGGTCGCGGGTGAGGGACATCGCATAGTAGCGCAGGCTCGGAAGCAAACTGAGCATCTGGTTACGCAGAGCAGGATCAATCGGAGGGATGCTGGATGGCTGTCTGGCAAGACGGGTGCGGCGGGTTCTACCAACAAGCGCCACTCGTTGCTCACGCGGCAACGGATGCAGATGCCGCAAGCGCCGCAGTCTATCCCGAGAATGCAGGCCGAGGGCCTTACCCTGCGGTGACAAACGACGGTGACGGCGAGCACGTTGTGCCACGGCTTGGCTCCACCTTGGCTACAGCCCAGCATACACCCACGGTAATATGCCAGCCAGACAATTCGGCGCGAGATCGACCGCGTCTGCCCGTGGCTTGACCACCTCCTTGGGCGGGCGCACCATCCCACTCGCGAAGCTCCAGCCTCTGGAGAGTGTCATGGATGTGCAAGGCGAGGACATTGTCCTGATCCACCGCTGGTTCCAGCACCTCCAACGCTGCATTCAGACGGTGGACTTCGTCGGCTCGCGCCCCCTCTTTGCCGACGACGTAGTCACCTTTGGCACTTCCACTGCATTCACCGTTGGGCGTGACACGACCCAGAAAGAACAGTGGCGGAACGTCTGGGGCCGGATCGACCAGTTCCGCTGTCGGCTTGATGATCTGCGCACCATCGTGGCAGGCGACCGGCTCGCGACAGTGGTGCTTGGGCGAAAGGCTGTGGGTGAGGAGTGGGAAGCCCAGCACACCCATGTGTCGCTGTTCCCTGGTACCCCCTCCCGCTCCTTCGGCACGAAACAGGAAAACCCGCCTGCTCTGTAGCGCGGCCACGTAATGACCGAAGAGGATGCGGGCTGGAACAGATTAAGCCGTTTATGGAGAGGGAACTCACATGATCGAGCGAACTTACAATGTCCTCTTCCTCTGCACCGGCAACTCTGCCCGCTCGATCCTGGCGGAAGGTATCCTGCGCAGGGACGGCGAGCGGCGCTTCTGGGCCTACTCGGCAGGGAGTCAACCGAAGGGAATGGTCCATCCACTTGCCCTGAAGATGCTGGGGGACCATGGCTATCCGACAGATGGCTACCGCTCCAAAGGCTGGGATGAGTTCACGGTTCCTGGGGCCCCGATCATGGACTTTGTGCTCACCGTCTGCGACAACGCGGCGGGTGAAGCCTGCCCGGTCTGGCCGGGGCATCCCTCAATCGCTCACTGGGGCATCGAGGACCCAGCCACTGTCGAAGGGTCGGATGCCGACAAGGAACAAGCCTTTATTCGCGCCTTTGAGTTTCTGAAGAGCCGCATTAGCACGTTCATCCACCTGCCGTTGGGCAGCCTCGATCAGTTCACGATGGGGGCTCGGCTTCAGGCGATTGGTCATCTGGAAGGGGCAAGCACGGTTCAGGCAAGTGAGGCTGAGCCGCATCCGCAGTGAGGGGTCTATCGAGACAGCAGTGTCTCCCTCGTTGCAAACGCTGGAGTGGCAGGGTGGATGTCGGAATTTCTGATTTCAGGCCAGGATGGGCTCGGGCGTGAACGGCGAGCGCTCAAGCACCAGGACCTTGGCAGCCGCACCGGCTGAGCGCAGTTCCTGGAGAACCGCGCTCATCGGGTCAGAGGCTGCCGCCCTGCGCGCCTCCTCGACCGTGCGAAACTCCAGCATTGCAAAGGTATCGGGGCTGGCCTCATCCGCCGCGCGATAGGCCATGAAGGACACCGCACCCGGAAGGTGCAGAAGCTGGCTGATCCAGTCCCTGACGCGCCGATTGTACTCGTTCCAGTGCGGCGTGTCGGTCGGGCGGTCATACTGAAGCATGACATAGGCCATGGCTTACCTCCGCGAACTCGCCCCACGTCCAAAGGAACCGTTCAAGGTTCGCTCTATCCAGACCGGATCGCCAGCACGTAGATGGCGAGAACGCCTGCAATCAGGAGCAATGCCACCAGTGCTTCGTCGAGCATCACATGTAGCCCAAGATCACCGCCCCGCAGAAGACGAAGGCCAGAGCCGCCACAACCAGCACCTCGTTTTCGTAGGAGACATAGGGCCTGATCTTCTCAATCATGCTGTCCTCCCAAGCTTGAGGAACTATACGCTCCCATCAGATGAAAAGACAGAAGGTGTGTCCGCCCTGGAGGCTTGAACACTCGTAAGAACAGCCGCTACCACGCTCGCCGGTTGGCAGGAACCACACGACAACTCAGCCTGACCTAATGTTTGACCATCCAAAAGCCGGGTGCGGATGCTATGGCGGCAGCATGAGCAACGTTCCCCGGCCCCGAGCCAGCGTGACGACCTCAGACGGTGGGATGATGAGGGCGGTGCCTCGCGCTCCGGCCATCCCTCCCACGGGTCGCACTTTGCGCCCAAGCACGAGGCTGAACCAGCTCCGTACGAGATCAATCTCCGGACCGAGGGCACTGCTGCTACGACCAGTGCCTCCAAGGAAGAGGACGCTAAGGAGGACGCCGCGGTGGGCTTCTGCCGCTTTGGCGATCCACCTGTGAAAGGGCTCGACGGTTGATTGCGTAGCCCACACCCCGGCCGGCCTCTACGCGGGATCCTTCCCCGATGGCCGTCCGCCGAAACTGGCCGCGTTCCAGATCAATCCGTAAGCGTTAACCCGCGCCGGGGCTACCCTGCGGCTCCCACCCAGTGCCTGCTGCAGCATGGCACTGGCAAAGCGCAGGCCGGGCCACCCGGATGGCCCGCGAGCACCTGATGCGGCCACCCGACAGTATCATCGGCGCGGGCGGCGCACGGTCCCGGTGGCGGTCGACTCCTGAACCTTCTGCTGCGCCTCCCGCTCCCGGAGGGCGTCAAAGGCCGCCTTGTTGGCGCGCCCTTCCGTGATGGCTCGCTGCAGGCGTCCGTCGCGGGTCATCACATAGGACAACTCAGTGAATTGAGATGCATAAGAATCTTTGCCGCCGGTTTCTGCATGAGCGGCAACCGGGATGAATGCTGTGCAAAGTACGAGGAGCAGAGAGGTTTTCATGAGAAACCTCCCCCATTGGGAATAGTTTAATCTTAGCTCCGCCTGGGCCGAGAGGCTGTGCGTCAAGTCACAACGACTTGCCGTCGCGGCTCGGCAGCCGCTGAGATCTCAGCCCGCCCGCTGCCCTCTCGGCCTCCATTCGAGGATCGCCTCTGTTGCTTTCTCCGGAGGCATGACACTCGACCCAGATCCAGGCCGTGAGATCGGCGTCGCACAATCGGCGCGCCAGCCAGCAGCCGTCGGCCTGACCGCGGCAGGCGCAGGAACTCTGCCACCACCGCCCCCGCATCGCCATAGGCGCTGTACATCGGCGCGGTCCCTCGCTCGGCGCCGCCGGATGACCCTTCTTCGGCTGACCAAGCGGCTATGCCTTCAGGACGGTTCAGACTTTGCCTGGGAACCTGCTTGCACGCCGATAGAGGGTCACGCACTGTTGTCGGCTCACACCTGTCACGGCGCGCGCGAAACCCGGACAGACTCTCCGACTGCCGTGTCTGGGAACGCCTGGAGGGAAGTGTCCCGCGCGTGCTGAGGTGGTGCCTGGCTTTGCGATGGTCCAAGGTCCGGGCACAGGACGAGCTTGCCCGCGAGACCGCCCGCCTCGAGGCGGCGATGCGCCTCGGCGACTTCGTCGAACGAGATCCGTTCGGCAACGCGCGGCCGGATGGCCCCTGTTGCCAGCATGTCGAACAGTCGCTTCAGGTCCTCCCGGAACCAGGCGGGGTGGCGTGCCCGCATCAGGTTGATCGAGTACAGGCGCAGGCGCTTGCCGCCCGGCAGCCACCCCAGCAGCCGCCTCCACAGATACACGTGCACGAGCCACATCAGGAGAGGCAGCAAGCGACGCTCCGCCTGCACGTTGGCCGAGTAGCCATAGGCACACAGCAGCCCGCCGGGCCGGAGCGCCGCGAACGAGCGGCGATAATCGTCCTCGCCAACACCGTCGAACACGACATCGAACCCACCCGGCAGCACGCGTGTGCAGTCCTCGTGTTGGTAGTCGACAGGCGTGGCGCCGAGTTCGCGGACGATCCCGGCGTGCTCGCCGCGGGCAGTGCCCCACAGCTCGAGCCCGGCCATCCGCCCGAGCGTCAGCAGCGCCTGACCGACGGCGCCGGCCGCGCCCTGCACGAGCACGCGTTGGCCTCGCTGCACCTGGGCTGTGCGGTGCAGAAGCTGATAGGCGGTCGTCCAGCTCAGGATCAGCGTCGCCGCCTCCGCCGCATCGATGCCCGCCGGCACCCGGACCAGATCCTTGGCCTGCAGCGTACGATAGGTGGCGTTCGAGCCGACAACTGTCATATCGGCCACGCGATCGCCGAGTTGGAAGCCCTGCACGCCTGTACCGAGCTGATCAATCTCGCCGACCACGTCGTAGCCCAGCACGAAGGGCGGCCGGAGACGCATCGTTTGCGGGTAGAGGTGGCGCCGGATCGGGACATCGGTGTACTCCGGGCCGGAGGCGAGCACGCGCACCCGCACCTCGCCTGGACCGGCCATCGGCAGGGGCACGTCGCCCACCTCCAGCCCATCGGGACCACCGAAGCGCCTGACCTGAACAACCTGGTTGCGCGGCTCCATCATGGGCGTTCTCCTTGCCCCCTCTCAGCCCGGCGCACTAGGCTGTCGCACTCAAGAGCCTCATCGGGGATGAAGCGCGCACCCTCCCGCACATCGAAATAAGAGCGTGGCGCCGCAGCCTCTCCCTGAATCCATGCCTTCAACTCGGGCGGGGTGGTTTGTTGGCCGTTCCATAAACGTCTTACGAGCTCCATGGACTGTGAGGCCAGCCGCCACCGGGGAAGTGTTCCTCGAGAGATGTCATCCGGGCGAGTTCTCCTCGGATCAGCTGTGCTGCCTCAGGCCCGATGCCGGCGATCTGCTCGATCTGGCCCACCATTGCCCTGAGGTGGGTCAAGGTCTCAATGTTCTCTCGATGCAGCACCTCCCAAGTCGCTGGGGGCAGAAACAGACCTTCAATCGGTCCTGCGCAGGTTTCATGCAGCTGGGACATAAGACACTCCTCAGCCTTGCAGGCGGGAGCGCGCACCTCTCTCGGCTATCGGTGCCTAAAGTTGTTCATGCCGATAATCGAACATTATACGCCTCCACAGAGCAGGTGGCCAGCACGGTTCCATCAAGGCGATGACCGGAAATTCACTGCGTATGGCTCCCGACCGAACCTGGGATCCTCAAAAGCGCCCTGGAGGAGGGCGAGGAGCATGACGGGAGGAGAGTGCGGTCCGGGGCAGCTTGATATAGGGTTGTACAACAAACGGTGTCGTGGAGGCGGCCCATGCCGACCCGACAAATCGTGCCAGGTCTCTGTGCCGCTTTCGGAGCGATGGTCCCGCATCAGACGCTGGCGCAAGTGGAGCAGCACA
>JBOZRS010000099.1:0-9693 GCA_050789065.1 Microvirga sp.
ACCGGAGCGCTCCAACGCCCGAATCCCGGTGTGTGGGTTGCAGCACCCGGAGACTACGCCACCCTTTCAAAAGTCCACCACATCCCAGACGGCACCCAAAGCTGCAACAGAGCCGCTTCGCGGCTACAGCGCATTCTTGTGCAGGTCAGAGTTCGGCCTTATCCTTTGAGTGACAGCGAGCCCGGAGGTATCCCGTGGTTTGGGTGACGTGTTCCATCGAGAAGCTCCGGCGGTTTCTGTTGAACATCCGAGGTGAAACCGGCCCCTGTCCGGCACGAGTCGTCTGCTCGTCGGCAGGCAATTCGGGTTGCATCGTCGTTTTCCGATACAGCAATGTGACAGGACTGGTGGAGTGCCGATGCCTTGCCTTGGCACCCCATGCATCTGCAGGATCATCCGAGTAGCCCACTCAAGACTCCACAGTTTACCATCCTAATTGGGTTAGTTGGCGCATTTCATCAATTGTCATGGCACCAAGGCCAAGTTCGGGCAGGAGATTGTTGTCGGCAACGAGATCCCGGCCATAAAGGGCAGAAAAAATCCTAGTTCCGGCCTCGTGGAGCGGCGCACCCACACCGGTCAGCCTCCCGAGCAGCACCGTCGGCACGAGGCCGTAGGGTACATCCTCCAGAACGTAGCGCGTGTCGATGGTCGTCGGCCCGTATCCGCCCCCTCCGCGGGCGGCGATCGCGCGAGCCATCTCGGCAACCGGACCCGGAGGGACATGAAACGAGAGATGGAAATGCTCCTGGAGTGTGCGAACCTTGTACCCAACAGCAGCCGCGATGGCGAGCCGCTCGGCGTCGAGTGCCTCGAGCAGGCGCCCGACAGCGCCAGTAATGTTGTCGTTCTGGCCCCACTGCTCCCCCTTCTCCATGCGAGTGAAGTTGCAGAGCGCGATCGCCATGTGGTTCTGCGGGTTGAGGTTGCTGAGCGCGATCGCGAGCATGTCCGGCCGCTCCACGAAACGGTCCCCAAACAGCGTCCGGCATAGGCAGAGGGCCGGAGCGGCAGCCGAAACCGGCAGCACAGCTGCATCGACTTTCGCCCGCACCACCGCCACGTTCACGCACGCGTCTCCCTCCTGCCGGCCCGCGGTGACAGTGGTCCCCCACACGACGATCGGCACGGCGATGCCACGCCGGGACAGGAGCTTCGCAAGATAGAGACCGCTGAAGGATGTGTGGGACGAGATCAGCACGGTCTGGCCCGGCTGCAGGTGAGGGGCAGCCGCGTCCATCACGAGCCTGTGGCCGTTGGCCGGAAGCGCGATGAGAACCGCGGCCGAGTCACGCAAGGCCTCCTCGCAGGTCGCAGCGACAAGCGGCTGGAAGCTTCCTTCCACGGCTCCTTTCGCGACGAGCGGCTCACCTCTGGCGAGCGCCTGCGCACGCTTGCCCGAGGGAGACCAAAGCACCGGCTCATGGCCTTCGCGACACAGGAACGCCGCGCAGCCGTAAGCGATGGCGCCGGCACCAAGGACTGCAACACGCATGGGTGGACCTCCTTCGAGAAACGGAATTAGCCCGGAGCCGGGGCCTCGACGGCGGCCGTCGTGAAGCGGTCGATCCGGAACGGCTCGATGGGCCGGTTGGTGCTCCCGGTTGCGATCAATTCCGCCATGAGGGAGCCGACTGCTGGTGCCAGCTGGAAGCCATGGCCGCAGAACGCGAAGGCATGAAAGGCGTTCGCCTGTCGGCTGTGGCCGATCACCGGAATATGGTCCGGCATGACGCCCTCGAACCCGGCCCAGCTGCGGGCAACCGACGCCTGGGCCAGAACGGGAAAGAGTTCGACCGCAGTACGGACATTGTAGGAGAGCTGCCTGACGTCGACGGTCGGCGGCTGCCTGCCGTCGAGATCGCCCGAACCCGTATAACCGCCGCCCATCATGACGGCACCGTTGGCAAGCTGCTTAAGGGACAGAGGTCGTCCGGTCCCGATCACGACCGGCCCGACAAAGGATGCGATGCAAGACGTCATGGTGATCATGTAGGCGGCGTAGCCAAGGGGGACCGGCTCGCCAAGCGCCTCTGCGATGCGGCTCCCCCAGGCACCGGCAGCATTGAGGAGGTGGACAGCCCGCACACGGGACCCGTCCTGGGCCGTGACGCACCACAGGCCGGCTTCGCGATCAATGGAGACGACGCGGCAGCCCTCCCTGATCTCAGCCCCGCGGCCGCGGGCGGCGTTCGCAAACGCGAGAGTCGTCTGGTAAGGATTGGCGAAGCCATCGCGCCGGGAGATCAGGCCGCCGACGCAGTGCTCCGCCACCGCCGGGAGCGTCCTGCGCAGGGCCGCGCGGTCGAGAAGCTCCTCGTGACGGAAGCCGTGCTCGCGCATCAGCGCCTCACGCTCGGCGAGGAGCGCCATGTCGGCCTCGTTCTCCGCGACCCGGACCTGTCCAGTGACGCGAAAGCCCGTCTCCTCGCCGAGGATCCCGCGAAGATCGTACCAGAGTTCCATCGCGACGGCCGACAGAGGCACCTCGGCTAGGTCGCGGCCGAGCTGGCGCACGCCTCCGGCGCTTCGGCTCGATGCATGCTGGGCGATCCGTTCCTTTTCGAGGACGAGGACGCTCAGTCCGCGCTGTGCCAGGTAGAACGCGGCGGCGCATCCATGAACACCGGCCCCGATCACGAGGACATCCCATTCTACGCGTGTCATGTCAGGTGCCCCTCGTCCTGACTCAGGGGAAAGGTGGCTGGGCGCTCGCGGGTGACCTCGATGAACTCCGCCACGGGGACTGATACGGCGGGGAATTCCGTGGGCGGCGACAGAACCTCGGGCAGGGGTCGGCCCGTGCACGATGCCAGGACGGACGCAACGGCCAAGCCGCAACGGCGCCCGCGGCACTCGCCTTCTCCGGCACCGGTGAGGCGGCCGACGTGGTGGGTATCCTCCGCGCCCGCCGCGATCGCCTGTCGAATTTGGGCCAGAGAGGTGTTGCTGCATGGGCAGATCACGACCTCGTCGGGGATCTCAGCAGGCACCCCGCCTGACCAGGTCTTGCGGACGCCCTCGCCCGCCGGGCGGATGCCGTCCGGCGCAGGGCCGAGAATACCTGCAGCACAAAGCCGCCCATCGTCCTCCGCAGCCGTTTCGTCGGCGATGCCGCGGGCTCCCCCGATCACGAAGACGTCACCGATGCTTGTCGCCCCGGTGACAGGATCCGTCCAGGGTACAACCCAGCATGCGTGCTCATCATAAACGAACGCGCAGCTGAGCACTGCCGCGAGACGTGTGTCTGGCACGGCGCCGGCAGGGTGCCAGTCGCCGGCGCCGTCCGGCAGCCCGACAGGGTGCAGCCCCGTTGCGAGCACCAGATGGGAGAAGAGCCGGGTCTCGACGCCGTCGGCGCCGCGCAGCCAGACTTGGCCCCGTTCGGCATGGAAGGCTTCCGCCCGGACGAGGGCTGCCCGGCGGACGCCGTCGGAATCGCCGGCAGCCGTGAAGGCCTCGAGCCGCTGGGGCTGCATGTCAACGAGAACGGGATCGAGGCCCCCGCGCAGGAGCGCGAAGGCCGCCGAACGCCCTGCCGGACCCGCACCGATGATGAGAGGTCGTGTCATGGGAGAGATCTGCATGAGGCCGGGGTGTCCGCCGGCGCCCAGTTCCGGGTGCCGCACAGAACCGCCGGGCGATGGCGGACGAGAGACTGCGAAACGGCCGGGGAGGTTGCGCTGTCCTCCCCGGTCCTGGTCGGTCAGTATTTGTAGCCAGCCTTCTCCATGAAGCTGCGCGCCAGATCCATGTCGAAGGCGATCGGCTTCAGGGTTTCGTGGTCGTATTCCGGCGCCGTGTAGGGCATGGGAACGGTCCCAGGGTTGCCGAAGCCGCTCGCGATCTCCTGGACGATCTGCTCACGCGGCATGGCGTGGCTGATCGCCTGGCGGACATAGGCCGCCGCCTCGGCCGCCCGGGATGGATCCTGCTTGCCGAGGGGCGTCTCGACGCCCGTGCCGAAGACTGGATGCCGCAGATTGTAGCAGACGTGCTGCCACTTGTAGGAATCGAACTTGTGCACCTTGCCCCATTCCGGGCTGATAGTGCTCACGAGGGAACCGATGTCGTACATCGGATCGTGGGCATCGATCTCCCCGGCCTTAAGGGCGCTGAGGACCGAGTCCGTCCCCTGAATGTTGACGACGAAGAACGTCTTCACGTTTCCGGGCGTCTTCTTCCAGTAGTTCTCGTTCTTCTCGAACTTGTAGGCCTTGCGCGTCGGGTCGTTGCCGGCAGCCTTCCAGGGACCTGTCCCGATGCCGCCGCGCGCCGTGTAGGACTTCCCGTCCGACGTCTTCACCGTATAGGTCCCGATCCACGTATTCGCAGAGTGGCCGCGCATCTGTTCGGGCTTGATGTCCTTATAGGCGTGTTCCGGCATGATCTGCATGGCCGTCATCAGCCATTCCGGGAACTGGATCGTGTATTCCGGCAGGTCGACGGTGATCTCGTACTTGCCCGTCACCTTGTAGGCGTTGGGGGATCCGAAAATCTGCTGGAAGGGAGCTTGGAACGGGCTGGCATAGGCCTTGTTGATGATGGTGTCCCAGGTGAACTTGACATCATTCGCCGTGAACTCTTCGCCGCTGTGCCATTTGACGCCTTGGCGAAGCTTGATGACCCAGTGCTTGCCGTCCTCCGACATCGTATGGCTTTCGGCGAGGGCCGGAACAACCTTCTTCGTTTCCCAGTTCTCGTATTCATACAGCCGGTTATAGACCGGCCCGAAGACGTTCGACTCGTTGTAGCCAATGGTGTACATCGGCAGGAGGTTGTCCGGAGGTGCCCAGGACGCGAAGGCGGCAGTCGCGTTGTCACCGGCGCCCTCGACGGTCCAGTTCTCCGGGTCCGGGAAGAAGACCGGATTGAATGTTGTACTCGTGAAGCCCTTCAGCTTAGGATTCACGGCGATCACGTCCTCCGGATAGAACAGGATCGTCATGGGTTGCGTGTCGTACCAGCGTTTCTCGAAGCGATGGATCGCATCCAGTCGGGCTTCCGCGTTCCGGGCCTGGGCGTAGGCATCAAGTGCCTTGTCGATCTCGGGATCGTTCACGTAGTAGAAATTCTGTCCGTTCGGAGGCAGGGCCGAGCTGTGGAACAGATTGTTCGGCACGGGAGTGATCGAGTTGTAGTAATAGCGCTCGAGATAGGCGTCCCAACCGCCCTCAGGATGGGTCTTTCCGTCGCCTTTCGAGCGGCGGGGCGAGATGACCGTGAAAGGAACGAAGCTGGAGATCACATCGATCCCGAGCTTCGACATCTGCTGTGCCGCGAGCGTCCCCCAGACCATCCGGGCGGGCTGGTTGTTGGGGATCATCAGATAGAGCTTGAAGAAGGGCGGTGCCGCACGGGCGATGCTCGGCGCCATGCCGACCGTCAGGGTCGTGGCTCCCGCCGTCTTCAGAAACTGTCGTCGATTCTGATTGGTCGTCATGACTGGCTCCTCCTTATCGTGGTTGCGCCCGCACTCAGTTGAAGAAGCGGCCTGGGCGAAAGCCGCTCAACTCCGCATGCGTCTTTCCGCGGACGATCTCGTCGGCAGCCACATGCGCGAGGTAGGGAGACAGCGTCACGCCGCTGTGGGTGACGACCATGTAGTAGTTGGCGACGAGCGGCACCGGCCCGACAGCCGAATAGCCGTCAGCGGGGATGGGACGTGCCGTAATCCGCACCGCTTCCGGGGCGACCCCCTGCAAAGCCGGGATGATGGTCGCTGCCCGGCGCATGACTTCGATGGACTGGGGCAGATCCGGGCTCGGCCGCGTCTCGAGCGTGACCTGGCTGTCGAACACGTTTTCGCGCATCATCAGCCGGCCGGCGCCGTCTGGCCGCAGGTGGACGATGGAGCTGTGGATGAGCCGGGACACGCTCGTCGCAACGGGCGGCGTGAACACGATGAAGCCGACCGTGGGAGCGAGCGGGATCTGCAGCGCCGGGTCCTCCGCAATGCGGTCGGCCCAGCGGCCCGCACAGTTCACGACGACATCACCCTCGTGCAGAGCGCCGTCGGCGGTCCTGACACCACAGGCCCTCCCGTTGCGGGTGACGACGTCGACGACCTTTCGTCCCGTCTTGAGAACGGCTCCCCTCCTCACCGCCCCCTTGATCAGGCTGTTGGCATAGACGACCGGATCGATCCAGCCCTCGTCCGGGCAGAAGCTGATCGGGGCGTCGCCGACCTGGTCGGGATCGATATCGGGTTCGAGTTCTGCGAGTTCGCTGCGCGTGATCCAATCGGCGGCGTAGCCCCAGGACCGCAACTGCTCGATCTTGGCCCGGTGCGCCGTCTGCTCCTCTGGGGTGCGGCGCCATTCGATGCTGCCCGACCTGTGATACCACGGCGCCGCACCGAACTCTTCCGCGAGCGTCGCATGAGCCCTCATGCCCGCCACATTCATGTCGTGATAGGCCCGCGGCGGCTTGTTGTTGGAATTGATCCAGGCAAAGCTGATCCCGGAGGTCCCGCCACCCACCCGGCCGGCCTCAAGCAGCGTTACTTCGGCGCCCGCTTCAGCCAGCCGATAGGCCACTGCGGAGCCGACCACTCCAGCCCCGACGACAATCGCTTTCATCGTTGAACTCCCCGATTGCTGCTCTTGGTGCTCACCGTCGTTCACCGCGGGTTGTGGCATGCGACGGCATGATCGTCGTCATAGGGCTCGAGTTTGGGCTTGACGCTGGCGCAAATTGGCAGTGCGGCCGGACAGCGTGGATGGAAGCGGCAGCCACTCGGCATATCCATGGCGCTCGGGACCTCGCCCTTAAGCAGGCCGCGGCCCGCGGAGGCATCGGGGTCGGGAACCGGAATAGCCTTGAGAAGCGCGTAGCTGTAGTGGTGTTTGGGCCGCTCGAAGAGTTCATCGACGCCGGCTATCTCGACGATCTGACCGAGATACATCACGGCCACGCGGGTGCTGATGAAGCGCACGGAACTCAAATCGTGGGAGATGTAGAGGTATGTCAGGCCGAGTTCGGCCTGGAGATCCGCGAGCAGATTGAGGACCTGGGCGCGTACGGAGACATCGAGGGACGATACGGGCTCATCGAGGATCAGAACCTGCGGGTTGACTGCAAGCGCACGCGCAATCCCGACCCGCTGGCGCTGGCCGCCGCTGAATTCGTGCGGATACCGCCACGCGTGAACAGCTTCGAGCCCGACCAGCTCGAGCAGTTCGGCAATGCGCGCCTGCCACCGTTCGGGAGGGAGTTGTCCATGGACGCGCAGAGGCTCCTCAAGGGTCTGGGCGATCGTCCACCGTGGGTTCAGCGACAGATATGGATCCTGGAACACGTATTGGATCTTCCTGCGCGTGGCGAGGACATCCGCCCGGCGGCCCTTTTGGAAGACGCTCAGGACGTCTGTCGAGCCGAGCCGGATGCTACCGGAGGTCGGCTCAATGAGATGCAGGATCGACCGGGCCGTGGTGGTCTTTCCGCAGCCGCTCTCCCCCACAAGGCCGAGCGTTTCGCCGCGCCTGACGCCGAAGGAGATGCCGTCGACCGCACGGATCATGCCCGTCTGCCGGGACCGGAAGAGTCCGCGCCGGACGACCGGATAAAGCTTCGTCAGATCCCGGACTGTGAGGACCTCATCGCTTCCGCCAGTATTTGCAAGGCCAAGCATGCTCATGTTCCTGTCGTTGGAATTGCGTTGCTGCCCCGCTTGAGGCAGCTCACGACATGACCTGGTGTGACGGTTTTGGGCTGGGGCTGAAGGCGCCGGCATTCCGGGCCCGCTTCGGAACAGCGGGGATGGAATTGGCATCCCGTAGGCGGTGCGGCGAGATTGGGGGGCCGTCCCTCGATGACGGGCAGGCGGGTGGCCGCCGCCCGGGTGTAGCGCTGATCGATCCGCGGCGTACTCGCAAGGAGTGCCCGCGTGTAGGGATGCTGAGGGTTTCGGAAGATGGTTCTCGCGTCAGCCGTCTCACAGATCCGCCCGGCGTACATCACGGTGATCCGGTCGGCCATCCGGGCCACCAAACCCATGTCATGCGTGACCAGCACCATCGACGTGCCGAAGCGGCTCTTCAACTCGTCGAGGAGGTCCAGGATCTGGGCCTGTATCGTCACATCGAGATTTGTGGTCGGCTCGTCGGCCAGCACCAAGGCCGGGTTGCACAGAAGCGCGCGCGCGATGCAGACCCGCTGCTTCATGCCGCCGCTGAGCTCGTGAGGAAACTGATTGACCCGCGTCTGAGGATCGGTGATGCCAACGAGGCGCAGCAGTTCCGCGACCCGCTCCCTGGCCTGGCGGCGGCTGGCTTTCTCATGCCATGCATAGATCTCGCCGAGCTGGTCGCCAATGGTCAGGATGGGATTGAGCGAGTAGGCCGGATTCTGGAACACCATGGCGATGCGCTTGCCGCGCACCGCGCTCATCTCGCGGTCGCTGTACTCCATCAGGTCGCGCCCTTCGAATCGGAGACGACCCTGGACGATTTTCGCCGGACGCGGGACGAGACGCAGCAGCGCGAGGCTCGAGATGGTCTTTCCGCTTCCCGACTCTCCCACGAGACCCAGGGTCTCCTTGGCGCCGACGGAGAAGTCGACGCCATTCACGGCGCGGATCAGCGCATTGGGCGTGGAGAAGTGAACGTGCAGGTCCTCGACCTCAAGCAGGGGTGGGGCGACCGCGGCGGAGCGCGGCAGCTCGCTATTTGAGACGGGGGTTGAAAGCATCGGAGAGCCCATCTGCGAGGAGGTTGAAGCCGAGTACGGTAATGAAGATCGCCATGCTTGGGGCGATTGACGCCCAGGGTGCGACCTTGAGCGACTCGTAGTTGAAGAAGAGAAGCTGTCCCCAGCTGATCGCCTTCGGATCTCCGAATCCGAGGAAGCTGACCATGGCCTCGGCCAGGATCGCACTGCCGACCCCGAGCGCGATGACGACGACCAGCGAGGGCAGTGCATTCGGAAGGATATGCCGCACGAGAATGTCCCGCCGGGTGGCGCCGATGCAGCGGGCAGCCTCGACGAACTCCATCTGCTTCAGCCGCAGGAATTCCGCCCGGGTAATCCGCGCGATCGGCGGCCATCCGAACACCCCGAGCAGGACGATGATCGTCATCAGGTTGAGGTGGGGAATCTGCTCGAGAGGGGTGCCGACCACGATGATTCCGAAGAGGCGCACCACGGCCAGGATGACGATGAAGACCGGGACGACGAGGAAGAACTCGGTGAACCGCATCATCAGTTCGTCGGTCGTGCCGCCGAGATAGCCGCTGATGCCGCCGACCGTGATGCCGATCACGGATGCGACCGTCATCGCGCCGATTCCTACGGCGAGGGCTGTCGGCGCGCCGAAGAGGACGCGGCTCAGCACGTCGTAACCCATCCGGTCCGTTCCCAGCGGATGAGCCAGGGTCGGTGCCGCGCGCGCGCCGAACTTCAGCATGGCGGTCTGGTCGTTCGGGTCATACGGGGCGAGAAGGGAACATGTCACCGCCACCAGCAGGACGAGGAGCACGAGAGAGAGGCCCAGCATTCCCGTCCTGTTCCGCCGGAACCGGTGCCAGCCTTGCCGCCACAGGCCAGGCGGCTTGGCCGTTCCAGCCTCGTTCCGGCCCGGAGACGGCAGGGGTCCGGCCGCAGGTGAGACTGTGAGTTTGTCGTCGGCGACGGTCATGGCTCACTCCAGCCGGATGCGAGGATCGATGAGGACATAGGCAATGTCGGTGAGCA
>JBOZRS010000100.1:0-27256 GCA_050789065.1 Microvirga sp.
CCGTGCGGGTGGGCGACGTCATCGGCATCCTGTCGGCGACCGATCCGGATGGCGATCCCATCGTCTCCTATGCGCTAGAGGCGAACGAGTTCTTCACTCTTGTCCAGGAGGGCGGCGCCTGGGTCATCAAGCTGCAGCAGGGCGTGGATTACGAGATGCTGGCTCAGCGCCAGCACGTTTTGAAGGTCACGGCCACTGACGGGCTGAACATCTCGGCGGTGCATGACATCACCATCAACGTCACCAACGTGAACGAGGCGCCTGGAAACCTGACGCTGTCGCATACGACGATCAACGAGAGCGGCACGCCGGTTCTGATCGGCACGCTCGATGCCTCCGATCCGGATGGCGATGCGCTCACCTATCTTCTGGTGAATCAGGCCGGACAGGAGGTGACGGATACGAGTCCCTTCGAGATTCAGGCCGTGCGGGTGAACGGCGTCACCACCTACCGCCTCGCCACCAAGGCGGGCATTCAGGTCGATGCCGACGAGACGCGGGACGTCTACGTCAAGGTCTCAGACGGCAAAGGCGGAGAGGCTACCCAGAAGTTCGTCATCACCATCAAGAACCTGAATTTCGCTCCAGAAAATCTGAAGCTCTCGAACACGACGATCGACGAGAGCGATGCGGCCGTGAAGATCGGCACGCTGAGCGCGTCGGACCGCGACGGCGATGTCCTGACCTACCTGCTCGTGGATGCCGATGGCCGGGAAGTCACCGACTCGAGCCCGTTCGAAATCCAGGCCGTGCGCGTGAACGGAGCGACTTCCTACCGTCTCGCCACCAAGGCCGGGATCCGGGTCGACGTGGACGAGACGCGGGACGTGTACGTCAAGGTCAGCGACGGCCGGGGCGGCGAGGTCACGGAGAAGTTCACGATCACGATCAAGAACGTGAACCATGATCCAACCAATCTGGCGCTGTCGCACACGACGATCGACGAGAGCGGCGCGCCGGTTCAGATCGGCACGCTCACCGCTTCCGATGCGGACGGCGACGCCCTCAGCTACGTCCTGGTGGACGCGGAAGGGCACGAGATCACGGACAGCAGCCCGTTCGAGATCCAGGCGGTCCGCACGAATGGCGGGACCATCCATCGTCTCGCCACCAAGACCGGGATCCAGGTCGATGCGGACGAGACGCGGGAGGTCTATGTCAAGGTCAGCGACGGCCACGGCGGCAGTCTCATCGAGAAATTCACCGTCACCATCAGGAATGTCGTGCCCGTGAACCAGGGGCCGGCTCTCCTCGTCGCCGACGGCGCGGCGGTGACCCTCGCGACGGATATGGGTGGTCCCGTCAAGCCGTTCATGGGCGTGAGCTTCGACGATGCCGAGGACGACACTCTTACCCTCACCATCGCCTTCGATGTCGCAGGCGGCGACCTCGTGATTCCATCGCGGACCGTCGTGGAGAAAGCCGCTGCGGGCGGCGTCAAGTCCTACACCTTCTCGGGCAAAAAAGCCGACCTGATGGCCTTGATGGATGCGCTGGCCTTCGATCCGGCGCAGCAGACGGCCAATTCCGGCACGGTCACGACGGCCTTCACCATCAGCCTGAAGGACGACCGGCACGATGCGGTGACCGACACTTCCGTGAGGGTCGTCACCACAATCACCGACAAGAACCATGCCCCGGCGAGCCTCGACCTGAACGGCGCCGCCGTCGTCGAGAACGCCGCCAGCGGCACGGTGGTGGGCATTCTGTCCGCCAGCGATGCGGATACGGGCAACACGCTCAGCTATACGCTCGTCGACGATTTCTTCTACGTCGACGGCAATCAGATCAAGGTCAAGGAAGGTGCGAAGCTCGACTTCGAGACAGCCTCGTCGCATCAGATCACCGTCAGGGTTTCGGATGGGACCGCGGAGGTGAGCAGGACCTTCGCCATCGACATCGGCGACATGACCGAGACTATCCTCGGGACGAAGGGGCGCGATAATCTGAAGGGCGGCAATGGCGCCGATATCATCAAGGGGGCTTATGGCAGCGATACCCTGTATGGTTCAGGTGGCCAGGACGTCTTCGTGTTTGATACCAAGCTCGGCACGGCCAAGACCGCACGGAAGGTGAACTTCGACACGATCGCCGACTTCGACGTGAAGGACGATGCGATCTGGATCGACGACAGGATCTTCAGCGCCAAGGCCCTCAAGCTCCTGGGCAAGCAGGCCTCCGAGGCCGCTCCGAAGCAGCTGAACAAGAAGTTCTTCACCGTGGGCGACAAGGCCAAGGACGGCAACGACTTCATCATCTACAACAAGAAAACCGGCGTGCTGTCCTACGATGCCGACGGCTCGGGCAGCAAGTACAAGGCGGTGGAGTTCGCCAAGCTCAGCAAGAACCTCAAACTCACCTACGAGGACTTCTTCATCGTTTGACGAATGGCCCGATCACGAGCTGCGCCTGGACCGAGACCTGCGGCGTCTCATCCAGGCGTGGAGCTCCGTTCAGTGAAGCACGCGCGTCGGGCGCGGGATGTCGAGCGAGAAGGCGGGAATCTCAGCGGCGAACGTCTCGCCCGCAGCTGTTTCCATGAGGTAATTTCCCTGCATGGTGCCGCCAGGCGTCGGCAGCGGGCAGCCGCTGGTATAGCTGAAGCTCTCTCCGGGGCCGAGGACGGGTTCCTCGCCCACCACGCCCGCTCCCCGCACCTCGTTCACGCGACCTTTCTCGTCGGTGATCCGCCAGTAGCGGGCGCGGAGCTGAACCCGCTCCAGGCCCATATTGATGATCTCCACCGTATAGGCGAAAAAGTACCGGCCCTTGTCCGGAGATGACTCTTCGGGCATGTAGCGTGGCGTCACCGTCACGCTGATGCCGCGGGTTACGGCCTTGTACATGCACTCCCTCTCGGACACTGGTGGAAGGCGGCAGAGCCTCTGGTAAGGCCGCTCTCGAATCCCGTCAATCATGGCAAGGAGGCAAGGCGATGCTCGACGGATGGGTGCGGCGCAGGATCGACCCTCCCCTGGATCGGATCGGGCGGGGTCTCGCGAGGGCCGGGCTTTCCGCGGACGCCGTGACGATGCTGGGTCTGGGAGCTGGACTGGGAGCGGCTCTGCTGGTGGCTTTCCGGCTCGATATGGCGGCGCTCGTCCTGTTCGGGCTGAACCGCCTGCTCGACGGCCTCGATGGGGCCGTTGCCCGCGCCACCAGGCGGACGGACCGGGGCGGCTTTTTCGACATCGTGTTTGACTTCGCGGTCTACGGCGCCATTCCCATGGCCTTCGCCCTGCGTGAACCCGGAACCTCCGCGCTCCCGGCCACAGCCCTCCTGTTCTCGTTCTATGTCAACGGCGCAAGCTTCCTGGCCTTTGCGGCAGTCGCGGCCAAGCGGGGGCTGGTGAGCACCTCACGGGGAGCGAAATCGATCTATTTCACGGCAGGCTTCATGGAGGGCACCGAGACCATCCTGTTCTTCGCGGCCATGATCCTCAAGCCGGATTGGTTTCCCATCCTGGCCTCCGCCTTCGCGGGATTGACCGTCATGAGCGCCCTGGCCCGGATCGTGTTGGCCTGGTACGCCTTCCGGGACGAGGATGCCGAAACGGATTGAGAATTCCGAAAGACTCCTTAGAGATAGTGTCGGACTATCAAACAAGAGGGCAGGGGCCCGTCGGAAGAAGATCATGGTTGCGTTGAAGGACGGGATCCAGTCGGCTGAAGCGATCATGCGCCTTGCGGAAGCGGGCGTCATCGAACCGGAGGCGCCTTTCGCCTCCGATCAGGTTCAGCCCGCCAGCCTCGATCTCCGGCTCGGCCGGCGCGCCTACCGGGTCCGCGCCAGCTTCCTGCCAGGCCGCAACCATACGGTGCGCGACCGGCTCGGCCAGCTGAGCTTCCATGAAATCGACCTGGGCGCCGGAGCCATTCTGGAGACGGGGAGCGTCTACATCGCCGAGCTGCAGGAGAGCCTCGCCCTGCCGGAAGGTCTGTCCGCGGCCGCGAATCCCAAGAGCTCGACCGGGCGCATCGACGTGTTCACCCGGGTCATCACGGATTACGGGCAGGAATTCGATACCATCGGGGCGGGCTATCGCGGTCCCCTCTATGCCGAGATTTCGCCGCGTACCTTCCCGGTTCTCGTCAGGACAGGAACCCGCCTGTCCCAGCTGCGCCTGCGCAAGGGCGAGGTGCGTCTGAGCGACGCGGAACTCCAGGCGTTGCACCGGCGCGAGCGGGTCGTGACCTCCGCCGAGCCCTCGATCCAGGACGGCGTCGCCGTCAGCGTGGATCTGGCGGGGTTCGGGCCGGACAATCTGGTGGGGTATCGCGCCAAGCGTCATACTGGCCTCGTCGATGTCGATAGGCCGGGCTCCTGCCGGGCCACCGATTTCTGGGAGCCTCTCTACGCCGACCCCAGCCGCACCCTGATCCTCGATCCGGGCCAGTTCTATATCCTGGCCTCGAAGGAGGCTGTGCATGTGCCGCCGGATTATGCGGCCGAGATGGTGCCCTTCGATCCTCTCGTGGGCGAGTTCCGCGTCCACTACGCCGGGTTCTTCGATCCGGGCTTCGGCCACGCCGAGGCCGGAGGGGAGGGCGCCCGCGCCGTCCTCGAGGTTCGCTCCCGAGATGTGCCGTTCATCCTGGAGGACGGACAGATCGTGGGCCGCCTCGTCTATGAGCGGATGGCCGAGCGGCCGAAGGTGCTTTATGGCAGGGGAGCGGGCTCCAATTACCAGGCTCAGGGATTGAAGCTTTCAAAGCATTTCCGCTGACCCCTTGCAGGATCGGGGGAAACACCGTTATTCATAGAGAAGCGCGGGCGTAGTTCAGAGGTAGAACGTCAGCTTCCCAAGCTGAATGTCGTGGGTTCGATTCCCATCGCCCGCTCCAATCAACCCCCTGCCACGGCAGGGGTTTTTCGTTCCAGGGGCTCATGGCGCGGCCGGATGAGCCAAGCCGGAAGCCGCGATTTCGGTCTGTAGCCAGTCTGCTCCGATTCTGTCTGGAAACGGCATCGCCCCTGAAACCGAGACTCAGCGGCGGCCGATTGTCCGAAGACGACACTGCCCTTGTGACATGTCGCTTTGCTTCATGGCTTGGTGTCGAACACGAAGGGGACGCGTCCAGCCCCGCCGATGAGGCTGTCTTTGCCCTCATTGCCTCAGGCCTCCCGCCATGCGGTCGCTTTTGCGTGTTGCGACGCGGCTTGTCAGCAGATGGATGGGATGCCGGTCTCACTCTGAGCGGTGTTGATGCAAGCGGATCCCTGTCCGGCCTGGAGCGTGACCGTTGAGCCAGATCAAGGTTGACGATGGGGAAGTATCCTAAACGGATCAGAGGGCTGCGAGAAAAGCGAGCGGGTGGAAGCAACCGCCGGTTCCGTTAAAGGCCCATTCCTTGTCGTTTCTCCTGCCGACCGGGAGGGGCGATCTGGTATCTCACCAGGGGCATCCGCATGTTGCTTAGAACCCTTCTTGCCGTGGCCGCAGTTTCCGTTGTGCCGGCTGCAGTTTTCGCGGCTCCCGTTACCAGAGCCGAGACCTCCGTAAATTCCGGCACGGCCGCAACTCCGCCTCGACAGACGAACGACTTCGATGCTTTCAGGGGGCAGATCGGGAAGGCCGTCAAGAACCCGGCGACTGCCGTCGATCCGGCAGCCCTCAGGGCATTTCGGCACGAGGCCGAGAGGATGAAGTCCGCCGATGACGCGCTACTGCTCGGCTGGCTCGACTTCAAACGCAAGAATTGGAATTCTGCCATCGCCTGGTTCGGACGCGCCAGCGCCTGGGGCCGGGAGGATCAGGCCAGCGAGGGGCTCGCCTGGTCGATGAACGGAGCCGGCCGCAGAGCCGAGGCCGAGGACTTCGCCTACGCACGCCGGGCCGATGCCAGATTCGGCAAGATCTATGTCGACCTGGTTTCGATGCAGATTTCCGGGCCCAATTCTCGAGTATTGTCGCGGCAGCGCCTCGTCCGCTTCGAGAGAACCGTACAGGAAACCCGCTCCGCCGACGGCGCAGAGGCCCTCGCCTGGCACCTGTTCAAACGGGAAGCCTACGCGCGCGCCAAGCCATGGTTCGAGCGGGCAATCGCCTGGGCCTCGAACGAGGAGCGGGTCCTCGGCCTGGCCTATACCCACCAGAAACTCGGCGACATGAGGGCACTGCACGATCTCGCCGCCCGATACGGCCAGCGCTACCCGGCTGTCGCGACCCTGGAGCGCCAACTGCGAACAGCTGCCGAGCAGGCCCGCAGGACCAAGGAGGCGAGCGCCCTCTATGACGAAGCCATCGCCCATTTCAAGGCATGGCGCTACAAGGAAGCGATGGCGGCCCTCGATTCCCATGAGCGGCTTCTGCCCGGCGACGAGACAGCTGGGATCATGCGCGGCTGGACCCTCTACATGCAGCACCGCTACCGCGAGGCCGAGGATCTGTTCACACAGATGAACCGGCTTCACTCGACCGGCGAAACGCAGCGGGGCATGTACTATTCCTGCGCAGCCTACACGCCGGAGCAGTTCTGCCCGCGCGCACGATGAGACGGCTGTCCGGTGGCGTTGCTAACCGCGTCGCTCCCGCCAATGCCCATGACGGGGGCGCTCAGGCGTGGCGCGGTCAGGCATCGCCCGGCTCAGTTCAACACCGAGCGGAGATAACAGGATGCTGTCTTTCCAAACCCGCTATACGTGCACAGGTATGGGGATCGACCTGGCTGCATGCTGCCCGTAATGGCGTTGTTCATGTCCGGGTGGAGCGGTTCGCGATCCTTCCGGCTGCCGCTCTTCGACTCGGCTGACACGGGAGCTTTTTTCGCAGCGACCGTCCGAGGTGTGTCATCCGCATGGGAACTCGTGATCAAGGCGAGCGAGACTGTGAAAGTCGCGGCACCCGAGATCATGGCTCTCTTCGTGCGATTGATGAATCTCATTAATGTTCGCCCCTCCTGAGAGCCCAGTCTCCCGTGTAGAGGTAAAAAATAGCTGATCGGGATGGTCCCGCATTCTCACATCGGGCGTTTTGGAAGACAATGCTCGGCGGCGAGATGGCGGTTTTCTTTAGTCTAACCTGCAGAAGGGCCGTGACGGCACAAAGACCGACCTGATCGCCGCCGCGGCAGATCAGGGCGCTGACGTCGTCCACTCGGCAGGTTCTGATCGGCCCTGACCAAGCCTGCCCGAGACCGGATATAGAGACGCCAGGCCGCTTCCGAACCAGCTCCCATAAGTTCGCATTGCCGTCGGTCCGGTGAACAGCCAGCCTCTTCAGGCCATGGCGCTGCAGTGTAGGGCACGAGGCGGGTGCCTCCGGAGGTGAGCGTTCGGTCCTGTAACAGACGCCGGGCTCCCAAGCGCGGCCGTTGCGCCAGATCAAGGGTTACGATGGGGAAGGCCCTTAAGTAAACAGTGGGCTGCAGGAAAAGTGAGCGGCGGCAAACGCCAGTCCGGACAGCAGTCCATAAAAAAATGGAGCCAGAATGCAGCAATGCTCTCAGCGTACTACCCTGATCGCCGGAGGGGCAGGGTTTCTCGGGTTCAACTTGGCCAAGCGCCTGCTGGCCGAGGGTGAGCGCGTACTGTGTCTGGACGACATGTCCACCGGCCTGCAAGAACATGTCGATGAACTCAGTCGCGATTCCCGCTTCGATTTCATCCGGCACGACGTGACAGAGCCGATCGAGCTTCGTGTCGAACGCATCTTCAATCTCGCCTCGCCGGCCTCTCCGCCAGATTACCAGGCGGATCCGATCAAGACGACGCTGACCAATGTCGTCGGAATGGCAAACATGCTGGAGCTGGCGCGCAGTAACGGCGCCCGCCTCGTCCAGGCCTCGACCTCGGAGGTCTATGGCGACCCTCTGGAACACCCGCAGACGGAAAATTACAGAGGGAATGTCAGCATCACCGGCCCTCGCGCCTGCTATGATGAAGGAAAACGTTGCGCCGAAACGTTGGTCTACAGCTACCGCCATATGCATCGCACCGACGCGAGAGTTGCGCGTATCTTCAACACCTACGGGCCGGGAATGCGTAGTGACGACGGACGAGTGGTCTCGAATTTCATCCTGGAGGCGCTTCAGGGTCACGACGTGACCATTTATGGCGACGGCTCGAACACCCGATCCATGTGCTATGTGGATGATATGGTCGAGGGTCTGCTGCGGCTGATGGCGGTCGAACACGAGCATAGCGGTCCGATGAATCTCGGCAACCCGCGCGAAATCAGCGTTCTCGGCCTCGCCAGGCTCGTAATCGAAATGACAGGGTCCTCCTCGCGGATAACCTTTCTGCCGGAAGCGGCCGATGATCCGCACGTGCGGCGGCCTGATATCTCGCGCGCGCAGGCAGCGCTCTGCTGGTCGCCGAAGGTCTCCCTGGAACAGGGGCTTCAGCCGACGATCGCATATTTCCGAAAGAGGCTTCAGGAGCATCCCGCCCGGAGAGAGCGCATTGCGAGCGTCGCCTAACGAATCCACGGAATCCGTCATCGTGAAGGCCGGGGAAATGCCGCTGCAGGTTCCCGAGGCGAATGCCGGAGACGCCGAGGTCGAAGACGTGCCTCTCGGTTCTGTCCGGGAGAATGCCACATGCTCGGCTCCGGCGCAGCCGCTCGAGGCGGTCTTCGCGGGCGCCCTGAAGATCGCCAACATGGCGGGCTCCCTCGTCTGGCTCGCGAGCCTGGTCTTCTTCTGGGCTTGGTGGCTCAACCCCGAACACGTGAATTCTCCGATCCGCTACGCCATCGTGACCGCCGTCCTGCTCTGGGTCACATTGATCCCTGTCTATTTCATCGTCATCTTCGCGAGGGCGCGGGTCCCCGGCCCCCAGGCGACCCCGCCCGCAAAGGTCCGGGTCGCGATCGTCGTCACCAAGGCGCCGTCCGAGCCCTTCTCTGTCGTGTCGAAGACGCTTGAGGGTGCGCTTTGTCAGAGGGGCGTCCCGCATGATACGTGGCTGGCCGACGAAGATCCTGGCCCCGAGACCCTGGAGTGGTGCCGTCAGCGCGGCGTGCTCGTGTCGAGCCGGAAGGGCGTGGCAGACTATCACAGGGAGACATGGCCGCGCCGGACCCGCTGCAAGGAAGGAAACCTCGCCTTCTTTTATGATCACTTCGGCTACGAGCGATATGATTTCGTCTCGCAGTTCGACGCCGACCATGTCCCGTCGCCCGATTATCTCAGGCATGCAATCGCTCCGTTCCGCGATCCGGAAGTGGGGTATGTTTCCGCTCCGAGCATATGCGATTCCAATGCCGGCGAAAGCTGGTCGGCAAGGGGCAGACTGTATGTGGAGGCGAGCTTGCACGGCGCTCTCCAGGCGGGATACAGCGCCGGTCTGGCTCCCCTCTGCATCGGATCGCACTATACCGTACGCACCGCCGCACTGAAGTCCGTAGGGGGCTTGGGACCCGAACTGGCGGAGGACCACTCGACGACGATGATCCTCAACGCCGCGGGCTGGAAAGGCGTTCATGCGATCGACGCGATCGCGCATGGCGAAGGTCCGAACACATTCGGCGATCTGGTCGTACAGGAATTTCAGTGGTCGCGCAGTCTCGTGACCATCATGCTTGAGTATACACCCTCGTACCTGCGCAAGCTCCCGTGGCGTCTGAAGCTCCAGTTCCTGTTCTCGCAGCTGTGGTATCCCGCCTTCTCCGGCTTCATGGCGCTCATGTATGCGATGCCGATCATAGCCTTGTTGACCGGCGAGCCCTTTGCGAACGTTACTTATGCCGATCATTTCGTGCACATGCTGCCGCTCTCGCTGACGCTGCTGGCGCTGGCCTATTGGTGGCGCGCAACCGGCACCTTCCGCCCGGCCGATGCGCCGATCCTCAGCTGGGAGGGGATCGCTTTCCTGTTCCTGAGATGGCCATGGGCTTTGATCGGCTCGACTTCGGCGGTCTGGAGTTGGCTGCGCGGCACACATGATGGCTTCCGAATCACCCCGAAGGGGGCCGTGCAGGGAGTTCCGATCAGCTTCCGATTCATTGCTCCCTACATCGTGTTGTCCGCATCGTCGGCAGCGGCGGCATATCTGGTCAGGGAGCCAGGCACGGCAGCAGGCTTCTACATCTTCAATCTCGTCAACGCAGGCGCATACTGGATGCTGATCCTGCTGGTCGTCCATCGACATGCCCGCGAAAACTCGCTGCCTCTCCTGAAGGCTGTAAGACGGAGAGGTGCAACAGCGACCTCCCTGATCGTCATTGCGGGCATGATCGCCGCTGCGGCCCATGAGAACGGTCCTAAAGGCCTTGCTGCGATGAACGTAGGCATCACCGCATTCACGCTGACGAAGACGCTCTACGCGCCATCCGGAGCCGGCATGGGTAAACCCGGTAGCTCGATCGTGATCCTCAAGCCGGAATGGCACGGGTTCTCGTTCAAACGGAGGAATACTGGAAATGAGTAATGGAAAGAAGATCACCGTTCTGGGGACTGGTTATGAGGGACTCGTGGCGGGCGCCCGATTGACGCAGCGCAAAGCACGACCCGCTGAACAAGTCTAAGTCATCGTGCGACAGGAGAGCGACCATGGCCGATGCATCACAAGTTTTGAAGAGAGGCAGGATTTTAGGGCTGCTGGCGGCAGCTCTGATCGCAGTCACGGTTCCACGTCACGGCGCCGCTGCCCAGGAGACTTCCGACGGCCGCAACCTTCTGATGGATAAACGGCCCATCATCCACGACGACGGACCGAAGTTCGGAGCCTACGATCCGTATGGCGATTTCAGTGAAGAAAAAAAGCTCTCGACCGAGCATCTGTTTCTTCCCTGGGAAGACGTCGAACTCGAGGGACTGGGGGAGGCCGATGCATATGCCCGCGCTCGCGGCCGCAAGGTGCTCGTCACGATCGAGCCATGGTCCTGGGCGCTGGAATGGAATGTCAGTCCGGCCGAACTTCGGTCCGGCATCCTGTCCGGCAAGTACGATGCCAATATGCGGATGGTCCTGAGCGCGCTCGCCAGGTTCAAGAGTCCCGTGATCATCAGGTGGGCACAGGAGCCCGAGAGCAAGACCGGCCGCTTCACCTGGTCCAATTGGAATCCTGCCGATTATACGAACGCCTTCAACAGAATGTGCGGAATCATCCGCGACATGCTCCCCAATGCAAAAATCATGTGGTCGCCGAAGGGAGAGAAAAATCTGGCGGATTACTATCCCAAAGACGATTGCGTCGACATCGTCGGACTTTCGGTGTTCGGCTACGATGCTTTCGACAAGATCGAGTACGGAAATCCGCGCACCTTCGCCGAGGCCGTCAAGCAGGGTTACGACCTCGCCGCCGGCTTCGGCAAGCCGATCTGGATCGCCGAACTGGGTTACGAGGGTGACGTGGAATACCTGAAGAAGTGGGTTCAGGATGTTACGGCCAATCACGCCGCTTATCCGGCGCTGAAGGAGGTCGTCTACTTCAACGATAAGGATGTGTGGGCCTGGCCCCACGGTCTGGGGATGCCCAACTGGAGAGTCCTGCGCAGCAAGCCGATCTATCCGGTGCGGCGGTAGTCCTATCATGGAGCCATAGAGGCGGCCATCGCAACGTTCGGCCTATGATACGGAGGCTGGTCCCAGCCCGGCAACTCCTCCTACCTGAGGCATAAGAATGTCCAAGATTCTCGTCACCGGCGGTGCGGGCTATATCGGCTCGCATACATGCAAGGCACTTGCACTTGCCGGGTACCAGCCGGTCGTGTTGGACAACTTGGTCAACGGCAACCGGAGTGCGGTCCGATGGGGGGCCTTCGAGCACGGAGACGTCCTGGATCGCGTCCGCCTCGACGAGGTGCTCGTCGAGCACAGGCCGGCTGCGATCCTGCATTTCGCAGCTTATGCCTATGTGGGAGAGTCGGTCACCCACCCGGCCATGTATTACCGCAACAACGTCGTCGGAAGCCTGACGCTTCTCGAGGCGGCCAAGGACCATGGCATCAAGTCGATCGTCTTCTCCAGCAGCTGCGCGATCTACGGCGTTCCTGACACTCTGCCAATCGCGGAGGATACGCCTCCGGCGCCAATCAACCCCTATGGTATGTCGAAGCTCGTCGTCGAGAGGATGCTCCGGGACTTCGAGGCCGCCTATGGGATCAACTGGATCGCCTTGCGCTATTTCAACGCGGCCGGATGCGACCCGGATTGCGAAATCGGAGAGCAGCATCGCCCTGAAACGCACATCATCCCTTTGGCTCTCGCGGCGGCAGCTGATGGCGGCAAGTTCACGATCTTTGGAACCGACTATGGAACTGCGGACGGAACCTGTATTCGCGACTATGTTCACGTGAGCGATCTCGCCGACGCTCACGTCAAAGCGCTTCAGGCTTTGGAAACGGGTCTCCCGTCGCGGTCGTTCAACCTGGGATGTGGACAGGGTTATTCCATTCGCCAGGTGATCGATGCCGTTGAGCAGGTCACGGGGCGCGTTGTACCGGTCCAAATGGGCGCCCGCAGGATCGGCGATCCGCCGGTCCTCGTGGCGGATGCTACTCACGCGCATGAGCTGCTGAAGTGGCGACCGGCTCACTCCGACTTGACTGAAATCGTACGCACCGCTTGGGCCTGGCATAGGAAGTCGAGCCGGATTGAATCCTCGCCTTGCGGCCAAGGGTAGAGCGTCGCAACCGGGAGCGCTGCTTCGGTCCATCTGGCTCGCCCAATCAGGTCGCAGGAGCGATGCATGCACGCGACCTGGGCTTCCGCTGGCGCGCTTCCGGGACAATCCGGCTCATGCGGGACCGTCATCTTTCGACGTATCTTAGGCACCTTTGGTTGCAGGTCCGAACCGCGTCGAAAGCCCGACGACGTATAGCCCATTGCGCTCCTTCCGGTCTCCCTCGACCGTGTTACCTATGGCCGGACAGGACAGCCAATCGAGAGTCGCAAGATGACGTACGGGGCATCGGCGCCAAACGCCCAAAAGGTTGAAGCGACACAGCAGGCAAATACCTCGTTCGGCGCGCAGCCTGCCAGGAATCCGTCCGATCTGGCCGTCTCGCTGAGCGGCGAAGCCGTTGCCGTGGGGGAGAATACTGCGACGGATGCCAACCTGTATTGCCGGGCCTACGACCGGGGCGCGGTCCAGGTGGCGTTCGGCTCCGCATGGCTCAGCGCCGCGGCGCTCTCACCTGCCGGGCAGACCGCCTATGCCTCGACCGCCGCCGCCGTTGGGTTCGCCGGAGCCGACTTCTCCTACAGCGCGACCGAGAGATGGCAGGGAGGGTCCGAATCCCAGGAAGGCGCCTGGTCGGCCGAGATATCGCAGACCCGTTTCGTCGCCTTCAACGTCACGGGCTGGGATGTCGCGCTGGGATCGGTCGATCTCCAGCGCGAGGCCCCGCTCGCATCATCGGGCTGGCCGACGATTCAAGGCAACGTGGCGAGCTTCCGAACCGACGCGGCGGCGTACGGAGACGACTCTTTCGTCCAGGCTGACGCTATGGTCCTGGCGACGAACGGCATCTCCATCAGCAGCTCCTACGCGATGGTCGGAGCAGGCGGCCCGGATGCCGGACCTGCCCCGATCCTGCGTGGGGATGGCCGTGATGTGATTTTCACCTCTTCCTCCGACAGCTTCGTCAATTCGGGGGGCGGAAGCGACTGGGTGACCGCGGGCGATGGAGACGACTGGATCCTCGCCGGATCCGGCGACGACATGGTCCTCACGGGCCGCGGTCACAACACCGTCCTGGCGGGCATGGGCGACGATGGGGTGGTGGCGCGGGATGGGGATGACTGGATCTTCGGCGGAGATGGCCGGGACCTGATCGCAGCGGGGGCGGGCAATAACATCGTCAACGGCGGAGCGGGGAACGACACGATCACCGCCGGCAGCGGTGACGATGTGATCGTCGGCGGCTTGGGCAACGACGTCATCGATGCCGGAGACGGGCGGAATTTCATCCAGCTCGGCGTCAGTGGCGCAAGCGCAGACGGCAACGACCTCATGACGGGAGGCGGCGGGGCCGATACGTTCTTCCTCAGGGGCGGTTTCGGACGTGACACGATCAACGGATTCGTCGTGACCCAGGGAGACCGGCTGGTTCCGTGGAACGACCCCCTTGATCCATATGGCGGATCGAACCTGCTGGACGGAGACAGCGCCTTCCTGGCGAGGTCGCGGTTGGACCCTCGTGACCTGACGATCACGTTCGGCAACGGCCCGTCCGCCTCCGTTCTCACGCTGGACAACTTCTTCCAGCTCAATCCCGGCTATGCCAGCCCGACCTCGCGCACGACGCTGACCGACGCCCAGATCGCGGCGATCCGGCATGATGTCTTCACCGACGATTCCGGCGCCGCGAAAGCAATCGAGTATTTCGCGATCAGCGACTATCTCGGCCTGATCGGCTGAGCCCCTCCGCTGCGTCTCCGCCTCGCGGGTATCGCGTTTCCGGCGAGCGGAAGCTCCACGAGGCGTCTCCCTGTGATGACCGGACGAACCCTCGAAGGCGAGCGAGGAGCGATGCGATCCCTCCTGCGCCCGTTCCATCCACGAAAGGCGGTACCTGAGGCGTGCCGCGAGGATAGCGCCCCGGCACGTAAGCCGACCGGATGATGACAGGTGCACAGACCCATACAACTTCTTCAACGTCGCCGTAATGCGGGAAGCCGCTGTGTGGCGCGAGAGTCTTCCTCTAGGATGTTACTGTTCACCCGACAGGCCTGCAAGGAAGTGGGAGGCAAGCAATGGATGCGTCCGGGTCCGAGATCATTCCCGGCTCGGCGGTAATGCTCATCGACGCGCTGAGCTTCAGGCGCGCCGCCTTGGCGGCGGTTCTCGAGACCTGGGCGGGATCGCTTGGCTGGACGCTGTTGCCCATGGGCGACGGAGGCACAGCGCAGTCGATGCCCTGCAGGATGTTCATCCTCAACATCGGAGGGCAGCCGATCTCCGACCCTGTCTGTTCAGAATGGATCAGGACTCTCCGCGACCTGTCCCCGCAGACGCCTTTCGTGATCATCTCCGACCGGGATGGGCCGGACGAGACGCTTTGCGCGTTCGAGTCCGGTGCAAGTGGATTCATCCCGGCGAATACCAGCCCCGAGCTTGCCTTCCACGCTCTGACCTTCATCGCAGCCGGAGGCACGTTCTTCCCGCCGTCGGTCCTGATGTCGTTCGCCGGCAGCTCGGCCCCCCCAGGCCGCCATGCAGGCCGGAGCCCCCACCGGGGACCCTCGGCGCGGCCGGCCCTGGCACGGGATTCGGATTGCGGACCGAATTGCTCAGCCTGATCTCCGCTGGCCGCTGCCGGTACCATAAGGTGAATGCGGGGAATGCCCCGATGGGGCGCAGGACCTCCCTCGGACGTACAGTGGTAGGAGATTCCCTCGTCCGTAGGATGCTTGGCCCCAAATAGGACACCGTACCTCCACAGGATGTATTGTGGCCAATCCAGCCCGAGCCTAGAAGGCTAATAGCCGCTGGATGCAGCTTGCGAATCAATTATCAACTACCGCATCCGACGGCACTCCTCGCTCGCCTTCTGTTTTTACACGTATTCTACAAATGTTGTTCGAGCGCATGACATGTCACATCAAATCAATAGCTTCCTGGCGCATGAAGACGCGGTCATCGTCCTCATCGACGCAATGGAGCTTCGCCGCGCCGGCCTGGCCTATCTCCTGAAGGATTGGATCAAGCCCGGCGACACCCGCGTGCTGTCCTTCGCGTCGGCAGAGGATCTTGCCGGGTCGGACGTGGGTGCACGATGCCGATTGCTGATCCTGAGCATCGGGAGCGGGGAGATCGACAGTCCCAACGTTCATGTCGAAATCGAACAGAGCCGGGCGGCCGCCCCTTCCGCAAATCTCGTCATTCTGTCGGAGCACGTGGAATCGAGCCACATCGTATCCGCCTTCCGCCTCGGGGCGCAGGGATACATATCGATGGGCACGGACCCGAGCGTCGCCATGCGCGCCATGAACTTCATCATGCATGGCGGATCCTTCTTCCCGCCGCATGCTCTGGCGGACCTCTCGCGCCTGTCCCGCTCCCCGCTTGTGGGCGCCGGAGACGCGACATCCCAGCCCAACGGCTCGATCGCGCTCCCGATGGGGCTCACGTCGAGGCAGAGGGACGTTCTGGGCTGCCTGCGACTGGGTAAGTCGAACAAGCAGATCGCCCGCGAGCTGGACATGCAGGAGGCGACGGTCAAGGTGCACATCCGGCAGATCATGCGCAAGCTCGGGGTCTCCAACCGCACCCAGGCGGCCTTGCAAGCCTCCCAGCTTCCGGAGGATATCCTCAACAGTCATTGCGAAGCCGACGTGGCTCAGAGCGAACTGACGGATCTGATGGCGGAACCATCAATGGGTCTGGCCAAGACTTCCATCAGCGGCATCCCGCACAAGCCGACATACGAACACTCCTCCTGAGGCAATGCCGGACCGGGTGACGAAAACATGGAAACAGGCGCGCAGTTTCTCGCAAGACTCGACGACGCGGCTCAGGCTCTTGCACAGTCCGCGCTCGCCCTTCCGTTCCCTGTGCTCCTCGGTGCCGCGTGCATTCCCATAGTCGCCGCTGCGTTCTGCCGATCGGGCACGGGGATTGTCGCGGCGGGCGTTTTCACGGCATCAGCGCTTCTGTCGCTGGCACATGACGCTGGGGTGGCGATCCTGGCTTATTCCGGCGCCGTCCTGGCGTCCCTATACGCGCATGGCGAGGCGCATCGCCGGAGAGCCACAGCGCACGCGCAGGAGGAGATCGCGCTCCTTCGCAGGGAGAACCAGGCCTTTCTCGACGCCCTCGACCGCCGCGCGCAGCTCATGGATAAGGCTTCCGCCTCGGCTCCAGGTCGGACGAAGCCGGAGCATGCTCCGGATCGAGCGCTCTCGGAAGTCCCGTGACGTCAGCGCCGGGAGGAAGACGCGGCGCCTTCAGCCTAAGTCACTCATCGCCAAGAGGCGAAGCACACCGCGACCGGCACATTGCCGGCGCAGCGGCTTCGGAGCAAACATCCATTTTCTCATGCGACGACAATGACGGAGCTCATCGTCACGCTCGACATCTGGTCATCGACAGCGAGCGCGTAGACGCTCGCATCGATGAACGATTCATCGCCGAAGGTCACCAAGTTGATGTCGTACACCGCCACGTTGCCGTCCAGCACCAGGCCGTTATCGTCGCACCCGCACGGCTGATCGGAAACCGCGAGATCCGGCGACACGAGATCGGGTTCCGCAGAAGAATCGACGTCGGCCGGGTCGGACGAGGAGGTTGTTCCTGCGATAGCGGATTCGTCGATCGTCAGCGCGTACAGATAATCGATGGATGTGGAGCTGGCGACCGTGCCGCCCTCGTCCTGATCCACGATGGCGGCGTCATAATCGAGGCTGAAGGAATATTCGGCTCCGCCGATCAGCTCAATCTCGCCGTAGGTGGATGCGTAGGCCTGATCGGTCGAGCTGGCCACGGCCTCGGAGGTCATCGACACCTCCGTCGATGTTGCGATGGTGCCGCTGGTCGCCGTCCCCTCGGCCGAGAGGACCGCAAGACTGTCCTCGCCGATGGCTGTCGCATCCGCCGTGAGGATGGCACCCGTTTCGTCGGTCCCTCCCTCGATCGGCCCGGTCGATACCGATGCGGAGATGTCGTAGCTGTCGACAAGCGTGACGCTCTCGTCCGTGCTGGAACCGGTTTCGGTGGTGATGACGCTTGCACTCAGGCTAAAGCCGCGATCGATGGTCATGTCGGGCGTCCCTCGGATGCGTGATGCCCGAAGTGTAACAGCCAGCGCATGCTTATCATGAGCGCAGAAGCGGTGCATCGCGGCTCTGAAGGCGCAACGCCTCACGAGGAGCGGACATACGCCCTTCGCATGAAGCCGGAGACGGGATGTGCCGCATTCCCCAAAGGCGAAAACGATGCGAGCGACGGAGGACGTAGGTCCGGGCGAGTACATCCCCCGGCGGCATGCCAAGCCCAAGTTATAAGCCGATGGTTGGCTAGATCTTGTGCGCCTTTGCGGCTGTGAGTCTCTCCAATCTACATTACGAGCGTTGGATGGATCCAACACAACACCTGGAGGACACCATGACCCTTCCCATCCCGCATCACAACGACGACTTCAACTGGGATCTCGACGTCAGCTATGATTTCGATGCCTCCGTCGATCTCTGCGTAGACACGAACGTCGACTACAACAGCGACATCGATGTGGATGTTGATATCGACGTGTGCGTCGACATCGACGGCAACAGCGCATCGTGGAGCCTGGACGCTCAGGCGATCGGTGATGACGGCGCTGTCGAGTCGAACGTCGTCGCGATCGTGACGGACGACTACGCCAGCCTCACGATGACCGGCTACGCCGCTGTTGGCTAATAAACTTCGGGTCGGTGCACCGGCCGCAAGGAAGGCCCCGGGTTTGCCCCGGGGTCTTTCGTTTATGACGTCATCATTGCTACGTCGCGGGCTTCATCCTGCAAGCATGCCAAGGCGCTGGAAGCCGCCATGGCCAGGAAGGATCGTCCGCATACCGCTTCCTTGTTTGATACGAAATCGCGAAGTTCCGATGCGCCTTTCGGTGATGTGGGCGTAGATCGAGGGCGATCAGACTACGCCTGAAGAATGCTCACCGATAGCGCCGTAGATCGGGCCGACCGTGGAGTCCTAAGATGCTCGCCAACTTGCTCGTCCATGACCGCAAGCCGGCGAGGAGAATCCACGATGGCAAAGAAGACAAAGGTCACCACCACGGCTTCGGGGCCGGAGACCGCTGTAATCACAAGCGGCCAGAGCACTGATACGGCTCAAGACGGATCTCTCTCCACGCAGGCGGCATCGCCGCTCCGCACGGCAGCCAGCGCTCCGTCCTTGATGGCAGCCGCCCCGAGCTATCAGGTCGTCAGCCTGTCGTCCAATAGCGACACGTACACGCTCACCGCGGACGGCTCCTTCGACGTGAAGGGCAACGGCGGCAACGACATCATCACCGTGCAGGCGGGCACCACGGGGGCCGATCTCCTGGAGGGTGGCGACGGCAACGACCGTCTCACGGCGGCAGAAACGGACGACCGCCTCGAGGGCGGGGCTGGCGCAGACACGCTGATCGGCGGGGCAGGCAACGACGTCCTGGTGGGCGGCGCGGGAGCCGATTCCCTTGTCGGGGGCGACGGCATCGACACGGCCGATTACTCGGGGTCGAGCGCGGCCGTGTTCATCACGCTGCCATCCAATCCGACAGCCACCGCGCGCGGCAGCGGCGGCGACGCCACCGGCGATGTGCTCAGCGGCATCGAGAACGTCACCGGGTCGAAGTTCAACGACAACCTGACCGGAAACGGACTCGACAACCGGCTCATGGGCGGTCTCGGGAACGACGTCGTCCGCGGTCTCGACGGAAACGACGAGCTCTATGGCGATGACGTGGACGACACCGTGGGCGGGAACGACGTCGTCGACGGCGGCAACGGCAACGACACGCTCTATGGCGGCGGCGGGGACGATACCGTCCTCGGCAGCTTCGGCGACGACTCGCTCCTCGGAGGGGCCGGAAACGACTTCCTGAACGGGGGGAACGAGAACGACACGCTCGATGGCGGCACTGGGGCCGACCAGCTCTTCGGCGGCTTCGGCGACGACAGCCTCGACGGCGGAGACGGCAACGACACGCTCAACGGCGCGTCCGGAAACGACCAGCTTCAGGGCGGTGAGGGCGACGACGACCTCAACAGCGGCGACGGCAACGACGTGCTGAACGGAGGCGGCGGCAACGACACCATGATGGCCGGAAGCGGCGACGACAGCCTCGACGGAGGGAGCGGTAACGACACGCTCGATGGCGGCACCGGGGCCGACACGTTGAACGGCGGCGACGGGATCGACACGGCCGACTATTCGGCGGGCGGCGCCGTCGGAATCGACCTGACCAACAACGTGACATCCGGGGCCGCGACGGGCGATGTGCTGAACGGGATCGAGAATCTGACCGGGAGCGCCTCCAACGACATTCTGGTCGGCGACAGCAACGACAACGTCCTCGTCGGCGGCGCGGGCGCGGACGTCCTGGTCGGGCAGGGAGGGTTGGACACGGCGGATTATTCGAAGTCGCAGGCCGCAGTGACCATTCAGTTGGGCGGCACGGTGGCGGATCCGACCGCCGTCGGAACTGGCCTCGGCGGGGATGCGGAGGGCGACCAGCTGCAACTCATCGAGCGCGTCGTCGGATCCGCCTTCGCGGACACCCTGCTCGGGAGCGAACTCGCCGACACCTTCGTCGGAGGAGCCGGCGCCGACATCCTTACCGGCAACGGCGGGCGGGACACCGCCGAGTATTCCACCTCGGCGGCGGGGGTCCAGATCACCCTGGACAGCACGGCAACCACGGTCGGAATCGGCGGGGACGCCGAGGGCGACCAGCTGAACGGCATCGAGAACCTGATCGGATCCGGCTTCGCCGATACGCTCGCGGGCAGCGCCGTCGCCAATCGCCTCGACGGCGGAGGCGGGGACGATTTCCTGCGCGCGAGCCTGGGCGGCGACACGATGATCGGAGGTGAGGGCACTGATACCGTCGATTATTCCGGTTTCGCGACGGGGGTCTCGGTGGTGACGACCACGACGCCGGGCGTGCTGGCCCGTACAGAGGTCCAGTCAGGGACCACCGTCGTGGTCGACATCATCGACCAGGTCGAGAACCTGATCGGCACGAGCTTCAACGATACTCTCTACGGGACCGAGGGCGCCAACCGGCTGGATGGCGGCGGCGGCAACGACGTGCTCCGCGGTGGCGCCGGAGCCGACGTCATCGTGGGCGGGGACGGGATCGACTACGCGATCTATACGGGATCCGACGCCGGTGTCACGGTGGACCTGAACCTCGCCGGGCCCCAGGTCAGCGCCGGCCATGCGGCAGGGGACATGCTGAGCACGATCGAGAACCTGATCGGATCGAGCTTCAACGATCTCCTCATCGGCAACAGCGTCGCCAATCGTCTCGAAGGCGGCTCGGGAGACGACATCCTGCGCGGCGGGGCCGGCGCTGACACCATGATCGGCGGCGATGGCATCGACACGGTGGACTACTCGACCTCGGGAGCCGGCATCACCGTCGGGCTCACTTCCGTCCCGACATCGGGGGCAGGATCGACGGGATCCGGAGGCGACGCAGCGGGCGACTTCATCTCGAACACGATCGAGAATATCGTCGGATCGAATTTTGCCGATACCCTGCTCGGAAATACCGGGAGCAACGTTCTGACGAGCGGGGCGGGGAACGACACGGTGGCTGGCGGCAGCGGAGCGGATCTTCTCATCGGGAGCGGCGCGACGATCGGCACTGGAATCCGGGGTCTCTACGGCGATGGAATCAACGACGGCGGAACCCGCGGGATCGATACCTTCCGCGTCCTCGCCGGCACGAACTACCTCGCCGACTACCAGCAGGGTGAGGATATCCAGCTCGACGGCGGCTACAGCGCGTCGATCACGGTCATCAACAACCTGTATGCGCTCAAGTTGACGGGTTCCGATTTCGTCGCTCTCGTCAATCTCGGGACGGCCAATGCGTCAACCGCGCAGGCGTTCGCGTCGTACATCCTGAACAACGACGTGGTCGTCGATCCGCATTTCATCGCGTGAGGTCGCGGATGAGGGCAACCCCGGAGACGACGACATGGCGTTGAAACCGACTCCCGCGCAGCAGCGCCGCGCGACATCGGACCTCCAGCGGGCGCTGGCCGCGTGCCGGTCGACCGCATGGGTGCTGGCGGGCTTCAGCCTCGCCATCAACCTGCTGATGCTCACGTCGCCGCTCTACATGCTCCAGGTCTACGACCGGGTGCTGACGTCGGGCAAGCTCGAGACGTTGGCCCTGATCACCATCATGGCGGCGGTATCCCTGATGATGCTCGCCACCATCGATACGCTGCGGTCGACGGTGACGGTCAGGATGAGCATCTGGTTCAACGAACGGCTCGGTCCGGTCATCCTGGAGAACGGGGTACGGGCGAAGCTGCTCGGCGACGGCTCGGGTGGGCAGGGACTGCGCGACCTCTCGCAGATTCAGACCTTCATCGCGTCCCAGGGGCTCACGGTCTTCCTTGATGCTCCATGGACGCCCGCCTACCTGCTCATCATCTGGCTGCTGCATCCGACCCTCGGCATCACGGCGACCTGCTCGGCGGTGCTTCTCCTGGGCCTGAGCATCGCGAACGAGTACGTCACCCGAAAGCCGAACATGACGAGCAATCTGGCCCAGATCGCAGCTTCGCAGCAGGCGGAGGCGACGATCAGGAACGCCGAGGTCGTTCGTGCCATGGGCATGCTGCCGATGCTCACGGAGCGCTGGCGGCGCAACAACCAGGCCGCTCTGGCGGCGACGCAGCGGGCGGCCGAGCGGGGCGGCATCCTGCTCGGGATGACGAAGTTCGTCCGGTACTTCGTCCAGACCGCCATCCTGGGTCTCGGCTCGATGCTGGTCCTGCGCAGCGAAGTCTCGGGCGGCGCGATGATCGCCTCCTCGATCCTGCTCTCCCGCGCTCTCGCGCCGGTCGAACTCGCCATGACCTCGTGGCGTCACTTCGGCAATGCGCGCATCGCCTACAGTCGCCTCAAGGCGCGCCTGCAGGCCTTGCCACCAGAGACCGAGCGCATTCGCCTACCAACCCCGCTCGGCCACCTGTCCGTCGAGCAGGTCAGCTACGCCCCGACCAACTCGAAGAACCCGGTCCTGCAAGCGATTTCGTTCAGCGCCAGACCCGGTGAGGCAATCGCCGTGATCGGCCCGTCGGCCAGCGGCAAGAGCACCCTGTGCCGCCTGCTCGTCGGCATCACCCCGCCGAGCGCGGGCAAGATCCGCCTCGACGGCTCCGAGCTCGGACACTGGGATGCCGACCAGCTCGGCCAGCATATCGGCTACCTGCCGCAGGACGTGGAACTGTTCGCGGGAACCGTGGCGGAGAACATCGCGCGCTTCGATCCGGCCGCCGACGACGCGGCCATCATCGCGGCCGCCACCCTGGCGCACGCCCACGAGATGATCCAGCAGCTTCCCGAAGGCTACGAGACCCAGATCGGCGACGGGGGCACGCGGCTTTCGGGCGGCCAGCGCCAGCGCATCGGGCTCGCGCGCGCGGTCTATGGCAATCCGAAAATGATCATCCTCGACGAGCCGAACGCGAATCTCGACCAGGCGGGCGAGTCGGCGCTCGCGGCGGCCGTGGGTGAGCTCAAGGAGCAGGGCGCGGCCCTGATCATCGTCGGGCACCGGCCGTCCACCCTGGCACAGGCCAGCAAGGTCCTGCTGCTGCGTGACGGACGCGTCGATCTCTTCGGGCCCCGCGACGAGGTGCTCCAGCGCATGCGCGAGGCCAGCGCCCGCGGCAAGCCCGGGGAGGTCCCGCTCCACAGGGCGCCCGCCGCGACCCGCCACGCCCCGGCCGCGGCAGCGGTGCTTTCCTCGCCGTCGGAGGAGGCCGAGGCCATTCGCGACGAGGCTTCCTAGGCGGCCCCGGGCGAACCCATGCATCAACGAACGCAAAGGGTCAGGTGAAGGATGAGCGCAGGACAGTCCCTCGTGAGTTCCGACGATCTTCGGATGCCGCGGCTCCCCTCCACGCATGCAGATGATACCGCGACGCTGCGCGCCGGCCTCCGACGGCCCGTGAGGATGGCGGCCATGCTCAGCATGGTCTATTTCGCGGGGTTCGGCGCATGGGGCGCGGTCGCCCCGATCGCCGGCGGCGCGGTCGCGCCCGGCATCGTCAGTCCCGACGGGAGCCGAAAGACGGTCCAGCATCTGGAGGGCGGCATCATCGGCAAGCTGCTCGTGCGCGACGGGGATGAGGTCAAGGCCGGACAGCCGTTGCTGGTGCTGGAGAATATCCAACCCAAGGCGACGCACGACATGCTTGCATCGCAATTCAGGACGTTGCTGGCGACCCTCATCCGGCTCGAGGCGGAGCAAGCCAACAGCGAGCAGTTCACCACTCCATCCGAATTCAGCGGCGGCGCGGCGGACGGGAAGATGGCCCTGGTGATGCAGGCGCAACGCGAGCTGTTCCGTGCGCGGCGGCAAACCCACGAGGCGCGCAAGCGCGTCCTGGGCCAGCGCATCGAGCAGCTCGGGGAGCAGATCCGGGGTCTGGAAGCCCAGGCCGGAAGCGCGTCGCGCCAGTTCGAGCTGATCACAGAGGAACTCGAAGGCAAGGAGCAGCTGCAGCGCAAGCAGATCATCACCAAACCCGAGATCCTGCGCCTCCAGAGGATGCAGGCGGAGATCGACGGACGCCGGGGCGAGTACCTGGCCGGGATTGCTCGCGCCAGGCAGCAGATCGGCGAGACGCAGCTCGAGATGTTGACGCTCGACGCGGAGCGGGCGGATCAGATTGCGACGCAGCTCGTCCAGGTCAGGACGGAACTGGCCTCGGTGCGGGAGCGCCTCGCGGCCAGCGAGGACATCCTGCGGCGCACGGTGGTGACCGCGCCCGTCGCCGGAACCGTGGTCGACCTGCGGTTCAAGACCGAGGGCGGGATCGTGCGCCAGGGTGAGCCGATCATGGATATCGTGCCGGTCAACGACGCATTGCTGATCGATGCGCGGGTGCCTCCGACCGACATCGACGTCGTGCACGAGGGACTATCGGCGCAGATCCACCTGTCGGCGTTCTCGAGCCGCGGCCTGCCGCGCATCCAGGGAACCGTGCATTCCGTGTCGGCCGACCGTCTCGTCGACGACGTCACCCGCCAACCGTATTACCTGGCCCGGGTCGAGGTGGACCGAGGCGAGCTCCGTCAGATTGATCCGAATCTGGAGCTTGTTCCCGGCATGCCGGCCGAGGTTCTCATCGTGACCCGTGAGCGAACCATGTTCCAGTATCTGTTCGAGCCGTTCGTCGAGGCATTCAGACGCAGCTTCCGGGAAGTGTGAGCGAGACGGAGACGAGGAACATTCTCGCACTCTCGCTCGGCGGGCGCAGGAAAGGCTGCACCGTTCCACCCCCCGATGGGGGAACGCGTCACCTCGGCCTGGGCGGCCGCATGTACGGTGTTTTGCTGCCGTTCAAGGCTGCCTGACCAAAACCGACGAGGGACCGAGATGACATTGGACGATCCATTCCCGCTTCAGCTATTCCCCAGATCCGTGAGGGACGCGATAGTCGCCGAGTTCTCGGGTCGCAACCCGACCATTCGGGACGTGCTCAGTATTCCCGAGCGACAATGGCTGACGGTCCCCGGGATCGGCCCGATCACGCTCACGAAGATGCTCCGTGCCACGGGCCTGCCGGGCATGCGCGGCGATAGATCCGCCGCGCGGTGGACCGATGCCCAGTTGAGGTACAAGTTCGATCGCCTCCGCTTCCAGAAGATGCTCCTCCGGAGAGAGTTGGAGGAATTGCAGCCGGAACTGGCAGTCATTGAGGAGGAACTCCGGCAGAGGGGCATCGACCCGTGCGACGTTTCCCGGAGAACCGGATGATCGTGAGGAACAAGCAGGGACACGGCTGAGAGCATCGGCAGCACCGAACCCCCCGCCGTGCCATGGCGATCGTTCCGACGTTCGCGAAGGAACTCCCGGCAGCTCATGCGGGGCCAGCAAGACGCGTGCACCGTTGGGCTCGATAGAGGTGCCGTGATCGGAAGCGCCCATCATCAGACGATGGGGAGTCCGCAAAGCCATTCGTAGGCAAGGAGCTGGCCGCAAATCCCAATGTCATTGAGCCAGAGCAACGAGGAGCCTGCAGGAGGGCGGTACGAAGAGCGAGCAACTGATCCGGTAATGCCGATGAGATATCCAGGCTTCTTCGACGAGGCGCCAAGCCTTACGCTCTATGATCCCTTGAGCGCCTTCCTGGGCGCAACCGATGACGGACTGCTCGAGTACACGTATCTCGATGCCGTCAAACTCGCCGGGCACTCGTGCCCGACGGTGGCCGGCGCCTTCCTGATGACGCTGCGGGCGCTCAGGTATCTTTACGGCGAAGGAATTCCGGTGCGGGGCGACATCGACGTCAGGCTGAGCCAGGAGAGCGCCGAAGGTGTCGCGGGCGTCATCGCCTCGGTGGCGTCTCTCGTCACGGGTGCTTCGGGGGAAGGCGGGTTCAAGGGCATTGCGGGACGGTTCGAGCGACGCAACCGGCTCGGCTTCGGAGCCGCCATCGACGGAGAGGTCGAATTCCGCCGCCGCGACACCGGCGACGGCGTCGTCGCGAGCATGAATGCATCCGCGGTGCCTCTTCATGCGGATGCGCGCCCTCTGCTGCAACGTGTCGTCTGGGACGAGGCCTCTCTGGAGGAGGCCCAGGAGTTTCGCCGGCTCTGGCAGGAACGGGTGCGACAACTCCTCGTCGATCATGCCGATGACCCGGAGGTGATCCTGCTCCGCCCCTCATCCTGACACGCGGTTGGCAGGTGGGCGAATGCTCCTTTCCATGAATGCGTCAGCGGAAGAGGCTCTCCATGCTTGAAATCCAAATCCGGAATGGCGAGGTGCAGATCGACGCAGTCGTGCTCGGCCAGGGCTTGGGCCTTGAGCCGTCGCGAGTGCCGGAACTGCTCCGCAGCGGTGCGATCACCAGCCGGTGCGAGCGCGGCGTGGGCGAGGACGAGGGCCGCTATCGGCTTTCCTTTTTTCACAAGGGGCGTCGGCTGCGCCTCATTACCGACGCGGCCGGGCACATCCTGCAATGCTCCAGCGTTGATTTCGGCGATCGTCCCCTGCCGGACGCTCTGCGCAGACCGGGGCGATGATCCCATCCGCCGCAGGCGGGAGCAACAGGCCTCTCAGGGACAATCTGCCCCGTGGCGCTCCAGGCTGACGGCGCTTGTCATGTCCTCGGCACCGCGCGCCGCCGCGCTCCTGATGTCCTCGAACAGAAGCGCGATCTCCTCGAAGACGCTCAGGTCCGTCTCGTCCATCGTCACCGTGTCCAGCTCGCCCACGAGCTCGAGGAGCGCCGCAATGCGCTCCGCCTGATGGCGAGCGTCGAGGATCAGGCCGCGCAGCTGGCGCCGGGTCTCCAGGACTTCGAACCGCTCGAGGGCGGCATCGACCTTGCCCCGGCAGCGGCAATCCAGGTCGAGCCCGTTCAGGACTGCCCGGACGCGGGTCAGCAGGGGAGACTGGCTGGGTTTGGAGGCTTGATCCGGATCTGGTCCGCCCCCGTGCGAAATGGGTCTCATCGGCATGCTCGTTGCGCTGGCATCAGGCTCGCATGGTCACGGAAAAAGCCCGGGGGTTTGGCCCGGGCTTTTGGTGCTCTGCTGCGGGCGGTCAGTGGCCCGAGGTGGAGTGTGCGGAGCGCTGGGGGTTGTGGTCCTTGAAGACGGCCGGGTTGTCGGGCCCCTCGACCTTGA
>JBOZRS010000101.1:0-60260 GCA_050789065.1 Microvirga sp.
GAAGAAAAAGCGGTGCCGCGTTGAAATCAGCCACCGCTCATATCGGCTGCATCCCGCCTCTTTGCAATGCAACATGCCTCATGAAAGGGCTGCGTCAGGCGCATGGCTCTCGTCATTCGAACGACATACTCGCGCGAGCCTGCGATTTTGGCATGAGACATCCTGGGGTGACGCCCTGAAAGGCTGCTCCCTCCGCTCCTTGGAGAAGCATGGTTTCCGGCAGAGAGCCGGTGCCTGTTCGCTATCTGGAGTTTCAGAACGTCCAGCGCTGCGCCTTGGTGATGAGGAAGTCGCGGAAGGCCTGGACGCGGGCGACGGAGCGCATTTCCTCTGCATAGACGAGGTAGCTGTCGAGGGACGGCATCTCCACGTCGCGCAGGATCTGAACGAGGTTCGGGTTGCCGACGACCGCGTAGTCCGGCAGCACGGCGATCCCGGCTCCGGTCTCGACGGCGATCTTCAGGGCCGTGATGTTGTTGACCACGTAGTGGTATTGCCGAGGCTCCTGTCCCTCGCGGCCTGCGGTCGAGAGCCAGTGCACGGCCATGAGGTATGAGGGTTGATCTCCGCCGAAAGAGACGATCCGGTGCTCGTCGAGGTCCTCGAGGGTCTTCGGCTCCCCGAAGCGCTTGAGGTAATCGGCCGAGGCGTAGACGTGAAAATGCACTGTAAAGAGGCGGCGCTGGATCAGGTCCGGTTGGGCCGGGCGCCGCAGGCGGATCGCCACGTCGGCCTCGCGCATGGCGAGGTCGAGCTCCTCGTTCGAGAGGATCAGCTCGATCCGCACGTCCGGATAGAGATCCATGAATTCCGCGATGCGCTGGGCGAGCCAGATGGAGCCGAGGCCCACCGTGGTCGTGACCTTCAGCTCGCCCGAGGGGCGCTCGCTCGTTTCCACGAGGCGGGCCTTGGTGGTTTCCAGCCGCATGCGCATGTCGCGGGCGGCCCGGAACAGCAGGTCGCCCTGCTCGGTCAGGATGAGGCCCCGGGCATGGCGGTGGAAGAGGGGGGCCTTCAGCTCCCGCTCGAGAGCGCTGATCTGCCGGCTGACCGCCGACTGGCTCAAGCCCAGATCGTCACCGGCCCGCGTAAAGCTCCCGGCTTCCGCGACCGTATAGAAAATCCGGATTTTGTCCCAATCCACGGCGTTCCCCTGATGACCTGCCTTCCTCCAAGGCAGGTCACCTTTTCTCTTATAAGCCCGCAGTCCGACGCAATAGGAATTCTGACCGAAGGCTAACCAATTGTTTATAAATTATTCCGCGGCTTCCTGGGTGGCCTCGAGGGCGGCCAGGTAGCGCTCCGCGTCCAGGGCCGCCATGCAGCCCATCCCGGCGGAGGTCACGGCCTGGCGATAGACGTCGTCCGTGACATCGCCGGCCGCGAAGACGCCGGGGATGTTGGTTTCGGTGGAACCGGGCTTGATCTGAAGGTATCCGCCCGCCTTCGTGTCGAGCTGGCCGACGAAGAGTTCGGTCGAGGGCTTGTGGCCGATGGCGATGAAGACACCGTCGGTCTTGAACTCCGACACCTCGCCCGAGACGAGGTTCCTGAGCCGGACATGGGTGACGGAGGTCGGGTTCTCCGTACCGCAGATCTCCTCGACGGCCGAGTTCCAGACGACCTCGATCTTGGGATGCTTGAACAGGCGGTCCTGCAGGATGCGCTCGGCCCGCAGGGTATCGCGCCGATGGATCAGGGTGACCTTGGAGGCGAGATTGGCGAGATAGAGCGCCTCCTCGACAGCCGTGTTGCCGCCGCCGACCACCACGACCTCTTTGCCGCGATAGAAGAAGCCGTCGCAGGTGGCGCAGGCCGAGACGCCGAAGCCCTGGAACTGGCCCTCGGAGGGAAGGCCCAGCCATTTGGCCTGGGCGCCCGTGGCGACGATGAGCGCATCGCAGGTGTAGACGTCGCCGGAATCGCCCTCCAGCCGGAACGGGCGCTGCTTCAGGTCCACCTTGGTAATATGGTTGGAGATCATGCGGGTGCCCACATGCTCGGCCTGCAGGCGCATCTGCTCCATGAGCCAGGGACCCTGGATCACGTCGGCGAAGCCGGGATAATTCTCCACATCCGTGGTGATCATGAGCTGCCCGCCGGGCTGGAAGCCGGAGATCAGAACGGGTTCGAGGAGGGCGCGCGCCGCATAGATCGCCGCCGTGTAGCCTGCTGGCCCCGAGCCGATGATGATGAGCTTGGCGTGAGATTGGGCCATCAGGAAGTCTCCAGTGATAAGGCGATGTCGGGCAAACCGAGAGCGCGGCGGTGGCTCTTGAAGCCTCGGGCAATGGCATCCGCGATCCGGGGCGTCGAATTTATAGGCTCATAGGCCTCTCCCACAAGCCTGCCCTCGAAGGGATGCACAACTCCGAGGCTTTTCAGGCTTTTCAGGTAAACGTCGAGTTTCGGATGGCCGCCCGACGGCTCGAAGACCAGGATCGGCCTGCCGGTCGCGGCGGCCTCGCCGATCATGTTGAAGGAATCCGCGGTGGCCACGATGGAGTCGGCCAGGCTCAGGAGCGCCACGTAGGGATTCTGGCCCGTGCCGTCCCAGAAAAAGCCGCCATGCTGGTCCGCCAGGGCCTTCAGGGCGTCCCGCAGGGCCGGGGGCGTGCGGCGGGAGGCGGTGATCATCAGTCCGACCCCGGTTTCGGCAAGGGCGCGCAGGCGCTGCACGAAGGAAGCGATGTCGGCCTGCGTGAAGCGGTGGTGACGGCTGTCGCCCCCGGCCAGCACCGTGACGCGCGGGTGGGGGAGGGACGAAAGGCGCAGGTCGGGGCGGGCGCGGGCCTCCTCGATCCTTTTCTCCGTGACCCGGTGCGGCGGGGTGAGGGTGTTGAGGACGTTCGGCCCCCGCAGGCGGTCGTATTCGGGCGACCATATGAAATCGGCGGTCCTCGGCCCCGTGCGCGGGTCCTTGAGGAAGACCGTGTAGGTGCGCCCGCCCGACGCCTTCTTCACGAAGCGCAGATAGGCCACGGCCCGGCGCCCCGAGGCGATGAGGATGTCCGGGAAAGGGGATGAAAGAGGGCTGCCGGGTCTGCCCGGCCGCTCCCGGGGATCGACAGGACCCCAGGGCATGGCCCAGGTGAAAGGCGGCCTCGGCTTCACCCGGCGGACCTCGGGCGAGAGCCCCAGCGCCTCGGCCACGCTCAGGGCCTGAAGCTCGTCTCCGGCCTTGCCATCGGTCAGGACCCAGGAGATGGGGCCGGTGTCGTCGCGCAACATTCGATCAATGTGCCTGTGGAGTTCATGAGGTTCGTTGCGACTTAATCGCTCGTCCTGCTTGTGCAGTTCCTCTATACGGTCTAGTCACCCGAGGCGAGTTTTTTGACGTGATACCGCATGATCCGGGCCAACAGCCGGTTCGCACCTGCTCCGGTCATGCTTGAGTGGAGCTAACGTGCGCGGACGCCTCGATTCCATTGACTGGGCCATCCTGAAGGAGCTGCAAGCCGACGGCAGCATCACCAATGTGGAGCTCGCCCGCCGCGTCGGGTTGTCGGCTCCCCCGTGCCTGCGCCGCGTGCGGGCGCTGGAGAGCGCCGGCATCATCAAGGCCTACCGGGCCATCTTGGATCCGAAGGGGCTGGGATTCGAGATCGTCTGCTTCGCCATGGTGCAGCTCGACGTGCAGGGCAAGAAGGAACTCCAGGAGTTCGAGCAGCACGTCAAGGACTGGTCCATGGTCCGCGAATGCTGGACCCTTTCGGGCGATATCGATTTCATCCTGAAATGCGTGGCGCCGAACCTGGCGTCCTTCCAGAACCTCGTCTCGGAACTCACCGCCCTGCCAAACGTGCGCAACGTCCGCACGGCCCTGACCCTCGACCTCATCAAGGACGAGCCCCTGGTGCCGATCGAGGACGTGCCGGACGCTAGCTGATCAGCCGGCGACGCAGCCAGCGCACGTAATGCTGCGCCACGGCCACGGCGCGGCCCTGTTCGTCAGGGTCGATGCTGCTTCTGTTCACGTCCAGCACCGCGAATTGCGGGTGTGAGGCGAGGATTTCGCCTCTCCTGCCCACGGCCAGGGCCTCGCCCTCGAGGGAATCGCTTCCGCCCCCGCCATCGCCGGAGCTCCGCCATCCTCTGCCGCTGTCCGCGAAGGGCGTGAGGAAAACCCCCGTCAGGCGCACCACCAGCCGTGGCCCGCGCGGGTCGATCCGGTCGGCGAAGGAGCGCTGCAGCTCGTCGAGTGTGGCCGCGGCGAGAAGATCGGCGAAGGGGCCGAGACCCTTGGCCTTCAGGACGCTCACATCGACCCCGAACGAGGAGAAATACTGCGGGAATGCCTGGGCCCGTGCGGCCCAGGACAGCAGAAAGCCTGCCCCGGCGAGGCCGGCGCAGGCGAAATGGGTCAGGAAAGAACGGCGGGACGGGGGGACAGGATGGGATGTCACGGCTCCGTCCCCCTTGGCTTATGCGCTGAAGCGGACGCCCACGACTTCGTAGGATTTGCCACCGCCGGGCGTCGAAACCTCCACCGTGTCGCCGATGGTCTTGCCCATGAGGGCGCGGGCGATGGGGGAGGAGACGGAGACGCGACCCGAGCGCACGTCGGCCTCGGGCTCGCCCACGATCTGGTAGGTCTTCTCTTCCTCGGTATCCTCGTCCACCAGGTTCACGATCGCGCCGAACTTGATCCGGTCGCCCGAAAGCTTCGTGATGTCGATGACTTCCGCGCGGGAAATCAGGCTTTCCAGCTCGAGGATGCGCCCTTCGTTGAGGGATTGGGCTTCCTTGGCGGCATGATATTCGGCGTTTTCCGACAGGTCGCCGAGCGCGCGGGCCTCCGCAATCGCCTGGATGATCCGGGGGCGCTCAACCTGTTGCCGATGCTTGAGTTCTTCTTCAAGCGCCGCAAAACCCTTGATCGTCAGAGGGACCTTGTCCATCGTTTGTCTCGTCCAAAAAAGAGGTACGAGGCCGCCGTTGCCGGCGCCCTCGCATGTCAACGAAAACTTACCAGAAGCTTCGCAGTTCCGTTAAGGCCCTCGCCTCAGGAGAAATATTCCTGAAGCGCACGGACCTCGAGATCGCCGCCGAGATAGGCCTTGATGCCCTCGGCTGCAGCGACCGCCCCTGCTAGAGTGGTGTAGTAAGGTATCTTATGCAAGAGGGCGGCCTGACGAAGGCTGCGAGAATCCGAGAGGGCGCCTGCCCCTTCGGTGGTATTGAAGACCAGGTGGATATCCCCGTTCTTCATGGCGTCCACCACGTGGGGACGGCCTTCCAGCACCTTGTTGACCCGCTTGGCCCTGACGCCGTTCTCCTCAAGATATTTCTGGGTTCCGGCCGTCGCCACGATCTGGAACCCGATCTCCTCGAGCATCCGGACGGCGGGCAGGATGCGGGGCTTGTCCGAATCGCGGACGGATACGAACAGGGTCCCGGTCTTCGGCAGCTGGCTGCCGGCGCCGAGCTGGCTCTTGGCGAAGGCGACACCGAAGCTCCGGTCGAGGCCGATGACCTCGCCCGTGGAGCGCATTTCCGGCCCCAGCAGCACGTCCACGCCGGGGAAGCGGGCGAAGGGGAACACAGCCTCCTTCACGCCGATATGGGGCAGCTCCTTCGGCACGAGGCCGAACTTGGCCAGGCTTTCGCCCGCCATGACGCGCGAGGCGATCTTGGCGATGGGCTCGCCGATGACCTTGGCCACGAAGGGCACCGTGCGCGAGGCGCGGGGGTTCACCTCCAGCACGTAGATCGTGCCGTCCTTGATGGCGTATTGCACGTTCATCAGGCCGCCCACGTCGAGGCCCAAGGCCAGTTCCTTCGTCTGGCGCTCCAGCTCGGCGATGATCTCCGGGGACAGAGACCGGGGCGGGAGCGAGCAGGCCGAGTCGCCCGAGTGGATGCCCGCCTCCTCGATGTGCTCCATGATGCCGGCGATGACCACGTCCTTGCCGTCGCAGAGGCAGTCCACGTCGATCTCGATCGCATCCGAAAGGTAGCGGTCGAAGAGGAGCGGGTTCTTGCCCAGCACCGTGTTGATCTGGCCCGTCTTGTCGTTGGGGTAGCGGGCCTTGATGTCGGACGGGATCAGGCTCGGCAGGGTGCCGAGCAGGTAATCCTCGAACTGGGCTTCGTCGCGGATGATCGCCATGGCCCGGCCGCCGAGCACGTAGGACGGGCGCACCACGAAAGGCAGGCCGAGATCGGCGGCGATCAGGCGCGCCTGCTCGACCGAATAGGCGATGCCGTTCTTCGGCTGCTTCAGGTGCAGCTTGTCGAGGAGGCGCTTGAACCTGTCCCGGTCCTCCGCGAGGTCAATGGCCTCCGGCGAGGTGCCGAGGATGCGGACGCCCGCCTCTTCCAGGGCATGGGCGAGCTTGAGCGGCGTCTGGCCGCCGAACTGCACGATGACGCCGTGGAGGGTGCCCTTGGAGCGCTCGGTCTCGATGATCTCGAGCACGTCCTCCTGGGTCAACGGCTCGAAATAGAGCCGGTCGGAGGTGTCGTAGTCGGTCGAGACCGTCTCCGGGTTGCAGTTGACCATGATGGTCTCGTAGCCCGCGTCCTTGAGCGCGAAACAGGCATGGCAGCAGCAATAGTCGAACTCGATGCCCTGGCCGATGCGGTTCGGGCCGCCGCCGAGGATGATGACCTTCTGGGCGTCGGACGGCGCGGCCTCGTCGGCGGGCTTCCCGGCGAAGGGAGCCGCATAGGTCGAGTACATATAGGCCGTGGGCGAGGCGAACTCCGCCGCGCAGGTATCGATCCGCTTGAAGACCGGACGGACCGAGAGCGAGCGGCGAAGGGCCCGCACCTCGGCCTCGGTCTTGCCGGACAGGACGGCGAGACGGGCATCCGAGAAGCCCATGGCCTTCAGCTGGCGGAAGGCGCCGGGGGTGGTCGGCAGGCCGTGGGCCTTCACCTTCGCTTCCAGATCGACGATGTCCTGGAGCTGTTCCAGGAACCAGCGGTCGATCTTGCAGCTCTCGTAGACCTCGTCGTGGCTGATGCCGAGGCGAAGCGCCTGTGCAACCTTGAGGATACGGTCCGGGGTCGGCGTGCCGAGTGCAGCCTTGATAGCGTTGCGGTCGTCGCCCTTGCCAAGACCCTCGATCTCGATCTCATCCAACCCGGTGAGGCCGGTTTCGAGCGAACGGAGCGCTTTCTGCAGCGATTCAGGCAGGGAGCGGCCGATGGCCATGGCTTCGCCCACCGACTTCATGGCCGTGGTGAGCGTGGGCTCCGCGCCGGGGAATTTCTCGAAGGCGAAGCGCGGAATCTTGGTGACCACGTAGTCGATGGTCGGCTCGAAGGAGGCGGGCGTCGCCCCACCGGTGATGTCGTTGGCGATCTCGTCGAGGGTGTAGCCGACCGCGAGCTTGGCCGCGACCTTGGCAATGGGGAAGCCCGTGGCCTTCGACGCCAGGGCCGAGGAACGCGACACGCGCGGGTTCATCTCGATCACGATCATGCGCCCGTTCTCCGGGTTGATCGCGAACTGCACGTTCGAGCCGCCCGTCTCGACGCCGATCTCGCGCAGGACCGCCAGCGAGGCGTCGCGCATGATCTGGTATTCCTTGTCGGTGAGCGTGAGCGCCGGGGCCACGGTGATGGAATCGCCCGTATGGACGCCCATCGGGTCGATGTTCTCGATGGAGCAGATGATGATGCAGTTGTCCGCCTTGTCGCGGACGACCTCCATCTCGTACTCCTTCCAGCCGAGCACGCTCTCCTCGATCAGGACCTCGTTGGTCGGGGAGGCGTCCAGACCGCGCTCGACGATGTCGAGAAATTCCTCGCGGTTATACGCAATGCCGCCGCCGGTGCCGCCCATGGTGAAGGACGGGCGCAGAATGGCGGGCAGGCCCACTTCGGAGAGTGCGATCAGAGCCTCGCCCATGGCGTGCTCCTGGTAGCGCTTGCGCCGGTCGTTCTCGGCAGCGTCCCATTTCAGCTTGTAGCTCGCGATCACGCGCTTCTTGTCGCCCGGATGCATGTCGAGCGCTTCCAGGCGCGCGAGCTCGGCCAGATAGGCGTCCCGGTCGGCTTTCTTCAGGGCCGAGGCGTTGGCGAGGCGGGATTTCGGGGTGTCGAGGCCGATCTTGGTCATGGCCTCGCGGAAGAGCTGGCGGTCCTCCGCCTTGTCGATGGCTTCCGCGGTCGCGCCGATCATCTCCACGCCGAACTTGTCGAGCACGCCCATCTTCTTGAGGGAAAGGGCGCAGTTGAGCGCCGTCTGGCCACCCATGGTGGGCAGGAGCGCGTCCGGGCGCTCCTTCTCGATGATCTTGGCGACGATCTCGGGCGTGATCGGCTCGACATAGGTGGCGTCCGCGAGATCGGGATCGGTCATGATCGTCGCGGGGTTCGAGTTCACCAGGATAATTCGGTAGCCCTCCTCCTTCAGAGCCTTGCAGGCCTGCGTGCCCGAATAGTCGAACTCGCAAGCCTGACCGATGATGATCGGTCCGGCGCCGATGATGAGAATCGAGGAGATGTCTGTCCGCTTCGGCATAGGGCCACCCAGGCGTGTCCAGCCGCGCGGCCGCGAAATGCGGCGCTTTGAGCGCAGCCGGCTGTGATCGGATTGAAGGTTGAGAGAGGCTCTTACACGCTGCTTCAGCAAATTCAAAGGCCCGAGCCATGATTTGGCGTCAGGTCTGTCACTCTGTGGCATGATCCGCCCGTTTCGGGGCTGGAAAGGACGGGCCCGCCAGGGAGCCGCGCCGGATATGCGAGGTGACGGGACGTCCGGAAGAGGCTAACGAGGGGGCGTGACCGCAACGCATCCCCTCCGCCGCCTCGCCCGCCAGTTCGCCGCCTTCTTCGGGGTTGGCGTCGCGGCGGCCGTCGCCCATTACGGGCTCCTCATCGGCCTCGTGGAGGGAGGTGGCCTTCATCCGGTTCCGGCCACGCTCGCGGGCTATGTGGCGGGCGGCCTTGTCTCCTACGGCCTCAACCGGAAGCATACCTACGAGAGCAGCCGTCCCCATCGGGAGGCGACCTGGCGCTTCGCGGTGGTCGCCTTCGTGGGTTTCCTGCTGACCTGGGGCTTCATGCACCTTTTCGTGGAATGGCTGGGTGCCCCCTATCTCCCGGCGCAATTCGTCACGACCGGGATCGTGATGCTGTGGAGCTTCGTCGCGCACAAGGCGTGGACATTCGCCTGACCCGAGGAGAGGCTTATCCCTCACTCCAGCTCGGGCGCGACCTGCCCGAAATTCAGCGCGGCGACCAGCGTGACCCCGCCCAGGATGTTCCCGACGAGGGTGGGAACGAAGAAGCGCGTCGCGTAATCGCCCCAGGAGGCTTGGCCCGTTTCCACCAGGTAGAAGCCGTCGACCGACCCGGCGATCAGGTGGGAGAAGCCGCCGATGGCGACCACGTATGTGATGATGAGAATCACGAGCACGCGCGCCGAATCTGCCCCGGGCAGGAGCCAGACCATGAGGGCGATCAGCCAGCCGGCGAAGACCGCCTTGAGCATGGTGGTCTCGAAGGGAGCTTCGATGACCTTGCGGCTGATCTCCGAGAAGGCCTGCTTGATCTCGGGGCTGAAGACGGACGTGTGCGCGATGACGGCCGCGAAGGCCCAGGTCGCCACGATGTTGGCGGCCAGCACGATGACCCAGAGCTTGAGGACGCGCAGGAGCGTGCGCCCGTCCCGGTTGTGCAGGAGCGGCAGGATGGGCGTGAGGGTGTTCTCGGTGAAAAGCTGCTGGCGTCCCAGCACGACGATGAGGAAGCCGATCGTATAGCCAAGGCTGCTCACCAGGGGTTTCCAGGCCGCCTCCGGCAGATGGGCGTGCAGCACGCCTTCGGCCGTCAGGGAGAAGCCCATGGACAGGCCTGCCGCCAAGCCGGACAGGAGAAGGGCGGAAGCCGTCCGGTGGAGCTCGCTTTCGCCTTCGGCCCGGATGGTTTCGTGGATGAGCGCCGCATTGGGCCGGCTCTGTCCCTCGACAGCCTTCTTTTCCTTCGGGGACAGCTCCTGAATCCGTTCGGCGGGATTGAAGCTGTCCCGCTGTTCGATGTCAGCGGATCTGTCCGGGGACGCGGCGGTCATGAGGCTGCCTTGCAGTTGAGTGCTGCTATAAGGCGCCAGGGAAGGGCTTGTTCCGGGGCGGCAGGACGGCCTCAGGCCGACTCAGCGGGCGATGCGGCGGGCTGCGCCACGAAGGTCATCCGCGCCGGGTTGTGGCCCAGGTTTCGCTCGGCGCGCTTGGCCTCGAACCCGGCGTCCTGCAGGATGTCGAGGATCTCTTCCTCGCCGTACTGCGACAGGCCGATCTCCTCGCGGATCTTACGGTATTCGGAAAAGGCCGTGCGGACGAGGCCCAGGAGGGCCGCCCTCACGAAGCCGCCCTGCCAGGCGAAGGAGAGCAGCGCCTTTGCGTCCGTCACCGGGCTCACGTCGGGCGGAATGACGTCGGCGATGACGAGGTGGCCGGTTCCCTTCAGCTTCGCCCGCCAGAGCTTGAGCAGGGAGCGCAGCTCGTCCAGGGAGAGATATTGCAGGAGCGAGTTCACGACCACGAGGTCGAGGGAGCCGTCCTCGAGATTGGGGACGTCGTCCGGCGCCAGGACCGTGATCCGCCCGTTGCGGCCGAACCTGTCGCGCAGACGCTCACGAACGAGCGGAGCGGAATCGCTCAGGTAGAGCCTCGCGCATTGGGCCGCGACCCGGTCGGCGAAGAGCGCCTCGCCGCAGCCGTAGTCGAGCACGACCGCATCCGGGGAAGGGATGAGGCCGATGATGTCGTTCGCGACCAGCCGGTAGTGCAGGAGCTTGTGGCGCTCGCTCGCATAGATCGGCGTGTCTTGGTTCCAGTAATCTCGCCAGTTCATGACGAGACCAGTCCTAGCTTAACGCCAAGCTCCCGTCATCATCCCCGTGACCAAAGTTTCATGAGCGGTCCGTCGGCTCCGTCCACAGGGTCCATGTCGGGCAGCGGCACCTGGGCAATGCGCTTCTGGGACGAGGCGAGGGCGTGCGGGTCGTCGCGGAGCGTGTCGTAGTCGCCTCCGCCCGGATAGGCGCCCACCACGGCGAAATCGTCGCTCGCATTGATGAGCGCGTGAGCGACTCCTGCCGGAACGATGACGACGTCACCTGCGGTCACGGCGACAATCTCGCCGTCTTCGCCACCGAAGCGGACCGAGGCCGAGCCTGAAAAGACACCCAGAACTTCATGGGTGTTCGGGTGATAGTGATGGTATTGGAAGATCCCGTTGCGCCACGAATTGGTCCAGCCGTGCTTGGCGAAGGTCGTCTCGAAGGCCTTGGCAGGATCGGCGGCGGAGGGTGGGATGGCGCCCCTGCGCACGATCAGCGGCAGATCGCTGTTCGGCACGATGCCGTTCGTCTTGAAAACGTAGGTCTCGGTGCCGAGCGGCGCGTTGTAGCCTCTCGGGTCGCCGTATCCTTTCGCCTGAGCCATGCGTGTCTCCCTTGAATGTCCGGGAGGGAACGCGCGGTTCGGGCGAAAGATCGAGCTGGAGCATTGGCGGGCGGCGCGAATTCCGCGCCGCCGGGCCGGGTCTACGGATCCGTGAGGCCGGCCTTACTGGCCGATCAGGATGGCCGCGACGGCGCGGTCGATGGAGAGATAGAACAGCACGAAGGCGACGATGGCCGCGATGCCGAATTCGATCGCTTGGTTCTTCAGAAGCTGGAACTGGCGCAGGACGTTCTGGCCGTAGATGGAAATCAGCCAGGCCGCGGTCAGCACGATCGGGAAAATGAAGAGATACGACCAGGTGCTCTCGACCGGACCGACATTCGACGGGTCTATCAGCGGGCGGATGTTGCGCACCCAGGGAGCATAGAGAGAAGCGTAAAGAGAGGTCAGCCAGGACAGCGTCACGGCGACGCCGAGGTGGAATGTGAAAAGATTGTGCAGCCGGCCGAATTCGCCGGAATCGCTGTCGAAATCCATCGGAGTAACCCCCAAATCAAGACCCGGAATCATTGGTTTTTATGATTAATGATCGGTTACCGTGATTTGGGGGTAGGACGCAATGGTCCCTATGTCGCGCCGCGTCAGGCTTGACCCTTCTTTCTTTGCTCGTCCATCAGCTTCACGAATCGGTCGAACAGATAATGGCTGTCCTGGGGACCGGGCGAGGCTTCCGGGTGGTACTGCACCGAGAAAGCCGGGCGGTCGGTAAGCGCAATCCCGCAATTGGAGCCGTCGAAGAGGGAGACATGGGTCTCCACCGCGTTCTTCGGCAGGGTCTCCGGGTCCACCGCGAAGCCGTGGTTCATGGAGGTAATCTCGACCTTGCCGGTGGTCTTGTCCTTCACCGGATGGTTCGCGCCGTGGTGGCCCTGGTGCATCTTCTTCGTCTTGGCGCCCACGGCCAGGCTCAGCATCTGGTGGCCGAGGCAGATGCCGAAGGTCGGAATCTTCTTCTCGAGGACCTTCCGGATCACGGGCACGGCGTATTCGCCGGTCGCGGCCGGGTCGCCCGGGCCGTTGGAAAGGAACACGCCGTCGGGCTTCAGGGCCATCACGTCCTCGGCCGACGCTGTGGCGGGTACGACCGTGACCTTGCAGCCGGCGCGCGCCAGGAGGCGCAGGATGTTGCGCTTCACCCCGTAATCGATGGCGACCACGTGATGCTTCGGAGCGCCTTCCTGGTGGCCGTAGCCCTCGCCCCGCTGCCAGGTTGTCTCGTCCCAGTCGAAGCGCTGGGTGCTCGTCACCAGAGGCACGAGGTCCTGGCCGTCCATGGCCGGGAGGGCGGCGGCCTTGGCCTTGAGAGCCTCGATGTCGAACTTGCCCGAAGGGTCATGGGCGATGACGGCGTTCGGCATGCCCTTGTCGCGGATCAGCGCGGTGAGCGCCCGGGTATCGATGCCGGTCAGGCCCACGATGCTGCGGGCCTTCAGCCAGGCGTCGAGGTCGCGGGAGGCGCGCCAGTTGGACGGCTCGGTGATCGAGGCCGCCAGGACGACGCCGCGCACGCCCGAGGACGAGGCGGCGTTGACGCTCTCGATGTCTTCCTCGTTGGTGCCCACGTTGCCGATATGCGGGAAGGTGAAGGTGATGATCTGCCCGGCATAGGACGGGTCCGTCAGGATCTCCTGATAGCCGGTCATCGCCGTGTTGAAGCAGACTTCGCCGGTCGCCTCGCCCGTGGCGCCGATGCCGAAACCCTCGAGAACCGTGCCGTCCTGGAGCACGAGAACGGCCGTCGCGCGCGGCTCCGTCCAGCCACCCGCCGTGTCTTTGTCTTGCAGCATCGTCATGATCTCTTGTAAGTCCGAGCCCAATGGGGCGCGCTTGAGCAGGCCGTCCCGGGCCGCCCTTGAACCACCATCCGTGACTTAAGGGTCCATCGGCGTCCCGTCAACGCTTGAGCCGCCTTAAATTCGAAGGAGATACCGATGCTGCGCGAACGCTTCACCGCCGACATGAAAGACGCCATGAAGGGCGGCGACAAGAGCCGCCTGGGCGCAATCCGCCTCATCCAGGCCGCCCTGAAGGACAAGGACATCGAGGCCCGCGGCGCCGGCAAGGACCCGCTCTCGGACGAGGAAATCCTGGCCCTGCTGCAGAAAATGGTGAAGCAGCGCCAGGAATCCATCGCCATGTACGAGCAGGGCGGCCGCGCCGAGCTCGCCCAGCAGGAAAAGAACGAAGTCGAGGTCATCTCCTCCTATCTGCCGAAGCAGATGGACGATGCCGAGATGAAGGCCGCCATCGAGGCCGCCATCGCCGAGACGGGCGCCGCCTCCATGAAGGACATGGGCAAGGTCGTGGGCGTCCTGCGGGGCAAGTACGCCGGCCGCATGGATTTCGCCAAGGCGAGCGGCCTCGTGAAGGACATGCTGCCGAAGGGCTGAGAATGGCTGTCCGGGTGGCCGGATGGTGGCCCGCTCAGCGGGAGCGCTTCAAGGCCCGCGCGGCCATGGCATAGCCGCCCATGGCGCCATCGACGAAGTGGATGTGGTCGCGCCGGGTAGGCGAGGGCACGAAGCAGGTCATGAGGGCTGAATCCTGACGATGGAGGCCGTATCGGGCTATGCCCTGCTGCTCGGCTTGAGCCAGCAGGGCTTCCAGACGGTCCGCCAGGGCGGGCGTACAGTCGAGCGTCATCCGCAGGCCGTCGTCGAATTTACGGAAATCCGTGTTCTCGACGAGCTGGTGCCGGTACTGTGCCGGGTCGAACCCGCCGATGGGGCGTCCAATCCGGAAGATCATGAAGGCGATCAGGCGCCACAGGGCCAGCGTCACAAGCGCCTTTGGGCCGGACCCGTGGGTGCCCTTCAGGGCCTTGGCTTCGATCTGAAAGTTCCTGAAGGGACCGCTCAGAACGGGCCCGCCTTCAGGGACCGGCCGCCTGGCCTCGTCCTGGCTCTCGGCCATTGCGAGCACCTGATCGACAAGACCGTTGAAGGCTGCCGGATCGGTCTTCGAGCCCGGCACGACGATCAGCGAGAGAATGACGCCGTGTTCGGGCCGGATCTCGTCGAAGCGGCAGGAGAGTCCCGTGAGATCGGGCAGGGTCCCGGGCTCCGCCGGCGGAATGGCGAAGGCACCTTCCTTCATGCGCCGCTCCGCATAAGCCATGCCTCCGCCTGAGAACATGGCGTAGGTCACGTCCGGGGAGGCCGCGAAGCGGGCGACCCGGACATCATATCCTTGCATCCGGATCTCCGAGATAGGGGCGAGGGCGATGCGAAGCTGGAAGCCGAGCGCGTCCCGTACCCAGGCGGCGACCGCCGAGAGCGCCGTCCGGGCAAGGCCCGACTGCGATGCGGGCAGGGCGAAATTCGCGCCATCGCCGCCGAACACGAAGGGAAAATCGTTACTGCCGAGGCTGTTGGCGACGGCGGCGATGACCGAGGCCGCGGCCGTGTTGACCTCCTTGTAGCGCCCCGCCTCGATGGCCGAGGTGGAGCGCACGATGTCGGCGAGACCCAGGACCCAGTCGTCAGGCAGGGGCATGTAGAGGCCAGGGTCCGTCAGCTGGGAGAACCGGTCGAAGACGGGCAGGCGGGCATAGAAGCCCGCATCGTCGATTCCGCCCGTTCCGCCCGAGCCCGGTTCCATCGGGCAGGCCGCTCAGCGCAGGACCCCGCCCTCGGGCGCGCCCCGGCCGAGATCGTCCGGCAGCGGATCGCCCTCGGCCACGAAGCGCAAGGAGACCGAGTTCATGCAGTAGCGCTCACCGGTCGGAGGCGGGCCGTCCGGGAACACATGGCCGAGATGCCCTTGGCAGCGGGCGCAGCGGATCTCGGTCCGGATCATGCCGTAGCTCGTGTCCCGCACGAAGGCGACGTGGGAGCGGTCGATGGGGTCGACGAAGCTCGGCCAGCCGGTGCCGGACTCGAACTTGGCGCCGGACCTGAACAGGGGCAGCCCGCACAGGCGGCAGCAATAGGTACCCTTGTTCTTGGCCTCGTTGAACACCCCGCAGAAGGGGCGTTCCGTGCCGTGATCCAGGAGAACGCGGCGCTCCTCGTCGTCCAGGTTGTCCACGAGGGCGCGGTACTGCTCGGGATCGGGCGCCGTCAGGTCGAAGCCAGCGCGGGAGCGATGTTCTGCCGTGGAGGTCGAGTGGGCCATGATGCAATCCTTCCTGCCCGTCCGGAAAGCGGGGCTGTGGTGTGGCGTCGATCCTTTAAATAAGGAGCCGCAACGGGAGTCGCCACGCTTTATTATCCTGGCGGGCGCTGCTAAAAGGCTCGGCATGTCCATGGTATTTCAGGCTCAGCCCACGGCCCGCCTCCGCGCCGCGCGAATTATCGGCCCGGCCTTCGCATAACCTGCGAAGGTCCGGGATTGAGCCGTTCGCCCTGACAGAAGCCTGACGAGCCCCGTTTTCCCGAGGGCTCCTTGAGACCGATTGATCGTCATGACCGACAAGACCGAAAGCGCAGCCCGCGACTATTCCGAAACCCTGTTCCTGCCGCAGACCGACTTCCCCATGCGGGCGGGCCTGCCGCAGCGCGAGCCGCAGCTCCTGCAGCGCTGGAACGAGATCAGGCTCTACGAGCGCCTGCGCGAGGTCCAGAAGGGCCGCACGCGTTTCGTGCTGCACGACGGCCCTCCCTATGCCAATGGCAACATCCATATCGGCCATGCCCTCAACAAGATCCTGAAGGACCTCGTGGTCCGCTCCCAGGGCATGCTGGGCTTCGATTCCAACTACGTCCCCGGCTGGGACTGCCACGGTCTCCCCATCGAGTGGAAGATCGAGGAGGAATACCGCGCCAAGGGCAAGAACAAGGACGAGGTTCCGATCGTCGAGTTCCGTCGCGAGTGCCGCGCCTTCGCCGAGAAATGGATCGACGTCCAGCGCGAGGAGTTCAAGCGCCTCGGCGTCGAGGGCGACTGGTCGAACCCCTACCAGACCATGTCCTACGACGCGGAAGCGCAGATCGCCCGCGAGATCATGAAATTTGCGACGAGCGACCAGCTCTATCGCGGCTCGAAGCCCGTCATGTGGTCCTCGGTCGAGAGGACGGCGCTGGCTGAGGCCGAGGTCGAGTACCACGAGAAGACCTCCACCACGATCTGGGTGAAGTTCCGGATCACCAACACGCTCGACGGCGATCTCGACGGCGCGTCCGTGGTCATCTGGACGACGACGCCCTGGACGATCCCGGCAAACCGCGCCATCGCGTACGGCGAGTCCATCGCCTATGGCCTCTATCAGGTGACGGAAGCCGCCGCCGACAACTGGGCCAAGGTGGGAGATCGCCTCGTTCTTGCCGACAAGCTGGCGGCGGACGTGTTCGCCGCGGCCCGCGTCGCCGGTTACGAGCGCGTGAAGGACGTGCTGCCGGTGATGATCGAGCGCTGCGCGCATCCGTTCCGCGGCCTCGAGGGCGCGAACGGCTACTGGGACTATCCGGTCCCGATGTTGCCCGCCGACTACGTCACCGACGATGCCGGCACGGGCTTCGTGCACACCGCGCCCGGCCATGGCGCGGACGACTACAACACCTATGTGAAGCACAAGGCCGTGTTCGAGGCCTGCGGCATGAAGGAAGTGCCGCACACGGTCTCGCCGGATTCATCCTACTTCCCGAACATCCCGTTCTTCGCCGGCGAGCGCATCTATGACGATAAGGGCAAGGATGCGGGCGCCAACGAAGCGGTGATCAGGAAGCTCGTGGAAGCGGGCGCGCTGATCGCGCGCGGACGCCTGAAGCATCAGTATCCCCATTCCTGGCGCTCCAAGGGGCCGCTCATCTTCCGCAATACGCCGCAATGGTTCATCGCGATGGACAAGCCGCTCGACGATCGCGGCGACACCCTGCGCCAGCGCGCGCTCCATGCGATCAAGACCGTGGAGTGGGTGCCGGAAGCGGGCGAGAACCGCATCACGGGTATGATCGAGAACCGCCCCGATTGGGTCGTGTCGCGCCAGCGCGCCTGGGGCGTGCCGATTGCCGTGTTCGTGCGGAAGGGCACCAACGAGATCCTGAAGGACGAGCGCGTGAACGCTGCCATCGCGGATGCCTTCGAGAAGGAGGGTGCCGATGCATGGTATGCCGATGACGGCGCGCGCTTCCTGAAGGCGGGCGGCTACGACCTGTCCGACTTCGAGAAGATCAACGACATCCTCGACGTGTGGTTCGACTCCGGCTGCACCCATGCCTTCGCGCTGGAGAAGCGCGAGGACCTGAAGGTGCGGCGCAAGGTCGATGGCGGCCCCGATCAGGTCATGTATCTCGAAGGTTCGGATCAGCATCGCGGCTGGTTCCACTCGTCGCTTCTGGAAAGCTGCGGCACGCGTGGCCGCGCTCCCTACGACATCGTTCTGACCCACGGCTTCGTCCTCGACGAGAAGGGCCAGAAGATGTCGAAGTCGCTCGGCAACGTGGTGGCGCCGCAGAAGGTGATCCAGGATTCCGGCGCTGACATCCTGCGCCTTTGGGTGGCGGCTTCCGACTACTCGGACGACCTGCGCATCGGCCCGGAGATCCTCAAGACCTTCGTGGAGACCTACCGCAAGCTGCGCAACACCATCCGCTGGATGCTGGGTTCGCTCGCGCATTTCAATGCGGCCGACAAGGTCGACCCCAAGGACATGCCGGAGCTCGAGCGCTTCGTGCTGCATCGCCTTGCCGAACTCGACGGCGAGATGCGCGAGGCCTACCGCACCTTCGATTACAAGCGGGTGATCGCGCTCCTCAACTCATTCATGACCACGGATCTGTCGGCCTTCTACTTCGATATCCGCAAGGACACGCTCTACTGCGATCCGATCTCGAGCAAGGCCCGCAAGAGCGCACTCACGGTCATCGACCAGACCTTCCGCTGCGTGGCGACCTGGATCGCGCCGATCCTGGCCTTCACGGCGGAGGAGGCGTGGCTCGCCCGTTACCCGCAGGCTGAATCCGTCCATCTCGAGACCTTCCCCGACGTGCCGGCGGAATGGCGCGACGATGCGCTCGCCGAGCGCTGGGCCAAGGTCCGCCGCGTCCGCCGCGTCGTCACCGGCGCGCTGGAGATCGAGCGCGCGCAGAAGCGCATCGGCGCGAGCCTCGAGGCGGCTCCGGTCGTCTTTATCGCCGACGAGAGCCTGCTCAAGGCGGTGCAGGGCCTCGATCTCGCCGAGATCTGCATCACGTCCGGCATCGAGGTGGTGCAGGGCGAGGGGCCGGCCGAAGCCTTCCGTCTCGAAGACGTGAAGGGCGTCGCGGTCGTGCCCGCCCTGGCTCAAGGACGCAAATGCGCCCGCTCGTGGAAAGTGTCGCCTGAGGTCGGTACCGATCCCGAATACCCGGACGTGACGCCGCGCGACGCGGCGGCGCTTCGCGAGTGGGATCAACTCAGGGCGGCTGCCGAATGAGCAAGGCTGACGGTCCGGAGACCTCTCTCACCGAACCGGGGACTTCCGGTCAGGCCGGTGCGCCGCGCCCCCGCGCGGCGAGCCGCCCTCGGGCCTCGAAGAACCCGGGGAAAGCCCGCGCCCGGAAGGGAGGTCTCTCGACGGCCGCGATCCTCGGCTTCACGGCCGCCCTCGTCACCCTCGTCCTCGATCAGGCCACGAAGCTCTACGCCCTGTTCGGCTACGACCTGCCGGTGAAGGAGCCGGTGGCGCTCGCGCCCTTCGTCAACCTGATCGTGGTCTGGAACCGGGGCATTTCCTATGGGCTGTTTCAGCAGAACAGCGACCTCGGCCGATGGGTGCTGATCGTCGTCTCAATCTTGGCCTCGATCGGCCTCTCCGTCTGGATCCGCCGCGCTCAAGGGTGGCTCCTCGCGGCGTCCCTCGGGCTGATCGTCGGCGGTGCCCTCGGCAACGTCATCGACCGCCTCGCCTACGGGGCGGTGTTCGACTTCATTCAGCTCCACCTGGGCACATGGTCCTGGTACGTCTTCAACGTGGCCGATGCGGCCATCGTTGCGGGGGTGGTCGGATTGCTTTATGACTCCTTCGTGCTGGAAGGGCGGCAGAGGCGATAATCTTTATATCGTAGCCATGTGCCGCCTTATGTTCGCCAGAATGAGCGATCAGGCGTTCCGGCCATAACGAGAAACCAATGGTGGGTGCCATGAAGGGAATGAAAGTCTTGGGTTGCGCGGGCGCTCTGGCGCTTCTGGTCGCCGCCTCCGGCGCTTCGGCCGAGGAGGGCGAGGCCGTCAAGAGCCTTCTCGGCAGCATCGGCATCATTCCCAAGGAAAAGCCGCCCATCACGTACAACGAGCGCGCTCCGCTCGTGCTCCCGCCCAAGATGGAGCTGCGCGCTCCTGTCGAGAAGGGCGCCGTCGAGACCCGCGACGCCAATTGGCCCAAGGATCCCGACGTCGCGGCCCGCCGCAAGGCGGCTGTCGAGGCCCGCACGCCCTACACGCAGACCGAATTCTACAAGAACAGCGAAGGCAAGCCGCTCTCCATCGATGAGATCCGCGCCGGCCGCAATCCCAACAACCGCACGACCGGCGTCCCCGGCCCCGTGGGGCGCCAGGCCGACAAGAGCGTCATGAGCCCCGACGAGCTGCGCGCCTTCAGCAAGCAGGACGACGTCAAGCTTTCCGGCGACGGCCTTGAGCGCCGGTATCTCACCGATCCGCCGGGCGGCCTGCTCAAGGCCGCCGGTGGCGCTCCCCTCAAGGCCAGCGTCGATCCGGTGCCGATGGGAGATCCTGACAGCCCCTCTGCGTTCCAGCGTGAGCAAAGTCGGCGATAGCGCATTGTCTTCGGTTTTCTTTCAGGCGAACAGGGTCACCGGTTCGCCTGAAGACTTTCTGGGCTCCGAAAAGCCGAGCCTGCCTGCACCCTCAAGCGCAAACCATGTCGCACCACGAAGGTGCCCTGCTTCGCTTGCTTGCTCCCCCGATTGGACTATTCCCGTAAGGGAATCCTACGAAACGATTTGATTCCGCCAAGGTTGAAACGTCATGGACACTGCCTCCAAGCCTCTCCTTCGAGCCGACGCCTCTTTCGGGCGGACGGAGGGCAGCGGCCCCAACCTGTCGTCCTTCACGCTCGATAACGGTCTCGACGTCGTGGTGATTCCGGACCATCGCGTACCCGTCGTGACGCACATGGTGTGGTACCGCAACGGCTCGGCCGACGATCCGATCGGCCAGTCGGGTATCGCGCACTTCCTCGAACACCTGATGTTCAAGGGAACCGAGAAGCATCCTGCGGGCGAGTTCTCGAAGGTCGTCTCGGGCCTTGGCGGTCAGGAAAACGCCTTCACGTCCTTCGACTACACGGCCTATTTCCAGCGTGTCGCCCGCGAGCACCTCAAGACCATGATGGAGTTCGAAGCCGACCGCATGACGAACCTCCTCCTGGAGGAGGCCGTCATCGGCCCGGAGCGGGACGTGGTGCTGGAGGAGCGGCGCATGCGAGTCGAGACCGATCCATCGGCCCAGCTCTCGGAGGCCATGGCGGCATCGCTTTTCGTGCATCACCCCTACGGCATTCCGATCATCGGCTGGATGCACGAGATCGAGACCCTCAACCGCGACCATGCCCTCGACTATTACCGCCGCTTCTACACCCCCGAGAACGGCATCCTGGTCGTCGCCGGGGACGTGACCGACGACGAGGTGCGCCGGCTCGCGGAAGGCACCTATGGCCGCATCGCTCCGCAGGGCAAGCGCCCGGTGCGCCTGCGCCCCCGAGAGCCCGAGCCGGTCGCCGCCCGCCACATCGCCGTGGCCGACCCGAAGGTCGAGCAGCCGACGATGCAACGTCTTTATCTCGTGCCGTCCTGCCGCACGGCGACGGACCGGGACTGCTATGCGCTGGAGCTTCTCGCCGAGGTGATCGGCGGCGGCCCCACCTCCTATCTCTACCGCAAGCTCGTCATGGAGCGCGGCATCGCCGTGAATGCGGGAGCCTGGTACATGTCCTCCGCCATGGAGGATACCCGCTTCTGCGTCTATGCGGTCCCGGCCGAGGGCGTCTCGCTGACGGCGCTCGAAGAGGCCGTCGATCAGGTGCTCAGGAGCATCGCGGCCGAGGCTCTGGATGCCGACGCCATCGAGCGCGCCAAGACCCGCCTCGTGGCCGAGACGATCTATTCCACGGACAGCCAGTCGGCGCTCGCCCGCATCTACGGCTCGGCCCTGGCCATTGGCGAGACGCTTGAGGAGGTTCGCCGCTGGCCGGTCGAGATCGAGAGCGTGCTCAAGGACGATCTCGCGTCCGCCGCCGAACGCTATCTGATCCCGCGCCGCTCCGTGACGGGCTATCTGCAGAAGCCGGCCTCCTGACAGCTCAGGTCGTCCGGACTGCAAGGACAACATATTCAGAGCGGGTTGCGCGCCCGAGGCATGCACGGCCCGCTCTGCACAAGTACCGAGGTAAAGATGACAGCTTCCGCCGAAACCATGTCAACGTCTCCGACAGCCGTGAAGGCGCTGACGTCGCCAGGGGGCGTCGAGGCGTGGCACGTGGAATCCGATGTGGTGCCGCTGATCGCCGTCTCGTTCATCTTCGAGGGCGGGTCGGCGCATGATCCGGCGGACAAGCCCGGCGTCGCCCAGATGCTCGCCCGGCTTCTCGACGAAGGCGCGGGCGAATACGATTCCGACGCCTTTCAGGAGCGTCTGGCCGCGCGCGCCATCGAGCTGTCGTTCAATGCGGGCAATGACGCCATCGGCGGGTCCCTGAAGACTCTGGTGAAGCACGCAGACGAGGCCTTCGAACTCCTGCGGCTCGCCCTGGCCGAGCCACGCTTCGATCAGGATTCCATCGAGCGGGTGCGTGCCCAGACCATCGCGGGCCTGCGCTACCAGCAGAACGATCCGGGCGTCATGGCGACGCGCCGCTTCTTCGAGGAAGGGTTCCCGGGCCATCCCTATGGCCGCCCGACATCCGGCACGCCGGAGAGCGTCGCGGCGATCACGCGGGACGATCTCATGGCCATGCACCGGGCCATGATCGCCCGCGGGCGCGTGAAGGTCGCCGTTGTCGGCGCCATCGATGGCGATCGCCTGGCAGGGCTGCTCGACAAGGCATTCGGCTCCCTGCCGGAAGCCAAGCCGCTCGTCGCCATCGAGCCTGTGACGCTGCAGAGGATCGGCGAGCGCGTCGTTGTCGATCTCGACGTCCCGCAATCGGTCATCCGCTTCGGCACCCGCGGCATCGCATGGCGCGATCCCGGCTTCATCCCGGCCTACGTGCTCAACCACATCCTGGGCGGCGGCGCCTTCACGTCACGCCTCTTCCAGGAAGTGCGCGAGAAGCGGGGCCTCGCCTACAGCGTCGGCACGTCGCTCGTGAGCTACCGCGCGACCGCCATGACCTGGGGCTACACCGCCACCAAGAACGAGCGTGTGGTCGAGTGCCTCGACGTGATCGCGGGCGAGATGGCGCGCCTCAAGAACGAAGGCCCGTCCGACGAAGAGCTGCAGAAGGCCAAGGACTATCTCGTCGGCTCCTACGCGCTCGGCTTCGACACCTCGACCAAGATCGCCCACACCCTGGCGCAGATCGCCTTCGAGGGCCTTGGTCTCGACTATATCGGCCGCCGCAACGCGCTGGTCGCCGCCGTGACGCAGGGCGATATCCGCGAGGCGGCGGAGCGCGTCTTCGGCGACGGCCGGATGCTGACCGTGATTGCCGGACGGCCGACCGGACTGTGAACGATCCTGCCCCATCGATGAAAAAGGGAGCCGTGAAGGCTCCCTTTCTGTTCGGTGCAAGATGTTCGCCTCAGACGATGAGGAAGTCCTTGTCTGTCAGCTTGAGGTTCCTGGAGAGCTGCGCGAACTCGACGGCCTGACCCTTGCCGGATCCGTCGGCATCATAGGAGAGGACCCCGGTTTTCTTGTTGTAGACAAGGTAGTCGTTCTGATCCTGGGCCTTGTCGCCCACGGTGAAGAAGTCCTTGTTGAGCTTGCCGGGCTTCAGCGCAGTACCCTTGCCGAGCTTCTTGAAGACCGCATTGTCGAGCCAGATCTTGTCCTGTCCGACCTTGAAGTCGGTGATCTTATCGAAATTCACCTTCCGGTCCGTCTTGGCCGTTCCGAGCTTCGTGCTGAAGAGGAACACGTCCCTGCCGGCTCCGCCGGTCAGCACATCGTTGCCCGAACCGCCGTTGATTTGGTTCGCGCCAGCATTTCCGGTGATCACGTTCGCGAATGTGTTGCCTGTCAGATTGATCGAGGCGGCGCCGAGCGCGGAGAGGTTCTCGATTTCGTTCGTGAGGGCATAGCTGAACGACACCATGGCGGTGTCGGTGCCTGCCGTATCGGACACGCTGTCACCAGGGTTGTCGAGAACGTAAGTATCGTTGCCGTCGCCGCCGGTCAGCTGATCGGCGCCGGCACCTCCATCGAGTGTATTGTTGCCGGCATTGCCGATGATCACATTCGCCATCCCATTGCCCGTGAGGCTGATGGATGCGGTTCCCGAGGCGACGAGATTTTCGACGTAAGCCGACAGGGAATAGCTCACGCTCGCGATGACGGTGTCCCGGCCATCCTCCGCCGCGACCTCCACGACGCTGTCGGCCGGATGGTCGACATAGTAGAAATCGTCGCCAGCCCCGCCCTTGAGAACATCGACCCCGGCGCCGCCATCGAGGACATCGTTGCCGGCTTCTCCGCGCAGAAGGTCGTTGCCGGAGCCGCCGGCTAGTTGGTCGCCAAACCCTGTTCCGACATACTGGTCGTCGCCCGATGTGCCGGTCAAGGAAACCGCGTGATCACGCGGGTCGAAGATCTGAGCCCAGACACTCGACGGAGAGTCGAAGTCGGGCTGCTCGCCCCAGGACACGACGATGCGGCCATCCGCAAGAACCGTCATGCTCGCATCGCCCGATAGAATGATGTCCGGATTCGAAGTGACGGCGAAATCGCCGGTCGTCGTTCCATCGCTTCCGAAGCTTGCGACGCGAACCTCGTTGGTGCCGAAGCTCATGTACAGGATCGCAAAGCCGCCATCCGGAAGCGCTTCGATGATGGGGTACCTTTGGCTCCCGTGCGTGGCTTGATTGACGGAAATTTCCACGTCGCTCAGCGTGCCGTCGGCACCGAGGATCCGGGCATTGATGCATGACGAGGAGCCATCGCCCAGATCGGATTCCCACGCGACAACGACTCTGCCGTCCGTCAAGGTCGTCGCGGCCGGATATCCCTTCGATGACGCCGCGTCATTGGGAATCTGGAATTCCCCCGTGGATCTGGCAGTGCCATCCGCATTGAAGAAGCGTCCCCGGATGGTCTGGTACCCACCATCGAGGCTGGCGCTGTTGTCTTCGAAGAAGACCACATAACCTCCGTCGTGCAGGCTCGTGACAGCCGGGTTCACCTGGCCGCCGGCGGTTGTGACGTTGGCAATGGTCTCATCGCCGACAGACGTTCCGTCGGCGGCGAAGACCCTGGTGCAGATATCCGTGCCGTCCGCACCGCCGTTCACATCCGAATACGCGACAGCGAAACCGCCTCCGGCCAGCGCCGTAACGGCTGGTTCAATCTGGCTGCCCACGAAATGGTCGGGTGAATTAACCTGGAAACCGGCGCCGACCTTCGTGCCGTTCGGGCTGAAGACCTGGCCGCGCAGGCCTGCGCCTGTGCCGTCGACGAGCTGGCTGTAATCCTCCCAGACGACGACGAAGTTGCCGTTGCTCAGCAGGGTTACCGAGCGCTCGTACGCGACGTTGGCTGTATCTCCGATCGTGAGCGGGAACTCGTCTGTCTTGGCCGTCCCATCCGCGTTGAGCAGCTTGATGTGGATGTAGTTCTCGCTTTGCCAAAGGCTGACGAAACTTCCGTCAGCCAGGGCCAGCAGGGTCGGGTCGTTTTGATCCGCGACAGGCGTGGCATTGACGACGAACGGGGTGCTCCAGGGGGTCAGCGAGAACATGAAATCAACAACCAGATATGGGTTTCCAGGATGAGGACGGAACAGCTTGCCGGGCTGCACGGAAAGTCGATGCGCCGTGCCCGATCAATTGTGCAGAGCTGCGATACGTTTCAGGGCGAGCCAGCGGGCAAAAGATCAGGCGCAGGGCCAGATGTCGGGGCTTGTCATCAGTGATGTCGTTTGAGGCCGATGCACCTTTGAGGGGGCGAGGAAGAATCGAATCTTCCCATATGTTATATCTTCCGTGAGGTAAATATTACTTCAATACATTGGAGGTCCGTATTCCTATAAGGATCGGGATCAGCCGCTCTCGGATGTGAGGCTGTGCCGATAAGGGGGAGCGCCCTAGCCGCAGCCTCCTCTCTGCCCTAATGTTCCGCTTCCCTGTTACGAGTCGGAGCATCCCTCAATGGCCCTGCAGCAATCGATCGATCTGGCCCTGGAATCCCATATTGGGGAAGGCGGTCTGTCGCAGGCGGCGTTCGAGGCCGCGCTGGAGGCCGTTGGCGCGGCCATGGGGCGCCTTTCCGAGGACGATGCCTCAGGACGCCTGCCGCTGCTGCACATGCCGCGCACCACGGAGGACCTTGCCGCCACCAAGGAAGCCGCCGCTTGGCTGCGGCGGGATGCGACGGATGTGGTGTTCCTCGGCACCGGCGGGTCGAGCCTGGGCGGCCAGACCCTGGCGCAGCTGAGGGATTATGCGGTGCCGGGAGCCGGGCGCTTCACCGAGAGTCCCCGGGTCCACTTCCTCGACAATCTCGATCCGGTGACCTTCGACCACGTCCTGCACAAGCTCCCGCTCTCCTCGACCCGATTTGTGTCGATCTCGAAATCCGGCGGCACCGGCGAGACCCTGATGCAGACCATCGCGGTCCTCTCCTGCATCGAGAAGGCAGGCCTGCGGTCGCACCCTAACGAGATGTTCCTGGGCCTCTCGGAGCCTCGGAAGCAGGGAGGGCGCAACGCGCTCCGCGACCTCCTGGAGCCCGAGGGCGTGCGCTTCCTGGAGCATCACACCGGCATCGGCGGACGCTATTCCGTGCTGACCAATGTGGGCCTTCTGCCGGCGGCGGTTCTCGGCCTGGACATCGCGGCCATCCGCGAGGGCGCGGCGGCGGCCTATGAGCCCTTCCGCGCCGGGCAGGCGGCCAAGGACGCGCCTGCTGCGGTGGGAGCGGCCCTCAACGTGGCGGCCGCGAAGGAGGGCAAGGGCATCACCGTGGCCATGGCCTATGCCGACCGCCTCGAACGCTTCACCCGCTGGTGGGTGCAGCTCTGGGCCGAGAGCATCGGCAAGGATGGACACGGCACCCAACCCGTGGCCGCCATCGGACCGGTCGATCAGCACAGCCAGCTCCAGCTCTATCTCGCCGGTCCGAAGGACAAGCTCTTCACCGTCCTGACCACGGGAGTGGCGGGGCAGGGGCCGCGCATGGATGAGAAGCTCGCCCAGCGCGCGGGCGAGCCGGGATTCGGCGGCAAGCGCATCGGCGACCTGGTGGCGGCGCAGGGCCGTGCCACCGCCGATACCCTGGCGAAGAACGGCCGCCCCACCCGGCGCATCCATATCGACAAGCTCGATGAGCGCGCGCTGGGCGAACTGCTCATGCACTTCATGCTGGAGACCATCCTCACCGGCTATGCGCTGGGCGTCGATCCCTTCGACCAGCCGGCGGTCGAGGAGGGCAAGATCCTGGCGAAGCAGTATCTCGCCCAGGGCTGATCTCCATCGCTCGTCCCGGGCTCCGCTGCGCGGCCCGGGATGGCGGTGGATGGGGCACGGGAATAAGGTCGCGCCTGCTGGCTTCCTCAGGTGGGCATCCCTATCTTTCCATCATCGAATCCCTTAGGCCGAACCGTCCCATGCCCGTCCGCCGCCTCGATCCCATCCTCGTCGACCGCATCGCCGCGGGCGAGGTCGTCGAGCGCCCGGCTGCGGCCGTGAAGGAGCTCGTCGAGAATGCCGTCGACGCGGGCGCGGGCTCCATCGACATCACCGTGGAGGCGGGCGGACGCCGCCTGATCCGCATCGTCGACGACGGGCAGGGCATGACGCCGGAGGATCTGGAACTCGCGGTCGAGCGGCATGCCACTTCCAAGCTCCCGGACGGAGATCTGTTCTCCATCAACACGCTGGGCTTCCGTGGCGAGGCCTTGCCCTCCATCGGCGCAGTGGCGCGGCTCGCCATCACGACGCGCACGGCGGATGCCGAGGTCGGCTCCGCCATCGTGATCGAGGCCGGCGTGAAAGGGCCGGTGCGACCGGCCTCGGCCCCGAAGGGAACCCGTATCGAGGTCACGGACCTCTTCGCCGCCACGCCCGCGCGCCTGAAGTTCCTGAAGAGCGACCGTTCCGAGGCGCAGGCCGTGGCCGAAATCGTGAAGCGCCTCGCCATCGCGCATCCGACGATCCGCTTCACCCTGTCGGGCGAGCACATCACGTCCTTCACCTATCCGCCGGAGGAGCCCGGGGAGCACGGCTTCCTGCGCCGTCTCGCGCGCGTGCTCGGGTCCGATTTCAACGAGAACGCCATGGCCATCGGGGTCGAGCGCGAAGGCGTGCGGCTGTCCGGCTTCGCGAGCCTGCCCACCTATCACCGCGGCACCTCGGCGTCGGTTCATTTCGTGGTCAACGGGCGCCCGGTGCGCGACAAGCTGCTGCTCGGCGCGGTGCGGGGCGCCTATGCGGACGTGATGGCCTCCGACCGGCATCCCGTCCTGGCCGTCATGATCGACCTCGATCCACGCCTGGTCGACGTCAACGTGCACCCCGCCAAGACGGAGGTGCGCTTCCGCGATCCCGGCTTCGTGCGCGGCTTCGTGGTCGCGGCCATCAAGGAGGCGATCACGCGCTTCGGCTTCCGCTCGGCCTCGACCGGCGGCCTGCGCACTCTCGACAGTCTGCGCCCGCAAGGCGCCCTGCCGTCGCGCCCATCCTTGACCGGATATCGCGGGCTGTCGATCCGGCCCGCCAGCGGCTTCGCAGGCTGGCAGGCCCCGCTCGAACCGCCGGTCCAGAATCATGTTCCCGTCCAGGGTTTGGCCGAGATGCAGGCGAGCCTGCCCGATCTCGTCAGCCCCTCCGCCGACAGCCGTGCGACATTGGCCGAAGTTGAGCCCGAGGCCGAGGAGGCGCCGCTCGGCGCAGCCCGCGCGCAGGTCCACGGCACCTACATTGTCGCGCAGACGAAGGACGGCATCGTCATTGTCGATCAGCACGCGGCCCATGAGCGGCTCGTGTATGAGCGCCTGAAGCGCGAGCGCACGTCATCCGGCATCGCGCGGCAATTGCTGCTGATCCCCGAAGTGGTCGATCTCGATCCCGTGGATGCGGATCGCGTGCTGGCTGAAGCAGATGCGCTCGAGAGCCTCGGCCTCGTCGTGGAGCCTTTCGGCCCCGGCGCGCTTCTGGTGCGCGAGGTGCCCTCGGCCCTGGCCGGCGGACGCATCAAGGCGCTGGTGCAGGACGTGGCCGACGCTCTGGCCGAATGGGGACAGGGAGCCTCGAATCCGCTGGAGGCGCGGCTCGATGCCGTTCTGTCCCGCATGTCCTGCCACGGGTCGATCCGCGCCGGGCGGCGCATGAGGCCGGAGGAGATGAATGCGCTGCTGCGCGAGATGGAGGCGACGCCCCTGTCGGGACAGTGCAATCACGGGCGCCCGACCTATGTGGAGCTGAAGCTCACCGATATCGAGCGGCTGTTCGGGCGGCGCTGACGAAAGCTGCTGACGGTTGCAGCTTTATACCAGGACCTGACGGGCGATCACGCTGACGAAGCCTATTCCGGCCAGGAAGATCGGAAACCATTTCGGGCAGGAGGTCTGGTCGTCGAGGTTCATGCTCTCGTTCTCCTCTTTCGTGTCATGGCCGTTGCGGGATGAGCCGCAGTGCATCCGTGCGGCCCATCCCGCTTTGTTTGCCCCACCGACCTGGACTTAGACGCATCCGATGACGACGCGATGACATTCCGAATTGGGCGCCCTGACAGAGGGATGAGATCCCCCGGCCAGGGCGTATGCCGCATGGTGGAACCACAGCAGCAACTCGATGGTAGTCCGCCGGTCCGGAGCGTCAACGAGGCAGCTGCCTCGGGTTGCCTTCGTGCTGCCCAAGCGATGGGCAAAGAATGGACATTCTGCCGTTCCGGCGCGCAATGCCACGAAATCGTTCACCGCTGCGAGGCTGTGTTGGGACACAACGTGCTTTCCTCAGAACCGGATCGGCTCTCCCGGACTGTGTGCTAGCGCGACGGGCCCGCGCGCTCCGCCGAGGCGGCCCAGATGTTGACGCCGCCCTCGACGGCGTGTTGATCGATTTCGGCGAGCTCGTCCGCCGTGAAGGCAAGGTTCTTGAGCGCGGCGACGCAATCCACGATCTGCTCGGGCCGGCTCGCACCGATGAGGGCCGAGGTCACGCGCCCGCCACGCAGCACCCAGGCCAGAGCCATTTGCGCGAGCGTTTGGCCGCGTCGCCGGGCAATGTCGTTGAGGCCGCGGATGCGGGCGAGATTGTCCTCGCTGAGGAAGGTCTGGCGCAGCGACTTGCCGGCGGCTGCGCGGCTGTCCTCCGGAATGCCGCCGAGATATCGCGCCGTCAGCATGCCCTGGGCCAGCGGCGAGAACACGATGGAGCCGAGGCCCAGTTCGTCGAGCGTGTCGAGAAGCCCGTCCTCTTCGATCCAGCGATTGATCATCGAATAGCTCGGCTGGTGAATGATGCAGGGCGTCTTCAATTCGCGCAGGATGGCCACGGCCTCGCGCGTGCGTCGGCTGTTGTAGGATGAGAGGCCGACATAGAGCGCCTTGCCCTGCCGCACCGCCGAGTCGAGGGCCATCATGGTCTCCTCCAGCGGCGTGTTCGGATCGAAGCGGTGCGAGTAGAAGATGTCCACATAGTCGAGCCCCATCCGCTTGAGGCTCTGGTCGAGGCTGGACAGGAGATACTTGCGGCTGCCCCATTCGCCATAAGGGCCGGGCCACATGCGGTAACCCGCCTTGGTGGAGATCACCATTTCGTCGCGGAAGCCCCGGAACTCCGTGCGCAGGATCTCCCCGAACAGGGTTTCGGCCGAGCCCGGAGGGGGGCCGTAGTTGTTCGCCAGGTCGAAATGCGTGATGCCGAGATCGAAGGCAGTCCGGCACAGGTCGCGGGCCGTGGCGGTCGATTTGTCCTCGCCGAAGTTGTGCCACAGTCCCAGCGAAATCGCCGGCAGCATCAGCCCGCTTCGTCCGCACCGGTTGTAGAGCATCTCGTCGTAGCGGCTGGCGGCAGGCTGATAGGCCATGGTGTCCTCCCGATGTCATGTCGTTTGACGGGAGGCTCGCACGGGGCCGCCTGCCGACGCAAGCCTGGGCGGCGGATCATTGAAAACCGGTCTGGAGGGGGATTAGATTGGACCCGTCACGACGAGCGTCATAGAACCCATGTCCGGACCATCAGTCGTTACCACGATCGGTTTCGATGCCGACGATACCCTGTGGCAGAACGAGACCTTCTACCGGCTGACCGAAGAGCGGTTCACCGAACTGCTCACCGGGCACGCCGAGGCTAAGATCGTTTCCAGCCGGCTCCTGGAAGCGGAGCGGCGCAACCTCCAGCATTACGGTTTCGGCATCAAGGGCTTCACCTTGTCGATGATCGAGACGGCCATCGAGATCACCGAGGGCCGGGTGCCGGCCTCCGTGATCGGCCGGATCCTCGATGCGGGTCGCGAGATGCTGAGCCACCCCGTCGAGACCCTGCCTCATGTGAGGGAGACGCTCGAAGCCCTGGCCGGATCCTACCGCATCGTCCTGATCACGAAGGGCGATCTCTTCGACCAGGAACGGAAGCTCGCGCAGTCCGGACTCGGCGACCTGTTCGATGCGGTCGAGATCGTGAGCGACAAGAGTGCGTCCACCTACGAGCGCATCTTTACCCGCTATGGAGACGGGCCCGAGCGGAGCATGATGGTCGGCAATTCGCTCAAGTCCGACATCGTGCCCGCCATCCAGGCGGGCAGCTGGGGCGTCCACGTTCCGCACAGCCTGACCTGGGCGCTGGAGCACAGCGAGCCGCCGGTCGACGCGCCGCGCTTCAAGCGCCTGGACCATCTGGGGGAGCTGATCGACCTCGTGAGGCAGCTGGGCTGAACGCTTAGGCGGCGTCGCGTCAGAAGCGCGTGATCACGCTGATGCCGAGGCCCTCGAACTTGTCCATGGCCATGAGGGCGGCGGGCGCTTCGTCGAGGCTGATCAACTTGCCGACGAGTTTCTGCGGCATGAGCTTTCCGGTCTCGATCATGTTCATCATGGCCTGATAGCGGAAGGCCTGCATGCCATGGGAACCCAGGATCTCCAGCTCGTGGGCGATCACCTGAGCCATCGGCACCTGCGGACGGGAGTGATCGCCGACCATTAAACCCACCTGTACATGGCGCCCGCGGCGGCGCAGATTCGCAATCGAGTTGAAGCAGGTCGCCGGATGGCCGAGGGCGTCGATGGACACATGCGCGCCGCCCTTCGTGATCTCCTTCACGGCGCCGACCACGTCGGATGTTTCGCGCGCGTTGACGGTCGCCACGGCGCCCATCTGGCGGGCGAAATCGAGCTTCTCGCTGGTCAGGTCGACTGCCACCACATTCGCGCCCATGGCGGTCGCGATCATGATGGCGGAGAGCCCGACACCGCCGCAGCCGTGCACCGCGACCCAGTCTCCCGGCCCCACGCGGCCCTGGTCCACGATGGCCCGGAACGATGTGACAAAGCGGCAGCCGAGGCTCGCCGCCGTCGCGAAATCGAGGCTCTCCGGCAGCGCGACGAGGTTCGTGTCGGCATAATCGACCGCGACATATTCCGCGAACGATCCCCAGGCCGTAAAGCCCGGCTGGAACTGATGCTCGCAGACCTGGTGATTGCCCGAATTGCACTCGAAGCAATGGCCGCATCCGCCGACGAACGGCACCGTGACGCGGTCGCCCTTCTTCCAGAGGGTGACCTGCTTGCCCGTCGCCAGGACCGTGCCTGCCAGTTCGTGCCCGGGCACGTGCGGCAGCACCACGTCGGGATCGTGCCCCATCCACCCGTGCCAGTCGCTCCGGCACAGGCCCGTCGCCTCCACCTTGATCACCACACCCTCCGGCGAGGGTGTCGGATCCGGCACGTTCTGCACGCGGGGCGGCTGACCGAACTGCTCGAAGAGGACGGCTTTCATGACGGGCCTTTCATGCACGAGGAGGGTTGAAGGCCGTATAGCGGGTGGGCGATGCCGGGGCAACGCGGCAGGGTGCTCGCATCGGCGAGATCGCCCCACGGGCTGCTCCCCAAGTGCCGTCAGACCACGAAGAAGTCCTTGTAGGTCAGCTTCAGGTTCTTGGAGAGCGTGGCGATCTTCACCGGGGAGGACGCTCCGGTCCCATCCTTGTCGTAATAGAGTGCTCCGGTCTTCTTGTCATAGATGATGCGGTCGCTGGCATCGTGCGCGGCCGAGCCTTTCCAGAAGGCTTTGCTCGACAGCAGGACGGGTTTGGTCGGCGAGCCCTTCCGGCCCAGGCCCGTGAAGACGGCGTTGTCGAGCCAGATCCCATCATAGGTCACATTGAAATCGGCAATTCTGTCGACGTTCGCCGTTCTGCTCGGCTTGGTATCGAACACGAAGACGTCGCTGCCCGCGCCGCCATAGAGCGTGTCATTGCCCAGGCCGCCGTAAAGCTTGTCGTCCCCGCCTTGCCCTTTCAGCCTGTTGCTGCCGGAATGGCCCATGAGGGTGTTGGCCGTTTCGGATCCGGTCAAGTTGGCACCGACTTTGCGGGAGACGCCGGTGAGTCTGAGCACCTCGACCTCGGCATCGACTCCGAGTGAATAACTGCCGCTGGCGACGACCGTATCGCGGCCTTCCTGCGCCGTTTCCTCGACCGTATCGCCCGCTTGGACGTAATAGGTGTCGTCGCCGTCGCTGCCCTTGAGAATGGCGGAGCCATTGCCGGCGAAGACGTCGTTGAACGACGAGCCGATCAGGCCTTCGATGCCGACATATGTGTCGCCCGCCGCATCGCCTCCGCTGCCGCCGGAAAGGCTCGCTGTAACGCCTTCCCCGGCATGGGCGAAAGAAACATAGTCGATGCCGGTACCGCCATTCAGGATGTCGGCACCAGCGCTGCCCTCAAATGTGTCGTTGAAAGCCGTGCCGATGTAGTGGTCCTTGCCCGTGGTCCCTTCCAGAAAGATCGCTTTGTCCCGCGGATCGACGATCTGGAAGCCATTCGACATGAGCGCGGCAATGCGCCCGTCCGCCAGCAGGGACAGGCCCTCAAGGGAAACCAGACTCCCTGCCACAGGCTTATTGACCAGCAGCTTCTCGCTCACGCGCGTGCCCGCCGCATCGAAGATCGCCAAGCGAACTTCGGACGTGCCGGCGGAAGTGTTCGTGACAACCTGGGCCGCCAGGGCAAAGCCGCCGCCGGGGAGGGCCACCACATCCGGGGTGCCCACGGATTCAGCTTCTTCGACAGTTGCGTAGAAAGCCGAGGGCTCGGTGACTTTCGTCCCTTCGGCGTCGAATACCTGGTACCTGGCCGTCACGCTGGGCTCCGAGCCGCTTCCGTCGATCCGGCCCGACTCCGTCCATGTCACGACGAAACCGCCGCCCTCGAGGGCTGTCACCTCGATCGGCGTCATTCCCGCTTCCGCAACAACAGGAATGGAGATTTCTTTCAGAACGGCGGGCCCGCCTGCGGCGGATGGATCAAGCACGCAAACCTTGTTCTCGGTTGCGCTGACGCGAAATGCGGCGACCACGTTGCCGTCCGACAGCACCGCGAGGTCGACTACGGATCCGAAGCCCTTGTCATACTCGGTGGCCAAGGTCGATCCGAGCGATAAAGGAGCAGTGAGAGCGCCATTGGGACTCAAGACGCGCAGAAAGGCTTCGCCGCCCAAGCTCCTGTATGTGACGATGACACGTCCGTCGGCAAGGCCGATCGCATCGTCTCCTTTATAGTCTCCGACCACGCTCTGAGGATCGCTCCAGAGGCCGGCAACGGGAATGGGCTTTCCGAGCGGCGTCAAATCGCTGCCGTAAATCCCCATCCACGCCCCGCGATGGCCGGGAGCGTTGCTTGTGATCGACCATGTCAGGGCGATGCGGCCATCGGGCAGTTCCACGGCAAAAGGACTGCTCGATCTCGCCGTCAGGGGTGTGTCGCCAAAGGAACCGCCATAATCCAGCGAACCGATGATCTTCTCTTCCTTGAGCGAACCATCGGCGTTGTAGATCCAGCCTCTCAACTTGGCGTTCGGCGTCGTCGCTTCCGTCTTGCCGATGACCAGGAACGTGCCGTTGCTGAGAGCCGTCACTTCGGCGTCGCTGACGCCTGCCGGAAGAGCAGTCTGGGAACCCCAGAGAAACGGTTGAGACATGGCGATCCTTCCGTCCGGTCAGGAGAGCGGCGCGATTGTGGACGGAGCGCAATGCTATAGGAATCGAACGTTAGGACAACCTTCTTGGGCGGGCGAAACCGGACCTGTTCACACCGGCCGGGAACGCGGGTTTACCCCGTGAACCGCCCGAACACCACCTTGGTCTCCCCATAGTCCCGCCGTTCGATCTCTTCGAAGCGCTCAGGCAGTGCGATCTGGACGCCCTGGGCCTCTTCGACGACGACAAGCGCATCCGGGGACAGCCAGCCTCCCGCCGCGCAGGAAGTGAGTGCCCTGGGGGCGAGGTCCTTGCCGTAGGGCGGATCGCAAAAGACCACCGAGAAGGGGGCATTGGGCGCGGCATCGCCCATGCGGGTGGCGTCGCGGCGGAAGAGGCGGGTCGCGCCGCCTGCGCCCAGCGCTTCCACGTTCTCGCGGATGATGCCGCGCGCCTGCGCTCCGTCATCGACGAAGAGCGCGAAGGCGGCCCCGCGCGAAAGCGCTTCCAGCCCCATGGCGCCGGTGCCGGCGAAGAGGTCGAGCACGCGCGCGCCCTCGACGGGATCGTCGTAGGAATGCTGGAGGATGTTGAAGATCGTCTCGCGCAGGCGGTCCGAGGTCGGGCGGATCCCGTCCGAACTCGGCCCCTTGAGCGAGCGGCCGCGCCAGCGCCCGCCCACGATTCTCATGGCTCAGACCCCTCTCAGCGGCGGCCGCGCGGGCCGCCCTTCGGGCCGCCTTTGAAGCCTCCCTTCGAGGCTCCGCCCTTGGACGCACCTCTCGGGCCACCCTTGAACCCGCCGCCTCTCGGTCCGCCACGGGAGGGACCTTCGCCGCGCGGAGGACCGCGACGGGGACGGTCATCGTCCCCACGGGCGCGGAAGGGCCGATCCCCTTGAGGTTTGCGGGGGCGGTCCTCGCCTCCCTCGCGGGAGCGGAAGGGGCGTTCGCCCGCCGGGCGGCGCGGGCGCTCGTCATCGCGGCGCGGACGTCCGGGGGCGCCGTCACGCTCGCGGCGTGCGGGGGCGGCATCACGGTCCGTACGGCGGCGCGGGCGATCCTCGCTGCCGGGAGCACCGCGACCCTTGCGCGGTGCAGGAGCCGGTTCTTCCTGAGGCTGGCGCACCAAACGCTCCACCACGACCTTGCGGCCTTCGGCGGAGGCAATCGCGCCGACGCGCTCGCGCGGACGCTCGGCCGCGGCGGCCCGGGCTTCCCGCGGATCGGCGCCGCGGCGCGGAGCCTTCCTGCGCGGGGCCTCCTCGCCGGTTTCGCCGGCGCGCCAGACACTCGTCTTCACATCGAGACGCGAAGGGCGCTTCTTGGGCTCCTCCTCATCCCGTCCGTAGCGCTCGTCGCGGGCTCGGAAGGGTCTCGCCTCGTCGTCGCGGCGGCGGCGCGGGCGCTCCTCGTCCCGGTCGCGGCCGAAACGGGCAGGACGCTCGCGGCGCTCCTCGGGCTCCTTCTTCGACGAGCCGAAGGGCGCGATGGGTTCGCGCACGGGGCTCTCGAAATCGACGCCGGCTTCGGCGGCCAGGGCCGCGCCGAGCTGATCCTTGAGCACCTTGGTCCGGACCTCCTCCGCGAGGCCGACTTCGAGATCGCCCAGCTGGAAGGGGCCGAAGGACATGCGGATCAGACGGTTCACCTGCATGCCGAGATGCTCGAGAATCCGCTTGATCTCGCGGTTCTTGCCCTCGCGCAGGCCCATCGTGATCCACACGTTGTCGCCCTGCACCCGGTCGAGACGCGCCTCGACGGGGCCGTATTCGATGCCGTCGATGGTGATCCCGTCGCTGAGCTTGTCGAGATCGGCCTGGGTGATATCCCCGTGGGCCCGCACCTTGTAGCGCCGCAGCCAGCCCGTATCGGGATGGGCGATCACGCGGGCGAGGCCGCCGTCATTAGTAAGGAGCAGAAGCCCTTCCGTGTTGATGTCGAGCCGCCCCACCGCCACCACGCGGGGCAGGTCCTCGGGCAGGTTCTCGAACACGGTGGGGCGTCCCTCGGGGTCCTTGGCCGTGGTCACGAGGCCGCGCGGCTTGTGGTAGAGCCACAGGCGCGTGCGCTCCTTGGCGGGGAGCGGCTCGCCGTCAACGGTGATCTTGTCGGCTGCCGTCACGTTGACGGCGGGGCTCTCCAGAACCGCGCCGTTGAGGGTCACGCGGCCTTCCGCAATCATCGCCTCCGCGTCGCGGCGGGAGGCGATGCCCGCGCGGGCGATCACCTTGGCGATGCGGTCTTCGACGGGCTCGGAGGCCTCGGCACGAACCTCGGGAGCTGCTTCGCGCGTGCGGCGCGGACGCTCCTCGGCGGCGCGGTCGAAGCGGCGCGGGCGGTCCTCGCCTGCACGGGCCCGGAAGGGCTTGGCCCCTCCCTCACGCGGTTTGCGCGGGCGGTCGTCGTCGCCGCGGGCGCGGAACGGCTTGTCGCCACGGGCGCGGAACGGCTTGTCGCCGCCCTCGCGGGATTTGCGGAAGGGCCGGTCACCGGAGGTGCGGCCACGGTCGGAGCGTCCCGGCGGGCGGCCCCTACGATTATCGTCGTTGCTGTCGGTCATAGGAGCCTGATAGCAGAGGAGCACAAGAGAAGCGAGGCCCATGGACAACGCCGACCCCAGCACGGTTGATCCCCGGAAGACCGACCCCATGAGCGTGGCTTTCGACGAAGCCCGGGCCGCTGCGGCACGGGGCGAGGTGCCGGTCGGGGCCGCCATCGTCAAGGACGGGCGCGTCGTCGCCTCGGCGGGCAATGCCCCGCGCGAGTTGCGGGACCCCTCTGCCCATGCGGAACTTCTGGCCATCCGCCGCGCCTGCGAGGCGCTGGACGACGAGCGGCTGTCCGGCTGCGATCTCTACGTGACCCTGGAGCCCTGCACCATGTGCGCGGCGGCGATCTCCTTCGCCCGCATCCGGCGGGTCTATTACGCGGCTCACGATCCCAAGGGCGGTGCGGTCGACAACGGTGTCCGCTTCTTCCTCCAGCCCACCTGCCACCACGCGCCGGAGGTCTACGGCGGCATCAGGGAAAGCGAGGCGGCGGCACTGCTCAAGGCGTTCTTCGACGACAAGCGGTAGCGCCTGGATTAAGCCATATACGAGAGCGCCCGGAGCGAAGGGCTCCGGGCGCTCGGTTCGTCGAACCTGACGGGCTTACCGCTTGTCGTCCATGGTGCCGGTGCGGGGAACCGCGTTGCCGCGCTCGTCCTCCACCTCGACTTCGGTCTTGCGAACCGTATCGGAGACCGTTTCCGTGCGCTGCTCGGCGTCCTTGCGCACGACGACCTCCTCGACGACGCGGGCTTCCTTCGAGACGACCGGCTCCTCGGTGCGCTCTTCCACTTCGATGCTGCGCTCGCGGAAGAGATCCTCGTTGCTGCCCATGGCGCCTTCACGCATGGAGCCCTCGACCGGGCGGCGCTCGACCTCGACGTGCTCCTGCCGAAGGGAGACCTGCTCCTGCACGGGGCGCTCGACCACGTGAGACTGGATGCGGACGCGGCCCCGGTTCACCTCGCGCTTGCCCACATGCAGCTCTTCCTCGGCGACGGGGATCACTTCATCGCGGCCGCTCATGTCGCGGCTGCCGGTCATGTCGCTGCGGCTGCTCATGTCGGTTCGAGCCCGCATGTCGGCGCGATCCTCCATCGAACCGCCCATCATTCCCGTCGCGCCGGTGGTGGCCGAATCCGCAGTGCCGATCATTCCAGCGCCGGACAGGCCCGAGCCAGCCATTGCCGCGCCGGATCCCGTCCAACCTTCGGACCGCCAGGCAGCCTGCCGCTCGTCGATATCGAGCGCATCCTCGTTGTCCATGATGCGGATGACTTCATTCACCTCGTCGTCATCGCAGCGCACGGCGACGAGCGCATGCCCCCGGCGCACACCCTCCGCATAGGCGCGCGCATCGTGCTGCGGAACGCCGTTGCGGCTCAGATAGTCCTCGACGCGGTCATGCGACAGGCCGCTCGCATCATCGCTCGTGCCGTCCCAGATGCGATTGTTGCCCGTCTTGCTGAAGAGGCAGATCTTGCCCTGCGTGAAACCGGCGTCTTCCAGCTTGCGGACAATCGAGGAAGCCTGGGATTCGCTGTTGAAGAGACAGGTCACTGTTTTGGCCATAGGCATGAACTCCCGAAATCACCATCGAACGTGGTGCGGATGGAAAAAGCTTGAGCAGCTTCAGAAGGAATGCCGTTGCCCGGGACAGGTCCCGGGCAACCGGCGCACGTCCTGTCAATCTCCGCTCGATGGCTTCGTTCCAAAGGCCAAGACTGAAAGTGCGAAGGGCCCGGGATCACAACTTGTTGTTGGCCTCGTCCTCATCGGCGGCAAGGCGTTCGACGATGGCGCGCTGCTTGCGAAGCTCGACGGGGACTTCCACGCTCTCCGTCTCGATGCGTCTGCGGATATGCAGTTCCTCTTTCAGGACGAGGCGCTTCTCCACCACGAGAACTTCTTCGAGGACCGGGACGATGGTCACGCCATTCTCCGTACGGATCTCGGGAGCCCGATCCACCATGCGGTCGACGGGAACGCGCGTCACCTCGACCGTCTCCGTGTCGAGAGACGCGCGAGCGATCTCGTCCACGACATCCGTGACCGTGCGGACGCGGACCTTGCCGGTGGTGATCTGCCGCTTGTCGAGCCGCAGCTCCTCTTCCGCCAGCGGAATGACTTCCATCTCGTCCGATGCGTTCTGCCCGGCCGGCGGATCTGAGGGGCGCTGTGTCATGGATGTGAACCTTGCGTGCACACGGGAACGTGCGGCTCGCAAGGCTGGTTCCGCCGACGGAATGCGCTCAGGACTGCAAAAATTCCTGAAGGGCTTCCAATGTCGCGCTCGGATTCTCCTCCGCCACGAAATGGCCCGATGTCACGCCGACGCCGTGCGCGTTGGGCGCGAAGCTCTGGCGCCAGATGTCGAGCGGGTGCTGCGCATGGCCCACGGGTCCGCTGACGAGATAGAAGTCGCTCCAGACCACATAGGTCGGGCACTGGATCGTCTTGCGCTCTGCGAGGTCCGCCTCGTCGGCTTCGATGTCCCGCGTCGCGCCTGCGCGGTAATCCTCGCAGAAGGCGTGGATGCGGGTGGGCTCGTTGCAGCTCTGCCGATAGGATTCGAGAGCGCGCCGGTCGAAAACGGCAAGATCCCCGGCCGCCGACCAGCTTCTCAGAAGCCCTTCGAAATAGGGCAGGGGATCGCGGCCGATCTCCTCTTCCGGCTTCGGATAGGGCTGCGAGAGAAAGCCCCAGTGCGCCTCCGGAACCTTTCCGGCCTTCATCTGCGCCCAGACATGGAAGGTCGGCAGGATGTCGAGGAGGGCAAGCCGCTCCACCCGGCCCGGATGGTCGAGGGCCAGCCGGTAGCCGACGCGCGCGCCGCGATCGTGGCCGATCACGCCGAAGCGGACGGCCCCGAGCTCCTCCATGACGCGAATCACGTCCTGCCCCATGGCCCTCTTGGAATAGGTCTCATGCGCCGCATCGCCCTTCGGCGCGGTGGACCAGCCATAGCCGCGCAGGTCCATGCAGACCACGCGATAGGTTTCCGCGAGCGTCGGCGCGAGGTGGTGCCACATGGCATGGGTCTGCGGAAAGCCGTGCAGCAGCACGAGCGGCGGTCCGTCGCCCTTCGAGCGCGCGAAGATGCGCCCGATCTCCGTATCGATCCAGTGGCTCTCAAAACCGGGGAAAAGATCGTCGCTCATGAAAGACCGCTCGCAAGTTCTGACGTGACCTTCCTTAAGCTAGGGGAGAGCGACCGTTCGTCAGCCCCGCTCCCGCTCCACGGCTCGCCAGCCAATGTCCCGGCGGCAGAAGCCCTGCGGCCAGTCGATCCTGTCGACGGCCTCGTAGGCCTTCTTCTGGGCGTCGGAGATGGTCTTGCCCAGCGCCGTGACGTTGAGCACGCGCCCGCCATTCGCGACGATCCTGTCACCGTCCTGCTTCGTGCCCGCGTGGAACACGATGACGTCGTCCAGCGCTTCGGCCTTGTCGATGCCCTTGATCTCCGAGCCCTTCTCGACGGCGCCGGGATAGCCTTTCGCGGCCATCACGATGGTGAGCGCCGCCTGATCCGACCATTGCAGGGAGATGCTGTTCAGCACGCCGTCGCAGGCGGCCAGCAGGGCGGTGACGAGATCCGACTTCAGGCGCGGCAGGAGCACCTGGGTCTCGGGATCGCCGAGGCGGGCGTTGTATTCGATGAGCTGCGGCCCGTCCTGGGTCAGCATCAGGCCGGCATAGAGGATGCCCGTATAGGGCATGCCCCGCGCCTTCATGCCGCGAAGGGTCGGCTCGATGATCTCCCGCATGACGCGGGCCTGGAGCTCGGGCGTCAGCACGGCGGCGGGCGAATAGGCTCCCATGCCGCCGGTATTCGGGCCCTTGTCGCCGTCGAAGACGCGCTTGTGGTCCTGCGCGGTCCCGAACGGAATGGCAGTGGTGCCGTCGCACAGGGCGAAGAAGCTCGCCTCCTCGCCCTCCAGGAACGCCTCGACCACGACCTCGGCCCCGGCTGCGCCCAAGCCGCCGCCGATCATCATCTCGATGGCGCTTTCCGCTTCGTCGAGAGACGCCGCCACAACCACGCCCTTGCCGGCCGCAAGGCCATCCGCCTTCACGACGATCGGCGCGCCGTGGCTGCGCGCATAGGCCTTGGCGGCCTCTGCGTCGGTGAAGCGCCGGTAGGCGGCGGTCGGGATGTCGAACTCCGCGCACAGATCCTTGGTGAAGGCCTTCGAACCTTCGAGCTGGGCGGCGGCCCTGCTTGGCCCGAAGGTCTTGATGCCCGCCGCCTGCAGGTCGTCCACGAGCCCGGCCACGAGGGGCGCTTCCGGGCCGACGACCACGAAGTCGATCTTCATGACGCGGCAGAAATCGGCCACCGCCGCATGGTCCGTCACGTCGAGAACCACGTTCGTTCCGTGCTGCGCCGTGCCCGGATTGCCGGGAGCGATGAAAAGCTTGTCGCAGAGGGCGCTGGCCGAGAGGCTCCAGGCCAGAGCATGTTCGCGTCCGCCGGAACCGATGAGAAGAATGTTCATGGCCTCAAGCCCTCCTCGTGATCGGGTGGCTCTTAACGGCTCAGAACCGTTTCGCCTAGAGCATCGTGCGCCGCCTTCGGGCGGCGGGCCCAAAAGCGGCCATCCACCTTTGGGATCGGCTCCGATGTTCCAGGGTTGAAAAGAGGTTGGGGCCGCTGTCGCGAGAATGCCTATTTTCATCCCCGGCTGTGTTGCATGGATGCTCTTGGCAGACATGGGGGCGAGGAACTAGGTTCACCTCATGTTCGCGGAAAAAGTCCCCTCCAACGCTCCCGAATGGTCGGTCTCCGATCTGGCGGGCGCCCTCAAGCGCACCCTCGAGGATGCGTTCGGATTCGTGCGCCTGCGGGGCGAGATTTCGGGCTACCGGGGGCCGCATTCCTCGGGCCATGCCTATTTCTGCCTCAAGGACCAGAACGCCCGCATCGACGCGGTGATCTGGAAGGGATCCTTCGCCCGGCTCAAGATCAGGCCGGAGGAGGGGATGGAGGTCATCGCCACCGGGCGGATCACCACCTTTCCGGGCAAGTCCACTTATCAGATCGTCGTCGACACCCTGGAGCCCGCCGGCATCGGCGCGCTCATGGCGCTGCTGGAGGAACGCCGCCGCAAGCTGAACGCCGAGGGCCTGTTCGCGGCCGAGCGCAAGCGGCGGCTGCCGTACCTCCCGCAGGTGATCGGCGTCGTGACCTCGCCGACGGGCGCGGTGATCCGCGACATTCTCCATCGGCTGGAGGATCGTTTCCCGCGCCGGGTGCTGGTGTGGCCCGTGCGCGTGCAGGGCGAGACCTGCGCGGCGGAGGTCGCGGCCGCCATTCGCGGCTTCAATGCCCTGGAGCCGGGCGGGAGGATCCCGCGGCCCGACGTGCTCATCGTGGCGCGCGGCGGCGGGTCCATCGAGGACCTGTGGGGCTTCAACGAGGAGATCGTGGTGCGCGCCGCCGCCGAGAGCGGCATCCCGCTCGTTTCGGCGGTCGGGCACGAGACCGACTGGACCCTCATCGACCATGCTGCCGACATGCGCGCGCCCACGCCGACGGGCGCGGCCGAAATGGTGGTGCCGGTGCGGGTCGAGCTCATGGCGGGCGTGAACGACCTCGCCCGCCGCCATGGGGAAGCCGCCTTGCGGCTCGTCGAGCGACGCCGCTCGGATCTTCGCGCCACGGCCCGCGCCCTGCCGACGCCGGATGCGCTCTTCTCGCCCAAGCGGCAGCGGCTCGATCTCGCTGCCGCCAAGCTCTATCCGGCCCTCGCGCGCAACGCCCGCGGCCATGAGGAGCGGCTTCTCAAGGTCGCCCGCCAGCTGGCCCATGTGTCGCCGGTCGCGAACGTCGCCCGCATGCGCGCAAGGCTCGATGCGGTGGGGCCGCGCCCCTACAACGCTATCTGCCGCTCCGTCGTGCTGCGGAGCGAAAGCCTGAAGCAGATCAGCCGCCGCCTCGTCGTGTCGCGCGAAGCCCTGCTGCGCGCCGAGCGCACGCGGCTCGCGCAGGCGGGCGAGACCACGCAGCGCGTGGCCGAGCGGCTCGCTCCCGCCCTGCAGGGACAGATCGCCCGCAAGGCGGACCGGCTGGATGCGATCGCGAAGCTCTTCGACAGCCTGAACTACAGGTCCGTGCTCAAGCGTGGCTTCGCCCTGGTCCGCGATGCGGAGGGCAGCCCCGTGCACTCGGCGGATGCGGTGCTGGACGGCCAGGCCCTCGTGATCGAGTTCGCCGACGGCAAGATCGACGCCACCGGCGGACGCATCGGAACGCGGCCCAAGCTTCCGAAGCCGAAGCCCGTCCTGGCCGAAGAGCAGGGCGCATTGTTCTGATGCGCCATTGAAAACATTTGCCTGGGTCCCCAATGTGAGAGGGTACCCCTGAACCATCGATGGCCTTGATGATGAACAAGCATGAGCGCATCGGCGGCGAGGCCGTCGTGCAATATCTCGACAGCAATCTCCGGGTCGTGAAGCCCGGAGCCTTCGTGCGCTGCGCCGTCACCGGCAGGGAAATTCCCCTCGATGAACTGAAGTACTGGAGTGTCGAGCTCCAGGAGCCCTATGCCTCTCCGGAGGCGGTGATGATGCGTGTCACCGGACAGAACGCTTCTTGAGGCCTTTGCCCGCTGGGATCAGACGCCGCGCAGCCGCCGCTCGTTGATGCGGCGCAGGATGAGCCTGCGCAGATCCGCTTCGTCCTCGAACCGCAGCCGCACCGGCAGAGCCTTCAGGTCGGTCCAGGGTTCCATTCCCGCCAGGCTGGCGATCCGCACCATGTCCTTTTCGGTCGTCATAGCCTGGAGCCCCTTGCGCTCAGCCTCCTGTTTCAGCTTCGCGAGATCGTCGGCGGTGTAGGGATGATGGTCGGGGAACGAGTGGGCCGCCTCGATCAGCGCGCCGCAAGCGCACAGGGTTTCGAAGAATTTCTCCGGGCGCCCGATGCCGGCGAAGGCCAGCACTCGCTGGCCCTTGAGCGCTCCGGCCGTCTTCGGCTCCGGCGAGAGACGCCCCTTGAAGACGCGCTTGCCGTGCCGCTCCGCTTCCCGCATGACGAATTCCCCTCCCGGACCATCTCCGATCACCAGAACGGCATCGACGGCCCGCCACTGCGTCTCCATGGGGGCGCGCAAGGGGCCGGAGGGCAGGGGAAGGCCGTTGCCGATCCCGGTCACGCCGTCCACGACCGCGATGGCGCAATCCTTGATGAGCGAGGGATTCTGAAGGCCGTCATCCATGATGAGGACGGTTGCGCCGATCTCGTGCGCGAGCCGCGCACCGGCGGGGCGGTCCCGGGACACGATAGCCGGAGCCATGCCGGACAGGAGGATGGGTTCGTCGCCCACATCGGCCGCCATATGGTGGGGCTCGACCTGGACCGGGCCGCGCAGGGCGCCGCCATAGCCGCGCGACAGAAAGGCCGGGCTCTCGCCGGCCGCGCCGAGCATGGCCGAAAGGGCCTGCGCCGTGGGAGTCTTGCCGGCTCCCCCGGCCGTGAAATTGCCGATGCAGATGACGGGCAGGTCCGCTCTTTCGCCCGGTTTCCGCATGCGCCGCCCGGCGACCGCGCCATAGATCAGGCTCGTCGGGCGCAGCAGCGTCGCCAGGAGGGAGGGGCGCTCCCGCCACCAGAATGCGGGAGCACGCATCAGCGGCGTGCCCCGAGCTTCGCCTGGACGATGAAGGGTTCGATGGATTGCATGGTGCGGTCGACCGCACCGCCCAGTGCCTGCACCGCCTCGGCGGCGGCGCGGGCCATGTCGCGGGTCAGGGCCGTGTTGCTCAGGAGTTCGCTCACGGCCCGGGCAAGGGTCGAACTGTCCTTGACCATCAGGGCGCCGCGCGCCTGGTCGAGGGTGGCATAGACGTCTTCGAAGTTGTGGACATGAGGGCCGTGCAGGATGGCCGTGCTCAGATTCGCGGGCTCGATCGGGTTCTGCCCGCCATGCGCCACCAGGGAGCCCCCCATGACCACGATCGGGGACAGGCGGTAGAACAGGCCCATCTCACCGACCGTGTCGGCGACATAGATGTCCGTCGCCCGGTCGGGGTGGATGCCTTCCGAGCGGCGGCTTGCGCGCAGGCCCGCCTGCGCCGCGATGGCCGCGACCTCCGGCCCGCGATGGGGATGGCGGGGTGCGATGATGGTGAGCAGGTGGGGATGGCGCTTGGCGAGGGCCCGGTGCACCGCGATGATGACGCTCTCCTCGCCCGGATGGGTGCTGGCCGCGAGCCAGACCGGTCGGCCCGCGATGAGCCCGGAGAGGTGGGCGACCATCCGCGGATCGGCTGGCGGCGGCGGAGCGTCGAACTTCAGGTTGCCGGTCATCACGACCCGGGGCGCGCCGAGCCGAACGAGCCGCTCCGCATCGTCCGGCGTCTGGGCGAGGCACAGGGCGAAGCGCTCGAGCAGGCCCCTGATGATGCCGGGCAGCTTCTGCCAGCGCTGGAACGAGCGGTCGGATATGCGGCCATTGACCAGCACGAGGGGAATGTGCCGCTCGTCCAGGGCCATGACCATGTTGGGCCAGATCTCCGACTCGGCGACAAGAGCCAGATCAGGCCGCCAGTGGTCGAGGAAGCGCCGGACGTAGCGGGGCACGTCGAGGGGCATGAACTGATGAACCGCTCCGGGCGGCAGCCGCCGGGCGATGAGCGCGGCGGAGGTCTTGGTGCCCGACGTGACCAGGACCGCGAGGCCCCGCTGGGTCAGACGCTCGACCACCGGCAGCAGGGACAGGGTCTCGCCGATGCTGGCGCCATGCACCCAGATCAGATGGCCCTTGGGACGCTGGCGGCTGGGGTAGCCCTGGCGCTCGGCGAGGCGGGTCCTATCCTCCCGTCCCTTGCGCTGCCGCCAATAGAGAAGCCCAAGAACGGCGGGCTCCAGAAGGGCCGTGGTGGCGCGGTAGGTGCGAAAGATCATCGGAAGCCTCATGCCCGGGAGCCTTCCATGAGGGCGGGACTCGCCTTGGCTCCCGGATCCCTGGAGCCCACGAGGGCATAGGCCCTCTCGTGGACTGCGTCGAGCGCCCGCTCGACCGCCTGCCGCAGGGATTCCAGGGTCTGCGGATCCGCCTCCCGCGGCACGTGGATCGGCTCGCCCAGCACCATGGCGCCGCGCCCGAAGGGCAGGCCGATGCTGGCCCTGTCCCAGCTGTCGAAGTCGATGCGGCGACTCGTCACCACGGCGACGGGCACGATGGGACGGCCGGAGAGCTGGGCGAGGGTCACGATGCCCTGGCCGCAGATGCGCGAGATCTTCGGGATGTCGGCGGTCATGACCACCATTTCACCATCGCCCAAGGCCCGCAGCATGGCCCGCATGGCCTCGATGCCGCCCTTCTTGCGGATGTCGCGCCCCCGCGCGCCCGATCCCCGGATGGCCCGGACGCCCAGGTGGCGGAGCGCAATCGCGTTGAACTCCCCGTCGCCCGAGCGCGACACGAGGCTCGCGGCCCGGTCCTGAGGCCGCTTGGCGAAATGGATCATGAAATGCTGGCCGTGCCACATGGCCGCGATCACGGGCATTTGCGGGCCGATTCGGTCATAGGCATCCGCCGGTTCCATGACGAACCGGTTCGTGCGGTGCACGAGCTTGAGATAGCCCGCGACCAGGAGGCCCAGGTTCTCCTGGACCGCCCGCGAGCGTATGATGCGCTTGACGAGACCCATCGTGATCCGAGCTTAGGCCTGCGGCTCCAGAAGGCGGTGGAGATGGACGATGAAGTACCGCATCTGCGCGTTGTCGACGGTGGCCTGGGCCCTGGCCTTCCAGGCCGCATGAGCCGTGGCGTAGTTCGGGAAGACTCCGACGATGTCGAGCTTGGAAAGATCCTTGAAGTCGGTGGATTCGAGGCTGGTGAGTTCGCCGCCGAAAACCAGATGAAGGAGTTGCTTGCCAGACGTGTCGGTCATGGTGGTGAGGCTCTTTCGAGGGGTGCTAGAGATTGCTGCTGCTAGGACGCAGAACGGTGGTTCAGGTCCTCATGGCTCCAATAGCACGAGGATGCAACCGTGACGCAACGGCAATCATCTCGCCGTGTCTGGGCTGGGGCCTGTTGTAGGCGGGTGGGGTGCCGTCGAGGTCGGTCAGGCACCCTCCGGCTTCCTGCAGGAGCAGATCGGCGGCGGCGATGTCCCAATCCTGGGCATTGGCCGAGACGAGACCCACGTCGATGGACCCGTCGGCCACCCGCGCGAGCCGGAGCGCCAGGGACGGCACCCTGGGCAGGTGCTGGACCGGACCCATGCGGCGCTCGAATCGTTCCACAAGAGGTTTTGGGCCCGCCACTCTGGGCTGCCGCGGCCCGGGTTCGGTCTCTGCAAGGTGCAGCCTCTCTCCGTTGCACCATGCCCCGGCACCGAGTCGCGCTTCGTAGAGGCGGTCGTGGACGGGGGCGTAGAGCACTCCGAGCATGGGCCGCCCGTCCCTGACCAGGGCTATCGAGATCGACCAGTCCGGATGGCCCGACGCGAAGGCGCGGGTGCCGTCGATGGGATCGACGATCCAGACGCTGTTCCGCTCGAGGCGGGCCGGATTGTCCGCCGTCTCCTCCGACAGCCACCCGGCCTCGGGCAGAAGGCCGGTGAGATGATCCTTCAGAAACGTATCGAGGGCGATGTCGGCTTCCGTCACGGGGGAACTGTGGCCCTTGTACCAGAGCCGCGCGGCCGTCTGCTCGCCGGCGCGGAAATACGGCATGGCCAGGGCTCCGGCCCGAATCGCTGCGTCGCGCACGGCCTGTCCGAGGGAGGCGATGAGGTCGGGGGAGGAAGCAAGCATCGAGACTAAGATGGGGGGCCCGGCGGGAGATGCCAGATGATCCGATATCACACCCCGATCTTTCGGACGAGACGACCGGAAGCCTCAGGCCAGGAGGCTGTCGAGCGTCATGGCGGCAAAAAGGATCAGCCCGGCATCCCGGTTCGAGCGGAAGAGCCGGAGCGCGCCCGTCCCGTCGGCCCGGTCGATGCGGACCACCTGCCAGCCCAGGTGAAGGGCGAAGAGGCCCAAACCCAGGAGGCTGGCCGTGCCGGCCTTCGCGGCCACGAAGGCCGCTGCCAGGAACAGGATCGTCAGCACGTAACAGATGCCCACGCCGAGCTTGACCCGCTCTCCGAAGAAACGGGCTGAGGATTTGATGCCGGCGATCTCGTCGTCCTCGATGTCCTGCAGGGCATAGATGGTGTCGTAGCCCACCACCCAGGCGATGCTGCCGAGATAGAGCAGGATCGCGGCCCAGCTCAGGGAGCCGAAGGCGGCGGCCCAGCCCATCAGCGCGCCCCAGGCGAAGGCGAGCCCCAGCACGATCTGCGGCATCCAGAAGAACCGCTTCATGAAGGGATAGAGCGCAACGATCCCGAGTGACGCGAAGCCGGTCGCGATGGCAAAGCCGTTGAACTGGAGGAGGACCAGAAGACCCACGAGGCCCTGCAGGCCCAGGAAGGCGAGCGCGCCCTTGAGGCTGACCTGTCCCGAGGGGAGGGGGCGCTCGCGCGTGCGCTCCACGCGGGTGTCGAGATCCCGGTCGACAATATCGTTATAGGTGCAGCCCGCGCCGCGCATGGCCACAGCGCCGATGAGGAAGAGGACGCAGTGGACAGGGTTGGGCCAGGGCTGCCCGGCATGGATCGCCGCCAGCGCCGCCGACCACCAGCAGGGCAGCAGAAGGAGCCACCACCCGATGGGGCGCTCGATGCGCGCGAGGCGCAGATACGGCCTCAGGCCCGCCGGGGCCCAGCGGTCAGCCCAGTGGCCCCGCACGGCATCGGGAAGGGAAGACGCGACAGGGCGGTCCATGGGAAGGGTCACCCGGTCAGAGGGCACCCTTCGGAACGCTGTAGGTGCCGGTCAGGCCGCCGCCGAAGGGGTTATGCCCCCCTTGCTGCTGTTGCTGGGCCTGCTGCTTGGCCCGCTTCTCCATCTCGGCCATCTTCGCCGCCGCCTGACAGGCCTGCCCCTTCATGTTCACGGCACGGCCATGGTCCTGCTTGAAGTTCTCGGCGAATTGATCGGGGATCTGGCACCAATCCTTGTTGGCATCGATCCATTTCACGCCGGCGTCGCCATTGGTGGCGAGCTTCGTGAAGATCGTGCAGGCAGCGCGGGGATCGAGCTTCTTGTTCTTGCCCCCATTGCTGAGCTTGTTGATCTGCTGGATCAGGCTCTGACGCTCCTGGAGAATCTTCTGCCCGTCCTGACAGCCGTTCGACTGCGCGAAGGCAGGAGCGGCCATGACAATGCCAGCAGCGGCAAATGCGGCCATAAGGAGTGGACGGATATGCGTCATTGGCAAAAATCCCTGCAAAAGCATGCGACGTCTCGCGCGCCAGCGCTCTGTTATCAGGTTAAAGGCCTTCAGGCCAAGGGGCGAATGCGCGCCTGGGCCTTATGATGTGCTGGAAAGCACCGGAATTCCAGATGAGCGGAGGCCGCACGGGACCTGCCGTCCCTCTCCCCCCGGTCCGAGGAACTTGGTAAGGCTTGCCCCATCCGTCTTCGTGATTGTGTCGCATTTTCGGACGGCGAGCCGTCTCCCCGGTCGAGAATGCCTTAAGCCCGCAGGTTCCCATGGCTGCTTACGATTTCAACGCTCCCCGCCTTTTCGTGGAAGCGCCGCTCCAGGCCGGTGCGCGGATCGCCCTCGACCGGGGGCAGGCCAACTACCTGTTGAACGTGTTGCGCCTGCGCGCAGGGGAGACCGTTCTGGTCTTCAACGGCAGCGATGGGGAATGGCGGGCCGAAATATCCGTCGAGGGCCGCAAGGCGGCCGATCTCGTCTGCGTGGAGCGAACCCGGGAACAGACCGTTCCGGCCGACCTCATCTACGCCTTTGCGCCGCTCAAGCATGCCCGCCTCGACTACATGGTCCAGAAGGCCGTGGAGATGGGCGCGGGCGTGCTCCAGCCGGTCGTGACGCGCCGGACGCAGAGCACCCGGGTCAACCTCGAGCGCATGCGGAGTAATGCCATTGAGGCGGCGGAGCAATGCGGAATCATCTCTGTTCCGGATGTTCGTCCCGAGGCAGATTTGGTAAATTTTCTCAAGGGTTTGGAGCCGGGCCGCTTGGTTGTCTTCTGCGACGAGGACGCTCCAGTCGCGAACCCGGTCGAGGCACTGGCCAAGCTTGGGAACAAGGGGCTTGGTTTGGCCGTTGTCGTGGGCCCCGAAGGAGGGTTTACCGATCAGGAGAGAGCGCTTGTCGCCGCCCACGAAAACTGTGTTCGCGTATCGTTGGGTCCGCGAATCCTGCGAGCTGATACAGCCGCTGTGGCCGCACTGGCGATCGTTCAATCCGTGCTTGGCGACTGGAACTGATCCCATCGCCCGACAATGGATCACGCCGATCCGCCTCTAGCTCCGAAAGCTTGGCAGTTTCGCAGCGATTCGCCCCACTCTCGCCCCATTGAGGCGGAGTTTGGAGAGCGCCGCCGCGGGCGCGCATGCACAAGAAGATCCTTCCTCAGCAATAATTTAGAGGACGCCAGAAAAATGAGCTGGGATTACAAGTTCGGCATCGAAGAAGAGTACTTCGTCAACGATGCCGCGAAGCGCGATGTCGCAAAAGGGAGAATAGGAGAGTTCTTCGACGCCTGCCGGGACAACCTGTCTGACGACATCCAGCCCGAGATGCTCGAGCCTCAGATCGAGATCGCCACGAAACCCTCCCTGGACTTCGCCGAGGCCCGAACGCAGCTCGCGGGCCTTCGCTCCTCGGTCGGAGCCATCGCCCGCGACTACAATCTCTCGATCATGGCCGCAGGCACCCATCCGCTCGCCATGTGGTCGCGGGTGCGCGCCAATGCACAGCCTCGCTACGGCAAGGTCATGCACGACCTGCAGATGGTCGGCAGCCGCTCCGTCCTGTGCGGCATGCATGTGCACGTGGAGGTGCCTGATCTGACGGCCCGGGTCGACATCATGAACCGGATCCAGCCTTTCCTGCCCCTGCTGCTGGCGCTCTCGACCTCCTCGCCCTTCTGGCAGGCGCAGCGGACGGGCCTGCTCGGCTACAGGCTCGCGGCCTATCGGGAACTGCCGCGCACCGGCCTGCCGGATCTTTTCGACGGGGCCGAGGACTACCAGCGCTATATCGACACCCTGGTGGCCGCCCGCGCCATCGAGAATTCCAGCTATATCTGGTGGGTGATCCGTCCCTCCCTGAAGCACCCGACCCTCGAGCTGCGCGTGGCCGACAGCTGCACGCGGATCGACGATACGCTGGCGATCGCGGCTCTCTATCGCTGCCTCGTGCGGCGCCTGAGCCTCGATCCGGCGCTCAACGCCGGTCAGACCGGCGCGTCGCGGGCGATCAACGACGAGAACGGATGGCGGGCGCAGCGCTACGGCATCCACGGCAGCTTCGTGGACGAGAAGACCCGCAGCGCCAAGCCCGTGCGGCAGATCCTCGACGAGACCCTGGATCTGGTGGCCGAGGACGGAAAGGCCCTCGGCTGCGAGCGCGAACTCGATCTCGCCCGCTGGATCGTCGCCCGCGGGACCAGCGCCGACCAGCAGCTCGCCCTCTATACGGAAGCTCTCGGCCGTGGCCTGTCGAACCGGGATGCCCTGGCCGGCGTCGTCGACTGGCTGTCGGCCGAAACGGTCGGGGAGCCCATGATCCGGCACTGAGGTGCCCCGGCGTGCTCGCCGGATAACACTCTTGAAGGGGGCTGGATCGCAACGAACGATCCAGCCTCCTTCGCTTCAGATGATGAAGAAGTCCTTGTCGGTCAGCTTCAGGTTCTTCTGGAGCTGCGCGAACTCGATGGCCTTGCCCTTGCCCGAGCCGTCCGCGTCATAGGAGAGCACGCCGGTCTTCTTGTTGTAGACGAGGTAGTCGTTGACATCCGCGGCTTTGGTGCCGGTCGCGAAGAAGTCCTTCTTCAGCTTTCCTGGCTTCAGCTCCGTGCCCTTGCCGAGCTTCTTGAACACCGCATTGTCGAGCCAGATGCTGTCATCCTTGACGTTGAAGTCGAGGATCTTGTCGAAATTCGTTGTCTTGTTCGTCTTGTACGTTCCGAGCTTGGTGCTGAACACGAACACGTCCCGGCCTGCTCCCCCGGTCAGCACATCGTTGCCGAGGCCGCCATTCATCTTGTCCGCGAAGGCGGACCCGACATACTCGTCCGCGCCGGCCGTGCCCTTCAGCACGGCTCCGGTGCTGCGGGGATCGAGGATCTGAGAGCGGACATTGCTCGAGGCATAGTCCACGGGCTGATCGTCCCAGCTCACGACGAGGCGACCGTCGGCAAGCTCTGCGATCACGGGATTGGTCTGATGGCCCCGGGTGGTCGTGTTGACCCGGATTTCGGCGCCGTCCTTCTCGCCTGATGCGGTGAAGAGCTGGACCATGATGTCACCATCGTCCCCGACCGTCGTCGGAACATTGGTGAAGGCGACCGCGAAGCCGCCGTTCTTGAGCGCCGTGACGGACGATTGATGCTGCTCCCATACGGTCGTCGTATTGATCCGGAACTGGTGCGTGGCCGGCGTGCCGTCGGCGTTGTAGATTCGGGCGCAGACGCTCGCATTGTCGCCGTCCTCCGGATTGACCCGGTCGGAATTGGTCCATGTCACGACGAAGCGGCCATCGGCCAGGACGGCGACCTGCGGGTCGTACTGATTGCCGCCCGGCGTCTCCGGCACGTGAAACTCGGCCGACATGGTCCCGTTGACGATGACCTTGCCCCGGACCGTGATCCCGTCGGCGTGATCGCCGCTCAGGCTGCTGTCCTCGTAGACCACCACGAGACCGCCGCCCTTCAGGGCGGCCGCGCTCGGCGAATCCTGATCGCCTGCCGTGACCGTGCTGACCCGGATCCCGGCCCCGAGGGCGGCTCCGTTGGACGAGAACGTTCTCACGAAGAGATCGTCCTCTCCGTCGCTGGTCGCATTGTTCATGTAGAACACGGCGAAGCTTCCGTCCTCCAGGGCTGTGACCGCCCCGGTATAATCGGCTTTCGTCAGCACGTCGTTGACCGCAAAGGACGGGACTCTGATGCCGCCATTGGCGTTGTAGATCCCGGCATGGACATACTGCTCGTAGGGCGGGCCGGGAATGTCGTCATCCCACGCCACCACGAAGCCGCCGTCCGCCAGGGCCGAGGTCATCCAGTTGCCCTCTTGAGCCCCTCCCTGCGCATTCAGGGCGATCTGCCCAGCCGCCAAGCCGTCGGCCCTATGAGTGAAGACGTAGCCGGAAATGGCCGTGCCGGAGGTCGTCGCCGTTCCGAGCGTCGTCAGGAAGGACCCGTTCGCAAGGGCGGTCACGGATCCGAGGAACGCGTTGGTCAGTCCCCAGTCGGAGCTCAGGGTCCGCTCGGGGCCAATCAGAAGAGGGGTGGGCATAGACGTCTCCTGTTGAAAACGACCGTCACTCCGACGGGCCGTCGATCCGAGGCTTGAGTAGAGCGCCGATCGTCAGCGTGCCGTGCGGGAGAGCACGTTACGCCCAAGCTTCAAGAACGGTGCCCGCAGCCCCCTATGGGTAAGGGAAGCGAATTTCTCTCATGCCCTAAGGACAATGCGATTTCTCCTCTATAAACAGGCAGGTAGCGGGGCAGGGCCTGGTTTCTCGAAAAGGCGAAGGGCTTCCCGGTCCGGATCCTGTCGGAGCTTCCGTCCGGGTCCCGCTTCCTCGAGCCCGTGCAGGCGCTCCGTCCGCCGCTCATTGCAGCTTGGCGGCGATGCGCCTATCTAGGCTCAACCTGAGTCGGCGCGCCTTGAACGCGCTTTTTTGATGAGGTGATGTATGGCGCGGGACGTATCCGATACGACCCCTATTGGCGCGCGGTCGGAACTCGTGGAGTGGATCGCGTCCGGCGAGAAGCCGCGTGAGACGTGGCGGCTCGGCACGGAGCACGAGAAGGTTCCTTTCTACGAGGCCGATGACTCCCCGGTTCCCTATGGGGGCGGCAGGGGAATCCGCGCCCTCCTGGAGGGGCTGCAGAGCCGGACGGGCTGGGATCCGATCCTGGAGGAGGGTCAGCCGATCGGTCTGGCGGACGAAGTCGGGGGCGGGGCGATCTCGCTCGAGCCCGGCGGGCAGTTCGAATTGTCGGGCGCGCCGCTGAGAACCCTTCACGAAACAGCCCGCGAGACGGCGCAGCACCTCGGCGACGCGAAGGCGGTCGGGGAGAAGCTCGGCATTCGCTTCCTGACGCTCGGCATGAGCCCGCTCTGGACCAGGGCCGAGACGCCCGTGATGCCGAAGTCGCGTTACCGCATCATGACGAACTACATGCCGAAGGTCGGCTCGCTCGGCCTCGACATGATGTACCGCACGTCCACCGTGCAGGTGAACATGGACTTCGCGTCCGAGGCCGACATGGTGAAGAAGCTGCGCGTCTCGCTGGCGCTGCAGCCCATCGCCACCGCGATCTTCGCCAACTCGCCCTTCACGGACGGCAGGCCGAACGGCTTCCTGTCCATGCGCTCGCAGATCTGGCGCGATACGGATCGCAACCGCACCGGCATGATGGCCTTCGCCTTCGAGGAAGGCTTCGGCTACGAGCGCTATGTCGAGTGGGCGCTCGACGTACCGATGTATTTCGTCAAGCGCGATGCGACCTATCACGATGTGGCCGGAGCTTCGTTCCGCGATCTTCTGGCGGGCCGGCTCCCGCAGCTCCCGGGCGAGCGCGCCACTCATTCCGACTGGGCGAACCACCTCTCCACCCTGTTCCCGGAAGTGCGCCTCAAGCGTTACATGGAGATGCGCGGCGCGGATGTCGGCAACCTCGATCACATCGTGGCGCTCTCCGCCTTCTGGACGGGCCTTCTCTATGACGAGGCGGCGCTCGACGGAGCCTGGGAGCTCGTGAAGGGCTGGAGCGCGGACGATCGCGAGAAGCTGCGCGCCGACGTGCCGAAGCTCGCCCTCAAGGCGGCCGTCGCCGGACGCTCCGCGCAGGATGTCGCCCGCGACGCGCTCTCCCTTTCGCAGGCTGGTCTCAAGCGCCGCGCTTTTCTCGACGAGGCAGGCCGCGACGAAACCCGCCACCTCGCCTATGCGGAGGAGATCGTCTCCTCCGGCCGCACGGCGGCGGAGCGCCTGCTGGAGCGGTATCATGGCGAGTGGAAAGGCTCGGTGATGCCCGCTTTCCGGGAATGCGTGTTCTGATCGCAATCAGGCGCATTGCCCGGCGATGGGGAGTGCGCCTCCGATCACGCGGCCTGGGCCGCCGAGACGCGGTTGCGTCCTTCCTGCTTGGCCCGGTAGAGGGCCGCGTCGGCCATGGCGACGAGTTCCGCCGTGCCGAGGCGGGAGGGTTCGAAGGCGGGTCTGCGCGTTGCGCTGCCGATGCTGATGGTCAGGATTCCCGAGGAGCCGTTGGCGTCGTGAGGCAGGGCCAGGGCTTCGATCCGCGCCCGGATGTTCTCGGCCACCGTCGCAGCGCCTGATGCATCCGTATCGGGCAGAAGGATCGCCATTTCCTCGCCCCCATAGCGCGCCACCAGGTCGCCGGGCCTGTCCGCCGTCCCGGCCAGGGCCGCTGCGACCTTCCGCAGGCATTCATCGCCCGCTTGGTGCCCATAGATGTCGTTGTAAGCCTTGAACTGGTCCACGTCGATCAGCAGCAGGGACAGAGGCATGCCGTCCCGGGAGGCTCTGAACCATTCGATCTCGAGCTGCCTGTCGAAGGTGCGGCGGTTCGCCAGCCCCGTCAGTCCGTCGGTGTCCGCCAGGATGGCGAGTTCGGCTTCCGCGATCTCGCGGCGCCGCAACTCCCCGGCGAAGCCCCAGCCGAGATAGCCGATCATGATGACCAGCAGCGACACGCCGATAGCGCGCAGGAGAAACGCGCGATTCCAGCCCGCCAGGGCCTCGTCATAGGCAACGGCCGAAAGCACCACGACGGGGAAGATGTGATTGCGCTGGAAGCCGGCGATGCGCGTCACCCCATCGATGCCCGAGACGTATTCCGTCGAACCCGACGCGGCCGGCCCCAGCCCATGCATGGCAGCGGGTGCGCCATCCAGCCCGATCGCGCGCTCCAGATAAGGATAGCGCGAGAGGACTTTCCCCTCCGTATCGAAGAGAGCGAGCGATCCCTGCTGCCCGACATCGAACCGGCCGAAGAAATTCGCGAAATAACGGGGTGGGATGCTGGCCTGCACGACGCCGCCGAAGCTTCCGTCCGGTTTGTCGACCCGGCGCGAGAGAGTCAGAACCCAGTCGCCCCCGAGAGGATCGCGGATGAGGGGGCCGAAGAACCATTTCTGGTCGGTCGATTGGGCATGATGCTGAAAGAAGGCCAGGTTCCAGCCATTGATCCTGTAGCGATGGCCGGGCAGGGAGCTGCTCAGCAGGAAACCGTCTTCTCCATAGACCGACACGGCCTTGATGCGCGGCAGCGTACTGATCCGATCGGCGAGAAAGTCGTCCATCTTCTCGATGGCTTCGAACGAGGCGCCGCCCGTCTCGACCCGATCCTCGACGTCGGTCAGGATCGCATCCGCCAGCTCGAACGTATCCTCCGCGTGCTGGGCCAGAGACTTGGCGAGATTGGTCATCTCCGCCCTGATCCTCGCGAATTCCTGCTCCCGCTCGCCCCAGTCGCGCCAGCCCTCGAGCATGACGATCGCCAAACACACCACGACCACGAAGGCCTTGAGCCATGTGGCTGAAGACGGCAATCGGGTCGGGGGGAGTGCTATCATGGCGCCATCAACCGCAGCTGCCGCCCTCAGTCCGGGGAAGCCAGTTTGAGGCCCAGGATGCCGGCGACGATCAGGCCGATGCAGGCCAGGCGCATGGCTGTCGCAGGCTCGCCCAGCAGGTAGATGCCGAGAAGGGCGGTGCCCACCGTCCCGATCCCCGTCCACACCGCATAGCCGGTGCCGACCGGCAGGGTCTTCAGGGCGAGGCCGAGGAGGAGCACGCTGATCGCCATGCTGACGATCGTGAAGACGGATGGGGCCAGACGCGTGAAGCCCGCAGTGTATTTAAGGCCAATCGCCCAGCCGACTTCGAAAAGTCCGGCGAGAACGAGATAAGTCCATGCCATGCAGGACCTCCGCCGCTGGCAGGGCCGTCCCCACCGATTGCCATGAAGGGCGAGGCCGTCCTCGCGTTTGAAGCATAGCGGGCAAGAAAATGCTCCTCAATAGGAGCCGTCGCACTTCGCACAGGCTTGTCCGCTCGGTAAAAGCAGCCTCACTCCGTGGCCTCGTCGGAGGGGCGGCTGGAGGGGCGCAGGGAAGCGAGCGGGTTGAAGGGGGCGTAGATCTGGTGCTTCCACTGGTCGCCGCAGTTGATGCAGATGGAGCGGACCATGTGGTCGGCCTTCTCGAGCCGCTCGAGGAGCTTCTTCTGCCTCTCGGTGGCTTCGTTCTGCTCCGCCTCGTAGCCGGAGGGGCGGACGGTGAGCTGCATGGCCTTCGGATCCGGCGCGGTCTGGGCGGCAACAGGCGCGGCTAAAAGGACGAGGAAGGCGGTTGTTGCGAGGCGGCTCATCGGGATTTTCCGGCTGGTGGGGAACATGCCCGACTTGAATCCAAGTGACACTGTTTCGTCAAGGTCCGGGGCGGGGATGAGACCTTTGGAAGCACGGGGCCGAATGACGGCTTCCCTCGCGGTCGTTCCGGGTGGCCCCGGAACGACCATGACGAGGTGCTGAGGACGGCGGAAACCCGCCTCAGATCTGACGGACGGCGCCCTTGGCGGCGCTCGTCGCCAGCATGGCATAGGCCTTCAGGGCCGTGGACACCTTGCGCTTGCGGGGCGCGGCGGGCTTCCAGCCTTTGGCGTCCTGCTCGGCGCGGCGGCGCTCTAGCTCCGCATCGTCCACCGCGAGGTGGATGCGGCGGTTCGGGATGTCGATCTCGATCCGGTCACCGTCCTGCACGAGGCCGATGGTGCCGCCCTCCGCCGCTTCCGGCGAGACGTGGCCGATGGAGAGGCCCGAGGTGCCGCCCGAGAAACGGCCGTCGGTGATGAGCGCGCAGGCTTTGCCCAGACCCTTCGACTTCAGGTAGCTCGTGGGATAGAGCATTTCCTGCATGCCGGGTCCGCCGCGCGGTCCCTCGTAGCGGATGAGGACCACGTCTCCCGCCGCGATCTTGCCGTTCAGAATGCCGTCGACGGCGGCGTCCTGGCTCTCGAAGATGCGGGCCGGGCCGGAGAACTTCAGGATGCTCTCATCCACGCCCGCCGTCTTCACGATGCAGCCGTCGAGCGCCAGGTTGCCGAACAGAACCGCGAGGCCGCCGTCTTTGGAGAAGGCATGCTCCATGTCGCGGATGACGCCGGAGGCGCGGTCGAGGTCCAGGCTGTCGTAGCGGCTCTCCTGGCTGAAGGCCGTCTGGGTCGGCACGCCGCCGGGCGCGGCGCGGTAGAAATCATGCACCGCATGGCTGTTGGTGCGCCGCACGTCCCAGCGGTCGAGCGCATCCTTCAAGGTCTCCGTATGGACCGTCGGGACCGAGGTATCGAGAAGCCCCGCGCGGTCGAGCTCGCCCAGGATGCCCATGATGCCGCCGGCGCGGTGCACGTCCTCCACGTGGACGTCGGGCACCGCAGGCGCGACCTTGCAGAGCACCGGAACGCGGCGCGACAGGCGGTCGATATCGGCCATGGTGAAGGGCACCTCGGCCTCGTAGGCCGCGGCCAGGAGGTGCAGCACCGTGTTGCTCGATCCGCCCATGGCGATATCGAGCGCCATGGCGTTCTCGAAGGCCGCGAAGCTGGCGATGGAGCGGGGCAGAACGCTCGCGTCGTCCTGCTCGTAGTAGCGGCGGGCGAGATCGACGATCAGGTGCCCGGCCTCCACGAAGAGGCGGCGGCGGTCCGCATGGGTCGCGAGCGTCGAGCCGTTGCCCGGCAGCGAGAGGCCCATCGCCTCCGTCAGGCAGTTCATGGAATTAGCCGTGAACATGCCGGAGCACGAGCCGCAGGTGGGGCAGGCCGAACGCTCGATGACCTTGATGTCCTCTTCGGCCACGTTCTCGTCGGCGGCCGCCACCATGGCGTCGATGAGGTCGAGCTTCTTGGTCACGCCCTTCAGCACGGCCTTGCCGGCCTCCATCGGGCCGCCGGACACGAAGACGGCCGGGATGTTGAGGCGCATCGCGGCCATCAGCATGCCGGGGGTGATCTTGTCGCAGTTCGAGATGCAGACCATGGCGTCCGCGCAATGGGCGTTGACCATGTACTCGACGGAATCGGCGATCAGCTCCCGCGAGGGCAGGGAGTAGAGCATGCCGTCGTGGCCCATGGCGATGCCGTCGTCGACCGCGATAGTGTTGAACTCCTTGGCGACGCCGCCCGCCTTCTCGATCTCCCGGGCCACCAGCTGGCCGAGGTCCTTGAGGTGGACATGGCCCGGCACGAACTGGGTGAAGGAGTTGACCACGGCGATGATGGGCTTGCCGAAGTCGGAATCCTTCATGCCCGTGGCCCGCCAGAGGCCGCGAGCGCCCGCCATGTTGCGGCCGTGGGTGGTGGTGCGAGAGCGATAAGCCGGCATAGTTTCCTCGTGATCGTCCGTCGCTTAGTTCGGCCGAAATCGTCCGAGTTGCAAGGGGAAATCGTGTCTCTGCGGCAGGTTGGCCGAATGTCGCGGTCTCGAGAGCCGCCCAAGGTCCGGTGCCGGGATCGTTCCGCTTCCAGAGGGTGTTTCCCAAGCTCCACAAGAAGAAACCAGGGATCAGGCCGGCCAAGCTGAAACGGCTCAGCCTCGGGGAGCGTTGTTCCGCTTGGAACAGAGCGACAGGGACACGCGATGCTGACGGACACCGATTTGGACGCGCCGGCCCATCTGCAATATGAGCCCATCGGCACGACGGGCGGCCAGGGGCCTGCGGGCGACGTGAGGGAATTCGCCTCCCTTCGCGAGGCCATCCACTGGGCCATGAACAACGAGGCTCCTGCCGGGATGCATGCGGTCATCCGCGCCGCATCCGGGGCCGTGCTCGGGCCGAGGCACCTGGAGGAGATCTGGGCGAGCCTACAGGGACCGTGAGGGCCGGCTAGCGCATCGTGCGGAAAAGTGGATCCGGTTTTCCGCCCCGAACGATGCGCCAGCCCGAAGAAGGAGCATCGGAGCTGATCCCAAAAGTGGGTC
>JBOZRS010000102.1:0-41301 GCA_050789065.1 Microvirga sp.
CGTATCGCTCTTCTTGAAGAGGTTCTGGCAGGCTGGACACCCGCCTCGATACGTCGCCTTTCTCAAACCGTCATCACCCACATTCCGAAATAACTCGCCGACAGCGGCTATGCCAGCGAGACCCCGGCCCAGGCGACCTCAATCCGCATCGAGATCGTCAGAATGTCGCCCGCCCAGGTTGGCTTTGCGGTGCATCCTCGTCGCTTGGTGGTTGGAAGATTCGTCGCGTGGATCGGTCGCAACCGCCGGCTGGCTTTGGAAAGATCCGAAGGCGACGCTCACGTCAACCCGCGCCTTCCTTAATGCCGCTTCCGTTATGCTCCTCGTTCGCCGCTCGGGACGACATTCATGATTACGGGACGGATGCTTAGACAAGAAGCTTGGTCCCAGGGGCAAGCTTGGCGGCGCAGGCCAGTCCAGAACAATGCTCGCAGAGCAAGCGCAGATGGATACGCGTGCCCCCTACGATCATAAATTGAGTTTTGCCCGCGTCGCGGCGCCGTCAGGAGATGCGCAGGCTGGATGCCCTTTAGCAAGGGATCCTCAGTCCGATCGTGGATCGATTGCTTAATCCAACAATGTCAATCCTCTATTCTTTCTAAGTATTCATATAATCCTTCATGTGTTTAAGGATTCAAAATAGTGCGATACAGAAGGTAAAGGATTAAAACTATAACATAAAATACGTATTGATGCGCGTCTTTCTGTATGCTACCCAGAAATAGTAGCACATCATGAGGCCGGCTTATTAAACGGGCGCCATGAATATAAATCTTGTGTCGGAGCATAGCTTGCGCTGTGATTATTAATGCGTGAAAAACATAGTCATTTGGCCGCGCCTCTCAAAGAACTTCTAGATCGTCTCTTGCATGAGAAAAGGTTGCCTATCGAAAGGGGTGTAATTAACCGCTCTGAAATTTCAAAAATACTTGGGGTGCCTTACGGTGCAGTAGCACACAATCCGAAAACGCGGGCTGTCTTTGAGGAGTTCAATCAGAAACTCCGGGAAGAAGGCTATAGTGCTTCAAAGTGGGATACATTCCCGAGCCAACTCCGAGAGTGGTTGACCCAACACTTTGCAGCCAGAACCTACCGCGTCTCCAGCGGTCGATTATGCCGATCCTGGATCCGGAGCGAACTCAGCTTGCCTAATAGTGTTACGACCCGATACCCTGAAGTACGCGCAGTTATTGAGGAGTTCGATCAACGGCTCCAAGGTGATGCCCCAGAGAGTTCCCGTTACCCAACCCTTCTCGAAGATCTCCGACGGGTTCTCGCGGCAAACGATCCGCCCGTATTCAAGGGTCGCCTCAATCGCACTGAGATCGCCAGGCAGCTGGGTGTTCAAGTAAGCGCTTTCAAATTAGTCCCGACATGTGAGACGCTTCTAGGCGAACTCGACAACGAAATTCGTAAAGGCAGAGTAACCGCCCCATGGTGTGAGGAGCACCAGCGATCATATGATTTTGGAGAGTTTGTCCCGCATCTAGGGCGTCGCTTCACGATTTCTTTGGCGACAGCTTTTGTAGAAAGTGCCCAGAAATATGCTGCAGGGAGTGCGAAGGGACAGTACCTCGCTCTACTTGAACTGTTACGATGGCTCATCTCCTCTCCTTACGCTGCCGTCTTAGCGCCGTTAAGGGAAGGATCAAACGTTGACGAGAAGCAATTTCGCATCGCAGTTCACGCATGGGCCGAGGCACGGAAGGTGGGTGAGGGAAAACCCCAAAGCATTTCGGTCCGTCTGAAATATCTCAGTTCCGTCCTTATGGGTTTGGATGGAATGCTGCCCAAGGTAGGAGGATTGCGTGGTCCCCGGCGCGCAGCCCGAAAATCCGAGCCGAAAAGGACATTAGCTCAAGCTTCGTCTCAAAGTCTGAATCGCATTGCGGATGACGTCGAGGTTTATTGTTCAAGCAGGGACATAGAGTTTGAGCGTGATGAGATGCTCGGATTTTTGCGCGAACTCGCATCCGAAGCTGACGTTCGAGAAGTGAGAACTGAGGGGCTTCCCGAAGCAATCCGTAGGCTAAATAAGAAGCGGCTCGACCGTGTCCGCTCGATTGCGAAGACCCAATTCGCTCAGGCTATCGCAAAGCTCGAAGAGGGTAAGGCACTTATTGCAGCCTGCACCACCTCTTCTTCTGAGATCGAGATACTGGTTAACGATGCTCTCGCTGGCAGGATCACCAAGGCAGAAGTCATCAACTTCTTCACCGAGCAAAGCGGTGGCCTTGCCGCATTCCTCGTACATGTTCAGAGTCGATTCGACGGGCTAGTGCCCAAAGCAACACGCGCCAACTGGTCCGAGTATAGAAACTTTTATTCCCGCATTGTGTCTAAGCTCGGAGGTATTGATGCAGTTGACGCTCTGCTTCATCTCTCGAGTGACGGAGTCGCGGCGGCTTGCCTCCTGTTTCTCTGTGACACAGGCGCTAACGTTGCAGTTGGCTGTGGGCTCCGAGTTGATTGCATGCGATCGTCCGAAATCGCCGGCCATAAAGAAGTTATTGGGTACAAACGCCGCGCTCAAATCGGAAGTAATGCTACGAATAATGCAAAAGCAAAAACAATCTCGTACGACCTGCCTGTGAGCGATGCCTCTGGCGAGCCGACGACCGTCCGGGCCTTAGAGCGAGTAGTCACTGACGTTTCAAATCTCCGCCGAGGTCTCGCGGGCAACGAAAGCGAAAAGCTCTTCATTGTCCGGGTTCAAGACAAGCCTAAGGTGCTCACTGATCATTTGCTGTTGGCTAGGCTAAGGCTGTTCGTTGAGAATGACGACGTAGTGCCGCATGATATCAGGACGGACATGATCCGGCCCTCATACTTGCTCGACGCAGCCTTAGCAACCAGCGGCCGGACCCGAGATGTTGCTGCAATTGCGAGGCACTCAAGTATCGCAGTTACTGAAGCAAGTTACACGAACCGCTGGCCGGTCAGACTTCTTCGCGAAGACAAGGCTCGGGCATTCCATAAAGATCTGCAGAATGCGTTGATCCACGGTATCGAAGGCGCTGCGAAACGACTTGGCATAAAAGAGGTTGATGCTTCTGACGTTGTTGCGACAGGCCTTGGCACTTTGTGCGTAAGCCCCCGTGCAGGCATTCAACCCGGAACAACGCCTGGTGAGGAATGTGACCGGCTTGATGGATGCCCAAACTGCATTGCGCACGCAGTCGTGGCCGAGCCCGAGCTCATAGCCGATCTACTCCTTTGGAGCGAAAGCTTAGAAGAGGCTTCAAAGGAATGGGAAGCGGAGCGCCCAGAACGATGGGAACGCTGGGTGATTTGGTGGGCTTTCTGCGATGCCACCATCGAGTTCATGCAATCGGGTCATATGGCTCGTGTCCTCGCAAAAGCTGAGAGGATCGCACGTGATCGCAAGCTCCAGCCAAGATTCCAACTGCCGAGACCTTACTGACCATGCGCCTCCTTGTAACAGCCACACCGCCCCATGTGGAGTTTGAACTCCCGCGCACTGCCCCATTCCTTCTTAGCGAATGGGAGTCTTCTAAGTGGAGAGTTCGCGACACTAACATCTCTCCAAGTGATGCAGAGGAGCGTGACATTGACTGGAACTATCCACTTCCAAATGGCACTAATCTTCTGGATCCTTGTAACGCCACTCTCCTTGAGACGGCTCGCCAGTATGCCATGGCACTCAGGGTTGGGCCGTTTGCCCGTATTGATGACGCCTCCACACACGTGCTGACTGTCGGAAATTTCCTTCATGTCGCCGGATTTATGCTCCTCCGTGGAGTGCGTAACTTTGGTCAGATTCTTAAGGCGGATGTCGACGCGTTAATCCAGATCGTTCCATTTGGAATTGAGGCCATCTTGAATGTCCGCGAGCGCGTAGCGCAGGTTCTTAGCAATGATCCGGGGGCCGCACAGAGATCCGCGGCAGATATTGCAGCAGCTGCATTCATACCACCATTTTTGCTATCCGACCCCCTCGTAGAAGAAGTCGCATCAGGCAGTGTTCCCCCCGAATCGATACTGACGGTTCAGTCAGTCCATAGGCTGCTCCGCCCACTTGAGGATCTCTACATCATGCGCGGACTGCTGGGAGGCGATGTCATTCCCTTCCAGCCATACCCACAAGGCGCTGCACGCGTTGCGGCGGCAATTGGCAAAGAATCCAAACAGACCCCGACCATTCCGCACCGGATCGCTCATGTCTTCGTTGAAGGCTGCATCAGGTGGATACTCTATGTTGGGCCAACTCTTGCCGACATCATAGAAAGAGAGCGCCACACAGTGGCCGAAGGCAGAACGGAAAATTGGCGTAACCGTTTGTACATCAGTTTACCATCCGGTTTAGTGCAACCAAACGAAGAAATTCTATCAGTTTGGGCGGAGGTCGCGCCGGCTGGAATGGTAACTATTGATAAGGCGGTGCGCTTACTCGCCTGCGCATGCCTAGTAGTGATATGCGCCTTGACGTCAAGGCGCCTGAAAGAGGTTAAAAGTGCATTAGCCAATTGTATTAAGGGAACACGCGAGCATGGGCTTTGGATTGAGCTTCTCATCGAAAAGTCTCTTCGCGAACGCCGGCGTATGCCATGTCCGGAGACAGTGGAACTCGCGGTAGACCTATTGAGGAGGATCAGTGATCCTGCCCGTCAGGGCGCTGCGGATGCTCTAATTTTCCAATGGAAGCCGATCTTTCGGCTGGCTGGTGGGCGGGTTTATCACCTGCGCCCAGAGGGCGAGATCAACTATCTCGCTAGGCTGATAGGCGTGCCTAAAGACAAGCATGGCAAGGACTGGCACTTCACTGCACGTCAGTTTCGCCGTCTCTATGCGATTCTATGGACCTACCGGTGGCAGCACCCTGATTTAGAAGCCCTCGCACAGCAGATGGGTGCCCTAAGTATTACTTCGGTGTACCGATACATATCCGATCCTGAAGCTAAACTTGATTTGGAAGAGGCCCGTGTCGAGTTTACGGGAACAATCCTGTACGAAGCGATCGAAGGCCATCGTGACGCCGGGGGACCGTTTATTAGCCGAGTTAAGCGAGCGTATGAACGTTGGCGCCGGCGCGTGGCGAGTAAGATTACAGTCATTCTCCCAGAGAAGATTGAGTCGTGGGTCAGGACATTTGTCGACCGCGCTCATATCGTCCTTAAAAGCAACAGGTGGTCGTATTGCGCCTGCCCCGAAACAGCTGCGGGCGCCGCTCGCGCGAACTGCCGCAAGGGGAGTGTACTACCCGAGAGCAACTCTGCGGTTGTAGGAGCTGACCTTGAACGGGCTCGTCCGGAGGTCTGTCGTAACTGCATCTTCAACGGAACAGACCGAGTCTTTGTGCCGTACCTTAAGCAGGAACTGGCAGAGGATGAAGCATGGCTCAAGGCGAATGAGGGAAAGCCGACGCTGCTGCGCGAAGTGAAACTCAGGCGAGTGGTCACGTTAAGGGAGTACCTTAAGGACATAGAGGACTAACCAAGATAAGAGGTGCTTCGATGAGCCAGAAAAAGCGTGTCGACATTTCCTTTCAATTAGAGCTGCGAAACAGCGTGCTTCTAAGGTGGATGGACGAGGGCATACCGGCACAAAAGTCAGTACCCAGAACCATCACCGAATATCGCCTATGGCAGGATGAAGATCTCGGGATCGAACCAATCGGCCATACAAATGCGGTTACCACAACAAGTACAGAGAACGGCGAAATCGTAAAAACAGGCGTTCTGAGGATGAACAGGCTTGCCACCTCTCCGAAGACCCGACCACGCAAGAAGGAAAGCGCGACGGCTCGGGCTAACAGACTGCAAGGAATTCGGATTGAAGACGAACGTGAGAAGAGGCGCTTGGTATCCCAATGGCACATGGCTCGCCGCCAACTTGATAAAGCAGCAGATGAGCTTGCTGTTCTCGAACGAGACAAGCACAACCTGCAAGGGGACCTTGCTGCAGAACAAGCGAAAAACCGGGCCTTAGTGGCACAGCTCAATACAGTGCAGAGCTTCGCACTTGTATCTAGAAGGCGGAAGTAATGTTTGGAGACGTGGCGTGCCGTACATGATCGTTATGACCTCTGAAGCATGTAAACTGGACGGAGTAGGAGTGCCTGGCATTCCAACTCTAATTCGGCACCGCACATCTAGAGTGATGGAAGATCCGAGCGACTATTTTCGATATCTGAGAGTTGATCGTAATCTCTCTGTAAAGACAGTCTCGGAGTATGCGAAAAAGATCAAAAATTTCTTCGAGTTTTTGGTTCGCATCCGACGCAATTGGCGGGACGTCGACGACTATGTCTTAAGATCTTGGCGCAACGAACTTCACCTGCTGAAGAAACGTAACGTGAAGACCGTCAATGCAAAGCTCCTAGCCGTTTGGAATTTCTATCGCTGGTGTGAGATGACTGGTCGCCTCCACAATCGGGTGGGGAAAACGAGCGCTACTTACAAGTATCCAATCAACGTTGAGGAGCGCGAAATCACTCGCAAGGGCGGAGACAAGGTTGTGGTATCGACGAGTCCTCTTGCTCTCGGGGGCGAAGAGGAAGCAAATAGGCATACACCAAATGCTGATGAGATTTTAAAGGCGCACAAATTTTTGGATGGGCGTCACGCTGAACGTAATGGCCTAATCCTCGAATGGGCTGAGCAAACATCTGCCCGAGTTGGTGAGTTAATGTCCATTACTATTGATCAGATTCCGACGCGACCGGTAATCGAGAAGATGGCGGCTACCGAAGTCGAGGTTTTGGACCGACGCAGTCAGGGCAACCGCTCAACAGAAGACCCAAAATACTGGCTTGATATAAAAGTTGTAGGGAAGACAGGTTCGCGCATTATTGTTGCATTTCCCAAGCTGCTTCTGAAGACGCGGAACTGGATTGATGGAGAGAGGCAAACAATCGTTGATCGACGGGCGAAGAGGGACCTATCGTTTGTCGACAAAGGTATTCTTTTCCTCTCGGATCGTGGAGGGGCCCTCACTACGGGAGCCGTAAGCAATATAGGGAGTGACCTGTTCAAAAGGGCGGAAGTAAACGATACCTCAATCCATCGCCTTCGGGCTGCCTACATGAACCGGTTGGCTCAAGCGCTCGTGGACTATCGCGACGATCATCACAAGCAGCTCTCTGATGAGACCATTGCCTTTTTTCTAAAGCAGGCTGCTGGATGGAAAGATATCTGGTCGGTTCGACATTATGTCCAGCGTATCCATGCGAGAGTAGCTGGGCATCTCCAGGGACTTGCCGCGACCCAAGGCCTGGGCAACGGTTCGAATATCTGAGGAGGCATTGAGCCTCGGGTGTTCGATCGGGCGGCTTGTGGCTTGCTATTTACCATGTTTCATGTGGATTCCGGGCATAGCCGCCACCACATGTTGGAAAATTGAACAAGATTGGGCATGGAGAACCTTCGCGTATGGAGCCTATTATGCATCGATACCATCCCGAGCAGCAGTATCTTGATCTCTTACGGGCTCTCCTAGACCGAGGAGTTGAGAGGCCCGATCGCACGGGAACAGGCACTCTGTCTTTGTTTGGTCACCAGATGCGATTTGACCTTCAAGCAGGCTTTCCATTGCTTACCACTAAGCGAATCTTCTTCAAGGGATGCGTTCACGAGCTAATCTGGTTCCTTAACGGAGATACCAACACCAGATACCTTCGTGAAAATCGCGTTTCGATTTGGGACGAGTGGGCGGATATCAATGGTGATCTCGGACCAGTCTATGGCAAACAGTGGCGGGCTTGGGAAACTAAGGATGGCCGAGTTATTGATCAAATCTCAGATCTCGTCAGCAATTTGAAAGCCAATCCCACCAGCCGGAGGCTTCTCTTTACAGGCTGGAATGTTGGTGAGCTTGATAAAATGGCGTTGCCGCCATGCCATATGACGTATCAATACTACGTTGCAGACGGCCGCCTTAGTGGCATCCTTTACCAAAGGAGTGCGGATGTATTCCTTGGGCTTGGATGGAACCTCTGCGAAGCCGCTCTCCTCATTCACATGCTGGCTCAACAAGTTGGCTTGGAACCTGGCGAGTTGGTTTGGATGGGTGGAGATGTCCACCTTTACCTTAACCACACGGAACAAGCACGGCTTCAACTCACGCGTGAGCCGACACCCTTCCCAAAACTTCAGATCACGCGAAAGCCACAGTCATTATTCGACTATCGGTATGAAGACTTCGAACTAGATGGGTATAATCCTCACCCGAATATACGGGCGTCTGTTGCTGTTTAACTTACCAGTGATTCTCAATGCCGTTAGGTTTCCGCCAGCTTTAGCTTCCCAAGCTGAATGTCGTGGGTTCGATTCCCGTCGCCCGCTCCATAAAATCTTTAATAAATTCAGGAACTTGAACTGGGTTTATCTGAGGGGCGGTTCCCTTCGGGATCAGTTTGATACAACACTGATACAACAATCCTCTCAATTGTGGCCGAATCGCTGCGTCAATCTGCCCTCGATGATCCGGACGTGATAGGTGCTGATTATATCGCTCGCTGTCCTGACTGCCCTTCTTGCGCACAGCCTTGGCTCTGCAGGCTTCAAGGGATATTCACGAAACTTAGAGGCTGGTGAGCAATTATCTTTCCTTTCGCGTGAGGCGGCGCAGCAGAATGCGGCTCATCGCAAGATAGAGCAGCATCTCGCCGGTCTCGACGAGCCGCTCATAGTCCTTGGCGAGCCGCCGGTTGGTGGTGAGCCAACCGATGGTCCGCTCGACCACCCACCTTCGCGCGAGCACCTGGAAGCCGCTCGGTCGTGTCGGTGGCTCCGCGTCAGCCCGCATCCAGGTGCCTCCGCTCCACCAGTGTTGCGGAATGGACAGCTTCTATCCGAGCGCTCGGCACAGCCAATCCTTCAATCCACGATAAGCCGTGTCGGCCCACAGCAGCTCAATGGCGGGGAAGAGATGCTGCAGCCCCTCCAACAAGAGTTCGGCGCCTGCGCGGTCATGGATGTCAGCCGGATGTACGCTGTTCTTCAGCAGATTGCCTTGCGTATCAACGAGAAGATGGCGCTTGCGGCCGTTGATCTTCTTGCCACCATCATAGCCTCGCGGTCCGCCCATCTCGGTGGTCCTGACCGATTGGCTGTCGATGATCGCCGCTGTTGGCTGAGGATTGCGGCCAATCCTGCAGCGATAACTCTCTCGCAGAACCTGGGTCACGTGCTCCCAGGTGCCATCCTCGCGCCACTGCGCATAGTGGTAGAAGACGGCACCACGCGGCGGATACTCGTGCGGCAGCAGCCGCCATTGGGCTCCGGTGCGCAGCAGATAGAAGATGGCATCGACGATGCGCCGTAACGGGTAGGTCTGCCGCCGTCCCGCGGGATGGCTGCGGGGAACGAGGGGCGCGAGCAACGCCCATTCGGCATCAGTGAGATCGCTGGCGTAGGAACAGGCATCCATGGCAGGGCTCCCGGATCGTCAAACAGCCCGCTTCCGCATTGGCAGTCCAGCCAAATCTATGTTGAATCAAATACTTAGAACGAGCAATAAAATTGCTCACCAGCCTCTTAGGGCAGAAGCCTCTGACTAAAGGTTACCGTGACATCACCCCGGCGAGCTGGGTGACCTGCGTCGCCATCACGGGGGCAAGCGCCGTGATACCCGCGAAAGCGACCAGGACGATGCCGACGACCGCCAGCGCGCGTGGCACACGGGCCTTCTGCAACAGCCTGATGAGCGGAGCCAACACGAAACTCAGCAGGATGGCGAGCGCCACCGGAACGACGACCTCGCGCCCGACATACAGAGCCGCGATGACGAGAGCGATCATGCCGACGACACCGAGGCCAGCGGATGCGGGGCCCGGGGTGAGAATGTCCCGCTCAGCGAGCTTGGGCTTCAGGTCTGGCATTGTTATGAGTTCCCGGGCCGCCGTCAGCTCGGTTGCAGCGGCCCGGCCCAGTGCGACAACGCCGATACAGCCGTTTCGCTCCGTTGCCCGGCTTAGCGCTGTCCGGCATGCCAAAGGAAACTGCCCGTTGCTCAGGAACTGTGGGGTTCTAAAGCCGTTGCCATGTTGCGACGCAGTAAATTCCTTCGCTGTTGCGAGATTGTCTTCCTAGTATCTGCGTCATCGCTCTTCAAAGACTAATCAATCTCAAACTCCGCTCGCCTTGAGGAGCCATTGCTTCGCTCTTCCAGCACCGTTCGTAACAAGCGGATCGGGCAACGGCATCCTGATCAGTATTGCGTCTGGCTTCAATTTTTCATGAGGACGACATGACGACCATCAGACAACTGCTTCAGACTGGCCCGGCCAAGGCCAACGAGCTTTTCGCCAAGCTCGTGGAGACCTCGGACGGCGCGGTCAAGACGCGCGAGAGGTTGTTCGCGGATCTCAAGACGGAATTGGAGCTACTCGCCAGGGTCGAAGAGGAGCATCTGTTCCCGGTGCTCAGGAAGCACAAAGCCACCAAGGGGCTCGTGTCCGAGGCGCTCGCCGGCAACAAGCAAACCAGAATTCTGCTCGATGAGCTTGAGGCCACGCCCAAGGACAGCGAGGAGTTTGCCACCAAGGTGGCCGAGCTGCGCAAGATCCATCAGCAGAGCGTGCGAGACGGGAAGAACGAGCTGCTACCAGCCGTGCTGGAGGCGCTGAGCGACGAGGAGGCCCAGGCCATTGTCGATCGCATAGAGGCCGAAAAAACCGAGATCGAGGAGGCCCGGCTGGCGGAGGCGGAACAGCGCCGGATCGAGACAAGGCTCAAGCGTGAGCAGGAAGCCAGGCGTCTTGCTGACCAGGAGGACGAGGCCGAGCGCGAGCAGGAGGCCCGCACGGCTGTCCGGCAGACCGTGGACGCCGTCGCACGGACAGGCGGGGCCGCCGCTGAGAGTGCCACACAGATGGCCCGGACGACGGCAGAGGTCGCGCAGCGGGTTGCGACTGCGCCCATGAGCACCGGCTCGGTTCTCTGGGATTCGATGTTCAATCTCTGGACCGCTCCGCTGGGCCGTGCCGTGGCTCGTCCTACCCATGGCCAGCCATCCACGCAGGCGGAGGAGGTTATCCCGCTCGCTGAAGAGACCCTGGTGGTGGGCAAGCACACCGTGACCAGCGGCACGACCACCGTGCGCCGCGTTGTCGTGGAAACGCCGGTTCAGCAGCAGGTGTCGCTGTATGATGAGAAGGTCATCGTAGAACGGCGCAAGCCAGTCACCGATGCTGTGACGGGAGAGATCCTGACCGAGCTCACGATCGAGATGATGGAGACATCCGAGAGGCCCGTGGTCGGCAAGAGCGTAAAAGTGCGGGAAGAGGTCGTCGTGCGCCGAGAGCGCACCCAACGGATCGAGACCGTGCGGGACACCGTCCGTCGGGACGAGATCGAGGTCACGCACTCCGACGAGAACCATCGCTCCGGCAAGACGCGGCCCGCAATAGCCTCCAGCCGCAAGTAAGATCACGAAGGCAACACCTCACCTTGCATACGGGTCGTGGTCGAGGACCACGACCCGTATGCCCGCAACCGAAACAGGAATGCCGGCGTCAGGGATTTCACCAAATCATCAGGTTAGGCTCCGTGACAGCCACCATGCTTTCGATCAGGGAGTTGGTTCCGCGATGGCGCGCTGCTTTCTCTTGAGGGGAACGGATAAGTGCTCTCTCGTTTGAACACGAGGCGTTCACCATGCATGACGTCTGCTGTTGTCTCGAAACGACCTTGTCAGCCGCTGGAGGCTCGCGGCCTCAGGAGTGCGGACAAGGGCATGAACCGGATCATGGGCGGCAACTCCGAACCAGCCCTGTTGATCGCCGTTGTCGTGGAGATCCACATCGGCCCAATGGCTGACCTCCTACAGGAGACTTCAAATGAAGGTCACGGTGAACATCGATTGCACACCGGAAGAAGCACGCGCCTTCTTCGGTTTGCCGGATGTGCAGCCTATGCAGGAGCACTTGATGAGAGAGATGCAGGAGCGCCTGTCCGCGAACCTGAAAGCGATGGACCCAGAGACGATGATCAAGACCTGGTTGCCGGCTGCCGTCAAAGGCTTCGAACAATGGCAGGACATGTTTGCATCCCAGATGAGCTCGGCAAGGCCTAAATAGATGCCGCGCGGCGTTCACGGTCGTTCCAGGGATTTGAACGGGACCAAGGATCACCGAGGAGGTCTCATGTGTCCGCCTTCCCCACCTCGCCGACCCTCCCAAGGAGGTCGACCGTGACAGGCCGCAGATGGCAGGACACAAAATGACAAGGAATGCCTACCAAATTGCCGGATCTCTTGCAGGGAAGAGAGGTGAATTTCAGGGGGACGGATCCATCTCTGGGAAAGCAGCCTGATCAGCTTTGTTGCGTGCGAGAAGGGCTTGCAAGACCGCCAATATGGCTTCATCCGCCGCAGCCGCCGCCAACTCGAAGGCAGCTTCTGCGTAGGCCTCTGCCTCATCAGCCTGAGCATCGAGCCAATACGCCTTGTCATGGTCATACTGTAGAACGTGAAGAGCATGCAATCCGGACTTCTTTTCCGCCACCCACGTCTTTGCCCTGGCATTGGCCGCCTCAACGGCCGCGCGATGGTCGTAGATGCGTTGCTCGACACGCTCCAGTTGGCTCTCAAGAGCATCCTGTGAGTGATTGAAGCTTGCGGCGCCGTTTGACTTCAAGGATTCAAGCCGGCGATCTAGGCCGTGAAGCTTGATGCGAAGCTCATCGCAAAGACGGCTTATTCTCTCGCTCATGCGAGGCTCCTTTCGGGCTCAATCGCGATAGGACAGCAGGCTTGGCCTAGCTCTCCCTCGCCTGCCATTCACGGCTATACTGACTCACAATCCCCGTGCTGAAGACTTTTGCTCCCGCACCAACGGCTTGGGCTTCCGCCGCTGCGGCGTTGATGGCGGCAACGCGGGAATCGTACTCGCCATGATGTTTGCCATTCACGCGAATGCGCCAAGCCCCATGGTGTTTGACGACGTAAAATTCGGTCGACATCAACGGATCTCCACACTTGTGAGCCTGGAGTGAAGGCTCGGGCCCGCTCCAGGTTCGAGAAATTGATTAGAACTGCTTGCCTGCCATCCAGCGCTCGACGTCAGCCTTGGCCGTCTCATAGGGCAGGCCGTAGCGCACCTTCACCAGCGCAATCAGTTGCTCCTCGTTCTTGACCTGCGACAGATCCAAGGTCGTCAGGCAACTCCACTGGCGTGTCGCGTTGTCGCGATAGCCTGTCTTGCGAGCCACCGTTTCGTTGCTTTCGCCACCTCTAAAGCCAAACATCATAGCCTCCATGAATTGGGGCTGGTCTCGTCGTACAGCGACCGGCTCAAAGCTGCTTATCCAAGGCCCAGAACTCGACATCTCTGGTCGCCTGCTCGTGGGACAGACTGTAGCTCTCTTCGACTTTCTCGATGAGTTCCGCCGGGGTTCGGATCCCCGTCACCTCTTTCACCGTCAATCGATCCCACTTGGCTCGCATCATCGGCAAGGCGTGAAGCGTCAGTCCGGGGCCGTCGTGCGTTCGATAGTGCTGCAAATCGAACATGGAGCGGTTGTTCGAGCACATGGGGAACCTCCACCTCTCACATATGAACCTTGGCCAATCACAAAGCAGGCCCAAAGTTCATCTTAATTTAAGATGGTGAGAGAGAGCTGTAATTACAGGTGAATCCAAAAATAAATATCAAGTAAATACGATTTATGTATCTAGGATTTAGATAAAAGAGTATGCTGTAAAATAATAAATGTAGTCAATATCAGGATTATTTACTTAAAATATTCGATAGCATTCAACCAAGGAGCAGCAAAATGTTAGGCCAAGCGATCGTCTCGGTTCTGCTCATCGCCGGATGCCTCCTCCTGTATGAAGCGGGCACGCGAGAGAGAACGGTCAAGCATTCCAAAAGCCTGCGATAAAGGAGGACAAGATGTTCGATAAAAATCGCCTGCCCTGGATCAATGACCCACTGAACTTGACACTCGTCATCGTTGTGATCGCGGCGTCGATTGCCCTGTACTTCATCGTCGTGCGCGGCTGGTCTTGGTGACAGACGAGCAGGATCGGCGACGGTGCCCGAGAAGCGGAAAGGATTTTGTCATGAGAACGCATCGCTACCCCGTCGGCCAGCCCGTCAGCTTCGCCTAGGACCATTCGCCCAACGAAATCTGGCGAGGCGGTTACGAGATTGTCTTTCTAGTTCCTGCCGGCGACCGGGAGCCGCAGTATCAGATCCGGAGCGCTGTCCAGCCCTATGACCGGGTTGTTGGAGAGGCCCGACAGCGGGAGGATCTCGGCGCGCGCCGACGATGCGGCTGATGCCGCTTCCGGAAGGTCAGCGTTCATGGTCGCCGGCCACTTGTTCTTTCCTTCTGTGGGCCGGATCGAGATCGCAGATGGATCGACCTTATTCGAGGAACCCTGCGTGGAGGTTGCCATGAGATTCCTGGTCCAGTTCAAGAGATTTCGACGCGGTGTTCCCGAGGTTATCGGAACAGTGCCCATCGCTGCTGCCGACGGCGCTGCCGCTCTGGCATTGGCCCAGAGCCCTGCCGGGATGAGGCGCTGGCCGGCCCGGACCGATGCTCTGCGTGTGATGGACGATGGTGGCCGCACGCTGCTCGAATGGACAGTCCCGGTGGCAAGCACCCAGCCGGTTACATACCCGCGGGTCCCCGTTCCGACTCAGCCGGCCGGCGACAAACCGCGCGCAGCGCCGCCACCTCTGGCAGAGCAGTCAAAAGAGAGCCCATCAACGCTTACCCAAGATGGCCACCATTTTGCGGTCGGACAGGCCGTCTCCTATGCGGAAGACGGCCAACCCGAGGTCTGGAAGGGCGGCTATGAGATCGTCAGGCTCGATGACCCACGTGGTGAGCCGCGATACGCGATCAGAAGCGCGGACCAGTCGTATGACCGGATCGTGCACGAGCACGAACTCCGTGAGGACCTGGGCGCCCGCGCTCGTGGCCGTTGAGGCTTCATCACTGGTTCCGTACGATTCGGGCAGGAACCTGCTCCAAGCCGCCGCGGGGGCACGGCGAACCCGAGCCGTTGGCTGCACCAAGGAAAGCGAGCGAGACATGGCACAGAACATTCTCAGTTTAGTGAAATCCATCATCCGCAGGATTTCGGGTGCGTTGACGCCTGCCCCAGCTCCCGCCGCGAAACCACGACCGCAGCTCAACGGAAGGCGAGGCTACGGTGACGACAGCATCAAACCGCCGGACTGAGGTCTGAGAGCACAGCCACCCGGAGGGAGGGCCGCTCATGAACGTCTCCCGCCGCTGGGCGAAAGCCTCGGGGCGGAACCTGTCAGTCACAGTAACGGGGCTCCCGCGCAGCCCGCGACCCTGTTTCAGGTAAACCTGTCCCGCCATAGGCCAACTCGAAGAGGCAGAGATAATACTATGGCGCTCGGGGTTGCCTCGTTTCCCGGCGGATATTTTCCAGCTCATTACGGGTATGTTCCATCTCTCGCCGGACTGCTCCAATGTCGCGGCGTAGTTCCTCGATCGAGCGCGTCATCTGCTGAGTGAGCTCCCTTAAGTCACCGCGAGTGATCGATGCGTCCGTGCTGTCCTGCTGAACGCTCGCACAATCCGGCGTGCCGTCACGGCGGTAGCGGAGGCTCAGGGTATCTCCCACCTTGAGATACACACACCGGGTGTCCGGGTCGCGCCACGTCGATGGCGGGGTCTCTTGTGTCGTTGCCGAGGTGGCGAGGACCAGCAGACCAGCCATGATTGCGATTGTGTTCATCAATCCTCCCTCTGAAGATGTGGGGGCGTGTGCTCGGAAGTCCATGGTGGTCCAGAAGGCACTGCCACAATGAAAGGGCAAAGTGTCCGCTGTGGACATGAGGCTCCCGTTGCCTGCACGGCGGGCCGGATCACGGACTCTCTTACCTTGACTGAGGCTTCAGCACTCCTGGTCTGGAGATGGTTGTTCCCGGAACATGGTGGGACCGCTGGTGTTACCCTCAGGGCAGCCTCGGAGGTTGATATGAAGGACCAAGAGATGGTGCTCTCTATCATCGTCAACGCGATCCAATTCACTCTCCAGCACGCGCAGAAGGCTCCCAATCAGCCCGGAGCTGTCATATCGGCCGAGGAGCGGGTGGATCTCGCAAGAGCAATCTTAACCGCGCTTTCTGAACAAGGATTCGAGATCACACGAGCGCCGTCGCAGCCCCGCTAATCTACCGCCAGACGAAGAGGGTTCAGCAAAGAGCGCTCCTTCAGAAGGGTCCATCCCCATGAACACGAAAACTCGACCAAGGCTGCCCAAGGGCACACCCAAGAACGGCATCGCACAATGGGACAACGAGGGAGGCGCTCCTTCGTCTGGCGATCGGTCACGAAAGCAGGGTGGCAGGACCGAAAAACCCGAAAAGCCTGCCAAGAAGGCCTCCTGATCTCGCAGGAAATCCGACAAGGAATTCAGACCTGCTGAGCCAGCATCGGGAACTCAACGGCGCTGGTGGTCTTCTCACGGGAGAGACTGCACCTCGGCCCGTCTCTTCCGATGAATTCTGACGTGGTTCGACACGCAGATGGCTCTGCCGCCGTCAGCCGCAGTCAGGTTGCTTCCGCCATCTGAACCGAGTGAGGCGCGAGACCGGGGCATCATCATCCTGATAGCGCAGGTGGGATCCTCCCGCCTCCGGCGGTGTTTGCCGGTCCTGCGGATGAGCGGTGTCTCCGGACGCGATGTTACGGCGATCGGGTCAGACATGTGATTGGCCGACGTGATCCGCCATGTTGGCTCCGCGAGATCCGAGCGGCTTAGGTGGACCTTCCGTGCTGTCCTTGGCGGTCTGGTGCTCCAGCTCGGCATTGAGCGCGGCGCCGAGCAGGACAATTACCACCGACAGCCAGATCCAGATCATGAAGCCGACACCAGCGCCAAGCGAGCCATAGGTTTTGTTGTAGCTGTCGAAGTTGGCGACGTACCAGGAGAACAGCATCGACGCCGCTAGCCAGAGCACGGCCGACATAGCGCTGCCCCAAGTCACCCAACGCCATTTGGCATCTTGGCGGCTTGGGCCGTAGCGGTAGATGACGGCCAGCCAGGCAAAGACGACAACGAACAGGGCAGGCCAACGCAGAATGCTCAAGAGCCGGCCGGCCGGGGTCGCGAAGCCCATGAAGGTAAGCACGACGGGGGTCACCACCACCGCGCAGATGGCCAGGATCACAACGCCAATCATGCCAAGCGTGAGCAGGAAGGTCGTGGCGTAGAAGCGCAGCAAGCTGCGCTTCTCCTTCTCGCCATAGACTACATTGAGCGCATCGAAGAGGGCCGCAACGCCCGAGTTCGCGCTCCAGAGCGCCACCAGAAAACCCACCACGAAGGCAAGGCTGAGCGTGTCGCTGTCCTGGGCGATGATGAGGCCGATCTGCTCGCCGATGAGTTCCAGCACGCCGCCGGGCAGTATCCCGGTGAGAAGCGACAGGTGACCCCTGATCGTGCTGGTATCGGCAAAGAGCCCGTAGAGCGACACGATTGTGGCGACTGCCGGGAACACCGCCAGCAGGGCAAAGAATGCGACCCCACCTGACGTGGACAGGATCCGGTTCTCCGGGATCGACCGCACCATGCGCCAGAGGATGTCCTTCCAGCCCCGCGCCGGGATCTCCCCAGGGGTGTTGGCGTCGCGTCCCCGGCCAAGCTCACGGGCGCGGGCCCGATCGTCCGACGGCTCGCAGCGGGCCGCCTTCTCGCCGACGCTGGAACGCCAATCCTCTGCCTGCTCATTCATCGGAGCCATCGCTTCCTGATCCGGTTTCGGCAGAATATCAGGTTCGGAAGCACCTCGCTGCTTCAACACGACGCCTCTTGGCCCTGCGGCCCGCCGCGAACACGGTGCCAACCAGCAGAGGCAGCAGGACTGCCCTGAGAGCGCCAACAGGGGCACCGATGGCTTCGCCGCTGAAACTATCGGTGAAGGAGGACAGGGCAGCGGCAGGAACCCCCGGGTTGAAAGGGAGCACTCTTCTGCTGAGATTGACCATGCTTGTACATTCTTCCTTTGAGGAATCTGAGATCCTTGGGCGGATCCAAAGCCGACAGATGCTGTAGGGCAAAGCTCCATGAGCGGTGATAGGCGATCACGATGGGATTGTGGCGTCGGCATCGGTCGGACGAGATTCGAGACCCTGCACAGTGTAAACAGGACAGCAGGACGGATCGGATCAGGAAGTCGCGCGGGCTCCTTCTCCGCAGCGCGGTCTAAGGCAGAACGATGACGCAGGACCAGACCTTCGCCTTCGCCATACTGGCCGGAATGATGGCTCTGTTCGTTTGGGGGCGGCTGCGCTACGACCTTGTCGCTGTTCTGGCGCTCCTGGCTGCGGTGTTCACCGGCGTTGTCCCCCATAAGGCGGCTTTCTCCGGCTTTGGTGACGATATTGTCATCATTGTCGCGAGTGCGCTCGTCGTCAGCGCCGCCGTCGCACGCTCTGGCGTGATGGAGGCGGCCCTCCATCGGGTCTCGCCTTACATCACCTCGGTGCAGAGCCAGATTGTCGTTCTTGTGGCAGCGGTCACGATCCTGTCCGCCTTTGTCAAAAACATCGGCGCGCTCGCAATGATGATCCCGGTGGCATTCCAAATGGCGCGTCGCTCCAATGCCTCCCCCTCGTGCTTTCTCATGCCAATGGCCTTCGGGTCTCTGCTCGGCGGTCTGATCACCCTTGTCGGCACGTCACCCAACATCATCGTCTCTCGCGTGCGTGAGGACCTGACGGGGCAGCCTTTCGGCATGTTCGATTTCGCCCCCGTCGGTCTCGGCCTTGCGGCGGCCGGCGTGGCGTTCCTCGCCTTCGGCTACCGGCTTCTGCCAGGCGGTCGCAAAGCCGCGGGGACCATGGACGAGGCAATCAACCTCACCGACTACATGACGGAAGCGCGCGTTGCGGCGAATTCGCCGATGATCGGGAAGACGGTCAGCGACTTGGCAAACGCATGTGACAACGAGGTCCGGGTCACTGGGATCGTTCGGAACAAAACCGAGCACATGGCACCCCTGCCGGATGCTGTCCTTCGCAAGGGCGATATTGTTCTCCTTGAGGGCGATCCGGAAGCGCTTGAGCGGGCGGTCGCCCGCGCTCACCTGGAGCTCGAAGGGGACGACCGCCCCACGCAAGGCAAGGGGGCAGGCGAAGAGATCGGAGGAATCGAGGCCGTCGTTGGGCCGAGCTCGGCGCTGATCGGTCAGACGGCTAAACGCATGGCGTTGCACGAGCGCTTCAACATCAATCTCCTGGCCGTCAGTCGCAGCGGCGAGCGATTCACCGAGCGCCTGCGCGACATCACCTTGCAGACCGGCGACGTTCTCGTGCTGAAGGGCGATCTCACCCGGCTTCCGGACAAGCTGAAGGAACTCGGCTGTCTGCCGCTGGCCGAGCGCGAAATCCGCCTGGGCAATGTCCGGCAGGGTCTCGTCCCGGTGGTGGTCCTGGCGAGCGCCATGGGGCTCACGGCCTTTGGCGTGCTGCCCGTTGCCACCGCCTTCTTCACCGCCGCCGCCCTGATGGTCCTGCTCGGGGCACTTTCGCTCCGGGAGGCTTACGAAGCGGTCGATTGGCCCATTCTGGTGATGCTCGGGGCGTTGATCCCGGTCAGCGACGGGATCCGTACGACCGGCGGGGCCGATCTCGTGGCCGGATGGCTCTCGCTGCTTGCCAGCACCTTGCCATCCTATGGAGCGCTCGCGCTGATCATGATGGCGGCCATGGCCGTGACGCCGTTCCTGAACAATGCGGCCACGGTGCTGGTGATGGCTCCCATCGCGGTGACTTTTGCCGGACAACTTGGCTATAAACCTGACGCCTTTCTCTTGGCGGTTGCGGTCGGTGCAGCCTGCGACTTCCTCACGCCCATAGGACACCAGTGCAACACACTCGTGATGGGGCCGGGCGGCTATCGCTTCGGCGACTACTGGAAACTGGGGTTACCACTCTCCGTCATTGTCATCCTAATCGGGGTGCCGCTCATCCTGTTCGTGTGGCCGCTGACCTAGCCAGCAGGATCGTTGCGCTCAGACGTGAGCGGAAACCGCACTTGAATCCGTGTCCTCCGATCCCCCTCGATCGCCAGGGTGCCGTTAAGACTACGAGCCATACCTTCGATCAGGCGCATGCCCAATGACCCTGGGCGCCGTGTGGCGGGAAGACCCACACCGCTATCCTCAATGAAGAGGAGCACATCCTCTCCCTGGCGGTGCAGCCCGACCCGAATGGTGCCGCGCCGCTTGTCGGGGAAGGCGTGCTTGAGCGCGTTGGTGATTGCCTCCCCCGCGATCAACGCCACGTTGATGGCGCGATCAACATCCAACGTGATCTCATCGGCGTCGCTCGTGAGGTCTATGCGCTGATCCTGCGGGCTCCGGAGATGGCCAAAGTTCCGGCATAGCTCCGTCAGGTAGCCTGCCATATCGACTGCCTGCACGTCGTTGCTGTCCTGCCGGTAGAGAAGCTCGTGAATGCGGGCGAGGTGATCCAGGCGCTGGATGGCATTCTCCAAGGCTTCCGAGACCTCGGGATTATCCTGCCGTCCGATCTGAAGGCGCAGCATCGAGATCGCCATGGCGATGCTGTTCTTGGCCCGATGGTTGACCTCATGCAGCAACACTCTTCTTTGGCTCAGAAGCTGATCCTTCTCGCGGAGGCTTTCCATCAGAACCACTTCCAGAGCCCGCCTGCGGTCGAGTTCGTTCTGGAGCGTTTGGGTCCGCTCCTTGACCCTTGTCTCCAGAACCTCGTTCAGGCGCTGGGTGCGACGCTCGGCTCTGACGCGGCGGGTGATGTCCCAAAACGACGCGAAGTGCTGGATCACGCGGCCCTGGTCGTCGTGAACAGGGCTGACGAACTGGGCTGCCCAGACCTCGCGGCCATCTTTGGCGCGAAGCGACACCTCAAGGGTGAGAGGTTCGTCGGCTTGCATGGCAGCCCGGATGAGCCTCTCGGCCTCAGGGCCGGTGTCAGGACCAGTCAGAAAGAAATAGTTCTGGCCCAGAACTTCCTCACGGGTATAGCCGAAAAGGTCGATGAAGGATTGGTTCACATAGACAATGGGATTGCCGTCAATGCCGGGATCAGTCACCACCATCGGCATGCGGGTGGCCTCGACCGCTGCCACGAATGGGCCGCCGCGATGCTGAACAGCATTGATTCCCGCTTCGGCTCTTCCCTGATCGGTGTCGACGGATTCTGGGTCGGATTCCAATTCTCGGTGCTCCGGTTGACGGCGCAAATTGCGCCGTTGGTTGACTCTTCGTCGGCTCACTTGCCTCGCACGCGGCTCTGGTCTCACGCGTGAAATGGCTCGGGCGTGAATGGTGAGCGCTCCACCAGCAGAATCTTGGCCGCCACGCCGACTGACCGGAGACCTTCGAGAACTCTCTGCATCTGCTCGGATGCGTGTGCCTTGCGAGCATCCTCCACAGTTTGGAACTCGAGCAGGGTGATCGTGTCGGGGCTGGCTCCGTCAGCAGTGCGATAGGCCATAAAGGACACCGCTCCAGGGATTTGAAGAAGCTCGGCAATCCAGTCCCGGACCCGCTGGTTATAATCGTTCCAGCGATGCGAGTCGGTCGGGCGGTCATACTGAAACATGACAAAGGCCATGGGATATCTCCCCGAGAGCTCGCGCTATCACAGCACACTGGAGCAATCCGTCATAGCGCTCTGAGGGATGCCCCTCGGTTCAGCCGCGTGGTCTCGCCAGGATCAGCCCGAGCGGCGATTGCCCGTGAGTTCATTGGCGTTGATCACCCGCGCCAAGAGATCTTGCAGGGTCTCCCGCTCCCGTTCCGACAGGGCAGCCATCACCCGATCCCGCACAGCAAGGATCGCCGGGTACAACCGGGCATAGAGATCGAGCCCTGTTTGGGTCAGGCTGAGAAGGCGCAGGTCGCGTCCGTGTTTCCCCGGTGTCCGGATGACGAACCCGAGAAGTTCAAGGTGCCGGACCATCCGCTGAGCACTGGCGAGGTCAATGCCGATCCGCTCGGCCAGTCGCCGCTCGTCGATATCGGGCGCATCATGGAGGGAGGCCAGCACCGCTGGCTCGACCAGCGTCAGGCCCTCAGGCTTGGTCACGTCCACCAGCGCGCGGTTCAGGATGGTGTGGAAGCGTCGCCCCAGATTGAACTCACTGCGGCGGTGAACCGGTGGCAGCGCCCGGGACAGCGGATGATCCGTGGGATGGGCCAGATAGGCCCGGATGGGCGCATCCAGGTTTTTCACCAGTTGCGTCCCAAGGTCGTCGAAGGCCAGCGGCAGCACCCTGGACACGTAGTCATACGCCGTTCCTGAGAGGCAGACCAATCCCGGCTGTGCCAGCTTCTCCATGCGGGCTGCAATGTTCACCCCATCGCCAAACATGTCGCCGTTGCGGACCATGACCTCCCCAACGTGAATGCCGATCCGGAAGGTCAGCCGGCGTTTCTCAGGGGTTTCCTCATTAGCCGCAGCGATCCTCTCCTGAATGCCAATCGCACATTGGACCGCATCAACGACGCTCGGGAACTCAGCGAGAATGCTGTCGCCTGCCGTGTTGGCCGTGCGACCGCCGTGCTGGGTGATTTGCCGATCCATGATCTCGCGGCGGGAATCGAGCAGGGCCAGAGTTCCGGCTTCATCCGCGTTCATCAGGCGCACGTAACCTGCCACGTCAGCGTAGAAGATCGCGGCGAGGCGGCGGTGCATGACTGAGGCGCGCTTGTTCATGGTCTGACACCGCCCTTCCTAGGCCTGTCCAGACCTGTGTCGCGTCGGGAGAGCCTCGCGCTCTACAGGACAATCGGCCAGTGCTGGGTCTCGTTCCTGACCAACCGGCGACACCAGCGAAATTGCACGGACCCGCGTTCGCGATCAGGGTTCTCTCACCCATGGGAGCGGAGCGCCAGCGTGAAGACGGCGAGAATGCCAGCGATCAGAAGGAGTGAAATCAGCGCCTGGGAAAGCATCACATGAATCCCAAGATCACGGCTCCGCAGAACAGGAAGGCCAGAGCCGCAACGAGGATCGCTTCGTTTTCGTAAGAAATGTAGGACCTTATTCTCTGAAGCATGATGCCCTCCAAATTTTTGGGGAAGTATATACGCTTATCTGACCTAAGTATATGATTGCCTCAAATTGGGAGTTATTCGATATTCTCGAAGAAAAAGGCAAGCCTTGGGCGCAGTCTAAGAGATTGGAACTTGAAAATCGGATCACGATGCTTCTCTGACCTTCTTGGATCTCGCGTGGATTATGTGCCCGGCGGGGTCCGATTGATGCGCTTGGCAAGTAGGCAGCCGCCGTCCGATATTTGGAAGAGTGGCACGGGTCTCAGGGTGCAATCGAAGGTTTTCTTGATCACCTTGGATACGCCACGGGCGCGAGCGGCAAGCCTCCTCCAGTCCCCATGTCTAGGGTAGACTGCAATCTCTGATCAGAATGACAGCGGAGGGCGCGTATGGACGAGGTGACTCAACTCGCTCGGCAGTTGCTGGACAGCGGCGTGACGAAATTGTCCGAACGCGAGCAGCGGGTAATTCTCCACATTGCCAAGCGTTCGCATATCGCTCGAGATGTGAACAGTGTTCTCGCAGAACAGCAGACACTGGGTGAGCGCTTGGCGGATCGGGTCGCTGGGTTGGGCGGTTCCTGGACCTTCATCACGATCTTCACGGGGATGCTCATCGCCTGGGTTGTCGTGAACAGCCTTGCCTTAGCCAGCTTCGGCGGGGGCTTTGATCCGTACCCTTACATTTTCCTGAACTTGATCCTGTCGATGGTCGCCGCGCTTCAAGCCCCTGTGATCCTGATGTCTCAGAACCGCCAGGCCACCAGGGACAGGTTGGCCGCGAGCCTGGATTACGAAGTTAACCTGAAGGCCGAGGTTGAGATCATGGCCCTGCACGACAAACTTGACCGCATTCGCGTCGAGCATCTCGAAAGCCTGCTTCAGGATCAGACGCGGCGGGTTGAGGAGCTAGACAAGCTTGTGCGGGCAGCCCTCGCGAAACCGCTCTCAAGCTGACCTGCACCGAATTTGGTCTTTGACGTCCTGGATTGTCTATGAGCAATGGGGCTGCCACAGGCCTGCGCCGCCGTGCTCTACCGAGATAAGCCCATCGGCATGTACCAGCTCGCGCAAGCCATTTTCGGCTGAGTTGCTGTACTGATCTCTTTACGAGCCTTGGCAAAGGTCTCGTGATGGCACATTTGCGAAGTAGACCGAACGTCTGCTGCCGAAGGGGACAACAGATATTCCCGAGGCGGCAGCAATTTCCTTGGATGACCCCAAGCCGACCTTCCCGCCTCCTATAGTCTAAAGGAACGGAGAAAACTGGGCCTTCCAAACGGCCTGTAGTGCGGACCGACAGCTCGATCATGCAAAGATCGGCACCAGCCCTTGTTTTCGGCGGCCTGTCGCCCATAACGCTACAGTCGGCTTAACCAAGGCAAGCGCATGACCCGCTCCCGCGACGCCCTTCCGGTGCCTCCGACCCATCCAGGCTGGATCTTACGTGATCGGGTTCTGCCGGGCCTCGGCCTCTCCGTCAGCCAAGCGGCCCGCGAGCTTCGCATCGCCCGTCAGACGCTCCATCGTGTTCTCGCCGGCACGGCTGCGATCAGTCCCGAGATGGCTACGCGTCTTGCCCGTCTCTCGGGCACGGCACCTCACTTCTGGCTCGACCGCCAGCAACAGTACGACCTCTGGCACGCGGAGCAGGCGCTCACCGGCGTACTCGGACTGATCCCAACTCACACTCTTCCGGCTGCGATCCAGGCCGAGATCGGACTGCGTTATGAACACTAAGCCTCAGCGCTCTCCAAAAGCGCGGACCGGGGTTGCGGGCCTCGACGACATCCTCGTCGGGGGTCTGTCCCCCGGGCACGTTTATCTCCTGGAGGGCAGCCCCGGGACTGGCAAGACCACGATTGCCCTTCAATTCCTGATCGAAGGTGCCGAGGCGGGAGAAACGGGGCTCTACATCACCATGTCCGAAACCGAGCGGGAGCTGCGCGAGGGCGCGGCCTCGCATGGCTGGCTCCTTGGCGACGGCATTCAGGTCTTCGAACTCGTGCCGCCGGAGAACCTTCTCGACGAGGAGCACCAGCAGAGCCTGCTCTATTCGTCGGATCTGGAGCTGGGTGAGACCACCAAGGCCGTGTTCGAGGCGATTGACCGAGCCCAGCCCGTCCGGATTGTGATCGACAGCCTGTCCGAGATCCGACTTCTGGCGCAAAGCTCCCTGCGCTATCGCCGTCAAATCCTGGCGATGAAGCACTACTTCGCGAAGCAGGGCGCAACGGTGCTGATGCTGGATGACCTCACCACCGACACGAATGACAAGACGGTTCACAGCCTCGCCCATGGCGTGATCCGCCTGGAGGAACTCGCGCCCAGCTACGGAGCCGAGCGCCGCCGCCTGCGGGTGATCAAGTATCGTGGCCAGGCGTTTCGGGGCGGCTTCCACGACTTCACTATCGCACAAGGGGGTGTCCAGGTGTTCCCGCGCCTCGTCGCCGGTGAGCACAAAACGGGCTTCACCCGCCATGTGCTCACCAGTGGCATCAGCGAGCTCGATATGCTTCTGGGTGGCGGCATCGAGCAGGGCTCAAGCACGTTGATCATGGGACCTGCCGGAGCGGGCAAGTCCCTGCTGGCCGTTCAGTTCGCCGTCGCTGCCGCTGCGCGGGGCGAGAAGGCGGCCCTGTTCATCTTCGACGAGGAGCTTGGTTTGCTCATCGATCGCACCAAGCTGTTGGGTATCGATCTGGACATGCTGTGCGCCAGCGGCAACATGTTCATCGAGCAGGTCGACGCGGCTGAGCTCTCGCCTGGAGAGTTTGCCGCCAGGGTGCGCAACAGGGTGGATGGTAACAGCGTGAAAACGGTGGTGATCGATGGCCTCAACGGCTACCAGACTGCCATGCCGGACGAGCAGTTCCTGACCCTGCATATCCATGAGCTGTTGCAGTACCTGAACCGGCAGGGCGCCTCGACCTTCCTGACGATAGCCCAGCACGGGCTTGTCGGAGACATGAGGTCCCCTGTCGACGTCACCTATCTCGCTGACACTGTGATCCTGCTGCGCTACTTCGAGGCTTTCGGGCAGATCCGGCGGGCGGTCTCGATCGTCAAGAAGCGGTTCGGCACGCACGAGAACACCATCCGCGAGATCCGGATCGACAACCGGGGCATTGCCATCGGCGACCCCCTGGAGGGCTTTCAGGGGATCCTGCGCGGCACTCCGGTCCTGGCCGATGGCGACCGGGCCCGGCTGCTCGAAGATCGCTGACCATGAGCGACATTCTCCAGTTCCGTTCGGAGCGGGCGCTCATCCTGGCTCCGCATGGGAGGGACGCCACTATCGCGGTCGAGATCCTGGCAGTCGCGGGGATCGCGGCCGAGATCTGTCCCGACCTGCCCGCGCTGGTGCGCGAGATCGGGCACGGCGCGGGCTTTGCGGTCGTGACCGACGAAACACTGCGGACCGCCGATCTCAAAGAGCTGTCGCGGTGGCTTGCCCAGCAGCCACCCTGGTCAGACTTTGCCTTCATCGTCCTGACCATGCGGGGCGGCGGCATCGAGCGCAATCCCGCCGCCAGACGCTACCTCGACGTGCTCGGCAACGTCTCGTTCCTGGAGCGTCCCTTCCACCCCACCACACTCGTCAGCCTGGCCGGCGCTGCGCTGCGCGCGCGGCGACGGCAATATGAGGCCCAGGCAAGGCTCGAAGCGCTGCGCGAGAGTGAGACACGCTATCGAGCCTTATTCGAGAACATCGACGAAGGCTTCTGCATCATCGAGTTCCTCGACGGAGCTCACGGCCCCCTGAGCGACTACATCCATATCGAGGCCAACCCCGCATACGCCATTCATGCCGGAATCCCGAACGTCGTGGGGCAAAAGGTGCGCGAGATGGTGCCCGATGAGGCCGATGACTGGGTGGCGCTCTACCGCCGCGTTCTGGAGACCGGCGAACCCACCCGCTTTGAGCGGGAGCTCGTCGCCACCGGGCGTTATCTGGAACTGGCTGCCTTCCGGGTCGAGCCCGCGTGTCGTCGTCAAGTCGCGGTGGTGTTCCGAGACGTCACGGCACGCAAGCAGGCCGAGCTGGCGCTGCGCGAGAGTGAAGCTCGCCTGCGTGCCTTGAATGCGGACCTTGAACGTCAGGTGGATGAGCGCACGCGGCAGCGTAGCCGCACCTGGCAAGTAAGCCCGGACCTCCTCGGCGTCGCGAATGCCACAGGCTACTTCACGAGCTCCAACCCTGCCTGGGCGCAAACACTCGGTTGGACACAAGAGGAAATCGCGTGCACGCCGTTTGTGGACCTGCTGCACCCGCACGACATCGGGCCGACACTCGCTGCCTTCGATAAGCTCAGGCGCGGTGAGCCGGTGTTGCGGTTCGAGAACCGCTACCGCGCAAAGGACGGAACCTACCACTGGATCTCATGGGTCGCCGTTCCCGAGGGTGAGGAGTTCTATTGCAGCGGGCGTAACGTGACGGTGGAAAAGGATCAGGCCGCTGAGCTCGCGGAACGCAGGGCTGAGCTCGACCGCCTCTGGACCTTGTCCGAGGACATGCTGGCGCGCGCTGATTATCAGGGGATGATGTCGGCCGTCAGCCCGGCCTGGACGCGTGTGCTCGGATGGACCGAAGCGGAGCTCCTGGCGCGGCCCTACGCAACATTCATGCATCCCGACGACATGCCTCCGACCCTGGCTGCGCTGGCGCAGATGAGCGAAACCGGCCAGCCGACGCGGTTCGAGAACCGCATCGCTACGCGGGATGGCGGCTGGAAGCCCATCGAGTGGACCGTCGCGCCCGAGGCCGAGGGCGTCAACTTCATCGCTGTGGGACGTGATCTCAGCATTGTGAAAGCACGGGAGATGGAACTCGCCGTCGCGCAGGACGCGCTGCGCCAGTCGCAGAAGCTGGAAGCGGTGGGCCAATTGACGGGCGGTGTGGCCCACGACTTCAACAACCTCCTCACGATCATCAAGAGCTCGACCGACCTTTTGCGTCGCCCCGACTTGGCTGAGGAGCGCCGGCGTCGCTACGTGGACGCAATCTCTGATACGGTGGACCGGGCGTCGAAGCTGACGGGTCAGCTCCTCGCGTTCGCACGCCGACAGGCATTGAAGCCCGAGATGTTCGACGTGCCCAAGCGCGTTGAGGCCGTCACTGACATGCTGCGCACGATTGTGGGTTCGCGGATCCAGATCGTCACGGAGGTCGATGCGCAGGGCTGTTTCGCCGAGGCCGACGTGAGCCAGTTCGAGACAGCGCTGGTCAACATGGCAGTGAACGCGCGCGACGCCATGGACGGTGAGGGCAGGCTCACGGTGACGGTGCGGAGCATTCCGGTGTTGCCACCCTTGCGGGGCCACGCCGGTGCCCCGGGGCCGTTCGTGGCGGTGTCCGTCAGCGATACCGGTGCAGGCATCCCGGCCGACAAGCTCTCTCAGATCTTTGAGCCCTTCTTCACCACCAAGGAGGTTGGCAAAGGGACAGGTTTGGGCCTGTCCCAGGTTTATGGCTTCGTCAAGCAATCGGGCGGCGACGTTGCGGTCGTGAGCGAGACCGGGCACGGCGCGACGTTCACGATCTATCTGCCTCAGGTCGAAACAACGCCGGAGGAACAGGTCGTTCAATCCGGCGAGGCGGCAGGCGTATCAGCTGAGGGACGGGGGCGGCGGGTCCTTGTCGTTGAGGACAACGTCGAGGTGGGGCGGTTCTCCACGCAGCTCCTCCAGGATCTCGGCTATGAGACGACCTGGGCGGCCAATGCTCGCGAGGCGCTCGAACTCCTGGGCGAGGTCGATGGCTTCGACGTGGTGTTCTCGGACGTGGTGATGCCTGGCATGGGGGGCGTGGAACTCGGCGAGGAGATCCGGCGCCGGCGCCCAGGCCTGCCCGTGATCCTGACGTCCGGCTACAGCCATGTGCTGGCTGAGGAAGGCCGTCACGGCTTCGAGCTCTTGCACAAGCCCTATGCGGCCGAGGAACTGTCCCGAGTGCTGCGCCGGGTGACACGCCGTTGACCGGCGATCTTCTGGCCTGTTTTCAATCTCAACCCCGGTCCTGCACCTGGAGAGCGATCAGGCCGCCGCATGAGCATCAACCTTCAGCCCATCCGCGTGGCGACCGGCTCTGACGAGGGCGGCATGCTGGTCCTCGATGAGGAGCAGCGGCTGTTGGTGGTGTTGACCCACATCTCGGACGGGAGCGAGGTGGCTCTGGGGCAGTGATATCTGGAGGCAGGCTTCGGTCGGCTGGATGGGAACAACCATCCGACCTTTGCCGATTTAAACGCAGCCCAGCTTTGGTTCGGCCAGCGCCTCACGGGGGGGGCAGTAAGCGGCTCCCGCTCGAATGCGCTTTGGCGCACAGGTGTCCGCGCCGAGTTCTCTCCTGGTCCGCCGTTTTAGACGGTCGTGGGGTCGGTGATCACCGTCGGCATGCGGGCGGCCTCGGCCGCAGCGACAACGAGCCGCCAGCATGCTGAAACGCTTCGACTATATCTTCGGCTCGTCCCTGAAGGATGTCAGCGGGTGTTGGATCAAGCCTCAACTGATCTCGTTCCCATTGCCGCCCAGCTATGATGCCCGCTTGCCACCGGCCGGTTTCGCCGGAATGCTGCCCTTGCCTTGGTTCATGAAGGGGGAGGCCGGGATCGGGTTCTTGGGCTTGTCCTGCTTCGGCTTCTTTGCTTCACGGTTGCCGCGCTTTTCGCCTCTGGCCATGGGGTGTCTCCGTTGTCAGTCAGGTTCTGGAAAAATTTGTCTCAGTCGCGGGGTGGCTTGTCGAGCAGATGATCGAAGTCGGCCAACACCCGGTCGATCAGTCTGCGGCGACGCAGGTCGGCAGCGTCCAAATTCCGCGCGAGCAGGCCCAGCAGATAGCGGGCCTTCTCGACAGCCTCCGGCCAATCGTTGGCAGGAGCGGCCGCAAGCAAGTCTTCGAGTTCTGCTTGTCTTGCGTGGAGTGCTGCTTGGTCGGCTTCGACCTCGGATCGCAGGCGTCGAAGGTCGGTGGCTTTCTGAGCCGCCATGCCGCGATGCGCATCAAGATTGGTTGGTTGATCGACCATGATGAGCCTCGTCCTACGGGTTTAGAAGCGAAACTGTTGCCTGAGATGCGATCTCATCCATGCATTCACCTCCGCACTGGTCACTGTCAGGTTCTCTCCGAGAGCAGTCGTGCCAGTGTCTTGGCTTGCTGGGTACTCTCGCCGATAGGCTCGGGCGTCACGAGATGCCAAGCGTGTGCTCGAAGGGCCCAGGCAACGTCGGAGAGGCTGCCGAGCGGCTCATGCGGCCACGTTGGCTCGCCTGTGGGCGTGAGGATCATGAACTGTCGTGACGCTTTCCTGCCGACGCGTGCAACGTAGAGGGTCTCTTCGCCCTGACGAAGCAGGGCAACAGGATCGTAGATTTGCGATCCGCGAAAGAAGGCGTTTGCACTGGTCAAACGATTCACACCTGTGCCGTGATCTCGCTCTCGCGCACGGCGCGCTCGCCGAAGCCGGACGACTTGACGCGGTATGAGACCTCGCCGGTCTGGTCGGCCGGCATGAGGCGGGTCACTTCGTAGACGCCGCTTGCCGTCGCGCGCTTGTCGGAGAAGTTCGGATGGGTGATGCGAACCAACTGACGAACTTTATACTTGTGAGACATTCATTTCTCCTGAAGCCCGACTGCTGTCGGGCAGGGCAGGCGGACAACCGCTGCCGGGCCATTGCGGGCAAAAACAAAAAGCCGCCTCATGGGGAGCCGCTTCCAGACAGACCGGCGCAGGCCTATGTCCTGAGCCGGTCATCAGCGATTACGCCGTTTCGATGTTGTTGACGGCGATCTTGCCGGAGCGGCGGTCTTCCGCGGTGTCGAAGGCAACCTTCTGGCCTTCGACGAGCCCGCGCATGCCGGCGCGCTCAAGGGCGGTGGCGTGGACGAACACGTCCTTGCTGCCATCGTTCGGCTGAATGAAGCCGAAGCCCTTCATGTCGTTGTAGAATTTCACAGTGCCCATGATCATGGGATAACCTTTCGCAATTGACGCGGATGCACGTGAGGGAAGGCGCGCGAAAGCGCGACCTCAACTCGGTTTGTCGATGTAATGGTAAGAAAGTCCGAACGTGCGCCTGGCGATGCCAAAAGCGAAACGACCCGATTGTCCGGCCAAAATCCGATAAAAACTATATAGGTCTTGAATAGGGCAATAACAAGCATCTTAAATATTTAGTTTTTATTCAGTCAAAGCTCGTCTCCGAGAGGGCGGAAGCTCTTCCTATGCATGCCGCCGAAGTGAAGGGGCGTCATAAGGCCGAGCCACATGCAGTCTCCCATCACGGATGCCCCGCTTGCGCGCGAGTTTGCGTGCCCGGCGAACGGCTTCAGCCTTTTCCCGTGTCTTGCGCAGGAAGGTCAGGTCCTGGCACGATCCAGAAGTCAGCCGAATGTCTGCTCGATTGGGGAGCAGCCGACGTTCTTGCGGGGCACGAACCATCGCCTCCTGACCCGTTCCATATTATTAGCGGCCATCGTATGAAACCGTACAGAAGGGCTCCAGAGTTGCGTATTCGCGTGACTACGCTCCCCATCAGCGCTTAGGGCATTCTCAACTGCCCGATCGTTCCGTGGGGCACAGGCAGCCGAGGGGCCGATGGCCTCCCGCCCCGTTTCTGTGTGGCGGCCGTGGTTCACCCCAAGCAGTCCTCCTTGCGCAATCGTCTGCTCCGGGCTTTGTCCCCGGAGGATTTCGCGCTGCTGGGGCCACATCTGGAGCAGGTTGCGCTACCTAAGCGCCAAGTCTTGATCGAACCCGATCAACCCATCGAGCATGTCACCTTTCCCGAGAGCGGGGTGGCCTCGGTCGTGGCTCTCGGTTCCGACCGCCGTCCCGTCGAGATTGGCATCGTCGGCTGGGAAGGGCTCGTCGGCCCGTCCGTCATCCTGGGCGTCGACCGCACGCCTCACCAGAGCTTCTTCCAGATGGATGGGGCTGGTTACCGTATCGCAACCGCTCACCTCGTTCGCGCGCTGGAGGCCAGCTCAACCCTTCATGCTCTCCTCCTGCGCTACATCCACGTCCTCACGGTGCAGACGGCCGCTACCGCGATGTCGAACGGCGACAGCGTCCTGAGCGAGCGCCTCGCCCGCTGGCTGCTCATGTGCCACGACCGGGTCGATGGCGACGAACTGGCGCTGACCCATGAGTTCCTGTCCCTCATGCTGGCCGTACGCCGCCCGGGCGTGACCGAGGCGATCCACCTGCTGGAGGGGGCTGCCATCATCAGGGCGCGGCGCGCCCATATCACCATCCTGGACCGCGAGCGGCTGGAGGAGACGGCCGGCGACAGCTACGGCGTGCCGGAAGCGGAGTATCAGCGTCTCATTCCGAACGGTTGACGTGTCGGACGCAGCCATCCAGGCCAGGCCTGGTCGAGCCTCTGTCGCCTCCCCATAATCTGCAGGCGAACAGACGAGATCTCAGACCGCCTCGTCTCCGGGCTCCTGGTGCAGGTAGGTGGTATCGAACTCGCCCACCTGCCTGAGCCTCTCCCAATCCAGGATGATCAGGAGATGGTTCTGCTTGCGGATCAGTCCTCGGGCTCGCAGCTCTTGCAGGATGCGGTTGACATGGACGTTCGAGAGCCCCACGGCATCGGCCAGTTCGCCCTGGGTGATCGGAAACGCGAAGGCATGATCCGTCACCAGCCCGGCCGTTTTGTGCCGCAGGAACAGCTCGCACAGCAGATGCGCCATTCTGGCCAGAGCCGGACGCCGCCCGACATTGACCACCCACTCGCGGAAGACCGCCGCGTCGATCAGCGTCTCGCGCCAGAACATCCCGGAGAGGCGCGGGTGCTGCGCGAGCAGGGCATGCAGGCTGCTGTGCGCGATGAAGGCCAGCTTACAGGGGGTAAGCGTGCTCAGCCCGTGATCCATCGTCCGCAGGTGAAGGCTCTGAAGGTCCGGGATCTCGCCGGCGATGTGGAAGGACATGATCTGCCGCTTGCCGCCCTCGGTCATCTTGTAGCGGCACGCCATGCCGCTGAGGATGAGACAGCTCTCGGACGGGCGGTCACCTTCACGGACGATGTTCTGATCGGCGGCCATCTCTCGAATGTTCAGAGGCAGGCAGAGAAGAGCCTCCTTCTCCAGCCGAGACAAATCTGTGATGCTCTCCAGCCTGCGGATCAGCGGGTGCGGCTCGCCAGCAAAGTTCATCGAACCAGATCCAGGAACGTCTGTATTCAATCGGTGTCGACCAACAAGAATAGGGCCGCTTGAAATGCACTTGAAGCCAGCTACGCTGCCATAATTACAACCGTTCGGTTTCGTACAGTTTTTCCATCTTCCCAGGGTGTCCGATGCCGGACGATGTGCTCACGCCCCAACCGAGGGGGGCGCTGTGATGCCAACCGTTTCATTCCAGTCTATTCCGATCCTGATCGACGGCCATGACACGCAGGGGCTGCTGGCCTTGTTCGATGGTCAGCTCGTGGCCGTGTTGTCCCGGCTCGACGGCGAGATCCATGACGCGGACCTGAAAGGCCGCTGGCACCTCGAAGCGGGGTTCGGCCCCTGCCAGGACACCGGGCGTGTCTTCGCCACCCAAGACGACATCACCGCCTGGGTGGCGCGGCGGACGAACGGCTCCGGCCATGCAGACCTGGCACACCGCCACGCTCATGCACCCTGAAGCCAAGAAAAGGAGACTGCTGCGGTGGCCAGTGATTGGGACTGAGGCAATACGCAAATGTTGTCGGTCTATCGCAGAGGTCCGATCAGGCGCTCGTATTCGGCCTCAGGGACGCCGTAGCCATCTCCCGCTCTCTCTTCGAGCTTACGGCGGTCGAGCACAACGATATTGCGCCACTCGGCCCGGATGGCCTGCTCCTTCTCCAGCATCTGGAGCGCCTCCGTCACGCCGGGACGGCGCACGCCGAGCATCACGGCGATGAACTCATGGGTCAGCGGCAGTTCGTCGCCATCCAGCCGGTCATGGCACATCAGGAGCCAGCGGGCCAGCCGCCTCCCCACAGGATGGGAGCCGTTGCAGGCAGCCGTCTGTGCCGTCTGAAGGTGGAACACCTGAACAAAGCGCAGCAGCAGCTTCTGCAAAGCCGGGCTCTGCTCCAGGGCATTCCGGAAGGCATCAGCCTCGATGCGCAGGGCCGCTCCGCCGATTTGCATGAAGGTTTCGTGTGGCGTCCGGTCGGCGCCCAGGAGAACCGGCACGCCGGCAAAGCCTTCCCGGCCGACGAGACCGATCTCGATCCGGCGGTCGCGCTCCGCGTGGGTCACGATGGAGGTCACGCCGGCCTCCAGGAAGTAGACATGCTCGATGGGCGCATGGGCCTGAATGATCACGTCACTCTGGCCTAAAGGGACAGGCTCAAGTTGAGGCCGGATGAGCGCGAAATCGTCAGCCGGGAGCGCTGCCAGTAAGCGATTACGAACAGAGGATCGGGACAGCACAGACATCGAACAATGGCAGAACAGGGGGCGCAGCCTGATCGGCTGCGCCATGGTTGAACTTTGACTTGGGCCAAACGTGGCGCAGCCAGGTGCGCGATTCAAGACGAAACGGCTAAGAGGCGTGCCAGGACGGTTAGGAGCAGGTGACGAGATCGTTCGGGATCAGAGGTCTCCTAAAATCCGCAACTGGGCCTGGTGCTGAAGCCTGTCCAGACGACGCAGGTAGGGTTCGCGCGCCAGGTGGTACCCGCGCTCACATTCTTCCGACAAGCGATCCTTGTCCGCCGCGGGACCCGACCAAGTTGAGCGACGCCTCCCATTCCCATCCTGTGGTTCTCCTCGTGGAGGATGAGCCGCTTCTTTGTGTCGGACGTGCTGGAGGATGCCGGCTTCGAGGTTGTCGAGGCGGGCGGTGCCGACGAGGCTCTCACATGGCTCGAAGTGCCGGATGACGTGCGGGCGATCGTGACCGACATCCACATGCCGGGTCCTCTCAACGGGCTGGATCTCGCCCATCTGGTCCATCGCCGCTGGCCCGGTATCCTCGTTCTCGTTGTCTCAGGTGTTGGGAGGCCAAGCGCGGCTGAACTCCCCGAGGGCGGACGCTTCGTCACCAAGCCTTACGAGGGGAGTACTATTCTTCACCATCTGCGGGAGATGATCGCCTCCATGCCGTAACCCGGCTTCAGGAGCGTTGATCGTACCGAACGGTCGCCGAAGTGGCCTCGCGTGGTCTCAGTGGAAGGTCTTGCGAGGGGGAACCTCAGCCTCTTCGGCCGTTTTGAGGTTCTCGGCTTGGGCGCTTGGTCGACGAAGCACTGTGGACATCTGCTCCGATAACCAGGGCTCCGCATCCTCAGGCTTTCTGAACAGGGGGGGGCTCATATCAGCGCAAGGGCCGAAGCCGGCTGCGAGGAACCACAGGCCTCCCTGACCATTGCGGGTTTTCAGGGACAGGCGAACCAGCACGGCCAGCAGGTCAGCGCCCCAAAACACCAGAACTCCCTCCCGTTCGGGGTTCCCTTCGGCCAGTTGGACGGGTTGATAGGAGAAGGTGGGTGCCACGGCTACGCTCCTGCTCGGAGGAATGCGAGGGGCCACCTCGCATCGGGAGATTACTTGAATGTACGAAAACGTACAATGGTAGCTTCGGGACCCGGCCAGCAAACAGTGCTGTCCCTAGGGCTCTCAAAGGTCTATTCTGTTCCCATCGCTTGCTGATGGATACGGGCGCAAGCGGCCGAGAGTAGCGTGTGCTCCCGCCCCAACATGGGAGAGGGCCATGCACCCACCACAGCAACTTTCCATCGGCAATCGGCTGCTCGCCTCGCTGTCAGCCGACGACTTCGCGAGCCTCCAGCCCCATCTGGAACCGATATCCCTTGAGACGCGTCAGGTTCTGATCGAGCCCAACACCCCGATCGAGCACGCCTACTTTCCCGAAACCGGGATGTCGTCGGTGACCAACAACAGCGCAGGCGGCAAAATCGAGGTTGGCGTGGTCGGACGGGAGGGGATCGTCGGCCTGCCGATTGTGCTGGGGATCGATCAAACCCCTTACGAGTTCTTCATCCAGATGCCGGGTCATGGCTGGCGCATCGCCGCTCAGGATCTGGAGCGGGCCATGGCCCAGAGTCCGTCCCTGCACCGCCAGCTCCTGCGTTATGTCCAGGCAGCCCATGTTCAGGCGTCGGAAACAGCCTTCGCCAATGCCAACAGCGATGTCGAGGCACGTCTGGCACGCTGGCTCCTGATGTGTCACGACCGAGTGGACGGCGACGACATCCCGCTGACCCATGAGTTCATCGCCATGATGCTGGGCGTGCGCCGGCCAGGCGTCACGGTGGCGCTCCACGTGCTTGAGGGTATGCACATCATCCGTGCCAAGCGCGGGACGATCACGGTCCTCGACCGGGAGAAGCTGGAAGAGTTGGCAGACGATGCCTATGGCCTCTCGGAGGCGGAATACACGCGCCTGATCGGGAGGGAGCCGTGAGATGTCGTGCTACTTCCTTCACCTCCGGTATCCGGCACCTGACGACGGATTCGCTCGGGATGATGAGGGCGATGAGCTCTCCGATCCCGGCGGCCTGCGGCAGCACGTCGTCGAGACGGCCCATGACCTGATGAGGCGCGCGCGCCTGAAGGCAATTCCCGACTGGCTGAAATGCTCGTTCAAGGTGACGGACGAGGCAGGTACCGTCGTGCTGACGCTGCCGTTCTCGGAAGTGATCAGGTAGCTCCCTTTGCGGACCGCTTCTCTTTGCACACTTGCGTACAGCAATGATAGCGGCTGCAATGGATTGTGGTTTCAAAGGTTGGTTCTTCCTCCCCTGCGGACCTTCTTTCTTGCCTCGTCCATGTCATGCCGTGGCCGGGGCTCTTCTTATCGAACTCTTAAAAGCAGAGTTCTCCATTGCCCAGTCGCAGACCTGCGTCCATCAATCGGATGAATGGCTTCATGCCTTGCGCTCTCGCGATTAGAAATGCTTCAAGCTGCTCAACCGGTGACATCCGTTTCTGGTCGGTCTTTCCCTTGCGAGACTTCCTCGTGCCACTCACCTGCCTCGTCCTGATACTCGATATCCTCGGTTGGGCCGGGCGCCTCTGGTCGGCCGCGGCTCGCTCGGCAGCCGCCCGGGCTTCGTCGTGGTTGGCGTAACGTTCCGAGCGGACGTCGCCGACTTTGTAGGCCCACCCACCATCATGCTGCACGACTTCATAGTGGACCGTGTTCATTACCGCGCTCCTGTAAAGTGCTCTCGCGCTGGACTACACAGCAGGTGAAGCCGCTCCGTATGGACGCCTCACGATCCGCCGCACACTGCCATAGGGAACATTACCCTCAGCTTCTGTTGTGCTCCGGGCTCCAAGAAAACACCTCCTCGCCGTCCTGATCCACAATCCGCAGGGCGTCGGGCTTTTGCGGCATGTTCAATGTCTCGAACAGAGAGCAGGCCCTAACTTTGGCATCGTCCAGATCGGTCGTATCATGTTCCACGCGACCCAGGGTGGCATGCGCCCCATCCGTGCCGCGAACCCGAAAGAACTCGATGGTAAACATTGCAGGAATTTGCCTCGCTGAATCGATTGATGCACTTCTAGGCATTGGGGCTTTCATTAGCCCTAGGGAAGGCGCTTCAGGCGTCGCACTGGACAAGGTTATCGCTCCTGCTTGCCCTCGCAGCGGAACTCCGGAGCCGATTTGAGCTGATCACGAGTGGCGTTCACTGTCGCCTGCCACATGTGATAGCCTTCCACATACCGGATCGAGATCGCGGACGGCTCCACGGCTACGTAGCGTGGGCCGCTCCCCAGGCTCTCCCGACCGACACCACGAGCCCGATGATCTCGCCACCCTCGAAGACGACGTCCTCGATCTTGCCCATGCCCGCGCCACCGGCACTTTCCGGATGCGGGCGGCGTGCTCTGGGCGCGAGCCATGCTGGTTAAACAGAACGTGGCTATAGGGAGAGTTGCGGACGCGCGCATAGAAGACTTCCCACGACCCTGAGCCCAGGGGCAAACTCTCGGCCGGGATCGTGGCTTATTGAAGAAGACCTCCATAGTTGCTCCAAATCACCTCCTGGAGAGCGCATGAAAGTCGTATCCCGGAAGCTTTATGGCGATTCATTTAAGAACCAGAGGGTTGACAGATGATGTATGAAAAAGCCCTGCGTGTGGCCGAGCGTAAGCTTATCAACGGAGCGACGTTGGCCGAGCTCAAGCAAGCATCGAAGGATTTGCGAGCACTCACGCCCGACAGTGCACTGGCGGATCTCGTCGATGCCAAAATCAGATACATTAAAAGCCAACAAGGCGGGCCCTGTTCATAATCTAAGGACAGGCTCTCAAGAGTTCTAAGAGATCAGTCTACGACCTGTCTTTTTGAAGAACGGCAGGCATGTGATCTGGATCGATTCCCTCGCCAGGAGGCGCGGCGTCCAGAATGTCATCCAGAATATCCGCCATGTCTTCGATCTGAGCGAAGCTCGCCGTAAGCGTCAGCCTGAGTCCGCTCTCTAATTCTATAACGAGATGAGGATCGCTGCCATCGGATGAAGGAGAGACCAGAAACCGAGCAAGCTTCTGCGGGTCGGACATGATCTTCTCCGTGATGCATGGCTTATCGAAAAATCGTGAACGAAGTGGCGAGCTGGTTTTCGTAGGCAACACGGCTATAGACCTCGCCCGTGCTCTTGATCTCGTAGCGGGGAAACTCGTCGCCGGAAGGCAAATGCCTGACGATCACGAAGTCTCCGCTCCAGGAGGAGCCTAAGAAGCGCTTGTCCCTGAAAGTGACGATTTGGCCGCAGGGATAAAGATGCGTTGCCATGGAAGCCTTCTTTCGAGGGAGACAATGTCCTATCGAGGCGCTGAAAAGGGCTTCTCACCCGATGAGCAGCACGATGAAGAAAATGAAAGATAAGATGCCAGCCATGCTGGCGGTTGGGAGCCAATCTCTCGAGGGTCTGCTGGAAGCGAAAACGACGCTAAGCACGATGCCCTCCAGTCCTTGAGCGCCGAAGCCATGGCATGAGTGGATTCCCAAGTGCAGTCCTGACATTGAGATTGACGGGTTGCAGGCAGTACAGAGCTTCAAGGAACTGTCTCGGTGGCTGCTGGACAGCAGGAAGCGGCTGCGGCGTACGACAAAGCTCGTGCTCACCTGCTGTACGGATTTCGTCCCGGTGGACGGACGCAATCCTGTAATGCGGCTCAGCGGAATCCGTCTTGATGCATTCGGTGATCGTATAAGGAACTTTCCATGTGAAGTGGGAGTGCCTTTTCTCGACGAAAAGTACGATCTCTCCCGCCGCGAACCGATGGGCTGGCATGGCGCATTCCTTCTTTGTCGGGCTCGTGCAGGCCGCAATGCACGAACAAGGAAGCACCTTTGCGGTCAGTGTGGGGCTCTGGCTTATATGATGCTCAGAAGTGTATGTTCTTAAGGCTGCTGAGGCTCAAATCATAAAGAGGTCTGCCTGAGATGACGCTGAGCATGCTTAAAGAAATCGAACCCTTATAAGTTAAGAAGAGGCCTCGGGATAAGTTCCAGTCCCGCTTAGAGCGGAATCGGCTAAATAACCGAGATACAGGCTACGGCCTGTTAGTTCTTGAGCCAGTCGAGAGCGGCGGCGATGCAGAGCACGCCCATGAAGGATGAGGCAGTCTTCTCGTAGCGGGTTGCAACAGCCCGCCACTCTTTGAGCCGCGCCCAGAGCCGCTCGACAAGATTGCGATTGTTGTAAATCCAGTCCGGACAGGCCACCGGCGCCTCATTGGCCTTGGCCGGGATCGCCGGCTTTGCACCGATGCTCCAGATGTGCTCGCGAAAGCTGTGACTGGAATAACCGCGATCCGCCACTACCTAGGCAGGCACATCCGGCAGAGTGTCGAGCAGCGGAATGGCGTCAGGCAGCTCGTGCGCCTGACCAGGCGCGATCTGAAACGCGATGGCGCGTCCGAGAGCGTCGGCGATCACGCAAGCCTTGGTGCCATAGCCGCCACGCGATCGGCCAAGTGCTTCACGATCGTCTCGTTGAGCTTGAGAGCCCCTTTTCGGCGAGCTCCAGCCGCCTTCTGATGCGCCCGCACGCTGGTGCCGTCGAGGAACGTCATGCCGAGCTGGATGCCGCGCTCTTGCACCAGGTGGAGCAGACGCTCCCAGACACCCAGGCGCGCCCAGCGGATGAAGGTCTGAGCGGCCCGCCACCAGGGGCCCAGTTCAGAGGGCACAGCACGCCACTTGGCACCATTCTCATGGCGCCAGAGAATGGCATCCAGCGTCCGACGCAGATCCTGTGGCGGGGTCTTACCCTTAGGGCGGCACTGCTCCACCAAAGGCTCCAGCATGGCCCATTGTGCGTCCGTCAGCATGGCTCCTCCTCAGACAGGACGAGCAAAACGCCTCCAGGTGCAAAGAGTTCAAGTCATAACAGGCCGTAGTTCAGGATCGTGGTCCACTGTCGTCCTCTGAAGATGAGGTATCCTCATGGAGTTGATTGAGCAAAGCCTGAAGGTGCTCAGGAACAGGAGCCTTCAGCAGATCCTGATAAATGCTCGCGAGAGATTGGCCCAGGAGCCAGTTAACCTGAGCTTGAGTGAAATTCAGGCTGCTTGGGAGAAGTGCCTCATTAAACTGCTTGAATGGATTGTTCATCGACCTCATCTAGGTCTCTCCAGCACCGAAAACGGCGCAATCCCGATAACATAAGTTAATCACCAACACCGCGCTTATGCCTTCGTTGCAAAGGGATTGTACAATAAGGCCGCGTCAACACCGCGCAGCCATGAAAAGGCCTCCCCGAGCTGTGATCGCTTTTCTATGAGCAAAGCTCCGAAGCACCCGAACCAGCGCGGCGATCTCAAGCGGTGGGACGATGAGGGCGGTGCGCCTCGCTCAGGTCACCCTTCCCACGAGTTGCCCTCCGCGCCTGAGCATGGGGCGGAAACGGCTCTTTACTACTTTAATATCCGCACTGAAGATGGCCTCGTCGAAGATCCCGAAGGGAACACGTATCCTGACCTCCGGGCAGCGCGAGAGGCCGCTGTTGCCGAGGCTCGGGACATGATCAGAGAAGGTGATCAGAAAGGCGAGGACCGGCGAAGCTGGAGCGTCGAGATCATGGACAGAGCCAATCAGCAGGTGCTGATTGTAGCGTTTTCGGAAGTTCTCATCCCCAAAGCAACCAGCTAGCTGGTTCAAAGCGACTGCCGCAACTTGGCTGCGGCATAGGAAAGCGAGCCGGCCATGAGCGAAAGTCATCTCAGCCTTACCCGGAGTTAAACTGGAATTTAGGTGATGGGGTCGATCAAGCGACGTTGTGTGTTGGCGTTGGAATGATCTCGGCGCCATCCTTAAATCTGACACCGGCA
>JBOZRS010000013.1:0-4267 GCA_050789065.1 Microvirga sp.
ATTGGGCGGGCGCAATTTCGGCCCGTAAGGCTTCGAAGCGCCTGCGTTGCGTCAGTTGAATTGGGATTTTTCAGACGTGGCATTCAAGCCGAAATCCGACGAGTTTCGGCGCCTGCTGGGCGAGTGTCGCAGCTATTTCGTGACTGCCGCAGTATTCAGCCTCGCGATCAATCTGCTCTATCTCGCCGGCCCTCTCTACATGCTGCAGGTCTACGACCGCGTGATCTCAAGCGCGAGCGAACTCACGCTTCTGATGCTCACCCTTGCGCTGCTGCTCGCCTATCTGGCGCTCGCGGGGCTCGACGCCGTCCGCGCCCGCGTGCTGACGCGCGCGAGCATCCGGCTCGACCGCCTGACTGCCGGCAGGGTGATGACCGCGATCTTCGACCGGGCGCTTGCCGCGGGTGCAGCACGCAGCCAGCTCTTGCGCGATTTCGATACGTTCCGGCAGTTCGTGACGGGCCAGGGCATTCATGCGGTCTTCGACCTGCCATGGGCGCCGATCTATATCCTCGTGATCCTCGCGCTGCACCCGGCGCTCGGGGCTTTTGCACTGGGCTCCGGGGTGATCCTGATCGTGCTGGCGCTGGTGAACGAGATGCTGGTGCGCCAGCCGCTGACCGAGTCCAGCGAGGCGGCTACGCGCAATTATGCCTTCACCGAGATGAGCCTGCGCAATTGGGAAGTGGTGCAGGCAATGGGCATGATGCCGGGCCTGCTGCAGCGCTGGGGCCGGGACCGCAATCGCATGCTGGAGCGCCAGGCTGCCGCGAGCGATCTGGCAGCGAACCTGCAGAGCACGATCCGCTTTCTTCGGCTGTCCATGCAGTCGCTCATCCTCGGTCTCGGCGCCTATCTGGTAATCGAGCGGCTTGCGACTCCCGGCGCCATGTTCGCCGCCAGCATTCTGCTTGGCCGCGCCCTGCAACCGGTAGAGCAGATCGTTGGCTCGTGGCGCAATCTGGTGGCCGCTCGCAGCGCCTACGGCCGAATCCAGGGACTGCTTGCCGAAGCGCCAATCCGCAATGCCAACCTCGAATTGCCGCGTCCGACCGGGCTGTTGACCGCAGAGAGCCTGTCGTTCGTGGCGTCCGGCAATCCGAAGCCCATCCTTCGTCAGATCTCGTTCAAGCTGGAGCCGGGCGAGGTGCTCGGTGTGATCGGACCATCGGGAGCCGGCAAGTCCACCCTCGTGCGCCAGATCTGCGGGGTGCTGTCGCCCTCGGCGGGCGCGGTGCGGCTCGACGGCTCCAACGTTTCGACCTGGCCAAAAGACCTGCTGGGACGATATCTCGGATACCTGCCGCAAGACGTCGAGCTGTTCGCCGACACGGTGGCTGCCAATATTGGCCGCTTCGAGGAAGCCGCCGACGAAAAGATCATTCAAGCCGGCCGGCTAGCGGGCGTACACGACATGATTGTGCGTCTGCCGGAAGGGTACGACACCCAGGTCGGCAACGGCGGGGCCGTGCTTTCCGGAGGCTATCGGCAGCGCATCGGGCTGGCCCGCGCTGTGTACGGCGATCCCAGCCTGGTGGTGCTGGATGAGCCGAGCTCGAACCTCGATGTCGATGGCGATGCGGCGCTCGCCGAATGCATCCTGCAGCTCAAGAAACGCGGCACTACCATCATCATCGTCTCGCATCGGCCGGCCACGCTCGGCGTGGCCGACAAGATCCTGCTGCTGAGGGATGGCGCCGTGGAGATGTTTGGCGGGCGCAACGAAGTCATGGCGCGCTTGACGCGTCCCGTGCCGGTGCAGGCGGTGCAAGGTACGGCAAGGTAGAGCATGGCCCTCATCGACAACAACCTGATGCGGGAGCTGCGCCGGGCCGCATACCAGACCAGAGCGCGCCGCAGCGATGCAGCGCCAAGCGATTCGATGCGCAAGCCGGCCCTGACCGGCTGGCTGATCATCGCGCTGTTCTTTGGCGGAATAGGAGGCTGGGCAATTACGGCACCATTGCATGGTGCTGTGGTCGGCAATGCCGTGATCAAGGTCGAGGGCAACCGCAAGAGCATTCAGCATCTCGACGGCGGAATCGTGAAGGAGCTGCGCGTCAAGGAAGGCAATCGGGTTATCTTCGGGGATCTGCTGATCGTATTGGACGAGACTCAGGCGCGTGCCGAATATGACGTGCTGAGCCAGCAATATGTGGTCTTGCGCGCGACCGAGGCCCGCCTTCTGACCGAACTCGATCATCAACCGGCGATGGCCATGCCGGACGATCTGAAGGAGCGCTTCAACGACGCCTATGTGAAAAGCGTCTGGAACGGCCAGGTGAGCCAATTCGAAAGCCGGCGTGCCGCGATCGAAGGCCAGCGCAGCGTGATCCGGGAAAAGATTAATCAGCTGGGCTCCCAGATCACAGGCGGGGAGGCGCAGGTCAAGTCCTACACGGATCAGATCACGTCGGTCCAGGCCGAGGCCGAAAACATCAGGCCGCTGGTGGAGCGAGGGCTGATTGCGCGGCCGCGCATTCTGCAGCTCGAGCGTGCCGCCTTCGGCCTGGAAGGACAGATCGCCGACGCCAAAGCCAACATTGCCAAGGCGCGCCAGGCGATTGCCGAACAGCAACAGCAGATCGCCCAGCTCGACAATGACCGGATGACCGAAGTCACCAAGGATTTACGCGACACCCAGGCTAAGATGCTGGAGGTGATCCCGAAAGCCATGAACGCCAAGGCTGTGCTCGGGCGCATGGAGATCCGCGCACCGTACAGCGGGCGCGTAGTCGGTCTTTCCGTATTTTCGGTTGGCGGCGTCATTCAACGCGGTGAGAAGATCCTCGATATCGTGCCCGATCAGGATCTTCTGACTATCGAGGCGCAGATCGCGGTTGAAGATATCAGCGACGTCCGCCCGAATATGCGCGCCGAAGTTCACTTGACGGCATACAAGCAGCGCATCATTCCCGTCATTCACGGGGAGGTCATTCAAATTTCGGCCGATCGTCTCACCGACCCGAAAACCAACAATCCTTACTACACCGCTTTCGTGCGCATCGACGAGAACGAGCTTGCGGCGCTGCCCAATATCCGCCTCTACCCGGGCATGCCCGCGACCGTCATGATCCCGACCGTGCAGAGAACCGCGTTTGAATATATCGTGGGTCCGCTGATCATGTCGTTCAACCAGTCATTCCGCCAGAAGTGACGATCGGCGTTTTTGCTTACCTCATTGCCCGGGATTTTCGCTCGCCGCCGTTCATGGCGTCTTTCCAGTCGGCCCTCTCACGCCGAGTGACAATGCGATAGGCCGCGCCCATTGCTTGAAGATGGCGCCGAGTAAGTGTGGCCCCGGACTCACTTGGCCTGGGTTGCGGATACCTAAATTCTTTGCTGCGCCCCCGCGGTGGCCACGTTGACCGTAATCTTCTGGATCTCCGTGCGGCCGCCCGCGTATTTGACCTCCATCGTCAGGACGTCGTCGCCAAGAAACTCGGGCGAAGACTTGTAAAACGCGACATAGCCGGGGACCTCCAGGGCGAGGCAAGCCTTGTAATTTGTGGCCTTCACCTTGGCGGTCTTGATCACGACTTTGCCTCCTGCCGGCGGGTTCAGGAGCCTGATTGTAGGAAGCGGGCCGGAGGAGCAGTCAGGCAGGACGTTGAGATAAATCCCGATTCGGGTGTCCCGGTTTGGAACGGATTTGACCGTTCGCTCGACCATCCGGGGCTGGTCTTCTGCCAGGGCCGCGCCGCAAAAGCCGACAGCCAATGTCGCGATAGCGGAAAATAGTACCTTTGCTCCCGCCATCAGCGACCCCACCTCAGCACAAACCGCTCATTTCTCAGCCTTTTTCAAGGCGTCACCTGTTTACTACATCAATCGGGAAACTGTCCATTAACCAATTGATTTCATTGACCCTAGTTGCAGTTAACAATAGCCTAATGTGGCAAATTTTCGGAATAATTTTTGCAAATTTGAAGCTCTGGTACCACAGCCCGGCCTCGGCGGAGTGAAGTAGGATGAATGCACAATTTCAGGTTGCCCAGATTTCTGGTTCCCAGAGTTCCCCAAGTTCCGCCCCCGCCCGAATATTCAAGATCGCCAAGCCGCTCACCGATCAGGCGGTGGTGGTCAATCTGGGCTACGACCAAAAGGCCAAGGTCGATTTCACTGCGGTCGCAAACGAGAAGATCACGCTCGTCCACGTCGGCGAAAAGCTGATCATTCTGTTCGACAACAAATCGACCGTCACCGTGGAGCCCTTCTTCGACTCCAGGCACGACGCGCAGCAGAATCTTTCCGTCGAGGTCGCGCC
>JBOZRS010000103.1:0-2403 GCA_050789065.1 Microvirga sp.
ACCCGCCACGAACCTGAACGATGACCCTGGTATGGTCGCACCCGCTTCTCAAGCTCCGGGGCAGAGCGTTGGACCCAACGAAAGCTCGTGCTTGGATCAACGGCGACACCGCGCCCGGACATCATCTCAGCCAGATCGCGATAGCTGATGCCGTACTTGTAGTACCAGCGCACGCACAGCAGGATGATTGCGACCGGACAACGGCGGCGCTTGAAGATCGACAACAGGATGGCCCTCGATTGGCCGATCCGGATTACACTGCCGAGGTTAATGCAACGGTGCCCCCGAGATCATCGCCCATGCGGTCTGGTTATACTTCCGGTTCCCGCTGAGCCTGCGACTGGTCGAAGAGATGCTCCTGGAGCGTGGCATCGTCGTCTCCTATGAGACTGTGCGTCGCTGGGCTCTGAAGTTTGGGCCGGACTATGCTCGGCGCCTCAAACGCAAGAGGCCGAGCCGGTGCGACATCTGGCATCTCGACGAGGTTGTGATCACCATTTCTGGCCAGAAGCACTGGCTGTGGCGTGCCGTCGATCAGGATGGCTACGTGCTGGATGAGATCGTCCAGACGCGGCGCGACACCAAGGCCGCTAAGCGCTTGTTGAAGCGTCTATTGAAGAAGCAGGGCCGTCCTCCTCGGCGGATGATCACCGACAAACTCGGCTCCTACGCCGCTGCCCGCCGCCAGATTATACCAAGAACCGAGCATCGCTCGCACAAAGGCCTGAATAATCGTGCGGAGAATTCACATCTGCCGCTGCGCCGGCGAGAACACGTGATGCAAGGCTTCCGATCACCGGGAGGGCTACAGAGGTCCACCTCGGTGTTTTCTGCCATCCGCAATCTCTTCGTTCCGCCCTGTTCCCACTGCTCTGCCCTTGCCACCCACCTGCACCGCCTCAATGCCATGGCGGAATGGAAAGCCGCGGCGGGCCTCATCTTTTGAGCCAGTTAAGCAGTCGAGTTGCGCTCGATGCGTTCGGTGTCAGTTAACGTGACATCCCCGTCTCCGACCTAAACTATTACGTTTTCACCCATACGGAATTCTGATATAACTGCGAAGCTACGTTTTCCAGAAGGAGAACCGAAATGGTCGGGTTTACGGCTAGTTGGGTACACGGGAACGCAGTGGTACAAGAGAACCCCCCAGCAGAAGATGGCGGTCTTTTCGGATTCAACCACTTTGGTTGGGGTACTCAAATCACGATGCGCCCAGGATTCGCTCGATGGTTTCACATCATGAAACCAAGTCCTGTAATACTCGATGGCAAACGGATGAAGCTGATCCGCGTCTTTCTTGGATACGAACAAATCGCCGGCTACAAAAATTCTGGTTCAATCCAAGACGTGCACTTGTGGGATGCGAGGCAGCGAGTCGCGTTGAACTCAAATCATGATTTTCTAGAGTCACCTGAGGCACAAATAGCGGGCTATAAAACCTACGAGTTGCGGCAACCCCGCGAATGGTGGTTTGGTGTAGGTTTATCCTTCAAACTGTCTGCACTTCCCTACCTCGATGGTCACTTCATCGATAACAAAGACGCACCTGTAATAGTTATCGGATCGGCCGGAGCAGATTTCGCCCCGTAACAATAGGGCGTCTGCAGTGCCAAAGAGGTAGTGGTCCTGCCTCTTAAAAAGTTCTCTAATCGCGTTAGTCAAGCAGCTTGCTTCGAATTGCGTTCTCGCCGGGTTCAAAGTTCTCTCCGCGGTCGATGGACGTGATCGCCGCATGGTGGCGTCGGATGGTGGATCGGCCGCAGTGATCCTCGTGATCGCCGACAGCGTCACATTTTCAGGAGCGGCCTGATCCGCGCCATGCGTCCCGGCGAGGGACGCTCCGTCAGGCTAGGAGAGCAGCATGGGTCGTGTCATGCTGCCGTCTGGCCCCAACGGAAAGCCGTGTTGGTCTTCCACAGGCTCTGTCGCAACTCTTTCTTTCCTCTTGTGGAGCTATGGCCTGCCCTGGCGAGAGAGGGTGATGCGGGATGTTCAAGGGCAGGCAATTCGATCGATCGGTAATTCTGCTCTGCGTCCGGTGGTATCTCGCTTATAGCCTCAGCCTCCGAAATCCCGAAGAGATGATGGCCGAGCGAGGCATCGTTGTCGACCACGCCACGGTCGGTCGCTGGGTTGTCCGTTACTCACCCGAACTGCTGGAGCGGTTCAATCGACACAAGCGTCCCGTCAGAAGGAAATGGCATATCGATGAAACGTATATCAAGGTGCGCGGGCGATGGATGTATCTCTACCGCGCCATCGACAGCCATGGCGATACGGTCGAATTCTGGTTCAGTGAGCGGCGCGGCATCGTCAGGTTAACCGCTAGAGATGGAGCCGCTGCTCCCGAGCCTCAGATCAGGCGCCAGGAGCGACGCCCGAAACTTCGGCCCAGACCCGGAA